>CAYGYG010000008.1:91753-112283 GCA_964354155.1 uncultured bacterium | reverse complement strand
CTGCTCGAACCAGTTTGCTCCTCCATCCGTGGTCTTCAAGATAGCGCCATATATCCCCACGCCATACCCGGTCAGAGCATCAACTGGGAAATGAACGGACAAAAGAACATAAGGTGCACCCAAGGGCTGGGGAACCCAGTTCGCGCCTCCATTCGTGGTCTTGAGGATGGTGTCGGATTCCACTACGACATACCCGGTTAGAGCATCGACGGGGAAATGAACAGAGTAGAGACTATTGGTTGTGCCTGAGAGCTGGAAAAACCAGTTGGTTCCGCCATTCGTCGTCTTGAGAATGATACCCCATAAGCCCACCGCATAGCCGGTTAGATTGTCCGCAGGGAAATGGACAGAGGCAAGGATATTGGTTGTGCCCGAGGTCAAAGAATCCCAGTTCACTCCTCCATTTGTAGTCTTCAGGATGGTGCCATAGCCCCCCACGGCATAACCGGTTGCAGCGTCCACGGGGAAATGGACCGACCAAAGGTCTTTGGCTGTGCCTGAGGTCTGGCGGACCCAGCCGGCTGAAACCAGGCACGGCAGCATAAGAAACCCGGCAAACAACAACATCACTCCATTCTTCATAAGACCTCCATCATTATAATGATACAGCTCCCCAGCTGGATTGTCAAGGGTTTTTCTCCGCGGCAGAGGAGTCTTCAGATAATTCGGTCTGTCCAATGTCCAGCCGGAGGTCGTAGGTTTCGAGCGGCATGTGCGAGACAGTATCGATCCAATTGTCGCTTAACAAATAGAGAGATGGCCCGACCCCGAATCCCCAGGATTGGCGTTGAAATCGCAGCCGGCATTTCGCCGCGCCTTGGTGTCGACATCCTTCTTCTTAAGGTATTTTTTCATGAAGGCGTCTAACCACTTCTGCTTGGCTTCGGCACCGGAGCGTATGGCTTCCAACCAGCCCTCACGCAAGATGGCAGTGATCCGAGCACTGTCGGATGCGAATTTCTTCCAAACCGGGCTTGTGACGATGACGTAGTGCTCCTGGTGCAGGCAAAGGGCTTCGGAGTCAGTCAAGGCCGGTTCGTATTTCTTCATGGCATCGACGATCTTTCGGTTGCTCTCCTCCCAGCCCGCATCAGGACCTGGCAACCATTGCGGTTCGACATTGTTATACCTCCACAGGACGGAAGGCTTGAACCGCTCGTCCCACGTGCCGTACTGCCCGGTCTCCTGATTGAGAAGGCAGACTTCCACCCCCCCACCTGCCGGACCATAAGAGCCTGGCACATACGTCAATCGCGCGGCAAGCATTACCAGATCGAACGGTTTTATGATCTTGAACCGGCCCCTCACTTCACGCCATTGTCCAGGAACTATGTCCGACACCGTGATCTCGTCTCGGGTAATGACCTCAGCTCTATTCGAGACGAATTTGACGTAGTATTTCTGCCCGGGAGCAGGCGGTCTGACCTCAGGCTTGAAACGAAACCGGTAGACAACCTCAAAGACCTCACCGACTTTCGGGTACTTGCCGGAAATGTACACCTTGTGTTCCGTCTCTTTGACCAAGGGCCATTCCGGATTCGTCGCCAGACTCGTGGTCATGGCAAGAACAACCATAACCAGGCTCGATGCAAGCCAGTTTCTCTCACTATGGTTCATGTCTACTCCTTGGTTAGGCTGTCATGTTTCACCCGAAACCGCACGCTGTATCCTATCTCCATAATACGCTCATGCACATCATACAATGCCTCGGGATGAAAAGCAAGGGCTCGATTTCATTCGTCACATATGTTCAAAGTGGAGCAGTAGGTCCCGTCCGAAGGGCCGTAGGTCCCGTCTTAAGGGAAATTCGACCCCGGGCCCCTCTATGTTGGTCCGCCGTGAGTGTAGATCCATATGCCGAGGATTATGAAAGGAAGCGCGCCCACGAACAGGAGAACAGCTCCTACCCTCTGTATCCAAAACCAGCGCTGTCTGCCCTCTGATAGCATCTTCTTTCGGACAAACAAACTCTCGATAAACGCCAACGTACTGAAGGCAAGAAACATCCAGAAACTTACAGCAGCAACAAAGACAGGGACAGTGGTTACTTGTCGACCATATAGAATAACTATCACTGCCGCACACGTCGCAAGGCCCACAAGGGCTAATGTCATGCATAGATCTAAGCCTAGTATTAGTATTTCGTTCTTCTTCATATCTTAGTGGCCCGCAAGGAAAGCAGGCTCGATCCTCCGGCACGCAACAGAACCGCTATTGATGTATTTGACATAAAGGCCTCCAATGCTGAGTCACCTCGACTCTCCTCAGGCCATTGTACTGCTTTCAGTACCCGTGGTCAAGCCACTTCTTTACTCCAGCGCGTGTCGCCCTTTAAAACAACAGACCGGAGGTCCTATCTCCATATTCCAGTGTACGTATACTCTCCCCTGTGCGACAACCATGCTAAGACAGCAAATCACTTTGGGCCGCGCAACTCGATGACTGTGATTTCCGGATAGGTGAGAAACCTAATGCGCGGTGCCAGGAAACCCTCAAGTCCCACGCCCGCGCTGACATGGACTGGCGGTTCAACATCGTGGTAGAGGCCGTGTCGGTACTTGCCACAGATCAAACGCGACACGACGGGTATGTAGACCTGTCCGGCGTGCGTGTGGCCAAACAGCACCAGATCAAAACGCTTTGTATTCAAATCCTGAAGAAGGACAGGTTCGTGAGCCATGAATATCTTGAACCTATCCCCATTGTCATCCCCGCAGGAAGCATCGCTCCGGCCATGCAACGATGCACCGAAGATTGAAAGATCAGTATCGGGAAGCTCGGCCCACTCGTCATTCAGAAGCTTCACTTTCTGTGGCAGGGCCTCGACCAAATGATAAGCCGTTCCGCAGTCATGGTGCCCTTCAACAATGAATATTCCGTGGCGAGCGTTGAGTTGTTCCAGGATCTTCACCGCGGCCTTGAATCCTCCGACGTTCAATTCGTACGGTGCGATAAACACGTCTCCGGTAATCAGTATCAAGTCCGCCTGTTGTGCATTCACCAGCGACACCAGCCTGTCTTCCCTTGCCCCATAGCGTTCTGCATGGATGTCCGACAAATGAAGAACGCTCGTGACTCGTTTGACTTTGCTCGTTTGGAGCACAATGTGGCGTGTCCTTATGCGATTCGGAAAGTAGAAGAGTGATACGCTCAGCGCAAGCAGCAAGACGAATGCACCAGCAACCATCAAAAACTTCTCCATATTCGAGAAAGCCGTGCTCCAGATCACGCAGTAAACGAGCCGCATCGGCATGAACAGGAACCAGAAGAAGAACGTGTAGCCCAGAAAACCAAAAACAATGCCCTTGTGTATCAACAGTAGCGCCGATATTGCTGTGACAGATAGGCTGAACAATAGGTAGGTGAGCGCATGGCCGAGAATCAATCTGATCGACGCCGGCAGGCTGTCAATAGAGAGCACAGGCGCCTTTTCGCCAACCAGTCTGAGCAACGTCGGGCCGAATCTAGTAGCCAGGATGAGAATAACCAGTGAGAAGCCCAGGTTTACGAGCGTGTGCCATGGGTATTGGCAAGCCCGCCAGTAAAGGTTAACCAGCAGTTCTCTCACGCCGTCCAAATCGACTATGTCCCGCCAATCTCCACGCTCTCAACCTTACCACCAAAGCCAATGTAAACGTAGGCGATTGCATCGAATCCCCCGAGGTACACATAGATCTGATGGGATATCGGTGCCGACGCACCAGTGTAGTCCTTGAATTCTATCGGATACGTTCCGGATTCTTCGTCTCTTGCTACCGGTTCTTCCCTGCCGGACTTGACGTTTCTGAGTAGCACGCAACCAGTCGTATCAATAAAGTAAAAGTAAGGTGGAGGGCCGTATAAATCGATAACTTGCTGGTCCGTCATGCCCTTTCTAATGAACAACGAGAAATGCACATGGTCTCCGTAGGGCAGACAGTCAAGAACTCTGATAAGAAACCTTGACCCGGCCCTCCCTTCGCAGGAAAAGGAAGAAAGACACAAGGCAGCAAGAACGAAGATGTACATCAGTCTTTTCATTGGTCTAACCAGTCGCCTGGCCTCCGCGGGAGTAGCTTGTCCTCGGCCTCGACAACCCTTAATTCGCATCAACTAACTGCGCCCCTTCCGTCCAAGAGTCGATGAACCAGGACACTATTCCTTTCTATCTGTTTCGCAAACATTTCCACTATGTACGTCGCTCTTCTCGTCGTCGGTTAATCTTTTGTCCATGAGCTTCAAAAGGAATACAAGGTCTTTCTCGAGGTCGTGCAAAACCATAAAAACGGTCACGAATACAATATAGAAGAAGGCGATCCACAAGAACTCTTTCAGACCTATCCCGCCCATGACGAGTAGTATGAGAAAATAGACAAGAAGGGCCACTGAGAACGCATACACTGCAATCTTCAACACGGACCTCGTCTTGCTGCTACTCCGTTTATGAAGTTTGCTTAGTCGTTTTTTATCTATCTCTGACAAGTCCATATTCACTTGCTCCTCGAGCTCATTTTGTCTGATGGCTCCAATGAACTAGACAACGACTACCTGTGTTATGTTTCAGCCGAAACCGCAGGCTGTCTCCTATCTCCATAATACGCGCATGTACATAATACAATGTCTCCGGATGAAAAGCAAGGGCTCGATTTCATTTGTCCCTGCGGGACACCGATTCGATGTAGAGTGTAGAGCTATCACCCCATCCGTCCCCCAGATTTCCCCAAAACGCCGCGCTGGATGATCCAACCAACGCAGCACCAAGCCTCAGGCCTCGAGATCTGACCCCACGACACCCGCTGCGAGGAACGGTAGGCCTTTTGAATCAACCTAGTCTTACCGATTCCCCGATCGCCGGAGACAATCAAATTGGCCTGCCCCGATTCCAACCAGCGAACCGACTGGGCCAGCTCGGATTCGCGATCCACAAAAAGGCTATCGTTAACTGGCGGCGAGAAGTTGCACGGGTTTCGTGGAATACGATGTATGCGTGCCAACGCTCGCCTTCAGCTGTCGGCCTGCCAGAGGGAAACGCCGGCGGGTCAGTCAGTCGGAACGCGTTGTTAAACGTCACGATCTTCAGCGCTCCTAAACCGAACAACCTGATCTACAATACGTATGAACTCGCCGATGTCAGATTGCGGATTTTCGATATGACATAGAGGACACCCGGACTGCTCACTAACAGAGAACCCAACCTTGCATGGCTCCTTGAATGACTCGATAGTAAGAATCCGTTTACGTTCCTTTTTGGTTCCCACATCCTTTTTCAAACGATCCCAGTACGCCTCAATCTCACTATCATGCAGAAGCTTTGGCTCAGTCATAACGCGTCGACAGTTACTGGCGCAAACATCTTTCAGTTCGGTTCGGAGCGTGCCCAGCACTGGCTCAAGGATGATCTCTCGTACTCTCTCCGGATATTCGCGACCAGCCACGTCATTCCAGACATTCGACAGCAACGATGAAACTGAGTCTCGGCCTACGCGCTGAGTAGCAACTAAAATCAGATAGGAAATGGCTCGGATTAGCGGTTCCTGACGCACACCATTTTCATCGGCGCGAAAAACGAGATATAGAAAGTTGACCAAACCATTGCACAGACTGGCAGCAAGTGTCTCGTCTGTGACGAGTAATGCCCACGAGCGTTGCCCAATATCCCCGTTCGCCAACTCCGATGCCGTAAGAGCAAAGAGCGCTCGTTCATCTAGCGCTACACTTTCCCGTTTCTCCCATATGGTTCTGAGCGTCGGCTCATCGGAGAATGACGCATAGTCCCAAAGCTTGGTACTAGCTACCTCAACCTTGCCTTGCGGGCTCAAAGCCCTTGCGTGAAGTCGTATTACCGCTAATGGGTTCTTAGAACAAAGGTTTTCTAGTTCGGTTCTTTCCCAAAGTTTGACTATCGGCCGTGGATGCTGACGCTGCCATTCCTTAACCCAGTCACGAGTTGGATTTGAGAAATTGGTATTTGTTGCGACCACGAGGACTTCGACATCAGATTTCCCAGCGGAATTGAGCACAGCCTGCTGTACTTCACTAGCCTCGACGGTACTGACTCTGCCCTTTGCTTCTACCCACCAAATTTGCTTTGTAAGAGTACCGTCTGGCGAAGGTGTGAAGAAAGCAAGCTCCAAGTCTCGACCTTGATCAGCAGCGCCCGTTCCTTTACCTCCGATGCGCCATTCCAAGTCCTTGGCGCCCATTGAGTCAAAAAGCCAGTAGAGCAGCTCCACTAGGTCCGCACCTTTGATCTCATTCCACGGTATTTCAGATGGCAGTATCAAATCAGGAGTCATACCTCACTTGTGACGTCTCACATGTATTGTGCGGCCTAAATAATCTGACAAGTACTGCGATTTCTGCAACATAGGTCACCCATGTATTCCATGTTAACTAAATCCATAAATCCAAAGGGATTGTCCCGTTCATTGTTGAAATTCATCAGCGAACCTTGCATAAGATACTAAGCAACCACGCTCTTGTCAAGAGCTGTTTTTCGCTGCAGGGCAGCTTCTAAGACCGGGATAGACCGATAGCCTTTGATCCGACGGAAGCGTTTCTCGGCTTCAATCAGCCCCAGCGCGGCCCAGCGCTCTACCATCTTACCACTATGCCAATGCTTCACGTTTCGGGATAGCTGACGGACTACGGAAAAGACACGCTTCTCTACGAGATACAGACGTATCAGTTCGTTGCACTTGAAGGTTGAATGCGGCATTGTAACTTTCGTTATCTTGTTAAGTCTTGAACCAGTATTCAAACGGTTGCCTATTTTCATTCGCCTTCTGTTTCTAACCAATTTTGAAATTCCTTGTCCGTTGTAAAGTCATCCGTTTTTTCTAAAACTCTTAATATACAGCCACATGCTATGCGTTCAGCCCATTCCGCCTCTTCATCTGTCACAGCAGTCTTGCCCCGGTGAACAATCGCGGATCTTAGAGAATAAGTATGCTTTGCCCACTTGTCTATGAGCGTTTTGCTAACGGCGAAACCGTCAAATACCGCCGTTACGCATTGAACGAACTGGCTTTGTTTGCGTTCATCTGGTAAAACGAACAACAGTTCCAGAGCAATCACACTTTTTACTACTTTGATCGTTTTCTCTGTGGTGTCAATTGCTTCGCCTGCCCATTTGAGGGCCTCGACAAGCCTGTTTTCGAGGGCGGTCCGAGATTGGGGGTCCTTACGCAGAATACCACTCGCCTTCGTCACAGCGGCTCCTGCCTCGTAACGATCAATGGTGGATTCTATGATTGGGTAGTGTAAGGACAGTGGAAGCGTTGCGAGGTCTCTGCGTGCATTCTCCACTGATATCACGAAAATCCTCCTCGGATCGGGGAGTTCGTAGATAGATATTCTGGGCCGTCTCTCTAATCCGTATTCCAAGGGAAGGAGTAACCTTACTAAGTGTAATGACAGTTCGATTTCTTTTGCCGCAAGAACCGCAGCGGATTGATGGTCGGCCGCACGAACCAAGGCGCCAGCGCAATAGACATCTTGGTATTCTTCTTCCTCTTTGCGCATGACTTGAATAAGGTGTCGTTTCTCGCGGGCATGCGGTTCGTCATCAGAAGGTACATGCTCACTCTGCACGGAAAAGTGTTCCAGAATGTTCTTGTATGTACCGATGACTGCGGTGCCCACAATGGCGATGTCTCTTGATGGGAGAAAGCCGGATATAGGGAAAACAACTAGCCTTGGATATCGTTTCCTTATCAAACTCCCGACCATTTCCCTGCCAACAGCTTCGGCGGGGAGCCCTTTAAGGCGTTCACACCTTACGGGGTCTAAAACGATATCTCGAAGTTCGGCATTGACCGTATGTTCAGAAACTGATTCCCCAACTAGATTATGGAACATCAGCTCTTCCCTGAGGCGTCTCCTGAGTGTGAAAGGTACCCACGGTTCGCGCACCAGCACTTCGATGTAGTGGCGGTCGTGATTCTCGGATTTTCGTCCTTCCGACCTCTTGCGAGCTTCAAAATCGTCGATGATGTCAAAAACTAATGTCCCGATCTTTTCAAAGCCGCTAGCCATGCTCTTTAAGTGAATTGATCTTGATGCAATACGGGGTCACTACTCAACTCATTGACCGTGGTACTTCTCCCAGGTTTGCCTTAGGTAATGTACCCCCGCCATTCCGTACATGTTGCAGATCTCATCAGCCATTTCTTTGATCTCAAGATTCTTCAGCTTGTATGAATGAATTACAATCTTTTTCATGTATTCGTCTTCGCTCCCGAATGTCGGCACATGGTCCCCCAGCATTAGCAGGATTATCTTCAATATGTAACGTGCAGTGCTGATTGGATCGCCCGTGTCCTTCAATCGGTCAAGTTCCTTGGTGAGCCAGCGCTCATTACCCTGCAGATGAACATACGGCGCTGACAGCGCCAGCCATTCGGATTTCTCTGCATCGATCTCCGAGAGATACATGGATAACTTGGACACGGATGACAAGATCTTCTTGCCATCTTCCGTCTGCGCACTTTCCGTACTATGGTGCTTATCGTAGACTCTTTTCCAGAAGGACAAGATCCTTTCTTTCAGCTTATCTCTATCTTCGGCCTCTGGCTTGAATATGTACTCGCTCATGCGTGCAAAGAAATCTATCACTTCCATCACCTGTGATGGCACCCACTCCTTAAGCATGCCGTCAAAGACTCGTGCGTCACCTCTCAAGTACCCGATCGCTATATGATGGACAAGTCTGTTACCTATATGCTTGTCGAACGCCGTGTTCAGTGCTTTTGCATAGTGCCTCTGCATGGAGTCCAGGCCATAGAGGTTGTCGTAGACTTTTACCGTATTCAGGTAACCAGTCATGAAAGCCGTCCAGTGCGTTTCGTCTTTCGGATGCTCGAGGTCAGAGATCTGATGCTTCACCCATTCCATGTCCAGATATGCGAAGTTGCCCAAGTACTGACCTAGCAGCGAGTAGGCTTCGATCAGCCCCTTTTCCAGTACCTTTTCGTACAGGACTTTCAATTCGTCGTTCCATCGTGCCGATTTGTCCGCGCCAGGCGTGTCTCGTTTCGACTGAAGTCGGGCAATCCTTAGCGACAAGTAAATCAGAGCGGTGACGATGTTGCCGGCAGGTGTATATACATCAAGAAGCAAGTGTGGTTCAGCTTTTGGATCATTTATCAGATCATCAAGGTGCGCTCTGATCACAAAACCTATTATCTTCTGCGCGTTTCGGTTATGTTGTTCATCAAACGCCCAGTTGTCGTCTTTGGTGCCTGATTGAATCAGTTCTCCAACAATGCTTATGACACTTTTATGATCGGGTTTCCAATGGTCCCCGGCTACGGGTAGTATGTCTTGCCAGAAGTCATCAGGGCCGGTATAACCCTTAACAAATTCGAGTAATTTCCCCCAATCAAACGATTTCCTGCTGTCCCAAGCCTCTCGTAGCCCCGCGAGCATAGCCCCAACGTAATTGTAAGAAGTGCGCCCAAATGGCTCCATGTCGTCAATAAACTTATCTGGTTGAGCTTTTGCGGCTTGTGTCAGCGTGTCCGCCAGCGCGTCTTCGGTTGGGTCGTTCCACCAGTCCTTCGTTTTGAAAGTAGAAACGAAATCCGCGATCTCTTTGTTTGGCAGTGACAAGATCTGCTCAACACTCAGCGGCGACCGCCCTGGGCCTGTGCGGATCTGTACTCCCGAATCTTTGAAGGGGATGTGTTCCTCGACCCCTGTGATCTTACGGTGTTTCTCATAAAGGTCTTTGAATTCAACAATGGACTTCAACGCAGAATACCACTCCTGTTTCCATAAACTTATGTATTTCGCTTCATCTTCTACGTGTGCACCTGTCTGCGGACCTGCTTCAATGATGTCGGTTAGCCTTCGTTTGTCTTCCCCACTGAGCTGCCCGCTGTTTTGCTCAAGCAACGTATAGAGTTCCGGTCGATATTCAGGATCATCAAAGAACTGTACCGCATTCTTATCATTCAGTAGTGTCGCTCTGAAGATGTTCTGGAAATCTGTCCAGAACTCACCTATGAGGAACAGAACAAACCGTTTGAACAACGGATATTGGTAACGGGCGCTCAAGAACTGCTCAACTACCTCCCTCCCTGCCGCCTTATCCTTTCTTACTTTTCCCAAAATGATCTCCCTCAGTATGACAGTGACCAATTGCTTGGCATTAACGCCCGCCCAGCCAGGCCCATCCGAAATCGATCTAAACCAAATGAATGAGGAGGCCCTATACATGTTGTCGTAGAGTTGCCCCACCTTACGATCTAGATCGGTCTCAGTCTGTTCTCCGACATTCTCGCGCAACCTCGTCGTCATCTGTGTCACAAACGCGCTCTTATCTTCGCAACCATGAATATCGAACTCGATTTCTCTTTTCGGAAGGTAAACCAACCGTCCGAACGGTCTTTCTTCCTGCTCATGCTTACTGTACTCGTCTTCATCAATTCTTCCTGCGTAGCACGAGAAATCGAAATCGGCCTTGTGCTCGACAACTGTTCGATAACGGACTCCGTTGCCAGAAAAATCAAGATGACGAACCCTGTTCCGCACTCGGAATATCTCTTTAAGCCTATCGGCAAGCATATAGAGAGGTTTCATCGAGCATTTCTCACCTATCTGCTGAGCATGTTTCTTGGTCACCAGCGATTCTTCTAGCCAATGAAGGTCAACGGGCAAGTACGGTTCTTCTTTGACGCCGTACAGCGTATCAAAGGATGCCTGTTGTGTCGTCTTCCAACGCACCTCAAGCATGTACTCGAGCAGTTTCTCGACCTTCTCTTTATCCCCCTCTGAAGGTTCTACGGGCAGGAACTTCGGCAGAAGCTCCAAGATAAGGTCATGAGCCAATGCCCAAGCTGCGACATCTAACGCGAGCCAAGTAGGTATCAAACCAATCACGTCCATAGGTATCCTACTGTTCGGGATATTCACGAGAATTCTCACGAAGTACGTCCAAGTGTGATAGTTGTCCACGCTCTTACCTTTCTCTATTCGGTATTGCGTGACTTCTCGTATGATCTTCAGTAGTTCATCTATGTACTTCTCATTGCCAGGGTCATTAACCTGCTTTGACACCTGCTCTAAGTATGGCAGTACATTCCACAAAGGGATAGCAACGTAACCTTCTTCATCTGCTGGATTTGGGCCGGGTACGTTATTAGGATTGAAACAACCCTTTTCTTTTAGCGGATAAAACCATTCTACGCCTGTAACTCGTTGAAAGAAATAATCACGATAAGCGACGTCTGCATCTATGACATTTATGGTTTCTTTTATGCACTCATCAGTGCTACTCTTCAGAGCAGCGTCAATTCCGGCTGCAATGTGGTAAAAAGGGTTTTTCACGGTACCGCCCCCGAAATCGGCGTTTTCTTTATTTCCACAGTATCGCCCATTCCGCCAAGCAGTTCGAACAAACGCTCCATGAATATGTGATACCCGCGTCTATAAACAATAGGATATATTCTGAATTCCTTCATCACATAACCATAGAAACGGTCCACTTCCGATCTTGCTTCATCACTTCTTCCTAGCTTTTCGAATTGGGTCGCTCGGTCGACGAAGTCCCTATAGAACTTGACATCTTCGTCGATAAGCAAGAAGTGCCGAATCTTTGTGCTATGTACCGTCTTCGCCAAATGTCGGAAGTACTCACGCACATAAGCGTCAGCAAAACTGAAGCCAATGAATACTAGACTCTTAGTGACAAACAAGTACTTGATGAAGTCTTCCAGCACCGGAAACCCACCTGCATTGCCAATTGTCGGATAGAAATACCTGTAATCTTCGTCCACGATAACTACAAATCTTATATCCTTATGACCATGTAAGTATATGATGCAGTCACGAAAATCATCACCTGGCTGTGGGCAGAAAAAATATTGTTTGCGCAAAGGCCTTCCTCTTTGGTTCAAGTAGGCTGTTTCTATTGGTGTGTCATAGTTGGTTGTAACATAGCAATCAAAAGCATCGACTAACCTTACATGAAAGAAAGTTGCCTGCGTGACTTTAGGTTCTATGAGCGCGAATACTTCGCTGAAGAAATTCTCTTTCGTACCTATTCTCTCACACACTTGTGAAAATGCTGTAGGGTAATCAGTGCAGTTATCGCCTTCACTCACGCATATGTTCAAGCCATACTTCTCTTTCAATTTATCAAACAATTGGGGCCAGTCAGGCTCGCCAAGCGGCACCGAACAACCTGCGCCAATGAATGGCACGAAGGTATCTCTGTTAAAACTAGCCATGAGCAACTCCAGATTTTGCCTGTTGATTTCATGATCTACAATGCGGTCAGTTAAACCATGCACTACTCTACCCTCTCTGCTAATGCACTTGGTCCTGATCCATTCATGCTCAACATATGTGCGGGCCTGCAGGGCATCAATGATCCTGCCCCTGAGGAGGGAATCATGCCGGGGGTATTACTTGCCATATCTTCTGTGCTTGTTCCTCAACTCATCCAGCAAAACCCATTCCCCTAGTGAGCGTTCGTAACTACAATATCCTATGGAACTTTTTTCCAGATGCTGGCAGACAAGTTGACCTTTGGATGTTTCGGTCATGTTGTACCTAGCCTTATATTTCTGGCAGTTTTAAGTCTTCAAAAACACGATGAGTTAATGTTTCAGCTAGCTTGTGATCCAGGGCTCGATCAAAGAATGTTTTGAAGAGCTGGCCCCTTAAATTCCTCAGATACTTCTCGTATTTCAACAAAGCTTTTCTTATAACTATTTCGCTCTTAGGAACTCTGATGATATAGCTATTTGGCTGCTGCGCATATATTAAATACTTTGCAATATCAATGTCCTTGGCTTCATAATGAAAACCGTCGTCAGATATAACCTCTTGAGTACCCATAAAATATTTACCCAATTTAAGTGGATTTTTACTAACGGGAATTCCCACAAACTCCTTACTTTTCAATCCACTTCCAACGAATTCGCCCGGGAATTGTTCGATGCCGTCAGGCAGAATTTCCTTTAGAACTTCATTATATAGTTTTTCAATATCTCTCTCAACCTTAATTTTTCTTGTCTTTCTTCGCATAGCTCCCAGTTCTTGGCGTTCTTTTACTAAACCCGTCAAGCCATCATAAATAAGCGGAAGATATTTTCTAGCATTTAATCCTATCGCTTGTAAAACAGCGGCATCAAACTTTTGTCTGTCCTTCATTTTGACTTCATCGGAGATGACTTTTATTGGTCGTTTCAAGAGTTCATTAAATAATTCAACAATTTCGGTCTTATATTTGTCTTGAATCAGTTCAGCATTCGGAATAAGCAAGCCTTCAATATCTGGTCCGTAAAAAGTAAGAAAACCGTCACCCATACTAAACCGACTTGAAATATCAACAAAGAGAAAAACAAGAGTAGAATTTAATAATGCTGAATAACATGCAGCGTCTTTCTTGTTCTTAAACTTACCCTCGAAAACAACATCGCCCAGGTATATACCTGATTTATTGATGGGAAAGAAGAATCTCTCACGAATGAATCTGTTTATCGCAAAATCACCCGGCTTGCGTTCATCGATATAATACCATGTTTTTCTATTTGATACTGATTCTACCTTAGGGAAGGGAATCCCACCTTTCTTATACTTTCCTCTCTCCTTAGTCAACTGTTTTTCACCCCATTCTATATAATTTAATGCTCCCATTTGTTTATTTTTCAAAAGTGTTGATTTTGTCTCATTACAAAGGAATAACCTATGTTCGATGCTTTTTGAATTTATAATCAGACCTTCAATTTCCTTTGGTGAAGTAACAATAGGTACTAAAAATTCCTTTTCAATCTTCCAGTGCTTAATTCGATCTTCATTGAGATGAAAGAATTCATTTATTCCAGTTGTTAACCCACGCTGCAATTTCGCGACTTCTTGCAATGTAGTCAATTTACTTTGGCATATTTCTTTAACCTCATAATAAACATCTGGTGCGCGGATGTGTATACCCCACTTTGCTGTCTTCCCAGATTTTTCTATATCGTTTAGAAGCTCACCTTGTTTCAAAGCCCTTACCCTGATTTCATCGTCTTCATAATTCAAAATGCCTGATAGAGTTGTAACAAAACGAGTGCCTTGCTGCACGAGCCGATCTAGTCCGATTCGCTCAATTGAAGTCGCTAATCTGTCAGCTACTTTCCACCTGTGATTCGAAGTAATCTTATAATCCTGGGGGAAAATATCTTTTAACGGTTTTTTCAATTTTACAAATTTAACTGCGTTGTTATCTCTATCATCTTTATTTTTGCATCTTTCCAATACCGTGACGGCAGTAATTATTGGTACATCTTCAAACCAATTTTCAACCAGTGATTCTAAAATTGCAATAACCTTAAAAGTCTTTAGGAAGAATTTTTGGAGTTGATAACCGTAATCTACTTCCAACCACGCACTCGATGTGACAATTCCAATTCGCCCATTATTTTCATTCAAAAATTTCGCAACATGAAAGAAAAGATACGTATAGATGTCTGCTTGACCAGACAATAAAAGACTTCCGTCGCGATCAAATAACTCTCCATATTCCGTTCCCCAGTCAATTGTCAATACCTTATCCAATTGATTTTTATACCCTATTAACTGCCTTTCAATCATCTCTTGTCTTATGTAAGGAAAATTTCCTACTATGGCATCGAAAGTCGGTATCTGTTCCGATACCGTTTGCTTAGGCTGCGAGAGTTTAGGTGACGGGAATTCAAATGTTTGATTGGGCATGGCCGCAAAAGCATCCATGGCTATAATTTTGGGAAAATTGGCGTAATCTGCAAGATTCTGTCTATAAAGATTGATCGTTGCCAGTTCGGCTGGGAATGGTGCGATATCTATACCCCACAGTTGTGATAATAGCTTTTTATGATCGTATTCACCGAAATTTCTCAATCTATCATATGCTCTAATAAGAAAAGTCCCAGTGCCGCATGTAGGGTCAAAGACCTTTGCCCCAGCCTTCTGGACACAGAACGCACAGATTAAATCAACCAGATCCTCCCGCGTGAAGTATTGTCCTAAATTATGACGTTCTTCCGGCGGGATGAGTTGTTCAAAAACCTGGCCTATAACATCCTGCGGCATCCTCGAGAAATTGCGTTTATTAAGTTCTTCCACGAGATTCACAAGGGTATCAATGCTTTTCTCCGGTAGTCTTACAATATCCGGAAAGTCAATTTCAAATACAGCTTGGTAATCTATATCTTGGGCCTTAGCGAACAACTCGCCAAGTTGTGCCTGCACTTCGCTAGGCTTTATGTGCCTCAGATTCATAGGTGGCAGTTCATCTTCTTTAAATCGTCGTAGCGTTTGATAAAAAAGAATCTTACCCAAAAGTCGGTACACTATCTGATAAGCAACCACTTGATAAAAGGATTCGTCCTCATAATTTGCGATAGCTTGTTTGATTGCCCAATCATATAAACCTTTCCTGAATGCAGGATTCTGGCCGATCGTTTCCACCAACGACTGATGGATATGAGGTTGTAATGTTTTCGTTGCTTCTGACAACATTTTAACAAAGAAAGTCGCATCAACATCAATTTCATAAAGGTGACCGTCTCGGTAAAGACGAACCAAATCATGAAGCAACTCAATCGCCCTTGTTTGCAGGAAATTCGATGTATAACGGTTCCAAAGGTCATCCTCGCTGTTTATGTGCAGAATCGTGGGGTAAGCTTTTTTGCGGTTTTCCTTTGTTATTGCAGCGCCGGCATTTGGTGTTTCCCAGATTATAGTGTCTCGCATATTCCATGTCACAAAAAACCTAGCTTTCATCGCACGTGCTTTCTTAATTGCGCTTTCCAAGAGCGCTGGGTCATCAGCAGCAGTACCCAGCGTCTTAAGTTCTAAACCGCAAAACCCCTGTCCAGCCTTACGATTAATCCAAAGTTGTACATCTGGAAAGTTTGTTTCTTTATCAGAGATTTTTACTGAGGGATCTGCGGTAACCAGCTCAAAAGGACAAGGATTATCTTTCAAGTGGGAATTCAGCCATGTGACAACCTGGCCTCTAAATTCCCCTTCGGTGGTTTTTACTTTAGACATACCACAAAGTCCTGCAATATGAATTCTCTTTGAATTCCCGAGGTGAACTAGTGAATAGTCGCTTTAGTGAGCAGGATGAATTTGTATGGTGCATGCAAGGGGATTGAATTCTTCCATTTCCTCCAACACAACAAAATCCGCATATCATCAAGAACAAACCTCCATAGATAGAGTCTGTCTGAATTTCTCAAAAAGTCAAGGTTTTTATGGGGTTAGCGCTATGAGACCTTAACAGACTTGAGAGAAACGTGAGAAACCCATACTTTCGCCCTCAAACGCTGCTAAGACAGCCCTTCTCAAAACAGCTATTTGGTGAAGCGACGCTGGGGAGCAGAGGTGCGGAGGAGATTGGGGCCTGGGGAGCATGGGAAGAATACTTCAGAATACAAAGACACTTGTTCATAAAACCTTGTTCATAAAGTCCTTTGTAAAATGGCTTCGGAGTGAGGTTAAAAAGGGGGTGGGAAGTCAATGTAAATATTAAAATGTAAAGAGCAAAAATGGCAAACAGCCGTCGCTGTTGCGTTTTTGGCAAGCTGAGGCTATGCAATGCCGCCTTTGGGCGGCACTGATTACAGCGATGGTACGGCTGATTACAGCGATGAAACATCGTCGATTACAGTGATAATTGAAAGTACGATTACGGTGATTTTAATAATGATTTCAATGATGGATATCAGGATTTTACAGTGATTATTCCTTGCTAGTATTGTTGCCAATTTTGCGCATGATGAGTGTATCAATCTCGGTCAAAAATCCTTCAGCGTTGTTGATCCACTCGCTCACCTTATTTTCATCAAAACTAACGAAAGGAGCATAATCCCCTTTCTCTCTAAATTCAAACATCCGCCCGAAAAATTTACCCTGTTCGATGGGCACTACGCCCTTTTTAACGAACTCTCTATTAAAAATAGACAAGATACCGCTATGTTTCGACGTGCTAAAACCTTCAGTAAGTAGTAACGCTTCTACTTCATAGAAAAGTGCATAGTAAATTCTATTAACCGCGGAAAGCAACCGTTTCTCCTTGAATAAAAGCTTCGCGTCATCAAGCACTTCTTTGGCTTTAGCTTTCTTATATTCTATTAGGTCTCTATTCTTCAAATCAAAACACCTTCTCTGGCGATGCTGGCATGCAACGGTAGTTGTTCGGCTAAAGAAGATTTCCAGAAAGAGCTGGAATAGACTATGACCCCCAAGACCAACTCATATTTTAACTCTACCTCATACGCAATATCAAAAACTTTTTCCTCGATTGATGTGGTTACACCACCCTCGATAAGAACAAGCACATCGACATCAGAATCAGGATGCGGCTTTGCCCGTGCGTAAGAACCAAAGAGGTAGACTTTGACATCATTGCCAAATCTTTTACCAAGCATTTCTTTGAATTCAGCTAAGGCATGGAGAACCGTACTTTTTGCCAAGACCGTGCTTTTAACTTGAGCCATCATCAATCTCCTTTTTCATTTCAATAAAAAATAGATATTTAATAGTTGATTTAAGCATATACATAAAGTTAGGTAAGTCAATAGATTCCTGGGAAAACCAGAAATCTTCGATTACCCCGATTAGACTGCCAGTCTAACCATGATGTACTAGGTGATTACACGTGGCAGGCGGGGCAGGCAGTGATAAGAAGGCATGAGATCCCTCGCTGCACTCGGGACGATGAAGCATCGGATTACGGTGATAAGATGGGCCTTGATTCAGACGGGTTGTGACAGATGCAGACTGATCTCCTGATCTGCTGACACCCTGCCCACTGATTCGCTGATACCCCGATGTGCTCCTCAGTGCCTTCGGACTACTCCACCTCACTTTGGCCGATTCTGTTCATTGCTCAGAATTCTGGTGATTGGTGGTCAATGGGGAACAGAAAGAAAAAGGTGGCTGGAATTCAATTCCAGCCACCTGCGCTCTCGCTCACTTCTACAATCGTGTTTTTCAATGAAAAACAAGACCTTTCCAACCGAAAACCGCCCTGACCGCGGGCGGGTCATGCCCCGCCCCTACGAAGGCGGAATAAAGGCCACCGACACCAGGTTACTGGCCGGACCGCACTTGACCCATGCCAAGGCATACCCTTCGTTGCCGTCAGGGCGCCTGCCCGGCTGGCCCAAATGCGATGGTCCGGGGTTAGTTAGGGCACATGTTTATGTTCCCGGTTCCCTGCACTCGACCATCGCGTCGTTGGGTTATCTGCGAAATGATTTTTGTTTTCCCGCAAAACAGATTGGGCGTATTCCGTATCTCGCATATTCTCCACACAATTCTCCAATTCTGTAGAGGGCGGTTTCTATTCGGGGTAGTTGATCGCAGTTCTTGCGGCAAACCGAGGGGGCCTTTTTTTACAATAAGTGTAACAAAAGTCTTGACTTTTTTACGTTTCTTGTTAAAATAGTCCCATGAAAGGGATAAACCTTTTGCCCAGAGAAATACTGGGTCCGATCCGGAAATGGCTCGACAAGCCCGAGATCATCGTCCTGCTCGGTGCCCGGCAAGTCGGGAAATCAAGCATCATGACGCTCCTCATGAATGAAATGACCGATGATGCATGCGCGTATTTCGACCTTGAAGATACCTACAACCTGGGGATTGTCAGCAGCGTCGATACATTTCTGGCGTATCTCAAAAGCCAGAAACCGCACGCCGAAAAAAGAATCAATGTCTTTATTGATGAATTTCAGTACTTGCCCGAACCCGCCAGATTTCTAAAACTAATCCACGATCATCACCCCGAAGTCAAATTGATTATCTCCGGTTCCTCCTCCTTCGAAATAAGAAAGAAATTTACCGATACCCTTACCGGCCGGAAAATGGTTTTTACGATTTATCCCTTAAACTTCACTGAATACCTGCTCTTCAGAGGCAGTCGATATCTGGATAATAAAAGGCTCATAGAACTGCCCGGGATTCTTCGGCATTTTAACAAGGCAAGAACCCTCCATGTCCTGACGCCCAAAATCCTGCCGCTGCTTGAAGATTTCATGATCTACGGCGGGTATCCCCTGCCGACACTGACCGCGGACACTGAAACTCGGATCCTGCGGTTGAAGGAAATCCATAACACTTATATTCAGAAAGATATCAAGGATCTGGCAAGACTGGAAAACATCCCACAATTCAACCGATTGGTCGCGTTTTTGTCGGTTCAAAACGGCAACCTGTTGAATCTTAATGAGATTGGCAAAGAAACAGGCATTCCGAGGAGACATCTGGAGAAGCATCTATTCCTTTTGGAAAACACTTTCGTCACACATCTCTTGAAACCATATTTCCGCAACCGGCAGAAAGAGATTACTAAAATGCCCAAAATGTATTTCGGCGACACGGGTTTACGAAATATAAACATAGACGATATGCGCCCCTTGGACAAACGGGATGATGCCGGTCGTCTGGCGGAGAATTTCTTTTACAGCGAGTTTTTGAAGAAAAGAATGCTCCTCAGCGACATTCGCTTCTGGCGCGACAAGCAGCAGCATGAAGTGGATTTTGTTATGATCGAGGATCACCGACCAATCCCGATAGAAATCAAATACCGGCGGTTCGTAAAACCGGAGGTGACGCCTTCGCTGAGAGTTTTCATCGACAAATTCAAACCGACAAAGGCGGTGGTGATCACAAAAGATTACCTGAATAGAATCCGGTCGAAAGCGGACATTTATTTCATCCCGTTATGGATGATATAATATATTCCTTACTGAATCATGGAATCAAAAAGCAGAACCCCTACGTTGACAGGGGTTGTAGGTGAATATAATTGAGTCGGTTTTCCCCCTCACCCTAACCCCCGTATCAATTACGGGGCGGGCTCTCTCCCCCAAGGGGCGAGGGGAGTGGAATAGAGATTCTTCGTCCTGGCCCTTGGCAAAGCCCTCATCGGAACAAGGGCGTTGACAAGGCCGTCCTTTCTCTTATAATCTTCTCAGCACAAAGTGCCGTAGATGATGAGATCCCTCGCTTGGCTCGGGACGCACACGGCAGCGGATTACGGTGATAAAGGATACTTGGTCGCACGTAGTTTCTTCGGTCCCAGGGCCCTGTATCCTGTTTCCTGTGCTGCCTTCGGCATCGATTACAGTGATTGGCGCCAGGGGCGCAAGATTACAGTGATGATAGGGTTGGCTATGGTGATTAGGAATTTCGTTCTTTGTCTTGACTGTTTGCTGTGCCCTGTTTCCTGAGCCCTGTTGTACGCCGGGATGGCGGAATGGTAGACGTAGAGGACTTAAAATCCTCTGACCTAACCTGGTCGTGGGGGTTCGAATCCCCCTCCCGGCATTTCCCGCTCTAAGCGGGAAATGCTAAATCCCGAAATTCCCAAAAGTCTCCCGAAAATCCGTAAACACATTGAACTGCGTTTTCGAGGATCCACGTGCCAATGTATTCGGCACGGGACAAGATGCCTAAACGGCTAAAAACAAAGACAAATCATAGACTGCATTCAAGCTGATGTTGCGGATTCGAACGGAAAAAAGAGAAGTCTATGGGATAAGATTGCCACGGCCTGCGGCCTCGCAAT
>CAYGYG010000008.1:0-91653 GCA_964354155.1 uncultured bacterium | reverse complement strand
GAAAGATGGGATCCCTCGTTGCACTCGGGACGATGCCCTCAGAGGAGGACCGGTTACTGCCAAGGGCAGCGGGCCTCGGATTGCCACGGCCTGCGGCCTCGCAATGAAAGATGGGATCCCTCGTTGCACTCGGGACGATGCCCTCAGAGGAGGACCGGTTGCTGCCAAGGGCAGCGGGCATCGGATTACCACGGCCTTCGGCCTCGCAATGACATCACGCCATATACCGAACTTCCAGGGACAATCCCCCTACATCCCCCTTTGACAAAGGGGGAATGAAAAGGGGATTTGCAAAGGGGTAGTCAGAAGGCGGAATGAAATCTGCCAAGATGCAGGTGCCAAAAAAGAGGCCCTCTCGTCGAGAGGGCCTTTTGCTCTATGTTTTTTTACGGCTTGAACGAGAACGGCAGGGTCATCGGCGATTCGATGGGCTGACCGTCTTTGGTCGCCGGAGTGAATTCCCATTGCCGCGCCGCCTTCAGGGCCGCCTGCTCGCACGCCGTATTGCCGAAGCTCTTGGCCACGGTTGCGTCCCTGACCTTGCCGTCAACGCCGATCATGACGCGAATGGAAACCGTGCCCTCAACGCCGAATTCCCGGACTTCAGCCGGGTAGACGGCAGACACTGCCTTCACCACTGACACCTGGGTCATGGGCGGGGGCTTGGGCGCCGTCGGCGGCGCTACCTCAACGACCTTCGTCGTCTCGGCCGCCTTGGCCCGCTCTTCGAGGACCTTCTCGGGGTCAACCACGGGCGGCTTGGCGGCCAGCGGCGTCACGCCTGTCGCCGCGCCGGTGCTGGTGCCGGCACTCGTACCGGTACCGGTCTTGGCCGTAGGCGTGGGTGTCGGGATCGGCGCCGGGATCGGGGTTGGCGTTGGCGTCGGGATTGCGGCAACGGCGATGGGCCTCCGTTCCGCTTCCGGAATCCAGTATGCGAATGACTCGACGATCCTTGCCCCGTCCTCTTTCACGCCCCGGATTCTCTTGTAGGTGGCTGAAATCTCGTGGGGGATCACCAGGAAGGTGAAGGGTTGGGCCTCGTAGACTATCTGCTGGAACCGACCCCAGATCGCCTTGGCCCGCTTGCGGCTCAGCGCAACCAGGCCTTCATCGATCAGGCTGTCCACCGCGGCATTCTTGTAGGCAACGAGATTATGCTTGCCGCGCCGAGGATCTGAATGCCAGTAGATCGAGGGATCGATCTTCTGGGTCGTACGCGACCCCATGATGTAGCCGTCGAATTTGCCGGTTAGAACCGAATTGATGAACGTGTTCAGGTCAAGCGTCTGAACTTTGACTTTGATGCCGAGTCGACCCAAGTCCGCCGCGACTCGATTGGCGATCATGACCCGGAGCGGGTTCTCCTTGTTCGTAATGAGGTTTAACTCGAAAGACTTCCCGTCCTTCTCCAGCACCTTGTCGCGGTTAACGTCGGCAAAGCCCTCGGCGGTGAGCATATCTTGAGCGACCACCGGGTTGTAGACAAGCGATTTGATCTCGCTGTTGTAGGCCCAACTGCTCGGGGCGATCGGACCGACCGACAGCGTGCCCTGGTCCAGGAAGAGCTCTTTGAGCATCGCCGGGACATCGATCGACATGGCCAGCGCCTTCCTGACTTCGAGCTTCTTGAGGACGGGATTGTTGAAGTTCCAGCCCACGTAGAGATAGCTGTTGCCGGTCTGCGGATTGATGACGATGTTCTCGTTCTTCTGCCACCGCTGGGCGATGTTCGGCGTGACGCCGGTAACCATATCAAGCTTACCGGCCTCGAAATCCCGGGCCATCGCTTCGACATCGGCGTAGAATAATACCGTGATCTGGTCAAGCGGCGGCTTGCCCCGGTAGAACGCCGGATTCGCGGTCAACTCGAGGGACACACCCCTGGTCCAGGACTTCACCTGGTAAGGGCCGTTGCCAACCGGGTTGGCGCTGAACTTATCATAGTTCGTCTCGCTCTCCAGAATGTGCCTGGGCACCGGCTGGATGTCGGAGTCAAGCAGCTGGTCACCGTATACCTTATTGAAGGTGAAACAAATCGTATACTGATCCACCAGGTCGGCTTTGTCGATGGTGCGCAGACCAGTGACGTTCGGATAACCGCTCTTCGGATCTTTCATCTTGTTGAAAGCAAAGAGTACATCCTCGGCGGTTACCGGCTTGCCGTCCCACCACTTGACATCTTTGCGCAACGTGTAGGTTATCGTTCTTAGATCCTCAGAGTACTCCCAGGACGTGGCCAACTGGTTCATGATCTGCCCGCTTTTCGGGTCGATGCGATGAAGGTGAAGGAACAGCATGTCGGCAATCTCGTTGGACCCGGTCAGCGCCGGTCGCAGGGGCGAAAGGGCCGCGGGTTCTTCAAGCGTTCCGATGACCATGGTGCCGCCGGGCTCACCGGCGAGTTTCTCCTCTTTGGGACCGCAGCCTAGAATCGCCAGGCCCGCAAGACCGAAGATCAGCAATTTTTTCATGACGCCTCCTTAGAATAGGTCGATTAGTTGACTGGTGCCGTGGGTGGCGCACCAAATAGTCAAAAATATCATCATTCCGTCAAAAACTGGTGCTGATGTCCTAGAATCGTCGATAAGTGTAATCTTATCAAAATCAGCCTCTTTGTCAAGGGGCAAGAGGGCTATGCCTTCTCTTTCTCGACCTTGATAGCATAATTCCGCACGAAGACATCATCGAAATTGAAGATATCTTTGAAATCGTCGAGACTGTCTTCCTCGGTCTTGCCGAGGAGTTTGATCGCCACGAGATTGAACACGACGTGTCCGAAGTCCAGCGTTTCGCGGACACCCCAGTGTCCGAACACTTCTTTGACCATCAGCCCGAATTTCTCCTTGCCCAAGTCGCGGATGCCTTCGGTCAGTTCCCGGCCGGTCACGTGCCGCTTGACCCCGATACGTTTGATCGTGTAGTTGAGCGCTTCCAGCACGAACAGATAGGCCTCGATCTTGTAGCGCTTATCGCGCTCGATCAGCGACGTCAATTCATCGATCATTACTTAACGACCACCTCTTGGTTACCTCTTTCGATGTAACCGATTTCCACACCTCCGATCCGCTTCAAGGCGGCAACCTGCTTGCCGTCGGCAATTGCCACCATGCCGATTCCCATATTGAATACGTTATACATCTCGCGCTCGGCGATATTCCCGTGCTGTTGAATAACGCTGAAGATCGCCGGCACCGACCAGCTCTGTTTGGCGACGATGGCCCGGCACCGGGTGGGCAGAACGCGGGCGATATTTTCGTAGAAACCGCCGCCGGTTATGTGGGCTAGGCCGTTGATCCGGTGCAGTACGGGCTCGAGTTTCTTGCGATACGAAAGATGGGGCTTGAGCAGTTCTTTGCCCACGGTATTCTTCAGTTCCGGCAAGTACGTGTCAACGGTGTAACCCGCACGTCGGAACAGGACCTCGCGCGCCATGGAAAAGCCGTTGGTGTGCAGCCCGTTGGACCGGAACCCGATGATGGCATTGCCGGGCCGTATCTTCCTCCCGTCGAGCGCCCGCCCCTTTTCAATGACGCCGATGATGAAACCGACCAGATCGTAATCACCGGCCTGGTAACAGCCCGGCATCATCGCGGTCTCGCCACCGATCAGGGCGACGCCTTCTTTGGCGCAGGCGTGCGTCATTCCTTCGATTACCTCGGCAATGACTTTGGGCTCCAATTCGGAATAGGCGATGTAGTCCAGCATAAAGAGCGGCCGCGCACCGAGCGTGAAGACGTCGTTGATGCAATGATTCACGATGTCCATGCCGACACCCCGGTGATATTCCGCCAGCACGGCCACCTTCACCTTGGTCCCCACGCCGTCGACGCTGGCGACCAGCACCGGTTTTTTGAAACCGTTTATGTCGAACAGGCCGCCGAAAAGCCCGATTTGGCTCAACACGCGCCGGTTGAACGTATTCTTCGCCAGACGCTTGATCCGCTTCTTGACCGCGCCCAAGCTGGTCAAGTCAACGCCGGCATCTTTGTACTTCATCTTGACTCCTTCACCACGTTAGAGACACCGCAAGGTGCTTGTCTTCATGGGCATACCATTTTCTGCGACCCGCGGAATTGGCTTGTTGTTAAGATTCATGGGTTCCTCAGCTTCTAACGGGGTAAACCCGGGACAACCCTTATCCCTTTCATTTTACCTGGACTGTTATCGAACAGCTCGATTACATGGAAAACCATGAGGGTGAACTTCATTTTGAACTCACCGTGGAAGTAACTGTGGATAAGATTTACGTATTCGAGCAAGTTCTTTTCTTCGGACGATGCGGTCTTGTCATCGGGGTGAACCAGCCGGGTTACGGCCCTTATTTCATAGGAGGGGACATCAAGAAACACGACTGATGAAATCGGGTTCTCCATCAGGTTCAAGAAGGTATGGGTTTCGAAATCAGGCTGGGTATAGAGTTCAAGCGAAGTCTGTTTGGTCCAATCGACGAAATCAGGGTCTTCGTAGAACGATTTGAGGATGTCCAGCTTCTCCGGCATCGGCTTGCCTACCGTATCTCTGAGCGTCTTCATCGCCGTTTCGATCCGGTCGGCCCGGGGTGCCAGCCCGATGCCCTTGACCGCGTTGTTGATGGTGACCTGCGAGTCAAGGCGGGTACCACCGTAGGTAGCGACCGCGCCGGAATGCGGACCACTGATATCCGGCATCTTGCCAGCTTTTATGCTGTCAAGGCCTTCGCGGCGGCTCTTCAGGTTGTATTCGATGAACGCGTCGCTCAGCTTCTGAATCTTGTAGTCAGCCCACGAGCCGTTCACCTTAGCGCGAATAGTGCCGTGCTGGTACTTGCTCATGTCGACATTGGTCTGCTTGAAGGTCGTGCCGGTCCACAGTTTGGCCTTGCCTTTCTCCCATTTGCCGGCAAACGCCAGCGGTATCTTGCCGAAGAACACCGCAACCGGAGCCAGGAAGCCGAATAATTTCAAAAAAGTGCGGCGGCTCATATTTTTATCATTTACGCTTTTCACGCTTGCTCCTTTCTTTCTGCAATCAGCACGCTGCTCTCTCCGACACCTCTGTGTTTCGTAGAGAGACACAGTCGTGGATCATTCCTGAGAAGCCCGCCGTTCAGAAAACAACCTGAAGAACTGTCGTTCATGTTTCCCGACACGCCCGGGAACGCCCCCCTTGTTTCCTATTTCTTGCCAACCAGCCTGAGGAATTGGTCCTCCGCTATTATATTAACACCCAGTTTCTTAGCCTTGTCAAGCTTGGAACCCGGGTTCCTGCCGGCGACTAAGTAGGTCGTCTTCTTGCTGACGCTCGTCGCCGCCCGGCCACCCCGCGCGACGATAAGATTCTGGGCGTCGCGGCGCGCCATCGACTCAAGATCACCGGTGAGTACGAACGTCGTGCCCAACAAAGGTCTGGCCCCGGTCCCCCTTTTTTTCTCAAAAACGAGACCGGCTTTTTCAAGTTCGCCGATTAGTTCCAGGTTGCGCTCATCTTTGAAAAAATTGACCACGCTCTCCGCCAGCACATCGCCCATCCCCGATATTTTCACGAGCTCTTCCGCGGTTGCCTGCCTGATCCTGTCAACTGACCCGAAGTGCTCAGCCAGGAGCCGCCCGGCATGAATGCCGATGTGCCTGATGCCCAGGGCAAAGAGCAATGCGTCAAGAGGGCGTTTTTTGCTCTCCTTGACGCCGCGCAACACATTCCGGGCCGACTTCTCGCCCATCCGCTCCAGATCGGCCAGGGTTTCCAGGTCCAGGCCGTAGAGGTCGGCCAGATCACAAATCACCTTTTCGTCGACCAGCTTATCAACCAGGACATCCCCCAGTCCGCGGATATCCATGGCGTTGCGCGAGGCGAAATGGAGCAGGCGTTTCTTCACCTGGGACGGGCAGGAAACATTGACACACCGCCAATCCACCTCCTCCTTGAGCCGGAAGATCGTACTGCGGCAGACCGGACATTTCTCGGGCATGACGAATTTTCGCTCACGGCCGGTGCGCTGGTCCTTCAAGACCCCTACCACCTTAGGGATGACCTCGCCACCCTTCTCGACAATCACCTTGTCGCCGACCCGGATATCTTTACGCGCAATCTCATCTTCGTTGTGGAGAGTGGCCCGCGCGATGGTCGAACCCGAAAGCTCCACCGGCTCGAGAATCGCAATCGGCGTCACCTTCCCGGTGCGCCCGACGCCGAGCTCGATATCCTTAAGCCTGGTTATTGCCTGGCGCGCCTGGTATTTGTAGGCAATGGCCCACCGCGGGCTTTTGGTCGTTTCCCCGAGATTGACTCTCTGTTCGAATGAATCGACCCTGATGACCATACCGTCAACTTCAAATGGCAAATCGTCACGCTTGCTCGACCACTTTTCGAGTGTCTTGACGACCTCTTCGATCGAGGTGCAGAGTTCGGCGCCGGGAATTATCTTGAACCCCGCCTGCCCCAAGTCCCTGAGCAACTCAAAATGCGACCGGTATCGGGCCGACGGCGGTGCCGGCACGGTGTGAATGAAAATATCAAGTCCTCTTCTGGCCACCTCGGCCGGATTAAGAAGCTTCAGGGTGCCGGCCGCGGCATTCCGCGGGTTGGCAAAAATCGGTTCGTCGCGCTCCTCCCGTTCTTCGTTGAGCTGCTCGAAAGTCCTCTTGGCCAGAAACACTTCGCCCCGTACTTCGAGGTTGTCCAGATCCGGTTTGTCGGAAAGGATGCGGAGCGGTATCGATTTGACAGTCCTGAGGTTCTGGGTGATTTCATCGCCCCTTGCCCCATCACCCCGGGTCGCGCCCGCCGAGAACAACCCGTCGCGATAGTGAAGAGTCACGGCAACGCCGTCAACCTTGGGCGTCACCTCGTAATCAACCTTGTCGCCGGCGACCTTCCTGACCCGACGGTCAAAGTCAAGCACCTCGCCGGTAGCATAGGTGTTGTCCAGGCTGAGCATCGGCACGCGGTGTTCGAAGGACCTGAAGCTCTCAAGCGGCGCGCCGCCCACCCGCTGGGTCGGTGAATCAGGCGTGACCAGCTCGGGAAACTGCCTCTCCAGCTCCTGGAGTGCTTTCAGCCACCGGTCATATTCGTGGTCTGATATCTCGGGCGAGTTGAGAACGTAGTAGCGGTAGTTGTGGTGATTGAGTTCTTTGCGGAGTCTGCCGATTTCGCGCTTGGCGTCAAGCCGATTCACCCTGAATTATAATCTTGGTGCGGGCAAAGTCAATACGGACGTCGCGCCGAGAGAGAGTTTTTCTACGGCGGGCTCTTCTTCTTTTGCAGCACGGTGGTGATATTCAGCCAGCACATGCTGGAAATGAGCTCAACCGCAACCGGTTCAAGCAGGTAATAACTTTTGGAAACTTTTACCCGGAGATTGACCGCACTCTGATTGCTTTGCTCACTGCCGCCTGGGAGACTCCGAAAAGACGAGCTATCCTCCTCAATGACAATCCATACTCTCCTGCCATGATCATGAAAGCCTTGTGCCTCGTGCCACGGTCGGACCTGCCCTGAGGTCTCAACAGTACGCTGAACTCAACACCCAGGCGCCGACTAACCATGTCGGCAACGCGTAGGATTGTCGTGTCATCAGCAGGGGTTGATGTCGCTTCGATCGGTCCTGAAGCATCCGAGCGGCCATCCTCATTAAGTGACTTCTCAACCATTCTGCAGAAACGAGAGTCACCAACTACGGTGACTCGCTGGTCGGTCCAATCGACCGAGTCAATCTCCGTGCTCGACACGAACTCCTCGTAGTCGATTCTTGAGCTACGACGGCCACCACCGAACTGGTCGATAATCACCTGGTGCTTGATGAAGCCCAGCGGCTGGACACCCAGATATCGTTGGTAGCTAGTCCAGGGATAGTCTTTGGCATCCTTGACCAGGCCAGCTTCCACCGGCTGCCGATGGATGTATCGCGATAGCCATAGGCCGTAGTTGTCTGCCTGAACAACCTTGTTCCCGAATCGCTTGCCGAACACATGGCCAATCCGACCCGTCATTCGGTTGAAATACCTTGCATAGCCGCCGTGCAGGTGTTCAATGAATTGTGAAAGCCGCCCCACACGATCGAAGAGGAAAAGATGCACGTGCCACTCCATTAGCGCGTAAGCAATGATATCGATCTTGTGGCGAACGTGAGATAACTCAGCATGCCGGAGGTACTTAAGGCGGTGGGCATCAGCCTTGAATATGGGATGACGATCGTTGCCCCAAGCGTATATGTGATGATAGAGTCCTGCACCCTTCAGCCTGCCCATAGCAACTGAACATTATCCAGGAAAACACAGTTCGTCAACAGAAAGTTGTCAAAAGTTATTACCTGCCAACTGGGTGGGTGATACAGCACAAAATCAACCGAATCGCCGGTGGGCGCTATTTTGTGTCCAGGATGACCGGCAGACCGTCCTTGCCGGCACCGACGATGACGATCTTCGCGTTTGGCGAGCTCGCCAGTTTCTCGGTCGCTTCGATCCCCTTCCAGCGTAGCAGGGGTTCGCTGATGCCCTGCGCCACGATGTTCTGGAAGTCGGCGATGCCCCGGGCTTCGATCCGCTTGCGTTCCGCTTCCTGCTTCTCCTTGGTCAGAATGAATTCCATGCGCTGCGATTCCTGTTCCGCCCGAAGTTTCTCTTCAATTGCGTCCGAAAGCTTGGCCGGCAATCCCACCTTGCGCAGGGGCGCCGCTTCTATGATGATCCCGCGCGGGCCGACGAGCTTCACAAGTTCGCTCTGGATTTCCCTGGTCAGGGTTTCACGTTGTGAGGTGTAGAGCGCCTTGGCTTCGTAAATCGCCGTCACCCCCCGGCACACCGACCGGAATTGCGGTTCAAGAATGATGTTCACATAGTTCGCCCCGACCGTACGATAGATCTCGGGAACCTTTTCCGCCTCAAGGTGGAAAAGGATGCTGGCATCCAGGATTACGGTAAGACCTTCCTTCGACGGGACCTCCATCACCTCCATCGTTTCTTGGGTCTGAATCGAGAAGGTGATGATTCGGGCAAACGGATTGCGGAAGTTGATGCCCGCGTAGAGTGGATACTTGCCCACCCGGCCAAAGAAGTCGATGACCCCGACGTGACCGGCCGGGATCACGACGAGAACTTGCAGGAAGGCGATGAACAGGAAGAAGATGCCGGCCACGGCCGCGACCAGACGTACCGATCCGAAACCAGCGGGCATCGCCTTTGCCCGCTCCTTGGTCCCGCGCCAGACAAAGAACGCGATGACGGCGACAATCAGCGCAAAGATGAACAACATGATCAACCTCCTTGGTTAGTGTGATTCGATTTCACTTCAAGTGTTCGGCCAGGATTCTGACTCCAATCGCGAGCAGAATCAGTCCGCCGAGAACCTCGATCTTCCTCTCGAAAACGTGGCCCGCGAACTTACCGATGAATACCCCGGCAAATGACAACACAAAGGTAACCCACCCGATGATCACTACCGGCATAACAATCGAAACCTTGAGGAAGGAAAGACTCAAACCCACGGCCAGCGCATCAATGCTGGTTGCAATTGCCAGCACCAGGAGCACGAAGAACTTCGTCGGGTCGATTCTTTCCTCCGGCGGCTTCCTTCTGATCGCCTCATAGATCATGCGCAGACCGATGATGGTCAGTAATCCGAATGCAAACCAGTGGTCAAATCCCGAAATCAAGCCGCGCAGCCCGATGCCCGCAACCCATCCGATCGTCGGCATGATCGCCTGAAACCCACCGAAGAACAGAGCAATCTTTAGAGCGTCTATCACCTTTACCTGTCGGGCAGCGATACCGCTCGAAACCGCAACGGCAAAGGCGTCCATCGACAGACCGAGGGCAATCAGGAAAACAGTCACGACATCCACGACGAAATATAGTCGAATTTGAAGAAAAGACAAGAGAGTTGTGGGATAGCTATGAAGCGACCCAGCTAGTGTCGTGTCCCGCAAATTCATTTACATTAGTCTTGTTCACAAGACACGACACTTCCAAAGGGGCTCCGCCCCTATGGCGTGCCCCTTCACGGAGCAAAAGTGTGGGGACGGCTCTTCCCTACACCCCTTCAGTGTGCTATAAAATGAGCTTCTTACATGCAAGTCATTTATGGGACAGCACACTAGCGAGCAAAAGAAGTGGAGTAATGAGCTATTGGAATAATGGAGTGATGGAATAGAGACAAAAGAATGAAGGACGACCGTGACCAACAGTCACTCGGACGAAGGACGATCAGAAAAACACCTGAATGGCTAAACCGTAACATCGATTCAACCAAATCGATGTTGACATATGACTATATTTAGATATCATCATATTGTTGCCATGACGACACTGTCTCAACTGCAGGCCGAGATCTTCGACGCCCTGGCCCACCCGTTGCGGCTCAAAATTCTAGAGAAACTCCGCGCCGGTCCATGCTGTGTCTGCAAGATCATGCCCTATGTCGGCGCCGAGCAGTCGAATGTCTCCCACCACTTGGCGGTTCTCAAGAACGCCGGCCTGGTTCGATGCGAGAAACGGGGACTGGAGGTCTGGTACGAGGTATTCGACCCGCGGGTCTTCACCATCATCGACGACGCGGTCGCCTGTATCGCGGGTACGCTGGAACAGAACCATCACCTATTAAGAACGATCACCAAAGCAAGAAAGTAAGATGAAGAGGATTGTCCCCATTATCCTGTCCTTGATTTTCATCTCCTGCCCCAGGAAGGCTGGTCCGGATCCGGTCAAGACGGCCCTGGCCAACGGACTGCCGACCCTGGTTGAGTTCGGTGCCGGCAATTGTGTCGCCTGCGTCAAGATGAAACCTATTATTAGCGAATTGCAGACTGGATTGCGGGGAAAAGCCAACGTCCTGCTTATCGACGTGAACGAACTGCGCCATCTCACACCTAAGTATCGCATAATGCTCATACCGACACAAGTTTTTTTCGATACCAAGGGCACCGAGATCTACCGCCACGTGGGTTTCTTCCCGAAAGACAGTGTTATGATCTTTCTAAATCAAGCCGGCCTGCAGTAGCAATGCCGGGAGCAGCAAGAAACAATCGGTGCTTGAGATGCCAACCTTAATGACCGAGCGCAAGCTATCTCTTCTTGACCAATGGCTCACCCTCTGGATATTTCTCGGCATGGGATGCGGGGTCGCGCTAGGCTACTTCTCGCCGGGGGCAACTAAACTTGTCAGCCGTCTCTCGGTCGGCACGACATCGATACCCATTGCCATCGGGCTGATCTTAATGATGTATCCGCCTCTGGCCAAGGTGAGATATGAAGAGATCGGCCGCGTATTCAAAGATGTCAAAGTTCTTGCCCTTTCCTTGATTCAGAACTGGCTCATCGGACCGGTTCTAATGTTCGCGCTGGCGATCCTCTTTCTCAACAAATACCCGCATTTCATGTTCGGGGTCATCATGATCGGCCTGGCTCGGTGCATTGCCATGGTCATCGTCTGGAATGACCTGGCCCAGGGCGATACCGAATACTGCGCGGCCCTGGTTGGGCTCAATTCCCTATTCCAGGTTTTCTTCTATTCCCTCTTCGCCTACGTGTTTATTACCGTCCTGCCTCCCTTGCTGGGAATCGCGAAAGGCGTCGTTGTCAACATCACGATGGGTGAAATCGCCAAGAGTGTGTTAATCTATCTCGGCATCCCATTCATCGGCGGCATTATCACCCGCTTTGCCCTGATCAAAGTCAAGGACCGGCAATGGTATGAAACGAAATTCATTCCCGCGATCAGCCCGGTGACGTTCATTGCGCTTCTCTTCACCATTGTCGTGATGTTCTCGCTCAAAGGCAACTACATTGTCCGTCTGCCTTTAGACGTCGTGCGCATTGCCATTCCCCTCGTCATCTACTTTCTCCTGATGTTCTTCGTCAGTTTCTACATATCCTATAAGTCCGGCGTCAATTACCAGAAGACCACGACCCTGGCCTTCACCGCTGCGTCCAACAACTTCGAACTGGCAATCGCCGTTGCGGTAGCCGTGTTCGGCATCAATTCCGGCGAAGCCTTTGCCGCGGTCATCGGACCTCTCGTTGAAGTTCCAATCCTCATCAGTCTGGTGAGGGTAGCACTCTCTCTCAAACCGAGGCTTTCCCAGCCTAAAGCACAAGGGGTAACTTAGATGGTTGAGTCGTTTCTCCAGAACGCCGAGAAAATCATCAATACCAATCCCTGGCTCGGGTTTGCCGTTGTCTTCGTCGGCGGGTTGTTGACCGCCTCTAACCCTTGTGTCCTGGCGATGATTCCTTTGATGATCGGCTTTGTCGGCGGCACCAAAGAGATCACCGGGTTCAGGAGGGCGCTGTTCTTCTCGCTGTTTTTCGTTCTGGGCCTTTCGCTCGCTTTCAGTGTCCTCGGCGTCCTTGCCGGCGTGACCGGACGACTACTCGGTGACGTCGGCGCTTTCTGGCGTTACATCGTGGTTGCGGTTTGTCTAGTCATGGGGGTTTATCTTCTTGAGATATTCAAGATCCCCTTGCCCCAGGTCAGCGTCGGCAATCCCAAGCTGCGCGGGCTGGTCGGCGCCTTCTTGATGGGGATCCTCTTCGGTATCGTCTCAACGCCGTGTGCGGTTCCAATCCTGGCCGTGATTCTGGTGCTGATCGCCTCCAAAGGAAACATTATCTACGGTTTTGGATTGCTCTTCTCATACGCACTCGGCCACTGCACGCTGATTCTGGTCGCAGGCACATCAATGGGCGCGGCCAAGAGCCTGCTCGAGTCCAAAAAGCTTCAGCGGGCTAATTTCTGGCTAAAGAAGATCGCGGCGGTGCTCATTATTCTGGTCGGGGTCTATTTTTTGATAGGAAAATAGTGTGTCGAATTCTAAGCTCGAAATCCTAAATACTAAGCAATTTCTAAATTTCAAACCCCAATACTTCAAACGTATGAGGAGCACAAGAATATGTCCCTAATAATTGCCCTTCTTAAGGGCGGGGTCGCTACTTTAGAAGATTATCTTCTGGCCCACCTACCTTTCGTCATTCCGGCTTTCTTTCTGGCCGGCGCGCTCTATGCCCTCTTTCCCAAGGACAAGATCCTGCGCTACCTCGGGCCCGATTCATCCAAGTTCGTCGCCTACCCGATGTCGGTTGCGGCGGGTCTATGTCTCGCCGTCTGCTCATGCACCGTCTTGCCGCTGTTTGCCGGAATCCGCAAGAGCGGTGCCGGCCTGGGCCCGGCCATGGTCTTCCTCTATACCGCACCGGCGACCAACATCCTGGCCATCATCTATACTTCAAGCCTGATCGGGGCCGACGTCGCCATTGCTCGGATCATACTGTCGGTCGGCTTTGCCATCATCATCGGTCTTTCAATGGCCGCGCTCTTCCCGGATAAAAAACCGGGCGATCTGTCAAACCAGGGATTGGTTTCGGGTAAAAGCGCCCGGACTCCGGGCTGGCTTTGGGTTTTCTTCGTCGTCCATCTGGCGATCTTGATGTGGGGTGCGTCACCGGCCATCAAGGTATTGAAGATCAAACTGATCGGCTTAGCCATACTGCTGGTTCTGTTTTTTGCCGTGGCCCGTCGGGCGCTGACCAGACAAGCGGTGCAGAGCTGGCTGCTTGAGACCTGGTTCTTCGCGCGCATCATTGTGCCCCTCCTGCTGGTTGGCGTTTTTGTCGCCGGCATGCTCCGGGTGGTAATACCGGCCAGTTTCGTGAAGCAGTATTTTGGCGGCACGACCGTCGGGGCAACGCTCGCGGCCGTCCTCTTTGGGGTGTTCGCCTATTTTCCGACGCTCGTTGAGGTGCCAATGGCCCGCATGTTCCTCGACATCGGCGTGGGCCGAGGGCCGCTTCTGGCGTATCTTTTGGCCGATCCGGTCATCTCCCTACCTAGCATTCTTGTTGTCCGCCAGATGATCGGAACCAGAAGATTGGTCTGGTACATTCTCATAATCACCCTCTGCTGTACCGCGGCCGGATTGATCTATGGCCTGGTGACGAAATGAGGCGATTCAGACAGATGTCCTTCAAGTAGCGAGTAGAGAGAGAATCGGGAAGCTGTTGTGGGACTGTTGACGATTGTCCTCTTGCCCTGTCCCTTCTCTTCGCCTTCCGATTTAGGCATTTTGGACTTTTAGGTGTTTGACCTCGGAGGTTTTATGGAAATCAGAATCTTAGGCCCCGGATGCCCGCGCTGTGGTGAAGTTGAAAAAAGAACGATCAACGTCCTGGCGGAAATGAATTATCCGGCCGATGTCAGGAAAGTTACCGATCTGACCAAGATCGCCGAATACAAAGTCTTCGCGACACCGGGCTTGGTCATCAACGGCAAGGTGAAGTGTTCCGGCCGCATCCCGTCAAAAGATGAAATAAAGAAGTGGATTGAAGAGGAGAAATAGTTCGCCCGGGCGAATTGGCCATTGGGTGATTGAGCTATTACGTTACTGAATTCTCCGGTTGATCCTAAAATCTATCTCAATAACTGCTTGAGCGCGCCAAAGATTCCCGGCTTCAAGCCGCGGCAACGGGGTCGTGGTCGATGTTGACTTTTCTATTTCGCCCAGGTATACTGAACGCGATGGCCAACGACTCAAGAGAATTTACGTACAAGCCGGTCAAGGCACCGCGAGGGACGAAGCTATCCTGCAAAGGCTGGGTTCAAGAAGCGGCCCTGCGCATGCTCCACAACAACCTTGACCCCGAGGTTGCGGAAAACCCCGAAAAACTCATTGTCTACGGCGGCACCGGCAAGGCGGCGCGGAATTGGCCCGCCTTCAAGCGTATCGTCGCCTCGCTCCGTAATCTCGCTAACGACGAAACACTGCTCGTTCAGTCCGGTAAACCGGTCGGCATCTTCAAGACCTTTGCTCATGCGCCCCGCGTGCTCATTGCCAATTCGCTGATCGTTCCAGCCTGGGCTAACTGGGATGAATTTCGCCGGCTGGAAGCCCTTGGCCTGACGATGTACGGCCAGATGACGGCCGGTTCCTGGATCTACATCGGCACCCAGGGTATCATCCAGGGCACGTACGAGACTTTTGCCGAATGCGCCCGCCGCCATTTCGGCGGCACCCTGGCGGGCAAATGGGTTCTGACCGGAGGTATGGGCGGGATGAGCGGAGCCCAGCCGCTTTCCGTGACGATGAATGAAGGCGTTATCCTCGATGTCGAGGTCGATATCCAGAAGATCAAGCGGCGGGTTGACACCGGTTTCTGTGATGTGCTGGTTACCGGCCTCGACGAAGCCTTGAAGCTTGTTTTCGACGCGGTCAAGAACAGGAAACCGCTTTCGATCGGTCTGGTCGGCAACGCCTCCGAAGTGCACGCCGAATTGGTCCGGCGCGGCATCATCCCCGATGTACTCACCGATCAGACCTCGGCCCATGACGAACTGAACGGTTATGTTCCGGGCGGCATGTCGCTTGATGATGCGTTCAAGTTGCGGGTCTCCAATCCCAAGGAATATGTGAAACGTTCTTACGAGTCGATGACCCGGCAGATGGAAGCCATGCTCGCGATGCAAAAGAAAGGCTCAGTCGCCTTTGACTACGGCAACAACATCCGCGGCCAAGCCCAGAAGGCCGGGGTTGATGATGCTTTCAACATCCCGGGGTTTGTTCCAGAGTATATCCGACCGCTATTCTGCAAGGGACGCGGCCCATTCCGCTGGGTGGCCCTGTCCGGTAGGAAGGAGGATATTTACCGCACTGATGCCGAAGCCCTCAAGCTGTTCGGCGATCAGCCCTCGATTCGCCGGTGGCTTGAGCTGGCGCGTAAGAAAATACCTTTCCAGGGATTGCCGGCACGCATCCTTTGGCTCGGCCATGGAGAACGTGACAAGTTCGGAGTGTTGATGAACCGGCTGGTCGCCAAGAAGAAGCTCCACGCCCCGATTGTCATCGGCCGTGACCATCTTGATACTGGTTCGGTCGCTTCGCCGTTCCGCGAAACCGAGGGCATGAAGGACGGGTCCGACGCGATCGCGGACTGGCCCATCCTCAATGCCCTGCTCAATACCGCTTCGGGTGCATCGTGGGTGTCGGTCCATCATGGCGGCGGCGTCGGCATCGGCTACTCGATCCACGCTGGTCAAGTCGTGGTCTGCACCGGCACTAAAGACATGGAGCGGCGGATCGAACGGGTGCTGACCAACGATCCCGGGATCGGTGTAGTCCGCCACGCTGATGCCGGGTACGAAGACGCCCTGAGAGTCGCAAAACAGAAAAGACTGAAGATCCCCTGATCCCCGCGCCGCCCGCAGTAATATCGGCCCGTTTCTTCTCCTTGACAATGCCTTGTTTCAGCATACAATCTCCCTATGATTCTCGCTCTATACATTCTTAGCATCTTCAACGAACCCATCCTGCGCTCGGCGGTTCTGCCGGGTTGGGGCGAACATACGCTTCAGAGCCGAACCAAAGCCGAAACATTTTTTATGATTGAGGGGGGGCTCTGGCTGCTGTACGGCGGCTTCCACTACTACAGCGGCCGGATGAACCGCAGTGCTCACTCATTTGCAGTCGAGAAGGCCGACGCTAATCCGGCCCGCAAAGACGACGACTACATGAAAGGGGTCGAGAAGTACATGACCTCGGACGACCATAATGAGGGCATTGAGCGCGATGCCAGCACCTACTATCCGGATGACCTTGAGCGTCAGCAAAGCTATATCCGGGAGAACGGCTTCTTCGGCGAAGATTCCTGGTCCTGGTCCAACACGGATGATTTCCTGCTCTTCTGGGACAAGCGCAAAGCCGCGCGCGAGGCGGTTCGTGACGCCTCATTCTGCGTGGGTCTCGCCCTCTTCAACCGGATTGCCTCCATTATTGACGTGGCCTTTTTCACATCCCGCAGTCCGAAAGTCGGACTGAAAACCGCCCCGGGCCAAGTCGGCATTATCTATAAGTTCTGATTGGGCAACGGTTCCCGCTGAAACCAACGACATCCCGGACCCCGTCCTGCCCCGTCAAAACGGGGCCTGCTCCATCATTTCTGCAAAAGCTGATGTTGACAAACTTCGATTCCTGGATATATTCATAGTCTGTCTTCGCTGTTTTTTATTGGAGTTTCAGCGAATCGGTCGAATCACAGCGAAAGAACCGAATGTTTAGATACTCGTGATATTCGATGTCATTCGTTGCATTCGCCTGGAGAGTGTACGAAAGAACTATGAAAACTAAAGTCAAGAAACCAACCGAGATCGTGCGTGAATGGTATTTGGTTGATGCCAAGGGTCGGACGCTTGGGCGATTATGCTCAAGAATTGCATCGGTTTTGATTGGCAAGCATAAGCCGACATACACGCCCCATCTTGATTGCGGTGATTTTGTCGTGGTCGTCAACGCCGACAAATTCAAGGTTACCGGGAAGAAGCTCACCGACAAGATCTATTACACTCACTCGACATATCCGGGTGGGCTCAAGGCATTGAGCTTGGAACAAGTCTGCGGCAAGGACCCCAAGCGCGTTATCTACCATGGCGTCTCCGGGATGTTGCCCAAGAACCGGCTTCGCTCCAAACGTTTAAAAAGACTTAAGTTGCTCTGCTCGGATAGTCATTCTTTCAAGGGGATGACGTTTAAGCCGCTCAATGCTTAAGGTTATCCCGGTCGCTCCTCTTATTTGAAACGGAGGTTTATGGAAAGTGTAGCGTACGGAACCGGCACCAGGAAACGGGCTACTGCGAAAGTATGGCTCATCCCGGGTGGCGGTGAAATCACGGTCAATGGCATGGAACCGCTGAAGTACTTCGGCCGGAAGGACTTGGTCGACATTATTAAGTCGCCGCTTCTAACGTCAGGCCTGGGCAGTAATTTCAACGTCAAAGTCAAGGTGACCGGCGGCGGCATTGCCGGCCAGGCCGGCGCAATTTCCCTGGGTATCGCGCGAGCACTCATCAAGCACGACCCGAATTTGAGACCGCCTCTCAAGAGCGCGAAACTGCTGAGCCGCGATTCGAGGGAGAAAGAAAGAATGAAGTACGGCCTGGCCAAGCGCCGCAAGCGTTTCCAGTTCTCGAAACGGTAATCGAAGGAGACGAACTTGTTCGATCGCATTGATGTCAACCAGCTTTTCGAAGCCGGCGTACACTTCGGCCATCGCACCAAGCGCTGGAATCCCAAGATGGCGAAGTACATCTTCGGCAAGAAACAGGGCATCCACGTCATCGACCTAAACCAGACACTGGAGTGCCTGAGACAGGCCTGCAGCGTGATTGTCAAGAATATGGAGGAAGGTAAAGGCATCCTCTTCGTCGGCACAAAAAGGCAGGCCAAAGATGTCATCGAAGCCGAGGCCGTGCGTTGCGGCGCGACCTACGTGACCGAACGCTGGCTGGGCGGGCTGTTGACCAATTTCCAAACGGTCTACCAGCGCATTGGCCGTCTCCGCGAGATCGAACGCATCAAGGATGACGGCCGCCTCAAGATGATGTCGCCCCGGGATGCAATTCGCGTCGACAAAGAGCATGTCAAACTGCTCAAGGTATTCAAGGGCGTCAAGGAAATGGATAATTTGCCGGGGGTCGTCTATGTGGTTGATGTTAATAAAGAGATTACTGCGGTGCGCGAAGCGCGCCGGCTCCAAATCCCGATCGTGGCCATCACTGATACCAACGTCGATCCGGAACTGATCGATCTGCCGATACCAGGTAACGACGATTCGCTGAGGTCGATCGAACTCATCAGCAAGATCGTGGCCGACGCGGTGATTGAGGGCCGCAAGGGATTCGAAGATACCCCCGAGACGGCGCCGGTCGACAAAGAGGGGGCCAGTGGATCTTGAGAAAGTCCGTGATCTCCGGGAAAGAACCGGGGCCGGAATTGTTGAGTGCAAGAACGCGCTGGTGGAATCAAAAGGCGACCTCGAGCAGGCGGTCGAGGCGCTGCGCAAGAAAGGAATTGCCCAGGCCGACAAGAAGGTGGGCCGGGCCGCCAAAGAAGGTGTCATCGATGCCTACATCCATCCCGGGGAACGCCTCGGCGTGATGATCGAAGTCAACTGCGAAACCGATTTCGTTTCCCGGACCCCTGAATTTCGCCGCTTTGTCCGCGATGTTGCCCTGCAGATTGCCGCGGCGGACCCGATATGCATCAGCCGCGAGGATGTTGCCAAGGAAGTGATTGACCGAGAGAAGGAAATCTATGCGAGTCAGGTTGCGGCCTCGGGCAAGCCGCCCCAGGTGATTGAAAACATCGTGAAAGGGAAATTGGAGAAGTTCTTTTCCGACGTCTGTTTACTCGAGCAACCTTTTGTCAAATCTCCGGAAAAGACGGTCGGCGAGTACACCAAAGAACACATCGCAAAATTCGGCGAGAATATCGTAATCCGCCGATTCATCAGGTTCAAACTGGGCGAGTAGACCTCCCCAAAATCCGGCCGGGCATGGCAAAGCGTTCATCTCGGAAACGTATCTTTGAACACGTCACCCCTTCCCTGACCGATAAGCTCCCGCCGCACCGACGCAAGCACGGCGCGCGCCTGATCATAAAGATCTCCGGTGAAATGCTGGGCGGCGACGGGTTGTTTTCGATCCCCACCTTCAGGCGCCTGGCCCATGAACTGAAACTTCTCAGTCGTTCCGGTTTCAAAATCGGCCTGGTCGTCGGGGGCGGTAATATCTGTCGCGGCCGTGACCTCGAGGGAATCGACCGGATCCAGGCCGACTGGATGGGTATGACGGCGACCCTGATTAACGGCCTGATGCTTACGTACTTCCTGGAAAAAGAAAAGGTCAAGACACGCCTCTACAGCGGCGTTGCCGTGGACGGCCTGGTCGAGCGCTTCGCGCTGGCCCAAGCGCGCGCGCTCTACGATGAAGGCTGGGTCCTGGTTTTCGTCTTCGGTACCGGTAACCCGGCGTTTACGACCGACACCGCGACGGCCCTGCGGGCGGTGGAGTTGGGCGCCGACACAATCATCAAGGGCACCAAGGTCGACGGGGTCTTTGACCGCGATCCGATGAAAGATATGAAAGCAAAATTCTACTCGCACCTGAGCTACAATGAAGCCATCCGCAAACGTTTGGGCGTGATGGACACGGCGGCTTTCAGTCTCTGCGCCGAGCACAAGATCACGATCCATGTCTTCAATTTCGATAAGTACCCGCTCAGCAAAGCGATTGTCAATCCCCGGATCGGGACGATAGTTTCATAGCGATGGCTCAAATACGGCTTGAGAAGGTACTAAGAAGGCGATTAGGGCACAGGGGCGGCGTGAGCCTTCCATTTTCTGAGGCAATCCGGCTATCCCGGCCTTTGTTCTGCCTTCGGTCAGCCTTCTCGGAGCCTTCTAACAGATCTAAGGAGGTTCTATGCCCGCAAACATCGAAGTAGAGACTAAGCACAGAATGAAGAAGACCAGCGACCTGCTGGTCCAGGAACTGGCAAAACTGCGAACCGGTCGCGCCAGCCCGGCACTCCTTGACGGCATTAAGGTCGAGTACTACGGCAATCAGGTGCCGCTCAACCAGGTCGCGGCGATCAGCATCCCCGACCCCAAGATGATCGTTATCCAGCCCTGGGACAAGAGCGTTCTCCCCGAAATCGAAAAGGCGGTCTACAAGGCTCAGACCGGGCTCGTGCCCAACAACGACGGCAACCTTATTCGCATCTCGATCCCGCTCCTGACCGAAGAACGTCGTCGGGATTTGATCAAACTGGTGCACAAATTGGGTGAAGACACGAAGGTTGCGATCCGCAATATCCGCCGCGAAGCCAACGATTTGATTAAGAAGCAGGAGAAGGACAAGCAGATCTCCGAGGACGAATCCCGTCAGCTATCGAGCCGAATCCAGAAGACAACTGATGACAGCATTAAATCGGTCGACGAAATCCTCAAAACGAAAGAGAAAGAAGTGATGGAAATCTGACGCTAAACCATCGGCCGCGCCGTCTGTCTAACTGATTGAAAACATGAAAACACTCTGGGAAGACGTTAAGAAGTGGCTGGGCGAGACGTCGCAGACGGTCGCCCGTGAAGCCGAGCTGTTGACAAGAAAAGGCAAGATTAAGCTCGAGTTGTTTGACCTAAACCGGCGACTCGAGAAAGCTTTTGCCGATCTCGGTGGGTTTGTCTACGACGACGGGATCGTACGGAAAAAACGCAATTTTCTCAAAGGAAAGAAAGTGGCGGAGACCGTCGAGCTGATCAAGAAGCTCGAGGCGCTGCGGGGGAAAAAAGAAGAAGAACTCAAGTCGGTAGATGGTGCAATGGGTAGAAAGATAGAAAAGTAGACAGGAAGGAGGTGAGAACGGTGACAAAGCATATCATTGCCTGGCATCCGATACACGAAGTCGCGGCGCGGCGCGAAGACATGGATCGTGTTTTCGATTCTCTCTTCGGCCGTGTCCCGGCCGAGTCGGCCCGGCGCGAAGGCCCCTGGCTGCCGCTCGTCGATATCGAAGAGAATGGCGATCAAATCACGGTGCGTGCCGAGGTCCCGGGTCTGACCAAAGATGATATCAAAGTCTCAGTCGTCGGAAACAATCTGGCGCTCTCGGGCGAACGCAAACACGAGTGTGAAGAAAACGGCAAGACCTTTCATCGAATCGAGCGCACCTACGGCAAGTTCCACCGGTTGATCGCGCTGCCTTCAGACGTTGATAACAGCAAGGTCAAGGCCCAGTACCGGGACGGCATCCTTACAATCGTCCTGCCCAAGGCCGAAAAAGACCGAAAACGCGAAGTTAGCATCGAAGTCAATTAGTTTGTTTTTGGTATCTCTCTGCCCATTGCATCATCATATTTCTCGGAAAACCCCGGGGGAAGAAACCACTTCACCGATTACGTGTTTGTAGCTTTCGTCGCTCGCTTTTCCGAGCACGAGAGAACGGCGTCAACCGTGGTATGATTGACCGGGTCGTCTTTCAGCTCATGGCTCGCCGCCCATTGCTGCGGGCCGGGTAAGGAGGCTACATGGAAAAGAAAATATCGCTTAAGGCCGCGGGGATTATCCTCGCGACGGCGGTGATTTTCGCTTTTGTGCTGGGTATCGTGATTACGGGCAGTCTCGGTACGTTCTCGAACCGCGCCCAAGCCCAAGACCGGGGGATGATCAAAAAACAGCCGATACCGCTGGTCACCGAAGAGGGTGAGAGTCCTTTCGTCCGGGTCGCAAGCCAGGTCATGCCGGCGGTCGTAAACATCAGCGCCGAACGCAAGATCGTCCAGGCCAATCGCGGTTTTCGTTTTGAGGGTCCATTCGAGGATTTCTTCAAGGATTTCTTTCGCGAGATGCCCCCGCAAATCGGCAAGAGCCAGACCTTGGGCTCCGGCGTGATCATCGATGCGAAGGGCTACATCCTGACCAACAATCATGTCATCCGCGATGCCGACAAGATCATTGTCCGGTTGATGAACAAGAAGGAGTACCAAGGCTCCGCCGTCAAGATTATCGGCACCGACGCGCGAACCGACATCGCCCTGCTCAAGATTGAAGCCGACGAGGCGCTGCCCGCGGCCCCGCTGGGCAACTCGGACGAGATCAAAGTCGGAGACTGGGCCATCGCCATCGGCAATCCCTTTGCGCTCGACGGTACCGTCACCGTGGGCGTGATCAGTGCCAAGCATCGTTCCGGAATCTCCCTGCCCGAAGGGCCGGTTTACCAGAATTTCATCCAAACCGACGCCGCAATCAATCCCGGCAATTCGGGCGGCCCCCTGATCAACATTCACGGCGAAGTCATCGGCATCAACACTGCGATAACCTCGACCGGCATGTCGCCCGGCAATATCGGGATCGGCTTTGCGATTCCCATCGCCCTGGCGCGTAAAGTGGCGGACGACCTTAAGCTCAAAGGTAAGGTCGTCCGCGGTTACCTCGGTGTCTATCCCCAGCAGATCACCGAGGAGCTCAAAGAGAGCATGAACCTTGCCAGTACCGAGGGCGTCCTCCTGGGGGAGATTCTCCCCGGCACCCCGGCGGATAAAGCCGGTCTCAAGGACGGCGACGTCATTGTTGAATACAATGGCAAGAGAATCGCCGACGTTGAATCCTTCCGCCTCATGGTTGCCGATTCACCGGTCGGGGCCGAAGTGCCGCTTAAGATAATCCGGGAAGGCAAGACCATGACGGTACGGGCTCGGCTGGCCGAGATGCCCGAAGACCTCGCCGCGCCGGCGCCCCAAGAGGCAAAATCGGGACTGGGTCTCAAGGTCGCCAATATCGGTTCTGATGAAGCGAAGGAACTGGGCGTAGCCGAAAAAGAAGGCGTTGTCGTCATCGAGGTGCAACCAGACAGCCCGGGTGATGAAGCCGGCGTCAAGCGCGGCGATATCATCACCAAAATCGACCTCAAGCCCGTTAAGAGCGTTGCCGACTACTTACGCCTGATTAAGGGACTCAAGTCGGGTAAGACCTATGCCTTCCAGATCAAGCAGGGCGGCCACAGTCGGTTCGTCTCGGTTAGAGTTCCTTAGTCCGTCGCTTTGGAGGGAACTGAGTTTTGATCAAGCGCGTCAGCAATCGCAACCTGAATCAGTACTTCAAGGAGATTGGCGCAATAGCGCTCTTAAGTAAGAACGAAGAGCGGCAACATGCACGCAAGGCGCGTTTGGGCGACGAAGACAGCCGGGAAAGAATTATTGTATCCAATCTCCGGTTTGTCGTTTCGGTCGCCAAGAAATACCTGCGCCGTGGCCTCTCCCTGCCGGACCTCGTCAATGCCGGTAACTGCGGACTGATCGAGGCGGCCGGCCGTTATGATGAACGGAAAAAAGTACGGTTCCTGACCTATGCGATTTGGTGGATACGCAAGGCGATCTATGACGCCATCAGCGAAGAGCACGGTTTGATCTCCACCGGCACGCTGGACAAGAAGCTCGACCGTGTCATCAACAAGCTCTACCATCGTCTGGGCCGCGAGCCCGCGATCGAGGAGATTGCCCGCGAGATCGGGGTATCACCGGAAGAGGTCAACCTCGCACGCCAGCAGCCGCTGACCTACATCTCGCTTGACCAGACCGCCGATGAAGATGAAAAGACCCCCTGGCTGGAACTGGTCGATGCGCTGACCATACCCTCGCCCGAGGACTTGTACCATCGCAAGGAACTGCAGGCGATGATCAAACGGCACCTTGACATTCTGGAAAGACTCGAGCGGGAAATTGTTGAACGTTCCTTCGGCCTCGGCGACCGCAAGATCGAATCGATTGAGATGATCAGCAAGTCAATGAATCTCACCCGTGAACGAGTCCGCCTGGTCCGCGAGCAGGCGTTGAGAAAACTGCGTTCCGTGATCTACAAGGACTACATCGAGGAGGAATCTTGAATACGGAAAAATACGACGCCGTCGTTATCGGGGCGGGCCCGGGCGGATATGCTTGTGCAATCCGGCTCGGCCAGCTTAAGAAGAAGACCTTGGTCGTTGAAAAGGCCCGGGTCGGCGGGCTGTGTCTTAACTGGGGATGTATCCCGACCAAAGCCCTGACTCATGTCCTGGAAGTTGCCGAAAGAGTCAAGCATTTGAAGTCCGCCGGGATGACCGTGGAGAATCTGAGGATTGACCCGGCCGCGCTTTGCCGCTGGAAGAACGGCGTGGTGACGAAACTGACCAAGGGCATTGAATACCTCTTCAAGAGTAACGGCGTGGCCTGGATTTCCGGCCAGGCCGAGCTGACCAGCTCCAAGAAGGTCGTGGTCAAGAAGTCGACCGGCGAGAAGCTCCAGGTCGACACCGAATATGTCGTTGTTGCCACGGGCACCGAAGCCAGCAACCTGCCCGGGCTGGCCATCGACCGCAAAGATATCATCGGCACTGACGAAGCATTAGAGCTTGCCGAGATTCCGCAAGCCCTGCTCGTCGTTGGCGCGGGTGCGTCGGGATTAGAAATGGCGACGATCTATTCGCGGCTCGGTTCGAAGGTCACCGTTGTCGAAATCATGGACCAGATCCTGCCGGGCATGGATCGTGAAATGGTGACCGCCCTTCATCAAGCCCTGGTCAAGCAAGGTATTGAGGTTATCCTTTCTTCCACGGTCGCGCAAGTCGACAAGAAAAACCGCCTGCAGGTGAAGATCGCCAGCCAAAAAGACAGGACCACCGTGGACCGCGAATTCGACCGGATCCTTCTCACCGTCGGCCGCAAGCCGCTCACCGCGGGAATTGATGGTATCGGCATCAAGAAGAATGAACGCGGTTTTATCAGCGTTGACCAGACACTTACCACCAGCGTTCCCGGTGTGTTTGCAATCGGCGACGTGGTCGGGCCTCCCCTGCTCGCTCACAAAGCGTCCCGGCAAGGCATCATCGTGGCTGAGATCATCGCCGGTCACAAGACAGCCTACAACAACATCGCTATGCCCAGCTGTATCTTTACCGACCCGCCCCTGGCCAGCGTCGGTGCGACTGAAGAACAGCTGCGCCGGCAGGGTGCCAATATCAAGATTGGCCGATTTCCGTTTGCCGCCTCGGGTAAGGCTGCGGCCATGGCCGAGCACGCGGGATTAGTCAAGATAATCGGCGACGCCGATTCCGGAAAGCTTCTGGCCCTGCACATCCTTGGACCCGAAGCCCCAAGCTTGATTGGTGAGGGTGTCCTGGCCATCGAAAAGGCCATGAAGGTCGGTGACATCGCCGAGGCCGTCCACCCCCATCCGACCCTATCGGAAGCGGTAATGGAGGCGGCCGAGAATTTCTTCGGCAAGGCAATTCACATTATGAATAAGCCCTAGGCAAAAAGCTGTCGGCGAATTCCCTGGGGGCGGGTTTCAGCCCGCCCCCGTTCTTTTCCTGCTATCTTAGGATTACTGCCTTCTTCGTGTCCACAAAATTGCCGGTCTGCAACTGGTAGAAGTAGACACCGTTCGGCAAGTCCCGGCCTCGATCATCCTGACCGTTCCATTCGGTACGGTAGAAACCAGCCGGCCGCCGCTCATTGACCAGCACCCGGACAACTTCGCCCGCGGCGTTGTAGACCTTGAGTTGCACCGGTTCGTCTTGCGGGATTGAGAACGCGATCGTCGCCCGACGGCTGAACGGATTGGGGCGATTCTGTCCTTGATGATATATCCTCGGCATAGTAGGACTGCCGGTTTCCTCGATGTCGGTCGCGGTGATCGTGAAGTTGGAGTCGCTGACATCGAACACTGGCGTGTTGTCAACGTCGGAAACGCGCACCCGGCACTGAGTAGAAGGCGTATTGGGTATGTTCCACGCATATAGTCCGCGGTTCACCCATCCGCCTAAACTGGTGATCGCGGTCCAGGACGTACCGCCGTTGGTTGAGTAATCGACCCCGACTTTTGAAACGCCGGCCGGCGCAGTCCAGGTGATGAAGTGGATGCGTCCTATGCGAAGTTGTTCCCCGCCGTTGGGCGAACTCACGACAACCGTGCTCGCGATTCGAAAATCAGCATCACTCATGTCGGTGACCGCTGAGTTACCGTAGTCCGAGACTTTGACCCGGCACACACCAGCCGGAGTATTGGGCACTTCCCATGCATAGACCCCGTTATTGGGTGCACTGGCCGCCACCGAGACCCAGCTCGACCCCCCGTTGGTCGTGTATTCGATCTTCACCAGGGTGATGCCGCTGGGCGCGGTCCAGGTTATGTTCTGAATCGAACCCACGGTCAGGTTTTCGCCTCCATTAGGAAAGACGACCGTAACCTTGGCCGCGATTACGAAGTTGGCCGGACTCATGTCATTGGTTGCCGAAACATCGTAATCGCTGATGCGCACCCGGCATTGGTTAGACGGTGTATTGGGGACATTCCACGGAAAGACCGTGTCGTGCTGCGTTGATGTCGTTATCGTGTTCCAGGTCGAGCCGGCATTGGTCGAATACTCAAGCCGGACCTTGGCGATGCCCTTGGAGCCGGACCATCTGATATTCGACCGTCCGCCCGCGGTCAGCGTCTCCGCGCCCACCGGATTGATAAGTCTCAGGCTCGCCACCATGCTGAAGGCGTTGTCGCTGACATCGCTCACCGAGGTCGAATCGACATCGGTGACCTTGATCAGTGACTGGGTCGACGGCACATTGGGGATATTCCAAGCATACAAGCTGTCATTGACCGTCGCTGCTTCGATCGCAATCCAGGTCGTGCCGAGATTGGTCGAGTAGTCAAGTTTGACCCGGGTAACACCGCCGGTCCAGGTCCACCGAATGGTGTCGATGTCACCCACGTTCCAGCTTTCGGTACCATTGGGTACCAGGACGCGCAGCGTCCGTTGGGCCAGGATGGGTTGTGCCAGACCGAGGATTAGAAGAACGACGACTGCGGTTATTCTGACCATACTACCTCCTTCCTAAGTTGTTTGAGCCTCGTGTGCTCTTTACAAGTATAGGGTTGCAAGAACCGTGCCCGAATGCAGTCCCTGCAATTTCACGACTTGTGAGACGGCATCGTACCGATTCTTCGCAGATTGCGACATTTTCGCGCCGAAGCCCTCACCGCTGGTCAACGACAGTATGAATCGAGCGAGCACGGTTAGAGATGTCGGCTTCGGACTGCGGTCTCCCGGCGGCATGTAAAATGCCGCCCTACGAATGAATCAGCGGCCGGGGTTTACACCCAGAGGGTCGATCACATTCATTTGGCCATGAACCGTTAATCATTGTAATTATGAGAGAAATCGTCATTCTCACACGACAAAGGTGTTGACCGCGGTCGAGTTTCCAAGTAGTATTGAGCCCCATGGATTGGCACCGCAAGACGGTTGATGAAACGCTAAGAGACCTTGACTCCTCACTTGCCGGTCTGACGACCGAAGAGTTTCGACTCCGGCGGTCGAAGCACGGTTGCAACGAGATCAAGCGTCTCAAGAAACGTACCGCCTTTGAGATGTTCCTGGATCAGTTCAAGGATTTCATGATCCTGATTCTGATCGGGGCCGCGGTTATCTCGGGGATCATCGGCGAGCCGATCGACACGATCGCGATTCTGGTCATTGTCGTCATCAATGCGATCATCGGTTTCAGTCAGGAGTACCGCGCCGAGCAGGCCATTGAGGCACTGCGCAAAATGGCCGAGCCGTCAGCTCACGTCAAGCGCGATGGGGAAATCACAATCATTCCGGCGCTCGACATCGTGCCCGGCGACATCGTCCTGCTCGAAGCCGGCGACATCATTCCGGCCGACATGCGCCTGGTCGAAAGCATCCATCTCAAGATCGAGGAAGCGGCCCTGACCGGCGAATCCGAAGCGGTCGAAAAGAACACCGAGCCGGTTGCCGATCCCCAAGCCCCGCTCGGCGACCGCCGCAACATGGTTTACCGCGGTACGACCGTCGCCTACGGCCGCGGCATCGGACTGGTCACTGAAACCGGGATGACCACCGAGTTGGGCCGCATTGCCACCATGCTCCAGACCGAAGAGGAAGTCAAAACCCCCCTGCAGAGGCGGCTTGCCAAGTTCGGCGGCAAACTGGCCATCGCTTTTCTTGCCATCTGCGCCATCGTTTTCGTCTTTGGCGTCCTGCGCGGCGAGACCCCGGCCTTGATGTTCTTGACTGCGGTCAGCCTGGCCGTGGCCGCAATCCCGGAAGCACTGCCCGCGGTCATCACGATCGCCCTGGCCCTCGGGGCCAAGAAACTCGTCAAGGAACACGCCCTGATGCGCCGGCTGGCAGCGGTTGAGACCCTCGGCTCGATAACCTACATCTGCTCGGACAAGACCGGAACTCTGACCCAGAACCGGATGAGCGTCCAGGAAATCTATCTTGACGGCAAGATCATGAAACGGGACGAGCTTTCTAACGCCCTGGCCTGGCACCCGTCGAACATGAATCTGTTTCTGGCGCTGGCGCTCAGCAACGACGCCAAGGTAAACAAAGGCGGCGCGGTGGTCGGTGATCCGACCGAGGTCGCGCTTTTCACCATCGCCGCCGATCTCGGTTTCAACAAAGACGTGTTGGCGTGCGAATATCCCCGCCTGGCCGAGATTCCGTTCGATTCGACCCGCAAGTGCATGACGACTTTTCACCGGACCCCCGACGGCAGAATCGTCTCTTACACCAAGGGGGCGATCGAGGTGCTGGATGCCAAGGCCAGCGGCATTCTGATTGAAAACCGGGTGGCCCGCGACCGCAAAGAACTTCATCACATCAACCAGCGCCTGGCCGCTGATGGATTGCGGGTCCTCGGCATCGCGATGCGGTCGTGGGAAAGCCTGCCCGCCCGCTTGACGCCGGAAACAGCCGAGCAAGACCTTGTGCTGTTGGGACTGGTCGGCATCATGGATCCGCCGCGCGAAGAAGCCAAGGCGGCAATTGAGCTCTGCCGGCAGGCGGGCATCATCCCGGTCATGATCACCGGCGACCATCCGATAACGGCACGCGCGATTGCTTACAAACTTGGTATCCTTGAAGAAGACAGCCAGGCCATCGTCAGCGGCAAAGAGCTTGACGCCATGCCCCTTGACGAATTCGAGAAGCGGGTTGAAAAAATCCGTGTCTATGCCCGGGTTGCGCCCGAACAGAAACTGAAAATCGTGAAGGCCTTTCAGGACAAGGGGCAATTCGTCGCCATGACCGGCGACGGCGTAAACGATGCCCCGGCTCTGAAGCGCGCCGACATCGGTATTGCCATGGGCATCATGGGCACCGAGGTAGCGAAGGAAGCATCCCACATGATCCTGCTCGATGACAATTTCGCGACCATTGTCCGGGCGATCAGAGAGGGGCGGCGCATCTACGACAACATCCGGAAGTTCATAAAATACATCATGACCAGTAATTCAGCCGAGATCTGGACGATTTTTTTGGCCCCGTTTCTGGGACTGCCAATCCCGCTTTTGCCGATCCAGCTGCTCTGGATTAATCTGGTTACAGACAGCTATCCGGCCCTGGCCCTGGCGGGCGAACGTTCGGACCCCAATATTATGGCCCGACCGCCGCGCCACCCCCAGCAAAGCCTCTTTGCTCACGGCCTTGGGGTCCACATCATCTGGGTCGGACTACTCATGGGCGCGGTTTGCCTCGGCACGCAGGCCTGGGCAATCCGTACCGGCCATCACTGGCAGACCATGGTTTTTACCGTACTATCCTTAAGCCAGATGGGACACGTCCTGGCGATTCGTTCCGAAAGGGAGTCACTCTTCACTCAGGGACTCATGTCGAATGTACCGTTGTCGAGTGCGGTGCTCCTGACCGTCCTGCTCCAATTGTCGGTCATCTATGTGCCCTGGTTTAATCCGGTCTTCAAGACTCAACCGTTGTCGGTGTTCGAGCTTCTTCTCTGCTTGATGCTATCCTCGGTGGTCTTCCTGGCGGTCGAGATTGAAAAAACGGTCCGCCGCCGAGTGAAACATCCGTAAAAACGCAAGATAGTGAACATGAGCCAAAACATTCGGTTGACATTTCCCCCAAGATGACTATAATTTTTGTTCGATTAGCGTGCTGCATATGACCGAAGGAATGCCATGTGTTCAGTATTTAAGGCTGAGTAAACAACCCTAGGAGGTGTAATGGCAGCCACCGTCTTGATTGTTGACGATGCGATGTTCATGCGCCGAATGCTATCGGATATTCTTCAGAAAGGCGGCTACGAGATCGCCGGGGAAGGTGCGTCGGGCAAAGAAGCCGTCGACAAGTACGATCAACTCAAACCCGATCTCGTGACGATGGATATCATCATGCCCGACATGAGCGGCATTGAGGCGGTAAAGGAGATCAAGAAACACGACCCCAAGGCCCGAGTCCTTATTGTGAGCGCGATGGGACAGCAGGCCCTGGTCATGGAGGCAATTCAGGCCGGCGCTCTCGACTTCGTGGTTAAGCCTTTTCAGCCTTCGCGGGTTCTGGAGGCAATTGAACGGATATTGAAGCGCTAATGGATATATCCAAGTATTTGGACCTTTTCATCAGCGAGACCAGAGAGCATATCACCTTGCTCAACGATTGCCTGCTCAGCCTTGAGAAAATCCCGGACAATCCTGAGGCGGTCAATCAGGTTTTTCGCTCCTTCCATACGGTCAAAGGCATGGCCGCGACCATGGGCTACGACTCCCTGGCCAAATTGGCCCACCGGGCCGAAGACATATTGAGTGAAGTCCGCCGAGGAGCCATCAAGGTTAACCCGGCGATCATCAACTACTGCCTGACCGTGGTCGATTTCTTCGAGCGCTCGCTCGAGATACTCAAGACCGGCCGTGACTTGCCGCCGGCTCAGATCCTACTGGACCAGGCCGACGGTATCCTGCGCGGCGAAGATGTGGCCGGCGCGGTGCGCGATCGCGCCGTGCAAGACGTCGACGAGATCAAGATTAAGATGCTGCGCCTCGATCACCTGGTCAATCTCATCAATGAATTCATACTCGCCCGCAATCGCTTGATGCGTATTCAGGAACGGATTCGGGACGGGGAATTGACCGAGATGCTTGAACACCTCTCGCGTTTGATCGACGAGCAGACCGATGAGGTGATGATGATGCGCATGCTCCCGCTCTCCCATGTATTCGATTTCTTCCCGCGCTGGATGCGCGACGAGTCCCGCCGCCTCGGCAAAGATGTTGAGTTCGTGGTTGAGGGGCGCGATATCGAAATCGACCGTTCCATTATCGATGACCTTCAGGACCCGGTCCTGCACCTTCTGCGCAATGCCCTCGACCACGGCATCGACGTCAAGGGACGCATCAAGCTGGCGGCTCGTCGCGAGCGCGATTTCATCAGTATCGCCGTCGAGGATAACGGTAAGGGCATTGACCTCAAGCAAGTAAGAGAGGTCGCGGTCAAACGCGGCATCGTCAAGCCGTCCGAATTTGAGAGAATGACTGATCACGATGTGCTCCAGCTCATCTTCCGCCCCGGCTTCTCCACCAAGCAGGTTGTCACCGGCCTCTCCGGCAGGGGTGTCGGCATGAATTCTGTGAAGAAGGCGGTCGAGAACATGCGCGGCGAGATCAGCATCGAGACTACCGGGGGACAGGGGACGAAGTTCATCATCACCCTGCCGCTGCGGATGGCCACCATTAAGGCAATGGTCTTCAGGCTGGCCGATGAACTCTACTGTCTGCCTCTGGCTAATGTCATTGAGACCTTTAACGTCTCGGAGGAGGAAATCCTGAAGGTGCATCATCGAGAGATGGTCATCTTCCGCAACGAGAACCTTCCGGTCATCCGGCTCAAACAGGTGCTGGGCCTGCCCGGGAATGGACTCCGGCGTCACGCCGCGATCGTCGCGATGGTTCCAACCGAGAAGAGGGCGATTCTGGTCGACAATATCGTCGCCCAGGAGGAAATGATTATTAAGCCGCTCGACCCGTTGGTCAAGAACCGCCTCTTCGGCGGAGTCTCAATCTACAGTGACGGTCAACCGAGTCTTATTCTGGAACCAAAGGGCTTGGAGTAGAGAATGGATATCAAGAGCCTGACGCCCCTGCAGGTTGATGCCTTGAAAGAGGTCGCCAACATCGGGGGCTGCCACGCGGCTACCGCCCTCTCGCAGCTGGTCCATCAGAAAGTAATGGTTCATGTTCCCGAAGTTCTCCTCGGCCCTCTCGAGGAGGTTATCTACAAAGTCGCCAGTCCCGAGACGGTCGTCACTTCAATCCTTATGTACTTCCTCGGCGATCTCACCGGGCGCTCCCTTCTTATCTATCCGAAAGAGGACTCGGACGCGCTCGTCGAGTTGTTGATGCCCCAGAGCAGCGACCGGGATCGCAAAGAGCTTACCGAATCGCTGCTTAAGGAAGTATCCAACATCCTTTCCTGTTCTTACATGAATACGCTCGGCGAATTCCTCGATGTTCTTATCTTGCCCTCGGTCCCGGGCATGGTGGTCGACATGGTGGGAGCCGTACTCTCGAGCGTCGTCCTGGAATTCGGCAGCGAGAAAGACACCATTATCTGTCTCGAGACGCAATTTGCGTTCAGCGATGATTCCCGCACCATGAAGGCTTACTTCCTGCTGCTGCCCGACGTTTCCAGTCTGAGAATAATGTTCAAAAAGCTCAATCTTCTATGACCGCGGTCTCGGAAGAAGAACTGAGAATACTCAAGAGTTTCTCGTCGCGCATCGCTCCTAACGACTCGGGCGCACGGAACAACCTTGCGGTGGTTTTCTTCAACAAGGGGCTCTACGACGAGGCGATTGAGGAGCTCAAGACCGCCCTGGAAATCGACCCCAATTTCACCCTGGCCAAGAACAACTTGGAGCTCGTACTCAAGAAGTCGGGCCGGTATCGCGACTATCTTGACAAGATGGAACGTGCCGCAACGCGGGCACCGGAGGATGAAATCAAACAGCTCGAGCTCGCCGAGACTTTCAAGAAGATGGGCAACAATGCCATGGCGATCAGCGGCTACAACCGGGTCCTCGAGATCAATCCTAACTCGGTCGAGGCCCGTACCGGTCTTGGCATCATCTACAAGACGATCGGACGGTATGAAGACGCGATCAGTGAATTTGAGGCCGCCCTCGAGATCGCCCCTGCGGCGTCGCTCTATCGTCACCTGGGTGAAGCGTACTTCAACCGCGGTGCTGTCGACCTCGCGGTTACCGCTTTCAAGAAGACGCTCGAACTGGAACCCAACTTGGCCGAAGTGCATTTCCTGCTCGGCTTTACCTATGGTGAGAAAGGCCTCTTCGATGAAGCGCTTGCTTCGATCAAGCAGGCAACCGAGCTCAATCCGGCACTGGCCCAATTCGAGCCGAACCTGCCGATTGACCTCAAGCGCCATAAAGGTTACGCTGAGCTTCTGAGAATGAGCATGGAGACGCCCAAAATGTCCACGGATGATCTAACCACGCATGTCAACCTTGGCATAAACTATCGCTACAAGGGGTTGTTCAATGAGGCAGCAAGAGAGTTCGAAACATGCCTCGCGCTCGATGCCAATGACACCAAGGTCCATAACTTGCTGGGCGAATCGCTCATCATGACGGGCCGCTATCAGGACGCCGTCAAGATTCTTGAAACAGGTTTCAAGCTCGCCGCCGATTCCCACGAAATCGCCAATGCCCTCGGCGTCGCCCACCATCTGCTCAAGCAGCGCCGCGAGTGCATCAACTGGTATAAGAAAGCAATCGGACTGAAGCGCGACTACGGCCCGGCCCAAAACAACGTCGCCGTAAGGCTGATCACCGAAAACAAACCGAATGAGGCCGTTGACTACTTCACCCGCGCCCAGAAGAACAACTGCATCGATGCCAACTACAACCTGGGGTATATCGCGCTGAGTCGCGGAGACTTCGATCAGGCATTGAGTCTTTTCAGCGGCGAGGCGGTCGAAGACCTGCTCGGCCGCGGCCTGATCTACTTGAACTTGGGCCGCGACGAGGAAGCAATCGGTCAATTCCGGCAAGCCCTGACCGTCGCACCGAGCAATGCCGCCGCCTACTACAGTCTCGGGATGGCGTACAGCAAAATGGGCAATTTTGAGTCATCGCTCGAATTCATCAAGAAAGGAATCGAACTTGAGCCCAAGTATGAAAAGGATCATTTCCGCCTCTCCCTCTCCAATGACCTGGTAGAGTTCGCCCTCTACGTTAGTGCGAAAATGGATCGCGATTCGATCGTCGAGCCGGAAGTCGTGATCGAAGCGATCAGCGAAATCGAAGTCGAGACGACCGACCGCATCTACGCCCGCGCCCTTGACGCTTTCAACAAGATGGAGTTGGGCCAGGCCGAGGAGACGATTGATGACTTGCTCAAAGTCGACCAAAGCCACCTTGCCGCGCGACTGCTCAAGGCCCGAATCATGGACATGACCGGGGAACGGGAAGAAGCCATCATCGCCCTGGATCAGATTCTGAACGAGGCGCCGGACAACGTCGAAGCCTTGGAACTGACCGGTCGAATTCATCTTAAGGAGCACAAGTACGACATGGCCCAGCCGATCTTCGTCCGGCTTACAAACCTCCAGTCCGGCAATGTCTCCTTTCTCATTGCTCTTGCCAATATTAACTATGAAACCGGGCAGATCGACGAAGCGCTCAGTCGCTATCAGCAAGTGATCCAGATCGAACCGGACAACCTTGACGCCAACCTCGGGCTCGTCAAGATTCACCTCAAGAAAGACAATTTGGATGAAACCGAGAGAATTCTTCGGTACTGCAACGACAAGCACCCTGAGAACTACGAAGTACAGCTCTTCGTCGGCCTCTACCTTATCAAGCGGAAAGACTACGTCGATGCGGTGAAGAAACTGACCAAAGCCATATCGATCGATCCTTCCAAGAGCCTGCCCTATTACCATCTTGGGCTCATTTACGCACAGCGCGGGCAGTTCGATGATGCCTGCAACGCCTGGAAGAAGGCCCTCTTGCTCAATCCCGAGCCGGTGCTGACCTCGAAAGTCCGGAGCTGTCTTGAGGTCACCATCGAATTAGAAGAACTCCTGAAAAAGGGAGAACAGATTGCCTGAGGAGCTTCAGCACGACCGTGGCGCGCTCATCTTCGCATCGCTGGCTGAAGTCTATATCGACTCCGGGATGATCGACGAGGCCATTGGCATACTTAAAGACGGCCTGATGCGCAACCCCTCGTATAGCTTCGGCCATTTCTTGCTGGGTAAGGCCTACTACTTCAAGGGCGATCTGGACGCAGCTCAAAAGAAGTTCGAAGAAGCAGTCACCCAGGACCCCGGGATGGTTTCCAGTTACCTTTTCCAGGGCAACGTTTTCCGCAAACGACAGGAGTACACCCGCGCCCTCGAGTTCTATGGCAAGGCTCTGGAATTGAGCCCCAACGATAGCGAGCTGAGAAAACTGGTTGCCGAAGTTGAAGCCGTCGCGGTCCCGGCCCAGCCGGCCCCGCAACCGAGGTTCGAACCGGAACAACCCCAGCCAAAAGTTCCGCTTAGAATCGAAGCGCCCCCGGTCGAACTAAATCAGCTTGACGAATTGAAGGCGGCCCTTGAACAGACCCTGCCGCTGTTGGCCGAACCGGTGCCCCAGATTGATGATTTGCCTCCGTTGATTGATCATCCGAAACTCGAGCCGTTCGTCGAACCCCACGCCGTTATCGAACCGCCCCGGGTCATGGAAACCCCGGTGACCGCCGAACCGCCGCCGGTTGTCGAAATACCCGCCGCCACCCCGCCGGCGCCGGTGGGCGAAGAGATTCCGATCAAGGCCAGGTTGGACCAGGCGATGGCCAAGCTCGTCAATCTCGACTCGGTGAAAGGCGCTCTTATCATCACCACCGACGGCTTGCTGATCGCCAACTATCTCAAAGGACGAGAAGACGCCGAAGAGATGGCCGCCATGGTTGCCGCCATTTATAATGAAGCGAATTCCTGTTTTAGTTTTCTCGAGCAAGGCCGGTTCGAGCGGGGCGTGATTGAGCGCAAGGACGAAACCATCTATGTTTTCGTGTCGCAGGAAGCGATTCTCTCCGTGATGACGACACCCATGACCAAGCCCGGACTCATCTTCGCGTTCTGTGGCAGAGTCCTGGATGACCTAAAGGGGATTCTGGAATGAAAGAACTGCAGGGTCTTCTCAAGGTGCCCGGCGTCCTGGGCGTGGGCCTGGCTTCAGATGACGGGTTTACTATCGAAAGCCAGTTTGCCTTCGGCTACAGTTCAGAGCGTTTTGCCGCGATGGCCGCAAAGATCCAGCAGGAAATCAAGCGGCTCTTCGCCGACGAAGACGCCAAGATCCTGCTCTACACCAACCAGGTAATTTTTCTGAGCAAGCGAACCCAGGAAGGCGTCGCCTTCATCGTGGCCGAACGCAACACCAACGTCGGCCTCTTGAGAGTAAGCTTAGACAAGATCTAGCCTTCGGTCAAATACCTAGACGCCTAAACACCTAAATTCCTAAAAAAGACGGCAAAACAATCATGTCGGTTTGTTCGATTTTAGGCATTTAGGCATTGTGGACCTTTAGGTATTTCTCATAAGCCGTACAACGCGATGATCTCGTCCTTTTTTTTGCCCAGAATGTTATACTTCTGGCCGACCTTGGTGAAGGCGGCAATCGCCTGGTCGAGGTGTTCCCGCTCGTGCGCCGCCGAGATCTGCACCCTGATTCGGGCCTGACCCTGGGGTACCACCGGAAAGAAGAACCCGACGACATAGATGCCTTCTTCGTACATGTCGCGCGCCACATCCTGAGCCAGCTTGGCGTTATAAAGCATCACCGGTACGATCGGATGCTCGCCGGGCCTGATATCCAGCCCAGCCTTGGTCATCTTCTCTCTGAAGTACTTGGTGTTGGCTTCCAGCTTGTCCCTTCTTTCCGTAGTCCCGGCAATCAAGTCAACAACCTTGATCGAGGCCGCAACGATGACCGGCGCAACCGTGTTCGAAAACAGGTAGGGACGGGAGCGCTGCCGGCAGAGCTCAACGATTTCTTTGCGGCCGCTGATACAGCCGCCCGAAGCCCCGCCCATCGCCTTGCCCAGCGTGGTCGTGATAACATCGATCCGCCCTATCACGCCGCAGTGCTCGTGCGTACCGCGGCCCCGCTTGCCCAGAAAACCGGTCGCGTGGGAATCATCGACCATCACCAAGGCGTCGTACTTTTCGCCCAAGTCGCAGATCTTGTCAAGCGGCGCGATGTCGCCGTCCATGGAGAAAACCCCGTCCGTTATGATCATCCGCCGGCGGCAGGTCTGCGTCTCCTGCAGCTTCTCCTCAAGGTGCGCCATGCTCAGGTGTTTGTAATTGAAGAGCTGGGCCTTGCACAGTTTCATGCCGTCGACAATCGAGGCGTGGACCAATCGGTCGGAAATCATCGCGTCTTCCTTGTCCAGGGCGACATCAAAGAGCCCGGCGTTGGCGTCCATGCACGAAGGAAACAGAATCGTGTCCTCAGTGCCGAGAAAGTCGGTAAGCCGGCGCTCAAGCTCCCGGTGGATGTCCTGAGTCCCACAGATAAACCGGACCGACGAAAGCCCATACCCTCTTGTCTCGAGTCCCTCATGGGCCGCCTTGATCACGTCGGGATGGCTCGACAGGCCAAGGTAGTTATTGGCACAGAAATTGATGACGTCTTTGGTCGGCGCCCCGGAGGGAAATTCTACTTTGATATTGGCGCCCTGCGGTGATTCGATAAGCCGCTCCTGCTTGTAGAGTCCCTTATCCCTGATGGCCCCGAGTTCCGCTGAGTAGAAATCCTTCGCCTTTGCGCTGTAGGCCATCATACCCCCTTGGTTAATTCCCGGAGCACGTTGATGATACTGTTCACCGAGTCGAAGGCTTCCGGCGTCGCCTTCTCGTCCGGAATCTTCACCTGGAATTTCTTCTCAAGGAAGGTTTTGAGTGAAACCATCGAGAACGAATCGACAATTCCGCTCGAAATGAGTTTGGTGTTTTCGTTCACCTCCTGGTCCGAATCCTCGTCCAGATATTCTTTCTTCACGTAGTCGATGATCATTTTCTTGATATCCTCTGCCACGTGGCCTCCTTATATTTCTAAATGCCTGAACCGCCAAGACACCCAAATGCCGGGAAGGGCCTGGTTGAGTATTTCAATCATTCTCCAACGTTGACGTGTCGCCGATCTCCTCGCCCCATTCTTTGGCGCGCAAGAGACGCCTCATGATCTTGCCGCTGCGCGTCTTGGGCAGCGCGTCCATGAACTCGATTTCCTGCGGCATCGCCAGCGGCGACAACTTCTTGCGAATAAAATTCATGATTTCCATCTCCAGGTCGTCGCTCGGCGTGTGCCCGGGTTTGAGCGCGATGAAGGCCTTGACGACTTCCATATTCACCGGGTCGGGCTTGCCCACCGCCGCCGACTCCGCCACCGCCGGATGTTCAAGCAAGGCCGATTCAATCTCGAACGGTCCGACCAGGTGACCGGCGGTATTGATGACATCGTCATCCCGGCCGACAAACCAGAAATAGCCTTCGCGGTCGATGCTCGATCGGTCGCCGCAGATATACCAGCCGTTCTTGAACTTGCTCTCGTAAGTTGCCTTGTTGTTCCAGTAGGTCCGGAACATCGACGGCCATCCCGGTTTCAAGGCAATCAAGCCGACAACACCGGGCTTTGCGATCGGCTCGAAGCTCTTCGGATCAACCACCGTTGCGACATTGCCCGGGAAGGCTTTGCCCATTGATCCTGGTTTGACCGGCATCCCGGGGAAATTAGTGATGACAATCGAACCGGTTTCCGTCTGCCAGTACGAGTCAAGGAAGGGCCGGCCAAAAGCTTTCTCCGACCAGATGACCGCTTCGGCATTGAGTGGCTCACCAACGCTGACGAGATGGCGCAGGCTTGAGAGGTCGAATTTCTTGACCAGCCCAACGCCTTCCTTCATCAACAGGCGAATCGCGGTCGGGGCTGAATACCAAACCGTGATTTTGTGGCGCTGGATGAACTCGTACCATTTCGCCGCACTGAAGCCGTAATCAAGTACGGTCTGGGTCACGCCATTGGACCAGGCGCCGATGATGCCGTACGATGTACCGGTAACCCAGCCCGGGTCCGCCGTGCACCAATAGACGTCATCGGTTCTGATGTCGAGTACCCACTTTGCCGTGATGTACTGGGCAATGATCGAGGAATGGACATGGAGCGCGCCTTTCGGTTTTCCGGTCGTCCCGGACGTGTAGTGCAGCACCGAGGGCGTTTCCCGTCCGGCTTTGTTGATTTCGAAAAGGTCGATCTTGGGATAAGTTGCCATCGCAAAAGCACTCTCCCCTTTTTCAAGCGGCTTGTCACCGGCATCGAGCACGATTACGTGTTTCAAATCCGGCAGCTTGTTTCGAATCCGCCGCACCGTGCCCGCATGCTTGCGCGTCGTCAGAACGACCTTGGTTTTGGCGTCTTCAAGACGGGTGAATAGTGCTTCCTCGCCAAACGCTGAAAACAAGGGTTGGACGATCGCGCCGAGCTTCAGAATCCCCAGGAAAGAGATGTAGAGCTCCGGTATGCGGTCCATGAAAATACAGACCCGGTCGCCCTCGATGATGCCGATTTCTTTTAGAAAATGGGCGAAGCAGTTGCTGTAGATCCTAATGTCGTCGTAGGTGAAGCGCCTGACCTCACCGGAAAATCCTTCCCAGATCAGGGCCGTCTTGCGTCCCTGGCCCTTCTCACAAATCCGGTCACTGCAGAAGTAGCCGATGTTGAACATGCCGTTCTTCCCGAATTCCAGTTCCTGCTCGGATACGACCCAGTCGAAACTCTTGCTCTTCTCCTCGTACGAACCAATGTTACTCATGCCAAAACCTCCTAAATTCAGCCAGGTTAAGAGAGAGCTGAAGCATGCCGTGCCTCAGCCATCGCATAGGCAATGACGTGCTTGCCGGCGACGGCCGTCGAAAGATGAACTAGCGACACGCCAGCGGACAACCGCCCGTACAGTTCAACCTGCATTGCCGGGGTGATCTCGACCGAATGCCAGCCTGCCGTATTCTCGATACCGCAACCCAGCGCCTTGAGCACCGCTTCTTTGGCCGCGAAGACCCGCGCGCAGTGGAGGTCCCGGCGCGGCTGCTCCAGGGCTGCCTGGTACTCGCGTTCGGTGAGGAATTGGTGGTAGAACCCGTCCTTGTCGGCCAGCGATTCAAACCGGCCGAGGTCAACAAGGTCAATCCCGATACCAACAATCATTGATGACTTTGATCCATTATCAATACCGGTTGAATCCGCATTCATCCGTCTGCATCGCCGTCCGATTATGGATACAGCAATACTTTCCCGCAGTTTCCGCTGTGCATGAGCTCCATGCCCTTCTCAAATTCCTCGAGCCGGAACCGGTGGGTGATGACCGGAGCCAGATCCAGCCGGCCCGAGCTTAAGAAGCGTGATGTCTTGAACCAAGTATTGAACATGACCCGTCCGTTGATGCCCTGGACATCCGCTTGTTTGAATACGATGTCGGATGCGACATCCAGTTTCATGGGTTCTTTCGGAATGCCGAGCATCGAATATCGACCCCCGCTGCGCAGAACCTTAAAGCCGTCTCGAATCGCTTTCGGATGACCCGACATCTCCAGCACAACATCGACGCCCGAGCCGCCGGTCAATTCCCGGACCACTTTGACTAAGTTCTCGCTCTGCGGATTGATGGTGAAATCGGCTCCCATCTTCTTGGCCAGGTTGAGCCGCACGTCGTTGACTTCGCTGGCGATTATCTTGGTCGCACCGGCCAGCCGGGCCACCCCAACCGACATCAGTCCGATCGGCCCGCAGCCTAAGACAAGGACTGTCGTCGCCGCAATCTCCCCGGCCAGGGCAGTATGAATCGCATTGCCCAAAGGCTCCATCACTGAAGCATAGTCACGGGGGATATTTTCTTCCAGCACCCAGGCATTATTTTCCGGTATGGTCGCATACTCGGCGAAAACACCATCCACGTCCACGCCGAGAATCTTGACATTCCTGCAGATGTGGGCCAGGCCGGTGCGGCATTGAAAGCAGTAGCCGCAGGCGATGTGGGTTTCGGCCGAGATGAAGTCGCCCGTCTTTACACCGCCGACATCTTTCCCGATTTCGACGACTTCGCCGGCCACTTCGTGGCCGAAAATGCGAGGAACTTTAATCCGGCCCTGGGCCCATTGATCCCAGGAGAAAATATGGTGGTCGGTTCCACAGATCGATGTCGTGGCAACCTTGATCAGGACATCCCTTGGTCCGGGCCTGGGGACCTCGGCTTCGATCAACTCAGCACCGGGCGCTGGCTTCAGCTTGGCGATTGCCTTCATCTTAGGCATGAGCGACCTCCGAGATGGGACCTTTCTCTAAACTGTCTGAAATAACAGAAGTTATTAGATGCATTGGTTATGCGCTTCGTGAAACTCGAACGACAAGTATACCCAGCATTTCCCCTCTGTCAATCGGTTTTCAACGACAATCCGCTTCGGATTTAGACCGGTGGCCGTCAATGGGTCGGAGTCTTGGTCAGAGATTTCGAGTTTCCTCGGCAAGCTTCGTTATCGGCGATTCTTTACTTGGCGGCAAGATCACATTAACTGGATAACCATTGACATCCAGCCGCATTTACCCATAATATCCGACAACTGGGAGGCATGATGAAACTTACCGGCCGAACGGCCTTTTTTATACTGATGTCGTTGACCTCGGCGACCATCGTCGCGGCCGCCGATTTCTGGACTACGAAGACCGCCATGCCGACGTCTCGGTGCTATCTATGCGCCGGTGTCGTCAATGGCAAGATTTATGCCATCGGCAGTAACGGCGGGACGAAGAACGAAGAGTACGATCCGATCGGTGATGCGTGGCGAGATAGAGCCGATATGCCGACCGGCCGATATTGGGGTTTTGGTCTCGGAGTCGCAAACGGCAAGATCTATGCCATCGGCGGTGCCGAACCAGGCAACTACCTGGCAATCAACGAAGAATACGACCCGGTGGCCAACACCTGGACACCCAAGGCACCGATGCCCACGCCAAGGTGTGGACTGGCTATCGGTGTTGTCAATGGAAAACTCTATGCCATCGGCGGCAACAACAGCAGCGGCCGGCTTGCTGTCAACGAAGAATACGATCCGGTCGCCAACACCTGGACAACCAAGACGCCGATGCCGGCATCCCGGGTTACCCTGGCCATAGGGGTGATTGATAACAAGATCTATGCGGTTGGTGGCTACGATGCCGCTGGCGAAAGTAAGCGCTGCGAAGTGTATGATCCGGTCTCGGACACGTGGGCAGCCCTCGCCGACATGCCGACGGCACGAGGCGAGCTTGCCGTAGAGGTCGTCAGCAAGCGGTTGTATGCCATCGGCGGCTACGCCGGTATCGCGCCGCTTGCCGTCAACGAAGAGTACAACCCGTACATGAACGTCTGGCGGGCACGGGCCTCAATGCCGACCGCCCGGTTCGGACCTGCGGCGGGCAGTGCCGGCGGCAAGATCTACGTTGTCGGCGGCGACCAGGAGTTCCGATTCCTCTCGGTCAATGAAGAATACACGCCCGACATCCCAGTAGGGGTTGCCGAGAACCTTGTCACTGCCGGGAAACCGCAATGTCGGTTGACCGTTTCTCCAAATCCGTTCCGGCGTTCTGTAACCATTGCCTATCAGGCGCCGCTTGAAAGCCGCCTCGCGTTGAAGATCTACGATGCTTCCGGCCGGGTCGTGAAGTCGTTTGACCTTTCATCTATCGTCACCCGTCCATCGTCTTTCGTCTATTGGGATGGTCGGGATGATTTTGGCCGCCGGGCCCCCGCCGGCACCTATTTCGTTTGTCTCAGGACCAGTAATTCGGTTGAAGTTGCGCCGGTGGTGATTCCGGACTAAGTGATTGTGTCTTCTTGAAACATGAGGTAGTGCCCGGCATCCACTACGGGCAACCGGTATAAGGAGGAATGAACTATGCCGATGATCATTGTTGAAGGCCCGCGCCTTCTCGATCTTGAACAGAAACGCCAGCTAGTCAAGAAGCTCACCGAGGCCGCGGTCGCGGTCTACGGAATCAAACAGATCAGCGTTATCATCCATGAGAATCCGCCGGAGAACGTCGGCGCCGAAGGCGAATTGATCGCGGATCGAATCAAGAAGTAGTTCGCGGATGCTCGGCCTTGAGTCCCCGGCTACAAAGGCAAGCATTAGCCTTGGCGGCTTTGGGCCCGGCCCGCTATCTGATGCTGAATCCTCATGGATAAGGAGAAGAAAATCAACATCCGAGAAGAAAAGCTCGCCCTGAGCTTGCTCTTGCTCATTCCCGTTCTGACCTGGGCCGGCTGGTTCTGGCTTAACCCGCTCCCTCAGGGAAATGACCTTCATTCAGCATGTTTCCTTGATGATAGAAACGGCTATGCGGTGGGTTCGTACGGAACCATCATCAAAACCACGGATGGTGGTGATCGTTGGACTGTAGAATGCTCATGTTACGAAAACGACTTTCTGTCAGTTCATTTTCCAGTAGATCCAAACACAGGCTACATAGCTGGTGATTCAGGAATAATCATAAAAACAACCGATGGCGGTAGAAACTGGACCAAACTGCCTTCGGGAACGATCCGAAACCTCAGATCGGTTTATTTCCCGGCGGGTGTTGACATTGGCTATGCGGTGGGAGACTCGGGGACCGTCTTGAAGACTACTAACGGTGGGTTGGACTGGATTCTGCAATCATCGGGAACATCCTATGATCTGTATTCGGTGCATTTCCCAAAAAACATAACCACAGGATTTGCAGTGGGTTGGCAAGGGACAATCCTTAAGACCACTGATGGCGGGGCCATGTGGGTAATGCAAAGCCCGCCGATAACGTACCCGCTTACGTCAGTCTGCTTCCCAATCGATTCAAATACCGGCTACACGGTCGGTGCAGTGGGTACAATATTAAAGACCACTAACGGAGGCGCTGAGTGGATAGCACAGACATCGGGTGTGTCCTGGTGGTTCAGCTCGGTCTGTTTCCCGGTGGATACGACTACTGGCTACGCTGTCGGTGAATTCGGGGAGATAGTCAAGACCACGAATTGCGGCAGAAACTGGTCAAGGACCGCGCTGCAAACCGGCTGTTTCAAATCAGTATGCTTCCCAAGAAGTGTAAATATCGGTTACCTGGTGGGCTGGGGCGGTGATATTTTCAAAACAACCGATGGCGGGGATAACTGGCTGAGGCAAAACTCAAGCGTAGTGTGGGAGAACCTTAAGTCGGTATACTTCCCGGTATCTTCGACAACTGGCTATGTAGTAGGGTCGAGGGGGACAATCTTGAAAACAACTGACCGTGGTACGTCCTGGGCCGTGCAGGCATGCAGCACAACAAATCATCTTTTCAGTGTTCACTTCCCGGTGGATGAGAGTATTGGGTATGTGGTGGGCGATTCTGGAACCATCTTGAAAACGACCGACGGCGGCAGCTATTGGACGCCGCAATCTTGCGGTGTGAATCACCTGCTTACGTCAGTATTTTTCCCGACGGATGCCCAGACCGGTTATGCCACAAGTTTGTTTGGCGAGATCTTGAAGACAAGCAATGGCGGTGTCAGTTGGTCGATTCAGAATTCAGGCATAACATCAGGCCTTTTCTCAATTCACTTTCCGGTTGACGCTCGCACAGGATACGCCGTGGGCGATTATGGTGTGATCTTGAAAACTACCGATGGTGGAGTTACCTGGCGAGCTCAGTCCTCCGGTGTAATCTGGTCACTTCACTCAATTCATTTTCCTCTTGATGTGAATACCGGATTTGCCGCAGGTGACTGGGGCACAATTCTTAAGACGACCAATGGTGGCTTGGATTGGCAGATAATGACCGGAGGATCTGGTGGGTACAGGTCAGTATTCTTTCCGGTGGATACGATTGAAGGTTATGTCGTCGGCGGTATGAGGGGTATTTCAAAAACAACCGATGCGGGAAGAACTTGGCTGAGGCAATACACCGGCGCAACCTGCTATCTGAATTCCGTCCATTTTCCGATTGATACTGACACAGGATATGCGGTTGGCGGCGGTGCAGCAATCATAAAGACGGCAACCGGCGGCGTATGGATTGGGGAAGCGTCAAACTCACGAATCATAGGGACCAATCTTGAATTGCGCATTGCCCCCAATCCCTTTAGACATCAGACTATGATCAGGTTCACTGTAGGACGAGCGTTCAGTAAATCTGAGCGCCTAAACCTCAATATATATGATGCTAGCGGCAGGTTGGTTATGCCGTTCTCATCTCCCTCGTCTTGCCTGACAAACACTGCTTCCGTAGCGTGGGATGGCGGCAACAGCGAGGGCGAATCTCAACCATCGGGTGTCTATTTTTGTAGATTCCGGGTGGGCGAATTCTCAGCTACAGAGAAGATAGTGCTTCTAAGATAGATCATGGATCGTATCGGATGAGATTTTTCTCGGCCCCGGGGGCAGCCCCTGACTCTTAAACTTTCTCGCATAGGGGCGACTCAGTTTATGCTTAGACCAGCGCGGGCGTCGTCCGCACCCTGAAAGTCAGGTTCTCAAGTTGTCGGGGAACAACGGGTCAAGAAGCTATCTTATCTTGACCACCCTTTTGACAACGTTCCCTTGGTCAGTCTCAACCACCACGAAGTATGTCCCCGTCGAGACACTCAGACCTTTTTCGTCGGTCCCATCCCAGACAACCTTGAACACCGATCGTTCATTATTTGACGACCACCGTCTGATCAAGCACCCCTGAGCATCGTGAACCATAATCGCGGTGACAAACGTTTCGGCACCTTCGGTCGTCAATGTCGTGAAGCGGCGGAAAGGATTCGGCTTGACCGAGACCACCAAGCGTCGCGCATTCGGGGCCATAGGGTCGGCCACGCCCACGTTCCAGGTCAGCGTGTAGACATCGTTATAATTGCCACTCCCACCGCCGTACCCACCGAAGATAATGAGCCGACGTCGGGCGGCGTCAAGCGCGCAAGAAGGTCCATAGCGCGGCGCCGGGATGGTGCCTGATGGGGTGATTTGCGTCCATGATGGTGTCGACGACACCGCGTTCAAACCCCACAGGTCGTTCAATTGAGTTCCCCCCCCACCCACCACGACGTTCCCGCCGCCGAAAATAAGCATTCGATCGTTGAAGAAATCCAAGGTGGAGGCCAGCGACATCCGCCCGACCGGCGGCGTACCGCTCGGGGACAAGAGCCGCCATCGTCCGTCGCTAACCTGGAGGCTTTCCAGTGCCCAGATATCGCTCGTGTACTGCTGTGAGGCGTTCTGGCCGCCGAACACGAGAAACCGGTCATGATCGGAATCATAGACACAGGTTGCACTCCACCGGCCGCCCGGTCCGGTCCCGATCGGCGAAAGACGACGCCAGGCTGGTGTTGTCGCCAGGTTTTCAATCACCCAGACATCGTTGTACCAGACAAAACCGCACCAGCCGCTGAAAATAATCATTCTCTGCCGAATTGGGTCGTAGGCTGCGGCGCTGCTTTGTCGGCTGGTCGGCCTGCTGCCGGTCGGAGTCCGGAAAGACCAGCGGGGGGTCGCCGAGTTAACGCTGTCAAGGAAATAGACGGTATTGTCGCAGCCGCCGGCCTGGTTATACCCACCGAAGATTATCATGCGTCGTCTCGGTGCATCGTACACATGTCCGGTGAGGTGTTTGGCCGGAGGGACGCTCCCCGACGGGGTAAGGCGTCGCCAAACACCGTTCCCCGTAGCCGTACTGTCGAGAGCATAGAGGTCGTTGTACACGCCGCCCCAGACTCCTCCGCCCCAGACGATGAACCGGTCCGCGATGCTGTCGTAGACACTGGCTGAACCCCATCGTGCGGATGGCGGCGTTCCGCTGGGCGAAAGCCGGGTCCAGGTTTCTCCTGCACCGTATAGTCCGTGCATGAAGAACACAACCGCTAAGACAACTAACATCCTTTTCATTGTGCCTCCTTAGTTTCTGGGTTAACCCATTGCTGCTATAAACATCTCATCATGGTTAACTGAATGTATTATATGTTACTGGAATCTGTGCATAAGTCTTGGCTCGGCACGATGGAAAACTGCCGTCTTTGCAAGAGTTATTGGCGTGTCTTCTCAATCGTTGACAAGTCTGTGAGCATGTGGTATGATATCCCCGCCAGACACTAAATGGATACTATTTCTGAAAACCGCCTTCGGGCCGTCCGCACGTATCTCGAAGGCGGGACTTTGCGCGCTACCGCGTCGCTATATGGTGTTCATCTAATCACCTTATGGCAATGGGTTAAGTGGTATCGAGAATCCGGTGAGGCCGGATTGACGAGGGGCTACCGAAGGCCATGGAATCGAGCGGCCCGCAGAATTGAAGAACAGGTGATGAACCTGAAGGAGAATAATCCCGCGCTTACCGTGTCCAAGGCAGGGGCCATCCTCAGGCAGAAGTCCATTGTCATTTCGGCCAACGGCATTCATGGTATCTGGAAGAGGTTCAATCTCGTTAGGAGAGGTACTGATGATCCGCTCTCACCCCGGGGTCCATTGACGCCGGAGGCAGCAAGCATAATCGAAACCGCCCAGAAGCTCATCAACCGGGAAAAGGACCAAAGAACCTTGAGACGCGCCGCGCAGATGTTGAATGATCTTCCCTGCTTTCCACCAGGGTATGACGATGTCCTGAAACGAATCCCCGAGAAATATCTGTCATCGAGGAGAAAACTTGACCGTCGGTATGTCGACCTCTTTAGGATCTCAATGCCCGGGTATGTCAGCAGCATGAGACGAGTTCGAAAACTCCTCGAAAAGGAAGGCCTGCTCTATTCCTCGATTGTCGCCGGCCTTGCCGAGATCAACGCCATGAACTGGATGCACATTCCGGAAGAAGAGCTGAAACTCAACACTCTGCTGGAGCGGCGTAAGGGGACGTTGCGTGATCCGGTGCTGAACTTCGTCATGACATTTCTGCGGGGCAAGGCCAATGCCCTGCTGCTTAGAACCAGGCACGCTCGACAATGCGCACGGAAATGCCGCAAATTACTCGTCGCCCTCCCTGGTTCTGGATTCCTGCTGCGCCTCGGTGATCTCTACTCAACCATGGGCGACTACAAGAAGGCGGCCGGGTATTTCCAGAGGGCGCTGGAGATTAAACCGGACGAGTTGACCAGGAAGCACTTGCTGGGCCGCATTGCCCTATGCTATGTCATCATGGGTGAATATCGCAAGGCGTCGAAAATCTTCACCAAGACAATTAGAATCGGGCGCGAGGATAGATTCTACGACCTATTCGCCATCCTTCAAGCCTTCTCATCATTCAAGTCGGGCAAGTTGGAAAAGGCCCGGTATTTCCTTCATCGGGTTCTGGAAAGATCAGAAAGAGAACAACTTCGGAACTACATATTCGTCACCTCTTCCTGCCTGGCGGCTATTGACCGCGCCCGGGAAAGGACAACCGCCTCCCAGCGAATTCTTGGACGCTGCCTTCCGGTCATGAAGAAGTACGGATTGAAGAAAGAAGCCTTGAGCATAAAGCTCATCCTCGGGGCAAAAGTGCCCGACAGCATATCATCGGGCATTCCCATGCTGCAGCTTCTCACTCTGCTGGACCGTGCCCGCCGGACACTGCGTGAGACAGACTACCAAAAAGCACTGGCCTATTCCAAGAAAAACCGGATCGTAGGCTACCTGCATCGCATGATTGTCTTTTTTCCTGAACCAGTGCGACATCTCCTGAGTAAGGGTCGTAGAACCGATCTGCCCAAGGCTCTTCTCAAGATGCCCATCTTTAACAAAGAGATACCTGTCTACCATGTCAAGCTCCTGGGCAATCTGACGGTATCGAAGAATGGACAGCACCTGCCGGTCAAGCTCTCGCCCAAGGACCGGGCTTTTCTTATCCATCTTGCCTTGAGGCTTGGCGAACCAGGCACGCGGATCATGCTTGATGATCTTTACGGCAATTTCTGGTCAGAAACGAGCCGCAAGGCCAGGAATCTATCCCATATGCTGGTGCGTGTCAGAACAGCGCTTCAAATCCCAGCCCATCTTCTTGAGATCTCCCCCAAGAAGGGCAATGCGGTCTTGATCAACCGCGGCCTTCATTTCACAACTGACTATGGTGACTTTGATCAGAGCTTGGTTACCGCCCATGCCTTCACCCGGGCTAGTGAGCCGGCGTTTGCCGAAAGGGAATACCGGCAGGCTTTCCAACAGATGCGCGGTACGCCCTTCAGGAAGATGTTTGACCCCTGGAGTGAAGAACTGCGCCGCTCCATCCTAGGTCGATTTGAGAAAGGAACGATAGCTGTGGCCGAAAGTTATCTGCGACACAACGCCAGGGGCGCGGCAAAGCGAGTGCTCGAGAAGGCCCTGAGAATCATGCCCAATTCAGAGGAGGTCTTACAGATGCTGAAGAATCTGTAGGGCCGGGGACAGCCCCTGACTTCCTACTTTTGCAGTGCCCACTCGCGGATTGTTCTGTCACTTCACTATGATCACCTTTTGACTCTGCCCCTCGCCGGCTGATTCGAGTCTCAAGATGTAAACGCCTCTTGAGACAGTGCAACCGGCCTGGTCTCTCAATGACCATTCGCAAGTATGAGCGCCGCGTACAGCGTTACGGTCGATTAACGTACATACCAATCTGCCCGCTGCGTCAAAAACCCGTAGCCGGACCCGGGACGTCTGCTTTAGCCCATAGAAGATCAGTGTTTTGTCATGCGCTGGATTGGGCCGAATTGTGATTGTCAGGCCAGGTCTGGGCATGGCCCACGCTCCATTCTCCACTTCGGTCGGAACGTATTCGTAAGCACCGATGTCCCAGCGCAACCCTTGCGGCCGCGTAACGCCTACGATATCAACCGGCACCTGGGTCAACGAGTCGCCGCGGTCGATCGCCGGCGAAGTCGGCCGGAGACGAAAGTCATTGTTGATCGAATCGACAAACTGGGGGTTTTGATTCATGATGTCGTGGGGTCCGAGCACGGTCGGCTGGGTTGCTCCGAATATCAGATTATAGTCGCCGCTGGCCTGCGCGGTGTCGGCCCACCAGTAGCTTGTGTTGGTGTTAAAAAAGATATTATTTCTGACCACGCTGCCTTGAGAATACCGTCCTGAAAACCCGGCGCCGTGCCACCGGATATAGGCAAAGGTATTGTTGTAGACCATCACATTGGCAATGTCCTGAACGCACAGGCCCCAGGCCCAGCCGCGGGCAAAGATGTTGTTCTTGAAGACGATGTCGTGCGAATTGTGATAGAAGTGGGCCTCGCCCATGAATGCCTGGGCGTAGTCAAAACCCCGGTTGGCATCGATCGTGACATAAGCGGCATGCTCGCCGTTGTTGTCAAAGGTCTGGAAACAGTCCACATGGGCAGTTCCGATCGAATCCGGATGTGTTCCATGGAAGTAGTTCCGCCAGAAAAGAATGGTGTCGCCAAAGAACCGGGTATAATCGCAGTCACCCCGGCCGTACTGAAAGAGCCGTTCCACCTCGTTGTTCTCTATCCTCCAGGCCGTGCCCACGACCCCGATGCCGGCCTGGCAATGGAAGATCCTGTTATTGGCGATGACCACGCCCCTGGTCCATGGTTGGGACCAGTTTCCCTGGATTGCGGTCCGGCGTGAGTTGAAGAGGTAATTGTCGACGACCTCGACATTGTTACTGCTGATAAAGACACCATAGTCCCGCCACCCGGTCAATGAAGTGTCCCAGGCGATGTTGAAACCTTCGATTCTGGTGTAACTACCGCCCGTCGGCGAGTTGGTATCAAAACCCCAGGTCGTGGCGGTTCGGCGCGGCTCGGATTTGAAGACAATCGGCCGGCCCGCGGCACCCGAGCGCCGAAACGTGGTACGTTCCTGGTAGGTGCCGGCCAGAACCAGGACGGTATCGCCCGCCACTACGGTCGTGCAGGCACGGCTGATATGCCGCCAGGCCGAGTCCGGGCGCCGGCCTGACCAGGAATCATTACCAGAAAGGGAAATGTAGTAGGTGCCGCCATCCGCCAATACCGCCAACAGGGCGACCAGCGGAACGACGAGCGATATCAAGCTTCTCATGACATACCTCCGTAAAGATTCCGGGTTTGTCCAATCGTACGCACGGCCGCTTGCTCCAAGATTTCAGTTACTATCCGGTTTCATGCTACGATAATCGCTGCCAGATGTTACGGTCGAGACTACGGTACTGGATTGCCTCAGCGATGTGCTGGGTCTTGATATCGTCCACGCTGTCCAGATCAGCAATAGTCCGGGCAACCTTGAGGACTTTGTCATATGCTCGAGCGGAAAGCCCAAACTTCTCAATCGCCGTCTTGAGCAGAGTCTCCCCCTGCTCATCGATCAAGCAGACCTTCCTTATGTCCCTTGCTTCCATGTGGGCGTTGCAGTAAACCTTCTTGCGCTTCTTGAACCGTTCCAGTTGAATTTTCCTCGCCTTATTAATCCGCCCCCTTATCTTCTCTGATGATTCGCCTAAATCCTTTGTCGAAAGTTCGTCGTACTTTAGCGACGGGACTTCAATGTGAATATCAATTCGGTCAAGGAGCGGTCCGGAGATCTTGGCGTGGTATTTCTGGATCGAGAGCGGGGTGCACTGGCACTCGTGATAGGGATCGGAGAAATACCCGCAAGGACACGGGTTCATGGCCGCGGCCAACATGAAGCGCCCGGGATATGATATCGTCACCTTGGCCCGCCCGATGGTGACATACCCGTCTTCGAGTGGCTGTCTTAAGACTTCAAGAACATTTTTGTGGAATTCCGGCAGTTCGTCGAGGAACAGAATTCCGTTGTGGGACAAAGACACCTCGCCTGGTCTGGGCACATGACCGCCGCCGATGATCCCGGCATCAGAAATCGTATGATGGGGCGAGCGAAAAGGCCGGGTGCCGATCAGAGGCTGGTTCGGCGGCAGGACCCCGGCCACGCTGTGAATCTTGGTTGTCTCCAATGCTTCATCGACGGTCATTTCCGGCAGGATCGTAACCAGCCGCCGCGCCAGCATCGTCTTGCCGGTGCCGGGCGGCCCGATCATCAGGATGTTGTGACCGCCGGCTGCCGCCACTTCCAGGGCGCGTTTCGCGTGATGCTGGCCTTTCACCTCGCCAAAGTCAAATGCGTAATGAGATACCTGATTGAGGATTTGAGCCCGGTCCACCACCTGCGGCACAATCTCGGCTTCGCCATTCAGAAACTGGGCAACTTGAATCAGGTTGTCGGCGCTGTAGACGTTAATGCCTTCAACGATTGCCGCTTCTGGTCCGTTGGCCTTGGGCAGTATTACCCCCTCAAATCCGCGCTCCTTGGCCGCAATCGCAATCGAGATGGCGCCTTTGATCGGCCGCAGCGAACCGTCCAGGGATAGCTCACCAAGAATGATGACATCCTTGAGCCGGTTGGACCGGACCACGGCCGTGGCCGCCAGGATGCCGACCGCGATGGGCAGGTCAAAACTCGAACCTTCCTTCTTGATGTCGGCCGGCGCCAGGTTAACCGTGATTCTTTTCGACGGAAACTTGTACCCGGCGTTCTTGATCGCGGCAAAGACACGGTCTTTCGATTCCTTGACAGCACCTTCGGGCAGGCCGACCGTGGTAAACTGCGGCAGGCCGCTTGATAAGTCCACCTCCACTTCGACTACATAGGCGTCGATCCCGTAGGTTGCGGCGGATAATACCTTGGATAACATGCTCTCATTTCCTCCGCCCTCATTCTACTCAGTATTCGACCCGCGTCAATGCCGAATCACCCCGGCCCCTGGCTGGCCAAAAGTTTCCAAAAGTTATTACCTGCTTGGATTTTATTCATTCTGATGAAGTAAATCCCATTAGGAACCAACCTACCTTGGTCATCTGCTTGGACGGCCCGGAAACGCCCCAGCAACAAGTAAACAGCGGGTTGTTTAGATGTTCCCATGTTTCTTGCCAGCCGATTCTTTGCATAGGATGAGGGTCGGTTATTAGCGGTGTCGGCACTAATTTCGCATTCGCGATGCTACATAGCAAAAGAGGTGCTACAATAACGGCGATTCTCACAATATACCTCCTGAATTTATTTTAGGATTTCTCTTATAAATCCCGACCAGGCATAAGCATTTCTTGGATACTTCTTAACAGCCTCCTGAGCTAGTATCTTTGCTTCGGTCTTACGCCCGGCTGATTCATAAAGGATAGCTTTCACAAACTCCATATCTTCCCTTAAGAAATGATTTGAATATTTCTTCAAAAATTCATCACAGGCCTCAAAACGATCCCCAGGACCTGTTGGTTTACCAATCCCATTTAATTGAGGATAGATGAAATCATAATATACCGCAAAAATTGAATTGCAATTTTTCATTTCTTTTCGAAGTTTAATCGCTCGATCAGAGGATTCGTATGCTTCGCCCCAGAAGAAGAAATCCTGAAAAATCTTTTCTAATTTCTCATTTATTGGTTTTTCATTGTCAGGTAACTCTTTTACATACAACTTCAAAGTATCATATAGCTGATGAAATTCACCGGTAATTTCGTATATCCCTGGTTGGAAACTTTTGATTACACCATTTGGATTCCAGAAGTTCCAGCCAAAATATGCATACCAGTATAATGAATCACTTGGTAAGATGGTCTTTACAGAAGGTCTCTCTATACCAGCGTAAACCTCAAAAGAACCCGGCGCATAGATCAAGTCTCTATCATCAAAAGGTGCCTTCATCCGAGCTTCAAAATCACCAGCCATGGCCAAGAATTTATGTGTCCCGCGGACAGCACAGCGAAGAGGCTTTTGTGTCATGTTCACAATTTTGCATCGGCCTATAATTGGCTCACCTAAGAAAATAGTGTCTCGGGATAAAACCATCTTAAATGTCAATTTTCTTTGATCTTCATACAATTGCTTGAATTCTTTTTCACCCAAATACAATGTCTGCGTTTTTACTAAACAGTTACTAATAAAAATAGTTATTATTGAAAGTAGAAACCTTCTTAACATAAAACCTCCTTACGGTTTACGATTTTTTAAATTAATTGCGCATGAATCACAAAGAGTCCGTTGTCTTTCGACAGGCATCGGGGTCGCTGCTAACATTAAACACTCATCCTTTGTGCAATGCAGAATCCTTGTTAGAACTCCTCCATGATGTCGGTCAGGTAGATCAAATTGATGCCCTATCTCATGAGTAACCACTTGCTCTATACCTAATTCCAAAAGTTATTACCTGCTTGGATTTAGGATTTATGTGAATTCATGCGGGGGCCGTCTATTACCGGATCTTGACGACCTTGAACTGTTCGCCGCTTTCGACTTTGACAAAGTAGATACCGCACTCCAGCTGCCGGCAGTCAAAGCGACCATTGGGAGTGATGCCGACCTTGCATCCCGAGATGTCAAAAATCGAAACCAGTTTGCCTTCGACACCGTCCAGGTGAATCATGTCGGTAACAAAGCTCGATGTGACACGAATGTTGGGCCTCTTCGATGCCCTGGATTCCTCCACCGCCACTATTGGTACATCGATATTGCCGTAGACGTCATACGAGACCCGGTATTCAGCCCAGATATTGAGATAGCGATTGTTGGCCCCGGGGATGATATCGCAGTGCGTCTGACCGTAGGCGGCATTTGAGATCCGGAAGGCATTGCCGACCGGCTGTCCGGTCCGATCGTATTTCCGGCCCCAGATCTGCGTAGCGCTGTAGGTTACGCAGTAGTTCGTCCCGTCGAAACATAAATCAAGCGCCGCCGGCCCTATGCTGCTCGCAACGATGAACGGGCCGCCGATCGGGGCTCCGCTGCCTGAGACGAGCTGGCCTTTGATTCTGGTCACGCCAAAGCGGCCCTCCAGCCAGATAACCAGGAAATTGGCGCCGTCATAAGCCAGGCGCGTCATGTAAATACTGGTGTCAGCCGGGCTGAGCCAACAGGTGTCGCTCAACTGCCCATCAGGTTCAATGAACCTGCCGAGTACACGAAATGGGCTCTCGCCGTAGCCCCAAACCGTGAAGAAGCGAGTACCCGTAAACACGACGGAGGGCGACCACTGAGAAAGAATGTACTCGGTCCCGATCGGAATGCCGCCCGGATCAAGCACCGTTCCCGCAGATGTTACCCGCGCCCCATAGATTCGATAGTCATAAAGCGCGCTCCGGCTGTCGGTCCAAACGACCATGTAGTTGCCGCCGCCAAAAGCAACATCGGGCTCCAGCTGCACATAGTTGGCCTGTGAGATGAAGAAGGAGCTTATTGAATCACAGTCCGGAGTGACCCGCACTCCGCGGATATCACCCTTACCTCAGCAAAGCCCTTCACGGCAGACAACGAGAAAGTTCGTGCCGTCATAAGCTACTCTCGGGTCAAGGACGCTGTCCAACAACAGTAATTTGCCGTCGCGGTCAAGAACCGAACCGCTGGACGACATCCGCGCACCGTAAATCCCCGTGATCGAATCGGCCTGGTGGAAACGCCAGTCTTCCCAGAAGACATAGTATTGATTATTGACGAAGATGGCCTGGGGATTGAACTGGTAATGATTTGCCGTGCAGATGCTGAAATCGGCATTAAAGAGTGCTATCGACGCCAACAACAACATTGGTGACATGCGGCCTCCTGTAGATTAGTTACGCCTAAACATACCTGTAACGCCCCAGAATGTCAATAGAAATTGTAGCCGGTAAAAGTTTACAAAAGTTATTACCTGCTTGAAAGTTGTAGATGTTGATATCATTTTGATATATACGTATGTATACACTCAAAAATTCCTATTTCACTCCTTACACAATGACCTTCATTTTTTTGCACTCTTAATTGACAGATTAAATGATTATTTTATAATAATAACAATGACACTTAACTTTTCGATTGCACTCCTTAACATATTTTGAGGCTGAGCAAGAGAACTAAAATAAGGGCAATTATTCTCTATAACCCAGATGCTTTTTCCATTCTTCTTCTAATTCTCGGAAATCTTTTTTATACACACTTTTGACCTTTAATAAAAGTCGTTCTCCATCTGATAGATTCTTGATACATAAGATAAAATTGCTTAATCCGTAGTTCCTTACCAAATAATAGCAAAATGACGTCCACTGGGTTAAAAATAACGTGCTTTTGCATTCATCCTGCGAAATTAAGTTGTGCTCCGCTGCTAAAGAAATTAAGCTATCTTTACACATTGCTTCTTTAACAATTGAATCTGCTATGATTAAATTACTTAAGGAGTCACACCCTAGAATGGACACGGCACTTTCTAATATTGGCTTGTATCTACAATTTAACCTTTTGAGCAATGACCAGATGATTTGATAAGAATCGGGAAGTCTTAGTGACACGATGGTTGTTTCTGACGCCAAACCATAATTACGGTTAGGCCATCCAAACATGAAGTACATTTCGTTAAAATCTGAACATTTGTAGTAATCTACTGCTCTTAGAGGTTCTAATCCAATCATTCTGCACAAATTAGTATAAAGCGAGTCAAGTATGTGTAAGTTATCTTTAGAGGGCTTATCATAGGATTTATGATGTACTATGAAATAATCACTCGCTGTTTCTATCCAATTTGCTGTTAATATTTGATTATATGTATATTCTATTGGTACAAACAACTTCTTGGTTTTTGTGAGAACATATTCTTTCCACAAACGCTCTAATTCACAGAGATCTTTTCCGTAAATCGCTTCAAGAGTATCAACAAAAGCAACCACATTGTCATGGGGTTGATTATACCATAGTCTCAGAAATTTTTCTTTACCGTATCTTTCGATTATAAAAAGAACAAATGTAGCAGCAATTGGATATTGCAATTGGGAGGGCAACTTGTTATAATTCCTAATCAAACTATCCAGCGAAGGACAAGCATTATTATCGAACATATTCTTCACCAAAATAACAGAGGGTATATGACCGATTCTTGCATCTGGCCACTGAAATGCTGTTGCTAATCCCTCCCTGATCAATGGCTGTGGCATCGGTGGTATCTTTTTCTGAATTGCACTGATGCTTATTGCATGGATTACTACATGGGCATTATAAGGATGTATGGCAAAACAGATTTTGGAATCAACTGAATTACTTCCCTGTTCTTTCATTCCTTCGAGCCCCTCCAGAAACAACATAGGCTCTCTATCCGATGGACAAACATAATATTGAATTTTGTATGGTACCTCATAGTTCAAGAGTTGGCTTATATCATGATAGAGCTCTTCTAATTTTCTAAGCGACAGGAGCGACGGCGTTATGTCCAAATTTGGCGATACAAATGATCCTTCTTTACTCCAATATACTACAAAGTGTTCGGTTTCAATACTGCAATAGTGATTACATAGTACTTCCCACGGCGCTGTAATTTTCCAAGACCCATCTTTAATAATCAAAAAAAACCAGCGTTTCTGTTTGGTTGGCCACGGATCTTCTACTAAAAACTTAGTGTGAGTTTTGTCTTCCTTTTCATCTAAGATTGCATACTTACTGGTCCATTTCTTTGTGGTCGACTCTTCAAATCTTTTATAATAATAGGCGCGTAATCCTATTGCTGTAATACCATGAGCTTCATCGGTTATTGTGGCATTTATTGTGGCTGTATCATCCTTAGATACTGCCTCAAAGTAAGATTGTAATACTTTTCTGGCGTCATCGAGATTGGAACAAAGAGCAAAGCTGTACAAAGTAGTTATAATAATAAACAATGAACCATACTGTCTTGTCAATTTGGTACGCACATTTCCTCCTTGAATGTAAGAAATATTCTTATTCTGTTTTGTTCTTTCTGATGTATCTATTTCGGTAGATTTCTCTTTGAAAGAAATAGGAAATTGTTTTTATCTCCTTGAGATAATGTTCCGAAAGATAAACCCAGTAACTATTAGAGCTTTCTTTGAGATACGGCATTTAACCTTTTACTTTCACCTCTTTTAATTAATAGCATGTTCACTTCCAGATATACTAGAGTCATATGTAGATCCATTCTTTTTGTCCGCCCAAGAAAACATCCAGCCCTCATAGAAACACGCTCATTGACATAAAAGAGTTACCACTTAATGATGTACCCATTTTCTCAGAAATATGCATTTGTTTCGCATGTCGGGTTGACACCACTCACGATATCCTCTAGAACCTTCGCCAACAGTCGAGATTCTATCCCAAAACGAAGTTCGCCTCTTCTCTGCTATGTTTTCCGCAAACACTGCCAGCGGCGTCCCACTTCTTGGTGGAAATTGCCGCATGATGTATCCTAATGATTCCTGTCTTCTTGTCAAGCACAAATTGAGGCCGGGATTTCATCCAGGACCAGCGGATGCTGTTGGCAAAAGTTATTACCTGCTTGGAGTATTGTGGAGTATTGGAGTATTGAAATCAAGAGCAAAACGACAAGTGCCCGGCAACATGTCCCAGCCGCGCTGGCGCAAAAACATGCCTTGCCATTTGTCTTTTACCCGCTATGATTATCTCATGATCCAAGTCCGTGCCCGATTGCTCTGGTTTATTCTGTTGATCGGGTGTCCGCTCCGCCAGGCCGCGGCTGACACGCTGTGGACACGGACTTACGGCGGGCCGAATGACGACCATGGCTGCAGCGTGATCGAGACCGCTGACTACGGCTATCTCATTGCCGGTTACACAGAATCATTCGGCAATGGCGGCTTCGACCTGTATGTCATAAAGACCAACTCTGCCGGCGACACGCTCTGGACCAGAACCTACGGCGGCACCAGCAATGACTATGGCCGGTCCGGCGTGGCGGCACCTGGCAGAGGGTACGCGGTAGCTGGCTACACCTGGTCGTACGGCCAGGGCGGTTCTGATTTCTATCTCGTGCGCATTGACCAGAACGGCGACACGGTTTGGACGCGCACCTATGGCGGCACTGGATACGATGAAGCCTACTCGCTGGCGGTCACGCCCGACCGCGGTTACATTCTTGCCGGCTCGACCAACTCCTTCGGCGCCGGAGCATTCGACGTCTACGTCGTAAAAGCCGATTCACTTGGCCGGCTCAAGTGGGCACGAACCTATGGCGGGACCGAGAACGATGAGGCCTATTCAGTCCAGCCGACCCAGGACGGCGGCTATATTGTCGCCGGGGCAACACGGTCGTTCGGCTTGACCGACGGTGCCGTCTATCTTATCAAGACCGACTCTATCGGAGATACCCTCTGGACCAAGACCTTCGCTTGGGCAAGTGACGACCGCGCCTATGCCGTACTACCCACGGCCGACGGCAGTCATATCATTGTCGGTAGCGGCTATACGGTAGGACTTGCCTACGACATGCTCTACCTGAAAACGACATCGACCGGTGAGTACAAGTGGCACCACTACAACGGCGGGCTGAGAGATGACTGCGCATCCGCGATCTGCGAAATCCCGGGCCGTGGTTACCTCATCGCCGGCAACTTCCACCAAGATGCCTTCATTGTCCAGACCGACACGGGCGGCAATCCCCTCTGGGGTGATATGTACGGCGGGGTAGGACAGGAAGCCGCCCGGGCCGTGGCCCCGACGCACGACGACGGCTACATCATCGCCGGCCATACAAGCTCACAGGGTGCCGGTGGCTTTGATGTCTACCTTCTACGATACGCTCTCGTAAACCAGGTAATTGAAGCGCCGACCGCCGGATTGAATACAGGGATGGTTTGGGTCCGGCCCAACCCCTTTGCTTCGTCAACAAACATCGAGTTCGTGCCTGAGTCAAACGAAGATGTCGAGGTCAGGATCTTCGACTGCTCCGGCCGTCTGGTCAAGTCGTTGGCCGAAAACGTTCGGTTGACGGCCCGGAGGACCCGACTCAGATGGTTTGGCGACGATGATTCAGGGGGGCGTGTGCCGGGTGGGGTCTACTTTGTGCGCATCCACACCGGCAAAGTCAATTACCTCCAGAAGCTTGTAGTCCGGCGTTGATTTCGGATCGACTCTCGAGCTACCTTCGGATCAGAACAATCGTGCCACGATCAACCAGCTCGAACAGTTCAACAATGTCCCGGTTGGCCATCCGGATACAGCCGCTTGAAGCCGGGGTGCCGAGTAGACTTTCGGCGGGCGTGCCGTGGATGTAGATATGGCGCTTGAGCGAGTCGATCCCTCTCCCTCTATTGACTCCAGGCTCCAGCCCCTTTAGCCTCAAAATCCGCGTCGTAATTTGGTCGGCGGTCGTGCGACGCCGCTTCCAGATCCGCGCGATGCGGCCGGTGTTGCGGCGTGCTCGAAATATTGTTCCCAGCTTCGCCCCCTGACCGACCTTCTGACCGATGACGTGCCGGCCCAGAGGGGTCTTGTTGCTGCCAGCTCTATTGCCGATGCCGAACCTCGAGCTTGAGACCGGGTAACTTTCGATCACCTTCCGCCCGCTGACCAAGTACAGCCTCTGCCGCCCTATGCGGACGATAATGGCGGCCGGCTTCTCGATCCTGTGACATGTCCTGCTCAATGCCTGAACTCTTTTCTTGGCGACTTTCATATTGGTGATTCCATCGTAATCCAGAAATGCAGAAAAAGCAAGAAAAAGAGTCCGGCATCAGGCGGTTCGTGTTGAGAATCCCGGCCCGAGACCCCTTCCCGCCTCTAGTGCGGTACGTCTAACAGATCTTTACATTTGGAAATTTTTCTCATAAAAGTAATCACCTGCTTGGACGGTGGGAGAGCTTGGTATGGGGTTAGCAATTACCGGATCTTGACGACCTTGAACTGCTCGCCGCCTTCGACTTTGATGAAGTAGATGCCGGACTCCAGATGCCGCCAGTCGAAACGGCTGTTTCGAGTATTGCCGACATTTCGTCCTTGACATTCTTTTTCATTGATATATACTGAGTCCTATAAGTACTGCGCTTAGAGATCGCGGAACGAAAAGGTCGAATACTGATCGTAAGCCAGGATTGCCTTAACGATCAAAGGAGGTAGGAAATGGGTACTCATGTTTTTCTGGTTGTAGTCCTGCTGAAGGCATTGTTTGCACAATCATGCCCACCAGATGGTTGGCGAGTGCCCAGCAAGGCCGTTGTTATCGAATAGAAACGGCCATGAAAACAGCCGAAGTGCCTATCTTGTATCTCTTGTGTCTGTTGACTGCCCAGGTCACCGCATCTTCTGAGCGGTGCTTGCCCATAATACCACGTGATTTTGGCTATTTTTACACCTACTGGGAGACCGTTGACTCTCTGAGATTGTGGACTATTCAATTCCCTTTGATTTCAAGTATGTTTAGCGCAGGTCGCTCCCATCACGGATATGAGCTCTGGGTCTTCAAGCTATCGGACAATCCGAATGTAGAAGAAGGAGAACCGGAGGTTTTCTTCAATGCGGCGACCCATGCCCGCGAGCCAATGGGAGTTTCCATTTGTATGGATTATATCCGCTGTCTTCTAAACAGTTATGGCCGCGATTCGTTGACAACCTGGCTGGTAAATAATCGCCAGATCTTGTTCATTCCGGTGATGAATCCTGATGGTTATATCTACAATTCTGATTCAGGTGGAACAACGGAAAATTGGTATAAGAACCGTCGACCCTTGGGTGGTGATTCAACCGGAGTAGATCTGGGCAGAAATTATGGCTATCGTGGGGGCCGTCCCTACCCTTTCTCAGAGCCCGAGACTCAGGTAGCGAGAGACTTCATGTTACCAAGAAAGATAAGAACTCAGATTGACTATCACTCTTACGGCTCCTATATTCTGTTTCCATGGTCATTCTCTACCGCCGAACCTATTCCTGATTCGGCTCTCTTCTGGGAGATGTGGGATTCGATAAGATTCTACAATCAGTATCCGAGAGGTGGGCCATTTGCCCGGACAATGTTTCCTGCACCTGGCTCAAGCATTGACTGGGAATTAGCGGACACGCTCTGGAACAATATCCGAAAATTCGTCTCCTTTCCCTTTATGATAGAAACCAACCAGACTGATTTCTGGCAAGGCTGGGACGACAGCACTGTTATTTCAAGAAATCTGAATGAGAATCGCCCCGTAAATGTCTATTTGACCAAAGTTGCCGGTGTATTCTTTGACTGGCCAAGGCCCGTTGTTGCCGACTCGCTCTTAGGCAACAGCACCGGTCAACTTGACCCAGGCGAAAGGACTCACCTCTGGTTCTTCCTTCGGAACAGAGCTGTTCACAACCTCGACTCGGCCTGCAACATCTCAACGCGTCTGGCTTCCCTTGATACAATGATTACGGTAGAGACAGCCACTGCTGTTTTCCCAACTATCCGAAGAAACTCATCGGGTGACAGTCGTTTTTCACGTTTCGTAATCACCTGCAGTCGTAATGCCGTCCCCGGTTCAAGAAAAGGGCTGAGACTGGAACTAACCTTCAACGACGACACCTGCACGATTGTTCAAGCGGTTACATGTTCTTTGACAATCGGGAATACATCTATTGCTGAAGAAGCAGCGCATCTGAAGAATACTGCAAGTTTAGCAGTACTGCAGAATCCGACCCGGAGCGACGTCAAGTTTGAAGCTTCTGGCCTAGCCAAACGAGATCTAGATCTGAGCATCTATAATATTTCTGGTCAGTTAATCAGGACTCTGCGTTTGATGGTCAGCGGTATGTCGTCAACTTTCTACTGGAATAGATGTGATGATCATCAGAAGACGGTCCCCCCCGGCGTTTATTTTTACCGATTCACTGCTCGAGACTTTTCCGTACATGGAAAGGTTGTTCTGTCTGAATAATGAAACAACATTCTCTAAGTCCTTACTATCCCCTAAGTATTCGACCCGCGTCAATGCCAAATCACCCCGGCCCTGGCTGGCCAAAAGTTTGCAAAAGTAATTACCTGCTTGCACAGTTTGTAGACAGTTGGACAGTCTCTCCCGCCTCTGGTGCGGTGTCCCGTAAATCAGTTGACATTTCATGTCATTGTGAACGAAGTCACTGCTGTGTTCCCCTACGGGACCGTGGGCAATAGGCAGAAGAATCTAATTGAGACTCTTCTCCCTACGGGACACAGAAGTGATTTCACTCAGAGTGACAAGACCCGGGCCGGGCATAAAACCCGGCGCTACAACTCGGAAGAAGATGCGCACCCTGAGGGGGGCCGACTACATTGAATATAGGACTCTGTCATCCTGTGTCCCCCTCATAACTGTAAATACTTAGTAGACTCCGGGTCGGTCATTGCGGAGCAATCCCCCTTCACTTCCCCCTTTCGTAAACGGGGACATCGTGGGATTTGAGATTGCTCCTCCGCCTGCCGGTCCAGGCCCCTTAGGGGAGGCGGATCGCAATGACAATATTCCGCGAGCTTACAAAGGTTATCTAACTGTCAAGTGATTCATGACACACTGCACTAGTGACCAGAAGTCAAGCCGGTAATGCCCGCTTGACCGACGGCTACTTTTGCGATAAGATTGTCCTATGGCCAAGAAGCTCGACCGAGCCCTGCTGGTGATTCTGGCGTTGGCGTTCATCCTTCGTCTTGCCCATGTGCTTTTCCTTCAGGCCTCACCACTCGGGCCCAGAGTCTTCATCGATTCCGAGATCTATGACAGTTGGGCCCTGGATATCATCAAACACGGCCCGATCGGCGGCAATCCTTTTTATCAGGATCCCCTGTACCCATACTTCCTGGCCTTTTGCTATGCCGTCTTCGGACATAGTTTCATGGTCGTCCGCCTGATCCAGGCCCTGCTCGGTACGGTGGTATGCTATCTGGTCTACCTTGGCGCCGAACTCCTCTTCAGCAACAAAAAGGTCAGCCTGGTTTCTGCCTTGCTGGCCGCGGTCTACCAGCCTTTTATCTTCTACGACGGTGAAGTAGAGAAGACCGCACTGGGCGTGCTTCTGGGCGCTTTCCTGGCCTGGACGTTCCTGCGTGCTTACCGTCATAAACTTAACTGGTCGCTTGCCGGGTTTATTGTCGGCCTGGCAACCCTGGTACGCAGTAACTTCCTGCTCTTTGCCTTTGGCATCGCACTGATATTGATGCTGGGCAGGAAATGGCGCGGCGTGATCTACTTTACCGCCGGGACCGTGTTCATCCTCGGTCCGGTCATTGTCCGTAACTCCATCCTGGCCAAAGAACTGACCTTTACGACCACCCAGGCCGGTCAGAACTTCTATATCGGCAACAGCCCGTATAATAAAAGCGGCGACTACGCCCCGCCGCCCTGGATTCGCCACCACCCGCGGTTCGAAGAAGAAGACTTCAAAAGCCACGCTGAAAACAAGCTGGGCCGCCGACTCAGGCCATCTGAGATCAGCCGTTACTATTTCCGAGAGAGCTTCAATTTTATGTTTGGTAGCTTGGGACAGTTTCTCGAAGTCACCTTCAAAAAAATACTTTTGTATTTCAACAATTATGAAGTCCCTGACAATCAAGACATTGCTTTCGTGGCAATATGTTCGCCGGTTCTCAAGCTCCCACTGCTGCAGTTCGGGCTGGTTTTTTCCTTGGCCCTGGCCGGATTGATGTTGGCCAGACCACGGGCACTGGCGTGGATCGTCTGGGCCGCGTTTCTGCTCTTCGCGCTGTCCGTAATCGCTTTTTTTGTCTTTTCACGCTACCGCGTACCCGCGATGCCGTTCATAATCCCGTTCGCCGCTCTGGCCGTGGTCCGGCTCTCCGAGCATCTGCGTAAGAAAGATTGGCGGCGAGCCCTGCCGGCGATGGGAATCGCCACCGCCGTTTTCGTCCTCACCCTGTTACCGCTCAAGTCCGAGCGCGACCTAAGACTCACCAAAGCTCAATGCTTTGCAAACCTTGCGACAAGGTATTATCAAGAGGACAGCGTGACCAAAGCCATCGCCGTTTTCAACAAGGCTCTGGCAATTGCCCCCTATCATTCGAATTCGCTGCACGACCTCGGCGTCATCTATTTCTTCAAAAAAGACTATGCTCAAGCTGAAAAATACCTGACGGCCTGCCTTAAAGTTGAACCTACTCACTACGCGGCCAATTTCTTCCTCGGGCGGGTCTTTGACGAACAGAACCGCTGGCCCGAGGCCCTGGTCGCATACGGCAAGGCCCGGTCGGTACAGCCCGGGAATCTTGAAATCCAGTTCAATATCGCAACCGTGCTCCAGAAGATGGGGAAGTACCCGGATGCCCTCATTGTCTACGACGAAATGCTCAAGATCGCCCCGGACAATCCCCTGGTCTATCATAATCTCTCGGTGGCCTATTTCAACATGAAGCAGTTCGAGCAAGCCGGGACCTATCTTGAAAAGGCGAAGGCCCTGGGCATGACTCCCAATTCAATGTATGAAAAGGCTCTGCAACAAGCTTTGGGACGCTGAGCGCAGACTCTCAAGGCGGTTCTATGCCTGGGGTGTTGATTTTTTGCGCCGGTTTTGATATAATGACGACATGTTAGGACTTGTCCTCGGCGGCGGTGCGGCAAAAGGCTATGCGCATATCGGCGTACTCAAGGTCCTTGATGAAGAGGGCCTACGACCCGACATCGTCGTCGGCGCCAGCATGGGCGCGTTGGTCGGAGGGTTCTACGCGGCCGGATTCACCCCGGCGGAACTTGAGGAGATCGCCTGCGGTGTTGACAAAAAGACGAAACGCTGGCTCTTCGAATTCACCCTGTCGAGTCAAGGTCTGGTTGACGGCAAGAATCTCGTCAAATACCTCGACGACCACCTGAAAGAAAAGACCATCGAGCAACTGCCGATGAAGTTTGCCGCGATCGCCACCGACATCGAACATGAAGCGGAGGTCATCCTCGATCGCGGCGATCTGGTCCAGGCGATCAGAGCGGCCATTTCAATTCCGGTCCTCTTTACGCCGCATCTCTACTCGGGACGCATTCTGATCGACGGCGGATTCGTCAATCCGTTGCCGGTGACCCTGGCCCAGCAGCTGGGTGCCACTAAGATAATCGCCGTCAACGTTCTTCACAAACCAGGCTATGGCCAAGTTCGGCTCGAGCCTCGGGTTCCCTCCAGCAAGAAATACTCAATGAAGAAGGTTTTGGAGCAGATCATCGCCCTCATCTTCGCCCGCCTGACCGATTATCAAGCCGTCCATCTCAAGAACGGCCTGCTGATCAATGTTGACACACGCTCGATCGGCGTCAGTCAGTTCGAAAAGGGAAAAGAAGCAATTACCCGCGGGTACGACGAAGCGGACAAGCACCGAAGAGCCATCAGAAAACTGGCAAGGAGCCGACAACCGTAGTAGGGTTAGAGAATGACTGAGAAGCCAGGATCGATACAACGGCTCGTTTCGCTTGACTTGCTCAAGGTCTACGGTATCCTGATGATGGTGCAAGGGCATACTCTGGATGCCCTGCTCGGCCCGGCGGCCAAGGCCACCGCCATCTACCATTTCATGACCTACCTGCGCGGTTTCACGGCCCCGGCTTTTCTTTTCGCCGCGGGAACCGGCCTGATCATTTCTGCCAGCCGTAGGCCGAACACCAAGCCCCTGCCGAATCTCCTTAACCGCCTCCGCCACCTCTTCCCGATAATCGCTTTCGCGTATTTTCTTCACCTGCCGTACCTGTCGCTTTACCGAATGCTTTTCCGGACCACGCCGGCGGACGTGGCGCAGTTTTTCTACTGCGACATTCTCCAGGTCATTGCCTTCACGATTATCGGGGTTCAAGTGGCGATGATCTTCATCAGGAAGATTTCCCGGCTTGCCGCCTTCAGTCTGGTGACGGGGGCCGTCTGTTTTGTACTCACCCCGTTTTTCGCAATGATTACTTATCCGAACCAGATCCCGATCTTCATTTTCCAGCTTATCAGCCGGGCCGGGGGCACCCTCTTCCCCCTGTTTCCGTTCTCCAGCTACCTTCTCTTCGGGGTCGGTGCCGGATACCTGGTTGCCCGGGGAACTTTCCGTAATCCCCGGGCGAAATACATCTTGATCGCCGCGGCCGCCGCCCTGCTCGCGGCGGGCTGGCTGCTCGGCCGGTACGGCTATTCTCCGGACCGGCTCACCCGGCTCTTCTCTCTCCACGGTTCACTCGTCACCCAGCGGACGGCCGGCGTTGCCCTGATCTGGGGACTGTTTATGCTTTTCGAGAACCGCTCCGGATGGCTATTGAAAGCGCTCACCGACATCGGCAAGGCATCATTTCTCGTTTACGTCGTCCATATTGTCATGGTTTTCGGATCGGTGCTGGGTCCGGGTTTGACCAGCCTCTGGGGGGCACGACTCGGTTTCGGCCCGGCCGGCGTCATTGCCGCGTTCGTCGTGGCCAGCATGTGCGCCCTGGGCCTGTTCTGGATCTGGCTCAAGGATAAGTATCCGGTCTCCGCCAAGTGGATCAGGAATGCTATTTGGTTCGCCCTCCTCGGCACTTTCCTGGTCAAACCGTTCTAACAAAAACGCCTTAGACTGCTCCGTAGGGACACGCCATGGCGTGTCCCTACTATCCTTATTATCTCGGCTGCCTGATCCGCCTTTTCAGTTCCAGCCTAGCAAGCCATCTTGACGCCGGTTTCATTCTGATTATAGTGATCTTGATGCTGCGTAAGGCCCTGCTCCTCATCGCCTTCTTCCTGGCCGGGTTTTCAAGTCTCGTCTACGAAGTCATCTGGTCGCGCCAGCTGAGTCTGGTCTTCGGCAGTACGGTATACGCGGTCAGCATCGTACTGGCGGCATTCATGGCCGGACTCGGGTTGGGGAGCATACTGTTTGGGAGAGTCGCCGACCGGGTCCATAATCCTCTTCGGCTGTTTGCCCTTGTTCAGATCGTCGCCGGCATCTCGGCGTTCTTGGTCGCCCGCCTCATCCCCGGTTTGAACTCTATCTATCCATCTTTGCTCAGCTATCGATATCCCCCTTGGCTCTTGATCTCGATCATGAGCTTTGTGTTCTCTTTCGTTCTCGTCCTGATTCCCACGGTCCTGATTGGCGCCTCTTTCACTTTGATGACAAAAACATACATCAAACACCAGCCCGGCATCGGCTCGGATCTGGGTATGCTCTATGCGGTGAACACCTTCGGCTCGGTACTGGGCGCACTGGTCGCCGGTTTTGTCCTGATCGGTGCCATCGGCCTTACGAAGGCAGTCGCCGCGGCCGCGCTGGTCAACCTTCTGGTTGGCGCTGCAACCTTACTCTTGAGCGTGAGGCAACCGGCAAGACCTCTTCCCGGCCCGCCGGGGGTCTCGCCCGCATCATCCTCGAAATCTATGCCCCGGTTCCTCATCTTGGCCATCGCCATTTCCGGTTTCGCCGCGCTTGGCTACGAAGTAATCTGGACGCGCATTCTCTCGATATTCCTTCAGAATACGGTCTACAGTTTTACGACCATTCTGGCATCGTTTCTTGCCGGCATCGCGCTCGGCAGCCTGCTCTACTCAAAAATGCTTGCCCGCAGGAGTAATCCCGTCCTTCTCTTTGCATTCTCCGAGCTCTGGCTCGGGCTTTACGTTCTGACCTTGCATCTCACCCTGCCCCAGCTGCCGGGCATCGCCGCGGCCGTCGCGGGTAATGTTGAGATCGGCTGGACCGGGGCCATGTTGATTCAGTTCGTTCTCGTTTTCATCATCTTTCTGCCGGCCACGATCGCGCTGGGGGTTATCTTCCCTTCGGTTGGCCGAGCGGTGACACAAAAGCTCGAACATGCCGGAACCATGGTTGGTTTGCTTTATGGCTTCAGTACACTAGGTTCGATTCTCGGTGCGTTGGCCGCCGGGTTCGTTATCATCCCGCTCCTGGGCATCCAGGCCGGGGCCAAACTCCTCGCTTGGCTGAATATCTTCGTCGCGGCCGCGGTGCTGTTCTGGTTGGTCAGACCGGACCAACGCCGCCTGGCCTTGGGAGCGGCCTTCACCGTCATCGGCCTTGTCCTGACCCTCATCCCGGGGCGACCGGTCCTGCCGCCGTCAGTGACTGCGGGCTTGGGCCGGAATTCACGGCTGCTCTTTTACAAAGAGACCGCTTCTGGTACTGTGACCGTGACCGAAGAGACCGGTACTCGGGTGCGTTCCTGTTACGTCAACAATAGCGCGGTCTGTGGCACAACCTACGATGCCTTGAAAGTCGTCCGCCTGCTCGGCTCCCTGCCCATGCTGCTGCACCCAAACCCCCGTCACGTACTGGTGATCGGGTTTGGAATCGGCATCACCGCCGCCACGGTGGCCCAATTCGATGCCGACCGGATTGACTGTGTCGAAATCTGCCCGGCGGTGGCCGAGGCCGCGGCTTACTTTGCACCCTATAATCAGAATGTCCTGCGCAACGCCAACGTGAATCTCATCAAGGGCGATGGCCGGAACTATCTATTGCTGACCAAGGAAAAATACGACGTCATCTCGTGCGACCCCACCCATCCCCTGCTCGGTTGCGGGGGGCTCTATACTAAAGAGTACTTCGAACTATGCCGAAAGCGTCTTTCTCCCGGGGGCGTGGTCTGTCAGTATCTTCCCCTGCACAAGCTGGCGCTGGTTGATTTCGAAGCCATTCTGAGAACGTTTAGTGAGGTCTTCCCGAACACCTCGGTCTGGATCGGGATTTCGCACGGGGTCCTGGCCGGGCAGGTCGACGATTCCCCGCTGGATTTTGCCACACTCGCCGGCCGTCTGGTGCGACCTCGAGTCAGGCGGGTTCTGGAACCGGTGAACCTGGCCACGCCCTATGATTTCCTCGCTTCGTTCATGATGGACCGCAAAACCGTGGCCAAATTCGTGGCCGACGCTAAAGTCAATTCCGATGACCGGCCGTTCGTGGAGTTCTCCGGGTCAAGAAGCCTGGGTAAGGAGACCTGGACCGAGAACATGATTGCTCTGCTCAATTTCCGCCATGACGTAAGCACGATCACCAGCAGTACAACCCCCCAGCAGGTCGCCTTGCTGCAAACCTACCAGTCGGCCAAGTTCTGTATGTACCAGGGGCTGATCGAACAGAACCGGGGGTTAACCGGAAGCGCCGTTGAGAGTTTCTACCGCGGGTTGCAGTTCAATCCGGCCGACACCGAACTGGGCTTGATGCTGGACCGAGTCCGGCCGTGATCTTCAGGGAAAAGCAAGAATAGCTTCCTGCAGTTTCACAACCAGAATCCCGATGCCCGCTCCCAACACGGCACCGCCGATTACATCGGTCGGGTAATGCTCACCCGCGTAGACCCGCGAGAAGCCGACGAATCCGCAATACAGGGAGAGAGGTACTGACAGTTTCGGATAGACGCCGCGATAGGCGATGGCCGTTGACATCGCAACCGTCGTATGTCCCGATGGAAAAGAAGAGTCCCACCGGGGCGAGTTCTCTTCCGGTCTCTGCCGATTGACGATCGCCTTCAAGCCGGTTACCGTCACCGCGCTCAAGGCAAGACTGGCGGCAGCGAGCTTTGCCGCCCGATGTTCGCGTTCGCCGCCCACCGAGAAGAGGACAAGCGGCACGGCCAGATTAGTGCTTAAGTCCGAGGTTACCTGGACGCCATCGTTGAGATAGTCGAGCAACCGGCACTGCATCTCCTCGTGAATCGACCGGTAGGCGTCACCCTCCCAGGCAAACCATTCCTGGGCCAAGCCCAGACTTATCAAGATCGTCAGAAGCAATATCCTCTTGTTCACCAAGCCATTCTATCTAAAACCAGCCCAATGTCAATTGACCGATGCGGGACGGACGAATACTTCTTCCCGATTTCCATGGCCAAGATGATTTCATGACCCGCTACACGACATCAACTTCCTCTATGGTCTTTCCGGGAAACAGGCTATTGACCTTTGGGACAAGTTGTGCATAATTTAGGCTGAGAATGGTAAGATACTATGACGATTGCTCAACGCCAAGTCCATGAAATGCCCTAAGTGTGATTTTGAAATCGCCGCCGACTCGAGGATTTGTGAAAACTGCGGAGCGGCGCTCTTCGCCCAGGCAGACCCACCAGAAGGCCCGAGACTAGTCACCGCTCTCTTTGCCGATATTATCGGGTTCACGTCGCTTTCTAACGAAATTCCTCAAAGCGAGATATCGGCCACCAGTCGGTTCTGCCTTGATGAACTAGCCGGCATCGCCATCAAGCATTCCGGGATCGTTCATAAGTGTGAAAACAACTACCTCGTTGCTCTGTTCGGCATCCCGGTCCGATATGAGGATGACCCCGAAAAAGCAGTCAAGGCTTCGCTCGCCATGATTGAGGCGGTCAAGAAGACAAAAAGCATGTTGACCCAGATGTTCAGAATCACGGTTGACATCGGTGTGCGCATCGGCATTAGCAGCGGCACCTCCATAGTCAGGCTGGGCGGTAGTGATGAAAAAAGAACGTATGTCGTTATTGGCGATACGATCGGTTCCGCCGGAGAATTGAGTGCCTTGGCCCAGCCGGGTGAAGTAATTGTCGCCGAGGCGGTCTTCAGGGCTTCAAGATATCTCTTCGATTTTAAGGCTCTTCCGGAGGCCATATTCAGAGGGACCGAGAAGTTAGCCAAGGTTTTCAAACTTTGGCGCGAAAAAACAGCACCTGATTCAAAACATGGAGTCAAGGGTTTCTGTTCACCATTGATTGGCAGGGAAGGAGATCTGGAGCTGTTTTATGATAAGGTCTTAGCGCTGCAGAAAGGAAAAGGCGGCATGGGTTTAGTTCTTGGGGAACCAGGCGTAGGCAAATCTCGTCTCTGGACTGAACTCAAGGCCCAGATAAACCGCCGACCCTCACCGATAACAGTATTCGAAAGCAGCTGCCTTTCTTATGGAACGGCAATGCCCTACTGGCCGTTCATCCAGATTCTTCAAACAATATTCAATGTTCAAGATACCGACGGCCCTGAGGTTATCAAGGACAAACTACTCAAAAAGACAAGAGCTCTGTTCCCTGATGGCTGGGATAGGATTGTTCCGTATATCGGCTATCTCTTCTCGGTACGTTTCGAGGACGAACTGGATGAAAAGGTCCGACATCTTGAGCCCCAGGATTTGAGATTACAAATCCTGCTCAGCATCCGGGATCTTCTTCTCGCATTGGCTAAACACCAACCGTTGCTCATCGTTATTGACGACTATCAGTGGACTGATCATGCCTCACTGGAACTCCTGGAATTTATTCTCAACAACCCGGCCGGCAGTGAAGTCGCTGAATCTTTCTTGCCGATGTTGGTTGTCGGCCTGGCGCGGATTGAGAAAGATCGGGAATTCTGGCCGTCGAAACAGCGCATTCAGGCGAGCCTTGACAAGCATTTCTGGGAGATTACATTGTTGCCTTTTGACTACGAGTCGAGCGACAAGCTCATTCGTAATCTGTTGACCCTTTACGAAATGCCTGAGGAGTTTAAGAACGAAATCATTGATCGAGCGGGCGGTAATCCCTACTATCTTGAAGAAATTCTGCGCTCGTTGGTTGATCGTAAAATCATCGCCTGTGATTTGGGCATCTGGAATTTGACGAAGGATATTTCGGGTATTGAGATTCCCAATACTATTCAGACCGTGATTCTTTCCCGTGCGGACCGATTGGCAAAGGAAGAACGGGATGTTTTGGAGAGGGCATCGGTGATCGGTCGACTCTTCTTTGAGCCGGTCTTGGTAGGCCTGACCGGCATTGACCATCTTGCTCTGAACATGCACTTGGCCTGCCTTGAGGATCTGGAATATATCACGCTCAGCAAGAAGGGGTCTCAATCCGAGTATATCTTCAAGCATCCCTTAATCCAGGAGGTCATCTATGACTCCCTGCCCAGGGAACGGCTGGTGGAACTTCATCGGCAAGTTGCGTTGAGCATTGAGAAGGTTTTTGCTAATTCCATAAGTAACTTTACCGAACTCCTGTCCTACCAGTATTTTATGGCCGAGGATTGGGTGAAGGCATATGACTATTCAATGAGATCTGCCAAAAAAGCAAAGGAGACTTTTCTCAGCAAAGATGCATTAAGGTTCTATGATCGGGCGTTAAACAGTATTCGAGTGTCGGAACAGGCCGACCGGCAGACACTGGTAAGGAAAGCAATGCAGACAATAAAAGAGAAGGTTGAAGTCATGCACCTAATCGGAGAAAATGAACCGGCCTTGGCGGAGATTAAGAAAGGACTCTTCATTGCCGAGAAGATAGGAGATAAAAGAGCGAGGGCGGATTATCTCTTTCTAATGAGCGATGTTTATGGTGCGATCAGTGCTTACGATCAGATGTTGACTTCGTCCAAGGAATCATATGCCATCTACCAGGAAATAAACGACCTGCGAGGACAAGCCGAGTCTCTTAATAATGTCGGCGTGGTTTATGATAATCTCGGCAATTATGACCAGGCCTTAGACCACTACAGTCAGGCATTGAGAATTCACGCCGACATCAATGACCGAAAGGGTGCCGCAATTTGCCATAACAACATCGGCCATCTCCACAATAACCTTGGCAACTATGAGAAAGCATTGGACTGCTATGACAAAGCTTTGGTGATCCTGGAAAACATCGGCGATCGTAAGGGCGTGGCAATCGCCATCGACAATATCGGTGCGATCAATGGTGTCCAGGGTGATTATGCAAAGGCGCTTGAATATCATCACAAATCGCTGGAGATAAAGGAGGAGATCGGTGATCGTTGGGGTGAGACGGTCAGTCTCAACAATATTGGTTACATATACGGCGTGCAAGGCGATTATGCAAAGGCGCTTGAACATCATAACCGATCATTGAAGATAAAGGGAGAGATTGACGACCTTTGGGGCGCGACGGGCAGTCTCAATAATATCGCCTCAATATACAGTATTCTTGGCGATTATGTGACGGCGCTGAACTATTATAATCAATCGTTAAGCATTTCCGGGAAGATAGGATACTTTGCCAGCAAGGCGGTAAGCCTTAACGGTATCGCCCGACTCTATGCTGCCCAAGAGAACTTCGCGAAAGCAAGAGAATGCCTGATTGAAGCTCAAAACATAGTGAAAGACAGCGGTAATAAGGAGCTTTTGAGAAGGGTGGCGGTTTCTTTTGCCGAGCTCGAATTCGCTGAGTACGCGCAATCGATCACCAGCATTCTTCGGCGTGCAAAAGAGCTTAGTATTGAAGTAATCGTGGCCAAGAAAATGATCACGATTACTGACCTGGAATTGATCGGCAATCGTCAATTGGAACTCGATGATGCCAGACGACATCTACATGAGGCGCATGGACATACCGAAACATCTTTTAGCCTGGCCGAAGAACTAAAGGTTAAATCACGCCGCGCGGAGGCGCTCATCTTGCAGGCAAGGGTCGATTTGGCCGATGCCAACTGGCCGAGGGCGGATACGAGATGCCAAGAGGCAATCACAATCTTTGAAGAATTACACCAACCATTGGAACTGGCCAAGGCGTATTTCTATTACGCGGAAGCGCTTGGCGCCATGGGCAACGAGCCACGCGCCAAAGAGTATCTGCAGAAGGCCAAGGCCCTATTTGACAAGATTGCGGCCAAAGAATGGCAAAGAAAGATCGCCGCGCTTTGACATTGATCTCCCGGAATTTCGCTGGGCTTCATGTCCTACGTTCTTATCAAACTCCTAAGCGGGCACGGCAAGGAGGTTTCGACGGTGATGTACGTCCTGGCCGCCTTCTTCCTGGTCTTCTTTTTCGCCGATCCGGTTTTCAAATAGGCGGTGGGTCAAGACTGGATCGAAGCTCCCGGTGTGATCAGTGCATAATTGCGGTCAGTCCGTACATCAGACCGATACCGGCCAGGATCAGCATAAACTGAGTTGCTGATTGGCGCAGGTCGTGAGCGGCCCGCAGCTCAGGCAGTATGTCCACCATCGCGATATAAAGAAACCCTCCGGCCGTGAACCCGAGCAACACCGACTTCATCGGTTCAATCGCCGAACCCACGACGCAGGCAATAATCCCGCCGACGATGCATGTTGTCGCGCTCAGCAAATTGAACAGCAGCGCCTGTTTGAAGCTGAACCCGCCAAAAATCAAAACGCTGAAGTCGCCCAACTCCTGCGGGATTTCGTGGAAAAGGATTGCCAATGATGTCGTCAACCCCAGTCCCGGATCAACCAGAAAACTGATCCCGATCACAATCCCGTCGATGAAATTATGGACTCCATCCCCGACCAGGTTGAGATACTTGAAGGTGTGCACGTCACAGTGTCCTTTATGACAATGTCGCCAGTAGAGGAGTTTCTCAAGCAGCAGAAAGAATAGAATCCCGACAATGACGTGAAGGAATGCATTTTTGTCAGCGGCCACCGCTTCGGGCAGCAGGTGCAGCAGGGCGCCGCCGATTAGGGATCCGGTCGCAAAGCTCACCAGGATATAGATCGTCTTTTGCCGCCGCGCTTCCTTGGCGCCCATGAAGATAATGCCGACCATGGAGACGAGGCTCACGACCACGGTCGCGGCAAGTGTATAGAAAAGGGCCATCCGCGCCGATTATAGCCATGGTCCGAGTTATGTCAACTCCATTGACCGTGGGCCGTACCGCGCCCCGGCTAAAACCCGCTTGCGTGGAACAAAAAAAGGGGCGTGGTGTGATCCACGCCCCTTAGTATTCTCCGTGAGTGCTATCTGACCAGGACCACCTTCCCTGTCCGGTCACAATCCGCGGTCTTCAAACGATACAGATACACGCCGGCCGGCAGGTCCGCCTGATCAAGGCTGACACTGTAGCTTCCGGCATTGTAGTGTCGGTTGTCGACCAACGTCCTCACCAGGCGCCCGCTGCCATCATAAACACACAGGGTAACGTTTGATGGTTGGCCCAACACGAATCGGATCGAGGTTGCGGTCTTGAACAGCGTGGGCTGTGCCCCGAGTAACTCCGTCGGCGGGATGATCTTCTCGGTCACTTCATCGGCGACACCCGTCATCGGGAAATCGCCGGTCACGGCCAAGGCATAGGGCTGAGGACCGCGCGGCACATTCCGCGCCTTGACTTTCACGGTCCAAATCCCCGCCGTCGGGCTGTTGCGGCGCGTGCACTCTTCAACATTGAGCGAGTCGTAGCTGCCGCCGGTAGCTGATTGACCACCAGCCCAGACATTACCTCGGTACTGGGTCCCACCGGGATCAGTAACCGTCAGGTCCAGGTTATTGACCAACACGATCGCCGCTCGCATCGGCCCCGGCGGATCGGTCCAGACCAGGGTCGCACGGAAGGGCTGGGCCGCGCCCACATTGAACTGGAAGAGCACGGAATCGTTGGTTCGCAGACCCACCGTATCGTCTTTGATCCAGAGTTTCTTCGCTTCCCCGGTGAAGTACAAGACGCTGTCAAGGTCGAGCTTACCCCAGCCGATATTGTTGTCGGGTACCGTATAACCGGAAATCGAGTTGTCGCAGGAGACAATCGCCATCGCCTTGACAATCGCCGCCGAGACGTACCGCATGCTGTCCCGGGGAGTTGCCGTACCGGTCGGATAGAACCCGGCTCTAAGATACTGCCGGATCAGGGTGACCGCACCGGTGCTCACCGGTGTTGCCATGCTGGTCCCGGACATTGATGTATAGGAGCTGTCATTTGTGGAATAGGCGGAATAGACAAGATCGCCCGGTGTACTCAACGTACCCTTGCGACGACCATCAGCGGTCGGTCCGCGGGTGGTCCAGGTCATGAAGGTATTGGAGTTTGTGCCATTACCCACGGCGGCGACCGAGATGATGTCCTTGGCAACCGGTGGATGACCGATGGTATTTGCCGTCAAATTACCCATCGAGCTGTTCTCGAGGAACTGACGATGTCGCCAGACAAACGAGTCGGCGGTCATGTCGGTGAAGATATAGATGTTGTAGGTATCTTTTCGGGAATAGCTCATCGACATGTTCTTGACCCCGCCGCCGATCGTGCAGGCTTCAGCCATGTACCACCACTGCCACATATCCCAGCTGGTCGGTAGACTCGGCACGCAATTGAAATAGTGCCGGGCCTTTGGGGCAATCCCATCGTAGACACTCGTCTTGCGCCAGTAGGAATCATCACCGCACACCGAACCAGCGGTGTGAGTTCCATGACCATCAGCAACCAGGGCACCCCGGTAGCCGATGATCTTGCGATGCCGCGGATACTCGCCATTGCCGCTGACGACAATCGTCGAATCGCGGAACATGTAGTGAGTAGCACGTAGTCCACCATCGCAGGTTCCGGTAATCATTCCCTGTCCCATCAGGCCCCGGCGCCAAATGGTCCGAGAGGTGTCCGAAGGGGGATAGCCCTTCTGAACAACCCACTGCGCCTGGTCATTGTCCGGCTCCATCGGCGAGTAAGGCTCGATCCAGTAGACGCCGGTCAGCCGCGCGATATCATCGATCTTCGACGCCTCGATATCAAGCCGGACGCTCTTGAAGGCCTCATTGATTTCCCAGAGCAGGTCCTTTGCCCCGATTGTCTTCAACTGCTGGTCAAGCTCGCCGGCATTAGCATCGCCGAACAGCACTACGATAACCGTTTTCTGGCCCACGCCCTTTTCCAGCCGTGGATAGAGCTTATAAGCGGGCTGGAACAGACCGACCCAACGGACCTGGGGCAGAGCATTAACCGCCTCGACCTTGGCCGGGTCGAGTTGGACCAGGAAAGTGTACCGGTGCTGGTAGTCGATGAACTTGCCGCCCATGTCAAGAATGTCCTGTTTCCATTCCTCGCGTATCGGCCCGGGAAACTGCACGAGATAGTAGCCGTACTTCCCGGTATACTTGGTCACCTTCAAATCCGCCGGCAGCACGGGCTCGCCTTGCAGTGGGTCGAAGCTAAAACCACGGATAAAACCAATGGTCATGGGGCCGGTCGTCTCATAGGGCAGCACGATTTTGTCCGCCGCAAAGCTGAGACCAACCACGCAAGCAAAAAACAGAAGTACATATCTCATCATGAAAACCTCCTTTAGTTTGACTCTGGATTTGTTAGCGCCCGGCAAGACAACTGTTTTTCAACGTTCTGACGGTACAATCCCTGGTAACACAAGATTGCCCCAGAACAGGCGCCAGTCTATGCGAAATATTGTATCACGACTGTCAAAGGACGATTGATACTCGTAATTGTACTATCGATATGCTGGTTTGTCAATGACTTTCTGTGCACCGTGTCATTGTTGCGGCAACCTGTGAGTCGACGCGTGGGGCTTGATCGAACGTGCCGAACGCCCGGGCACGCCGCGAACTGGCTCAATCAGCTGCCATTTGATGGACGCGTCGGGCGCCGATTCACTACGGCTATTTCAGCAGCAGCTTTTTCAGGTCCAGGAGCAGAACCGGGAACTCGGGCAGACGGGCGATGCCCTTGAAGAATTCCTTGTCGAACTTCGTCGCCAGTAGCTGCGGATGTTTTTCAACCGACTGCGGTTGAATTCGCCGCAAACCGACGACGCGGTCGACAACCAGGCCCAGCCTGCGGTTCTCCTCTTCCACGATAACCACCATGGTCTGGGTCTGATCCGGGGCCGGTTCAACTCCCAACCTCTTGCGCAAGTCGACCACGGGTATGACCATTCCCCGGAAGCTAACAATGCCCAGAACATAGTCCGGCGAACCCGGCACGCGCACCGATTCCATCGGTTCGGCGATCTGGTGGGTTTTTGCCGCATCGATCGCCAAGTACTCGGGACCGATTTGAAAAACTAGAACTTGTTCCATCTTCTCTTCAGTAGATACTTTGCCCTGACGATACCAAAGGGGTCGATCTTCAGGTTCAGGACATCAGGTTGGCGGGCTGAGTAGTTGACCCCAAAATTCATGAAGATCCAGGGAGCTTCTTCAACAAGCTTCTTTTCCAGCTCCCGGTAGTAATCCATGCGTCGTTCAGAGTTCCGAATCTGTCGCGCCGCATCAATCATTTGATCGATCTCGTCGTTCGCATAGAAAGTAATATTGCCGGCGGTCCCACGGCTGCGGCTGTGGAACAACGGATAGACAAAGTTGTCCGGATCGCCGTTGTCCCCCACCCAGCCCCGCATGCTCAGGTAACTCCGGCCCGAGTAATTCTTCTCAAGAAGGTCCCGCCACTCCAACTTCACCAGGCGAAGCCTCACGCCGATCCGGGCGCATGCTTCACGCACGAACTCGGCACGCTCCACGGCCAGCTGGGTGCTGCGCGTATCCAGTTCGTACGTGTCCGGCAAACCCTGGCCAAAGCCGGCTTTCGCCATCAGAAACTTGCCCTTCTCAGGATCGTAGGGATAGCCGCGCAGGTCGGGATTGTATGACGCCAGGCCCGGGGGGAAGATCCCGTGTGCCGGGATGCCTCGATTCTTGAGCATCTCTTTCACATACCGGTCGCAATCCAGGGCGTGGTTGATCGCCTGTCTTACCTCCTTGCTCCGGAACGGCGTGTCTTGGGCCAGGTTTATCGCCACATACTGAACTGAGATCGACGGCGTCTGAAGCACGTTGAATTCGTCTTCATCGACCTCGGCCTGCTGAATTTCCATAAGCGATATCTCGCCCTTGCGGAATCGGTCGAGGGCTTCGGTTTCGTCGGCGATGGTCCGGAAAACCACTTCGTCAATTGCCGGGCGGCCCTCAAAGAAATCGTCATTGGCTTTCAGGATGAGCTCCCGGTTGCGCTCCCAGCCAGCAAAACGGTAGGGACCGGCGCCCACCGGACGATTCACGTCGTAGCCCAGGCGCGGGATGATCAGGCACGCCCCGCACGCCAGATTGGCCAGGAACGGCAGATAGGGATAGCGCAGCTTGAACTGAATCGTGTGGTCATCAACCACGATCGACTCTTCGATGCACTCGGTGAAACCAGCATTCGGACTCGTTCGGATGCGCTCGATTGAGTAGAGAACATCGGCCGCGGTCAGCGGGTGTCCGTTGTGGAACTTGATGTCGCGCCGAAGATAGAAAGTCCACAGCGTACCGTCTTCGCCGATCATGAAATCCGACGCCGCCCCGGGGATGATGTTGCCATCGGGGTCGAATCCGAACAGGCCGATATGTATCTGCTGGCCAATCCGGTCCGACACGACATCAGTCTTGAAAGCCGGATCGAGAATAATCGGGTCGGCCGATTCTCTGATGATTAGCTGAACCGGGGGTTCTCTTTCCTTGATGAGGCCGGCCAGCATGCTCAGGTACTGATCCTTGTACCCGGTCACCTTCTCGAGGATTTTCGTGAACGAATTACCGGTCGCAAGATACTGGTCAAACTCCCGGATGATCTGTTCGTAAGCCGTCGTCACGTTGCCCAGTTCACCATCGAGCGCCGCAAAACCGGTAAGTTGACGGTCGATCGAGTTATTGGTCTCATCAATCAGAGAGCACAGCTCCTTGATCTTGCGCAAGGCATCTTCGATGATGCGTGCCGCCTCCGCCAGCTTCAGCCGTTCATCCTCGGCCAGTCGCTTCGACTCCTTTATTACCTTGAGCGCGCTTTCGAAATCAAGAACCATCGCCTCGCGCCACTCGGCAATGTTCTCCACCGCATTCTTGGCCTGGTTGGACAGCGCTTTGATCTCATCGGCGACCACGGTCAGCGGCGCCCCGTGCTCACCGGCGCGGGCACTTTCGATCGCCGCATACAAACTCAAAATGCGCGAGCGGTCCACGATCGCATTAAGTTCCCGCTCGAAGAACAACACCTGATTCGGGACTTCCTTGAGTTGACTGAGCAGGGTTTCGGCCTCGCCCAAGATCCGGAAAATATTCGCCTCTTCGCTGGTCTCGCGCGTCAGCGTGTTGAGCGATGCCTCGAGAATGCCCTCACTCTTTTTCAGGTCGGTCGACTGCCGCATTATCGACTGTTTGATGTCCTGGCTCATCGCGGGCAGACTCTTCAGCGCCGTTTTGAAACCCTCAAAATCGAAGACCCCTTCCAGGCGCGGCACCCGTTTGGTCCATTTGAGATGGCTTTCGGTGGTGATGTTGAGGACGTTGAAGAAACGGATCAAGAAGTAGTAGAGGTTATGCTTCGAGGCATCTTCCCATTTCCGGATCTGTTCCGCCTTGTCGACAATTTCGTTCGAAAGTCCCTTAAGGAAAATTGATGCGCTGGCGGCCTTCTCCGATAAATCGAATGTGTCGGCGAGCCAGCTGTTCAATTCCCAGTTCGAACTGACCAGTGTCTTCTTGGCGCCCTCCTGTTCGGCAATCAATCGAGAGGCCTCGGTCGTGTCGCGCTCCAGGTTGGGCACGATCGACAAGATATGTTTGAACGAGTCGTTGAGGTACTCGCCGACCATTTCGAATTTCTCAAGAAACTTCTGCATCTCGTCGACCTGAACGCCAAGTTTGGCAACCTCATCTTCGATACGCCCGGTAATCTTCGGGATCTCCTTTGTCGCCGTCTCGGTCTGCCCGACCAAATCGACCACCTGACGCGCAATGACCTCGAAGCCACGTCCAATCTCGCCGGCGTGATAGGCTTTGATCTGGGCATTGCGCGAGGCGACAATGGTCATTTCCGATATTTTGATGATCTCAGCGATCGCCGTCTTAAGCTGACTGGAATGCTCTTTGACGTTGCTCAGGGCTCCGGTTAGATACTGGACTTCACTCGTCAGTTGCTCGATCGTATGGATCGCCCCGTCCAGTGAGCTGATTGAGTTATTACTCAGCTCCCGTAGTTCTTTGGTTTCGCGTTCCATCACCTGGGTGGCTTCTGAGGTCAGCTGTACCGAGGCGAAAATGCTCTGGAAGCCTTTGGACAAATCCTCGAGGTAGCTCGACTGCCGCTGAATGGTCTGAATAATCTGGTCGCCGAGCTTCTTGAATTCCTGGTTGGTTTGCCGGTACTCGACGATGATCGGATTGATATGCTCGATGAAGAATTGTCTTACTTCGTCGATCATTGCGATTTGTTCCTCCGCCGCATCTCTTCGATTTCGGCCCGATCTTGGTTTCTCATCGCTTGGTCCAACCCGCCTTGTTCCTTACCAACTTCACAATCATGTTATCGCCAATGTGGCAATAGTAGACATCGGCGCGCTCGCGCGAAGCGAAATCCTCGGTTACTTCGCGCCGCACGATCTCAAATATGTCGTACCAGACGCCTTCAAGGCAAACCCGCTTGGGGTATTCGGCCGCACGGCACCCATCGTGGCACTCAACCTGCACGGCCTGGCTACTCCTTGAGTCCGGCTCGCACATACGACTCCATTATATGCCGCTGGGCAAAAAAGTAAAGAACAACTAACGGCAGGATGGTAAAGGTCGAGGCCGCCATGAGGAGGGGGTAGTTGGTGCTCGCCTCCTGTGCGAAATAAGCGAGCCCGGTCTGGATCGTGCGCATCGAATCCGAATTCGTTACAATCAGCGGCCAGAGAAAAGCATTCCAGGACGAGACCACGTTGAAGATCCCGACCGTGATCAAGACCGGCTTGGAAAGAGGCAGCACGATATACCAGAGGATCTGAAGATGATTCATCCCGTCCAGCTTCGCCGCATCGAACAGGTCATTGGGCATAGTCCGGAAGTGTTGCCGGAGCAGGAATATCGAGAAGATGTTGACCGACCAGGGAACGACCAGGGCGAGGAAGGTGTCGATCCAGCGCAGGGCACTGAGGATGATGTAGGACGGCACAAGGTAGACCGGCATCGGCACCATCATCACGGACAGGAAGAACGCAAAGAGCGCTTCCCGGCCCCGGAATTTCAGGCGGGCGAACGCATAGGCCGCCAAAACCGATGTCAGGTAGACGCCCAACGTCGTCCCCAGAGTCATGATGACGGTATTGAGAAAATAGCGCGCGAAATCGACCTGGCGGAAGGCGTCGACGTAGTTCCTGAAGAGGAATTGTTCCGGGACAAAGTTCGGCGGAAAACGCAAGGCCTCGTTCGGCGACTTGAGGGAAGTCAACACCATCCAGAAAAAAGGCAAAATCATGCCCAACGCTCCCAAGGTTAGGATGCCATAGACAACAGTTTTCTTTTTCATACCCTGGCACACCGCTGGCATAGCTCTCGGCATCCCGACTCATGCCCCCCCACCTGTCCTCCCCCTCGAGGGGGGAGGATTACGGAGGGGGTGGCACAATGCAGTCTATTCATAATGAACCCTCTTCTCGACCAGCACTTTCTGCAGTCTGGTCAGCAAGAAGATGATGACGAACAGCACAAAGGCAATGGCACTGCCATAGCCCAATTTCCACATTTTAAAAGATTCTTCGTAGAGGAAATGGACTACGACGTTGGTTGTGGACAACGGTCCGCCCGGCGGCGGACCGGTCATGACGTAGATCGGCCCGAAGACATTGAACGAGGTGATGGTCATCATGATAAGAACATAGAAGGTCGTCGGTGAGAGCAGGGGCAGCGTTATCCTGAAAAAGGTCCGGAGCCGGCCCGCCCCGTCGATGCGGGCGGCCTCATAGTATTGTCCGGGAATACTCTGCAGCCCGGCCAGGTAGATGATGATGCCGTAGCCGAGTTCTTTCCAGATCGACATCAAGATAATGCAGCACAGCGCGATCGACGGCCCGGCAAAAACCGAGTTGGCCCCAAAAACAAATGCGAAAACACCGTTCGATTCATTCAGGAACTGCGACGTGCCCAGGCCCGCGATCTTGAGAAACAGATTGAGCAACCCCCGGTCCGGATTATAGAGCCAGCGCCAGACAACGGATATGGCAACGATCGAGGCGACAACCGGCAAGTAGTAGAGCGTGCGGAAAAGACCACGCGCCGGGAAGGGCCGGTTGAGCAAGAGCGCAAACATCAGGGCGCCGGCCATGGTGAGCGGTACGACGCCGATTGAATAGTAAAAGGTGTTTATCAGGGCGGTAAGGAACTTCGGATCGCGCAGCAGTTCAAGGTAGTTGTTGAGGAAAACCCAGCGCACCGGCCCGGCCAGACCCCAGTCAAACAGACTCATCCGGAGGCTGTAGGCGATCGGCAAGAGACGGAACACCACGATAAGTAGAATCGCCGGCGACAGGAGGCACAGACCGACCAGCCACTCACGCTTCATCGGCAGATCTTAAGCATACCTTGGAGAAAGTCAAGGGGTTTAGGCCCCAGGGACCTGCCTTTCTCCCCTTCTTCCCATTCCCCTATTCTCTACCGCACTGAATGATCAGGGGTCGGTGATAAACCACCGGCCCCCGTGCTATTATCGCAGTGTTTGCGGAGAGCTACTTCACCAGCACCACCTTCTTGGTCAGGATCTTCTCATCGTCTTTCAACAGGCAGAAGTAGATCCCAGCAGACAGCTCTCTGCCCCGGGCATCCTTCCCATCCCACGTCTGGGTATAGAACCCTGGTTTGTGAATCTTATCGGTGATCGTTCTGGCCTGCCGTCCGACAATGTCATAGATGACAAGCGATATCTTCTCTTGTCTGGGCACCGCATACTTGAGCATGACGATTCTCTTGGCCGGATTGGGCTTGGGTGCATAGAGCAGGAGCTGGGTGGGCAGAATCTCAAGAAGTTCCTCACTCTGACCACCACCGCCGCTCCGTTTCTTGGACTTGATCATCGTGAACTTAGAGATGGTTCGCTTACCCCGGTCGTAGACGTAAAGGTACCGGCTGTCTTTGGTTATGGACAGGGCCGTTGGGTTCCTGAACTGCCCAAAACTGTCGCCTTCAGTGCCGAAGGAGTAGATGTGGGTTAAGCTCGCGGACAGCTCCAAGATCCGTTTGTTCCCAGCATCGGCAATGAAGAGGTTGTTCTTGGAATCTAAGGACAGGGCCGTGGGATTCTTAAGGCTGAAGCTGGTGACTACCTTCTTGATCTTTCCGGTGGAGTCAAAGACAAAGAGCTTGCCGGTATCGTTCTGAACATCCAGGACACAGGCCTGGTTGTAGCTGTTATGAACCAGGGCGATGGGGTTATTGAGCGGAATTGAGTCGGTGCCGAACTGACGGAGGAAGGAGCCTTGTTTGGTTAAGACCTGGACCCGCTTGTTGCCTTTATCCGCAAAGAAGAGCTTGGTTTTGCCGGGACTGTCCCACTTTATGTCTGAGGGGTTGAGGAACTGACCTTGGCCTGAGCCCCTTGATCCAATCTTGACCAGAAGCTTCCCGGTCTTGTCAAAGACTTTGAGGCAGTTGTTGAGACCATCCAGCACCAGGATGCGGAGTGAATCGTCAACCACGATCGCACTGGGCCAGGGATTTTTGGTTGAGTCAGTTGGCAGCTTAGCGCTGAAGGCAAGCAGGGATTCACCAGTGGGGCTGTATTTGCGTACTCTGAGGTCGATCTGATCAGCCGGGGACTCGGTTGATGTCAGGTAGAGGTTATCGTCCTTGTCCAGGGACATGGCTTCAGCTTCTCCCCCGAACCCTCCAAAGCCGTCACCATCACCGCCGGGCGGGTCCGCGTTGGAGACGTAAACACCGTAGACCGTTGACTCAGCCTGATTTCCCGCAGAATCCCTGACCTGCACTCTTAGATCATAGTGGTGATGGTTTGGAACTGAATCCGTCCACCAATCGCCAAGCCAGGAACCCGGTGGCATGTAATAGACCGGGCTGTATGAGACCCAATCCGGTTTGACCGGATACCAGGTTTCGCTGCCATCAGGTCGATAGTCGAGGTTGTACTTCCAGAAGTACTGCCCGGTATCGCTCTGGTCATTGGCATAGCCATAAATGGACAGTGTGCTGGAAACCATCTGACTGTCCGAAGGGATGGTGATGGCACAGACCGGACTGGTCGTGTCCAGAACCACGGTGTCCCAGGTCACATGCGTCTCGTTGCCCGCCGAATCCTGGTACTGGGCAAAGACAACCTGCCGTCCATTGACCGGATTGAGCGACCAGAGTTTGGTCGTGTCAAAGCTCACGAACGGGCTGTAGGTGTGTTTCGGCTTGACCGGCTCTAAGCGGATGTTGTCGACGTAGATCCTACCGGTATCGCTCGTTGAATTCGTGACAAAGATGCCAATGTCTACCCGTTGGAAGTCATAACCGGTCGATTCCGGCTTGAATTTGAAGTAGGAATAGAGATTATACCGACCGGTCTTGGATATGGTCGTTTCGGGAAGGGCGATTGACGCACCATAGGGCACCGTGCCCAGGGTCTCAGCCTGGGGCTGATCTGGGACAAAGATTAGCCTCGCCTCGAGTCGACCACTGCCCTTGAAGTGATCCAAGACCAAATCCCCGCTGATCTGCAGGGTATCGCCGTTGTAGCAGTTGGGGTCTTTGGCCAGGATGCTGTCCTTGGGGATCTGCTGGTAGAGATAGTTGGTGTCGTCCTGAATTTCCATCTCAAAGAGGTCTAAGGAATCATGATAAACTGCGTGATTCCAGAGCCAGCGGCTGGAGCTGCTCATGTCGCCTTCTCTGACCAGGTTGACCAGGCTGTCGTTGCCGAAGCGCATCTGGCAGATCCCGGAACTCAAGTCAACCGCATGGCAACAGAGCGTGCAAGTCGTGTCGCTGGTGAAGGGTGAATCGTGGTTGATGACCATTTTCAAGGTCTCAGGATAGGTCCAGTCAACCAGGATCGAATCCTTATACACGTCACTGGTGAGATTGCCCTCATCAATCTTGAACTGGGCATAGACCACGTTTCTGCCCTGGTTCTGGCGCAGGCGCCACGGATAGTGCGGGTCAAAGTCGACCCAGAGGCTGGAATACTCGGTGGTCTCGCCACCGCTGACCGTGTACTGGGTGATGCGCATGTAGTCGGCAGAGGCACTGTCCGCCTTGTTGGGGTTGTAAGACTTCATGTCCAATACGCCAAAGTGGGTGTTGGCAAAAGGTTCATCCCCGTTGACCTTGACCCAGCCAGTCGGCGGCAGATAGCTGATGTTGTACATCCGGTACTTGGCGTTGTTGTCGAAGGATAGCTCCATGAAGACCTTGCTGCCGTTGACGATGGCCCTGACCAAGTAGTTGCCGGTGTCTGCTGGAGTCCAGGTCAATCGACCATGCACCGTGACTGTATCGCCGGGCGCGACGCTGGCGCCGATCAGCGTATCGGATTTCTTGTCGCCGTTGACATAGAAGCAGATGCTGTCATTGGCGGGCGGTTCAAAGCTCTGCTTGGCTGCATTCCCGACGTTCTTGAGTCGGGCGAAGAACGTGATCGGATTGTTCACCTGCGGCGGATTGGGGGAAAGCCAGATTGAATCGACCATCATGTCAGGACGCGAGGTGGCGGTACTCGGTTGCCTGAGATAGATGGGGAACGTGTCCAACGTGACGCTTGTGTAACCGTAGGTCCCTGCGGTGGCAATGGTGGTTTCTTCAGACGCGGAATACGCGATCTTTGTCTTGTACGAGCTGTCAGTGACGGTCGGCATGGCAACGGCTATTGGACTCCCGTCAGTCTTGTAATTCTTCCAGCCCACCCAAGTCCTCTTTCCTGTGGAATCTTGAAGCTCGTAGATCCTGGACTTCATCGTATCTCCAATCAAGACACGCCGGTTGATTAGGAGCGAATCAAGGGAGCTCACCATTTGCCGGAAACTGTGGGCCGCCGGTCTCTTGTCGAGATTCCTGAACCGTATGCCGAAGTTGCTTTCGCCGTTGGAGCTGGCACCTATGTTGCGAAAACTGTACCAAAATGGCGGACCATATCCGCCCCAAGGATTAAGAGCTGACCCCAGAAACATTACATAGAACTCCAAGAGGTTGTTAGCTTGCCGCTCCGGCGTCACCGAATCGACCACAGACCAGCCGAGCTCGGTCGGCCATAAAGGTCTGTCTCCTGCTCCATGCTTGCGCATGACGGCACGGACCGTATCGAGCTCGCGGACGAAACGGGTGGGCGAAAAGAGAGCCCCGCTATCATTCTGATATGGATGCAGAGCTATTCCGTCGCAACCATCTGCGTCAGGACCGCTCGAGTATTGGTAGTATCTGTCCAGAAAGTCGATTCCTTTCATCACAAGCTTGGATGTGTCTTTGAAAAACACCTTGGCGGTACCGCAGGTATACAAACGTACGCTCTCGGTGCACCCTTCGGTTGCCTCGTCCGCGGCCAGACGCGCGACCTTACATAGTCGCACGTACAGAGAGCACATGTAGGCTTCGAACGACGCCCCCGATGCAGCAGGCGGCGTATAGTATTTCTCTGGACGCAACCAGTGGCCGCAGCCGGTCGAATCGTGCATGCTCGTGTCCCTCGCCCCAGGCCCCATCGCGTTAGGTTCATTCCAAATCTGGTAGTCAACGATAGGATGGTAAGGCACAGAACTATTTTGCCACCAGAAATTCATCGAGTCCGCCCCGCTCTTCTTGGGGCCGTATCTTCTGATGAACCGGTAGACGTAGTAGCCCCAGTAGTTGTTCCTGAAAATCGTACCGTTTTGGACCGCCGGTGAGTCCAGACAGATAGGCGGAAATGGCGTGATATTATAGTGGATGCTTTCGCTGTCGCAGCTCGTCGCCCACATCGAACTGAACGCAAGTCGCGCAAGAATCTTGATGTCTCGCTCAGCATACGCCCGCACAAAACTGTCTACTGTCAGCGTTTCAAACTGGTCTTTGTTTGGCTCGAACCAATGCCACCAGAAACATTCGCGCGCCATTGTGACTCCGTTACTCTTAGCACTCTCGGCAACAGCCTCTGTCTTGCGATCAATGCCCCAGAACTCCCAATTCTGAATCTGCAGCCCCCAAAAATCCTTCGGCACCCAATTCACCCCCTCCACCCTCGCCGCTAAATCCAGCCCCGGACTCTTCTGCCCACCAACCACGAGTTCGCCATAGGCGTAGGGATTGTTGTCGTTGTAGTAGTAGTTCACCGAATCACCACCGGAGTGTGAAACCTTGAGCATGTACTTGACGCCTTTAATGACTGCCGCCGTGTCCTCAAAAATGGCATTCACATATTGATATTGCGGGTCCACGGCTGACACCTCACCTCCTCCATATCTGGATTGAAGTCCGGTACTATCCCAGATTTCGGTCTTATACGTACCGGAAGTACATGCTCGTCCGACAAAAAAGGCCGCCCACTGGATCGAATCGCAGGTGGCGATGAACGTCTGGCCAACCCAGCCATCTTCCGGCGTTGTGGCATTATCGTTCTGACTCAACTCCACGTCGTAGACTCTTGTGGCCGCCACAGCAACTACTGCGGCAAGGATGAATAACGTAATGCAGTTTCTCATGACTTCCTCCTTTATAGTTTTATCACCTTGAAAACGGCCCTATGACCCCTGTCTTCTATGATGAAAAAATAGACTCCTGACTTCAGCCCGCTTATGTCCAGCCCCTTCCCTGACTGCAGGCCAGCGACCGCAGTCTGTGCCTCACCGGACTCACGACCAGTTATGTCAAAAACCCTTACAACGCCATCCTTCCCAAACTCAGCACCGCTGAACAAGATTCTGCTCCGGGCCGGATTAGGGTAAACCCTCAATCGTGATGTTGTCATCGCATGATCATCGCTCTCCTCAATGCCGGTCATGAATCGCTCAAATACGATCATTCCTCCCTCAAACGCCGCCCCGTAAATGTAACGACCATCATAGAAGATTCGTTTTATTGATGTGGGAGGCGTGTAGTAGCCGACCTCAAAGGGATTTGCCGGGTTCTTGACATTCACAACCTGGAATGATCGCCACGTGGCAATGTAGGCAAGCGTATCATCAATCCAGACATCCCGGGCACTGCTGTCTCGGGTCAGGAAATAGGCAATCAAGAAAGGTGAACTTGGATCGGCCACATTGAAGATGTACAGGCCGCCAGCGTTGGAGCTAACCACGTACGCTATTGCGTCCTTAACAAAGACCGCGTTGGCTCGATATGAAGTCGAACAGCTCCCAACCACTCTCGGGTTTGAGAGATTGGCGATGTTCACTATCTTCAGAGTCCTGCCCCCAGCCACATACGCAAAACTATCTTTCACAAACACCCCATAGGCTTCATCTCCCCCGACAAGCAGAGAACATGCGACGGTTGGTGAATTAGGGTTATTAATCTTATAGCCATATAGATAGGATACATGCACACTATAGACAATCGAGTCTTTCAAGAACATATCTTCAGCACTGATGTTCCCAGGTGTACGGCACGACCCAAGTCTTATGATATTGCGTGGGTCTTTAGCATTCACGACTGCAAATCTTGGTGGAAACCTGGTAATGTCGTCGCCAAGGTAAACGAGAGTGTCTTCTGTCCATAGTGAGTACAACTCTGGTTCTGGACCGATAGTGTCACAGTAACCGATCTCGAATGGCTGTTGAATATTCGAAATATCTAAAACCTTCATTCCACAACGATCATCAGCGATATACGCTCGATTACCTTGCACAAAAACATCCCTCGCAGCATCAGCCTTGAAAGCGGCAGTGTCTATTCTTGGTGTCGTCGGGTCATTGATGTTAACCACCTGCAATCCTTCATACCAGTCTGCCACAAATCCATAAGTAAATGGTGATTTGACCCACACCCCAAACGGTCCGCAGGGCATATTGACACTGCCGACAATGGCCGGACTGCTTGAGTCTGATATGTCAATTACCGCAAAATTCGGCGTATAAGCAAACATGCCAATTACATAAACGTCGTAGCTCCATAGTGTCCCTATCCTGCCTTCTTCCCAGATATTTGAGGTATCTCTGATATTGAAGATTGTAAACCCTTGATCGCCTGTGGCTGTATAGCAGTGATTACCCTGCACCCAGAGTGAATGGACATAGGCTCCTCTTGCCCCAGCTCTTCGCGGGCTTTGAGGATTGGTGATGTTGATGATTGCCAATTCCCACCGGCTGCCAATGTAGGCATAGTTGTTTGTAACAAAAATTGCATAACCGCTGTCTGCTGAAGCGCCTACTTGAAATGGGTTACCGGGGTCTCTGACGTTGATTATCCGCAGGCTATCAGAAATGCAGACTGCAAAACTGTCCTTGAGTCCAAAATCACGCACCTGTCTGCCGAACCAAGAGCGTCTCACCGGATTGGCTGGGTCTGAGACGCTGAAGATCTCGAGACCACCGCAGGAAACATACAAGAGCGAATCCCTTACGACCACCTGGGAAATCAACCCTCTCGCACAAACCTGCCCAATGTGCCTGGGATTGGTGGGCGTGGTAATATCGACAATCCTGACTCCGCTACCAGAGGCAAGGTACAGCGTATCCCGCTGGGCAGTAACCTCATAGCTGGGCCCCCAGGGCCATCTGCCCACGCAACGGACATTAAGACTTTCCTGCAGTGGTGCGTTGAAAACCTGTTGGCGATATTCCTTATCAAAAAACGGCCGCATGCGCGGCGGCAGGTTCCTCAGCGAGTCCGGATAGTCGTGCATATCCCGCGACCCCGGCGTAGCGGGCCAGGCGGAACTAAGGCTTGCACATAGAATCAGAAACCCCGTCACGAGTTTCAAGAACACCTCCAGTGCGAATGGATGATTATAGGCTCGGATCGTTTCGTGTCAATTGGTTTCTGAGCCGTCGGGCGGCGGTTAAGCGGATTCAGGCAGGCGTGTCAAGGTTGGGGTGAAGAGGAAATTTCGCCCGGGCCGCACGCCGCGACCCTGAGGGGAAGTTGAGAAATGATAGTCAGGGGAACCGAGAAGTCAAACGCCGTCCCCGAGCGGCGACAGGAGTTGACAAAGCCGCGCTTTCTCCTGTAATCCTCTTTATTGTTCTACCCCTAACCCTCTCCGTCAAGGGGCGAGGGGAATCGGCAGAAACCGGGATGGCGGAATGGTAGACGTAGAGGACTTAAAAACCATTTGACTTTTGAGGGTTTTTGCGTATGCTACAATTGCCGCTCGATGGACAACTGCGCCATAAACGGCTCTTTTTGATGGCTGCCCAGTTTAGGTATTTAGGCATTTTGGATTTTTAGGTATTTGCTCAAGGAGTAGCTATGCCAATTACGCCTTTAGAAATCAGGAAGCAGGAGTTCAAGAAGTCGTTCCGC
>CAYGYG010000007.1:0-133993 GCA_964354155.1 uncultured bacterium | reverse complement strand
ATGTCCCCCTTTATCAAAGGGGGAAAAGAGGGGGATTTTGTCCCCGGTGAAACGAAGGATCCCAAAGGTAGCGGTGCGATTTATCGCACAAAGCTCAAATGCAATCTTCTCTCCCCCTATGTCCCCCTTTATCAAAGGGGGAAAAGAGGGGGATTTTGTCCCCGGTGAAACGAGGGATACCAAAGCAATTATTGCGATCTCTTTTTTCTGTCATTCATTGCCAGCAATCTCGGACGGGACAATTTCATATTTGCTCTTTGATATTTGCTTTTTGATTTCCTTCTAGTAGTCGCAGGCCCCGTGTTGACGGGGCAGGCTTCCCGAGGGCCGGGACAGGTTAGCCTGCGCAAGAGACTTTACTCCCCCTATGTCCCCCTTTACGAAAGGGGGAAGTGAAGGGGGATTGCCCCGCAATAACCGACTTGGAGTTTACTAAATACATGCAATTATTAAATACATGCAATTATGAGAAAAATTTCCAAATGTAAAGATCTGTTAGGGACACGGCACAAGAAAAGAGAAACACCCTCCCGGTGCGACCCAATTCTTACCCTTTGAACTACCTTCAGCTACGCTTCGAAGTCGCTCTTATCCGAGATCCTATTGCCGGTTTGCCGGCCTCAAAGTGAACCGTACGTCCAGGTAAGCACCTTCGGTATCGGTCGCCCTGATTTCGACCGGAGCGGTCCGCTCGATCGTCCCGGAAATCACCCCGGTATTTGGATCGACCTGCACCGTGGTCGGACCTGAAGTCATCGCATAGGTCAGTTTGTCGCCGTCCGGGTCGGTAATCGCCAACGAATGGCTGAAGTTGCTGGCCGGGGCCATTACCGAATCGGTCTTGGCACTAAGCTCCGGCGGGCTGTTGGCGACCGTGCCGTTGATAACATGGCCCAACGAGTAGCTTTCTCCATCATGGGCCAAGACATCGATCGTGAAACGGTCGCCCTTCTTCAACCGAAGGTTGTCGATGGTCGCGCCCGAGTCGGGCCGATTCTCGCCGCCCACAAACCAGCGGCAGACAAAACGCAATGAATCTCCGTCCTGGTCGGTGCCCCGAACCATGACTTTCGCCTGTCGGGTCGTGGCGAAGATCGTCTCGGGATCAAGCTTCGCTTCAGTTACTTTGGGGGCGATGTTGCCGGCAGTAACTACTGCGCTGCGAACCGTCTTGCCGTATTCTTTCCCGTCAAACGGCGTCACCGTCGCGAGAATCCGGTCACCCCGTTTGATCCCGGCGCAGTTGAACTCGCCGCCTTCGGCGACTTCCTTGCCGTTGACCAGCCACTTGGCGGTGTAGGTGACGTTGTCATTTTCCGGGTCCGACATCTCAACCATCACCTGGGCCCGGGTCTGGCTCGTCGGCTGAACCGGGTAGATCTTGACCGCTTTAATGGAGGGGGGGGTGTTTCCCGCCACCCCCCCCCTGTCAGTCTTGCATCCGGTCAGGGCAAGCAACAAGCCGATTACGAGACAGCTAGAAGCTCTCAGTGGCAACAAGGCGACCGCCTATGATGTCATAGTTTCTGAGAACCACGAGCCGCGTAACCACCTTCTCACCCCGGGGCAGTGTTTTGAACTCAGCCATCGCTTCACAAGGCAGGTGAAATGCTTTCCGTTCGATACTCCGGCCGGCCGCGTCTTCGATAACAAGATAGTTGCCGTTCGTTTTGTAGGAGCCATCGGGAATGATCAGCAAATCACCATCCAGTGCATAGACCATGCCGAGATAACCTAGTTCTGCCTCCTGCGGGGAGCGCGTGCCGTCAGTCTGCGAGAAAAGCACCGGCATGACCAGCAGCGAAACTGAGAAAAAGGCGATGATGTATTTCATCTCAAACCTCCTTAACGTCGCTTGTAGACTTGAACGCCTTCACGCGGCGAGAACGGCAGCCTCATCTGGATACCGCGGATGCCACCGGTCGCCGACTGGATGAAGGCTTTTTCGCGGTCCGAGCCGATGTAGAGACCAGCGCCGGCCGGGATGCCTGAACCCAGGCTCACCTTGACCAGATGCTCACCGGCCATGTTCTTGCCCAGAATCGCTTTCTTATAGGCCGCACCGGTAAGATAGAAGAGGGCGTACAGGTCACCGGTACCACCGAACAGGCAGAGGTCCCCGCCCGAAGGAGTGCCGGTGGTAAAGACCACCGCACCGCCGATAACCAGCGGCTTGGTCCAGCATCGTTCGCCCTGGCCGACCCCACCGGTAGTGAAGTTCCGGTACCAACCCTTCCTCACCTCAACCAGTCTCATGAGCGAGTCATAAGCTATGGGCCCACCCAGGCCATAGGCGCTGTCGCCCTTGATGATTACGTCGGTCACGTCCAGCAGTTGAGCCGGGATTATCAACGAACCATCGTCCTTGATTCCATAGAACCGCTGTTCGGTCAAGTCGGCTTCGTCAAGCGCATTGTAGTACCGCCCGGTCCCGAAATAGACCCACAGGTTGTTCCGGTAATCAAGCGTGATTCCCGGTGCGCCGACCACGGGCCGCACCGCATCAATCACCACGGACAAGAGCCAGTTGGCCGGGTCCTCGTCCTCTTCGCTGCCCAGGCCTTTGGTCGATATGCGGTAGAGTTTGCCCGCACCACCGCGCGAATTGTAGGTTCCGAAGTAGATCAGTTCGTTGCTGTAGTTGAGCCCGACGTCGACCGCGGTAATGTCGCCGACGATCGAGTCACCCGCCGGCAGACTGAACTTCCGCCGCAGTTGCCCGGTAAAGAGGTCGAGCACGTACAGCTGGGCCGTGGCCGAAGCCGCGGTACCGGATAAGGTGGCCGGTCCGGAACCGAAAACGAGGAACCAGGAGTTCTTCACCTTGACCACCACCGGATAGCATGTCGTGTACCGGAGCTGGGGATCCGTGAACTCCCAGAGCAGTTTGGGCAGGTTGTTGGCGGCGTCCTTCGCCTTGGTCACGTCAAAGGCGAAATAGGCCGAACGGTAGGTTTGGGCACCGACCGTAATCGGCGTGCCGCCCAGCCTCATGCCGCTGATCAGCATCGTGCCCCAGCCGTCGCGGTGGACATTGTCCGGAGCGAAGATCTTGACATCGGTAACATAGGGCTTCAAGTCGACATAGTATACGTGGCAGTAGTTGTTATCCCAGAGCCACTTGAGATGAGGCAGTAAGTTGAACGGGATGTAGGCCCAGAGCTCTTTGCCCGGTTCGTCCGTACCCCACCAGTGGAGGTAGCCGGGCGTGGTGTCCGAAACCGGCCGCGTGTACGAGACGAACTTGCCGGCATTGAAACAGTGGAGCATACCGTCGTTGGCGCCCACATAGATCGCGTCGGCCCGGCTGCTGTCGGCAATGACCGGCGGCGTGGCCAGCTTGTACTTATTGTAGAAGTTACGGTAGGTCACGTCGTAGTAGATCAAGCTGTAGCCTTCCTGGGGCTTGCCGACATAGGTATTGGCTGAATAGATGATGTCGCCTAATTTCCAGACGTTGCCCAGCACCGTACGATTCCGGTGGCCGAGAATATCCTGGCCCCGGATGTACCGGATCAGCGCCAGCGCCGTGTCGGGGTTGTTGGCCACATCAAGGTGCGCCCTGATATCGGGCTCATTACCGACGTCGAAGGCGATGTACTCGCCTGGGTGGTCAACTATGCCGTCCATGTTCTTGTCGACCCACGTATAGATCTCACGCGTCGCCGGACTGCGCAGGTGCAGCATTTTCGCGCCGTTCCACACGTGCTTCAGGTTGTCGATGTGAACCGTACCCATATAGCGCAGCAACGAATCGATGCCCCGGCCCGACGTGTCCCGCCACAGTTCGGCCATGCCGATCGTGGTGTCCATCTTCACGATGTTGTCGTTCTTGACGCTCAAGATCTTGTCCAGGTCGGTATCTTCGTGCATATAACCGTACCGGTCAATCCACAGGGAGTGCATCCGGCCCGACCAGTCGATCATGTCCGTCCCTTCGAATTTCCTCGGCCAGAACAGACTCTGATAGACCAGACCTTCGGACCGGGCGCCCGAAGACACGACCGCAGTCGGCGATCCGGAAGCAACCCGGGCCATGATCATGCTGATGGCTTTGAGGATCGCCGCTTCAAGCTGCTGACCATTCGTGGCCCGGAAGTAGTTGTCGGCCTGACCGTTGTGGTCTTCGTCCCATTCGGACGCAAGGTCAGGGACGCGGTTCCCGTTCTTATCGACAAAACCGCCGACCTTGGCTGCCAGGTTGAGCAAGGAGTCACCCACCACGCCGGTACTGAACGTGTAGATCGTAAAGAGCGTGATCTCCTGCATATCCTGGAGCGGACGATAACCGGTCTGACGCAGATCAGTGATGTGGGCGTAGTAGGCGACTTCGTCGAAATAGTAGCCGTTGTTCTGTGTATAAGGACGGCCCATGGTGAGCAGGTTGTTACAGGCCGGAACATGACCATCGTTGTTTGGAACATTGGCATCCAAGGTTGACTCACCGTCGGTCATGCAGATCACGAAAGTCCGTGCGCACCACAGCGTGTCGGCCAGCCGCTGATCCCAGTAAGGATCCTTGTTGCCGCCGGGGTTTTTCGTATAGTCGCCCATCTGATAGTGCGGGTCTGACTGCGAAACATAGTGCGTGATCTCGAAGTAGGTCTCAGCGTGCGGCGTGTTGGTGGCAAAGGGCTCGTTCCGGATATGGTTTGAGAATTGCGACAGGGTCACGGTCGGGTCGCCGATGTAGTCCATGACAAAGCCGGCTTCAGGCGTGGGATTATTAGTGTGGAAGAACCACAGACCAAAAGCGGGCGCGTCCGGATCCCACTGGTCGTCAACGTCCTCATCCCCGATCTGGTGAATCACACCCCGGTACAAGGCGATGGGAATCTCAACCTGAACCCGCATATCGTTCGCGGTCTGTTTGATCGGCGCCGCGGCCCCGGTCCAGGAGACGTCAAGCCGGCCCATGGAGGTGACGTCGTGGTCCATGTAGAAAGTCGTATAGTTGCTAGCATCGACCCGATACGTATACCAGCGCCCAAACCGACCCTCGGTTCTCAGCGTGGCAATACCGCCGCCGGTCGAGCTTGCCCGTCCCCCGGTCAGCACTTTCCTTAGAACGTCGCCACGGGACATCGTAATCCAGTTGAGAATGTTACCCGGGTAGGGCCCGGCCACGTCCTCAAAAAACCGGTTGGACGCATAGCTGTACCTTCTCTTGGGGTTAAAGTAGCCGTACCATGAGAACGTGTCATTCGCGGTCCCCACCGTAATGGAAGTCACGGTGTGCGGCTCATCGCCCATACTGCCGGAGTTGTCAAACATCAGAATGATGTTGGGCCGGACGACTTTGGCCGCAAAAGGCGGTGCAGCACAAGGCATGGCTGCGCCCCACATCACCGCCGCCAGCCCTGATATGACGATCAACAGCGCTATTCTTTTCATTAGCCACCTCCCAAACGGGTTTTCTTGACCGAAACGTCAAGATTGACTTTTATCTTGGTCGGGCCCTGACCCTCACTCGGAATCAAGTAGATGGTCATCGAACCACCCTTGGCGATACTGGCGCCGACGCCATCGTAGCCGCGCGCAAAATCGAGCGCGCCGCCGGCCACGGTCACGGTGCTGAGCAGCCCAGGGTTCACCTTGACGCTGTGCACATTGACGGCTTGCGTAATCACGCCCAGATCGAAGTCTGTTTCTTCGCGGTCAAAAGCACCGTCAACCTGGGCCATGCCGATCTCAATCCCGCCTTCAGTTGTTTCGAAAGTGGACTGATACCGGGCCTGGCCGGTTGACACGCTCATGCTGCGCACGACCAGAAAGAGTGCCAAGGAACCGACAATCAGGATCAGGACCAGCGAAAACAGAGCGGTTAAGAGCGCAATACCTCGTTTCATGATTACCTCCTATCTTCCTCTAATATTGCGTGGTACAATTTCTTCGAACATTATCACCCGCCGGTACATATCCATCGGCGGCATTATGGGGTAGTTGTTGTTGAAAAGAGCGATCGCTGCCTGGGGATACGTGTAGTTCGGGATCGGACGATCGGTCGTGCTGACCAAGCCGAATCGAATCATGAACCTCTGGTCGCGCAAGTCGTCCTGGTTGGTCAAGTCGATATTCCAGTCCGCGAGCGTGTTCTCCCACTCGCCCGGGTCATTGATTATTCCATCCCGGTTGGCGTCGATGCCGTACTGAACCTGAAATTCTTCGACATCCTCAAGCAGAATCTCCTGCCGACCGGAATAGTTCCGGACCAGGCAGGGCACCGTGCGGCCGGCCCGAACCATATTCTCGACGGAATACGCGACTCCTGGATTGTTGTAAGTGCTTGGGTCAATCATGAAGAGAAAAGTGCCCATTGCGGCATTGACCGGACGGGTAAACGTCAAAGTCCAGGCTGACTCACCGCGCGCGGTCGTTGATCGTATCCGGTCCGTGATGAGGAGGTTCCGTTCAAATGGTACCTTCGTGTTGAGGTCGGCCAGTATGACGCTGTCACCGACGACAAAGTCGAGGTCAGGCACATCCCAGCGCCTTACTCTAACCTGATTCTGTCCCGAGACCCCTTCGAGCGTTTGATTCCAGCGGCCTGTCCTGGACTCAAGGCCCAGGACCCCGGCCCGCAAGGTCAGCCGATCCCGTCCAAACAGGGGACCAGCACCATCTCCATCCTGAATCATCCATTGACCTTGAGGTATCGCATACCCGGCCATGTAGATGTCCCACTTGATGAGCGAGAGCGCAACCTGAGCTTCGGTGTGGAGAATCGCCTGGGACCGGACGCTGATTGCCCGCGATTGCTGAACCTGCAGGATGACGATGATGCCCGCCATGATGATGGACAGGATCAAGAGCGACACCAGGACTTCAATCAGCGTCATACCTGGGCGAAGTTGAGTTCGCGTTCTTAGCGTTTTCATCTTTCCTCCCATCGAATATAGTCCGCACTTATCTGATGTTGCTTGGTGGTTGTCCAAACGACAAACAGCCGGGCCGTCCGGAACCGGATGTCCGCTATGTCAGCCCGGTGACCGGTGACCACGTTCCACTGACGATTGTAAGTAATGTTGTCGACAATGATTAAATCCGCGTGGTCAGTTGGAAAGACGTTGTAATCAATCACCGTCCCGTTTTCCGGGTCCACCAGCCAGGGGTCGGTAATCGGGATGATTTCGAAATTCTCCATCCGGCGCTCCATGATATGCCGGGCCTGGAGCAATTGACGCATTTCGACGTTATAGGTCATACCCTGGGAAACCATCTGGGTTACGCCCAGAATCCCCACGATAAGGATGGTGATTGCCACGAGTACTTCCAAGAGTGTAAAAGCATTTCTCATGTTCGCCTCCTCTAATACCATTGGCCGCCAACACCACCGGTCCAGCGCCAGGTCTTGACCCGGCCGGTTCGCCAGATCCCAATCGCGTAAGAATTCCTGGTGTCGTTGAAATAGACTGCGCCGCCGGTTGCTCCGCCATAACGGCTGAAGGTCAGCATGAGCCCACCGCCGATAATCGAAACGCCGTCCACGGGTATCGGCCCGGCGCCTTCAGGCACTTGACCGCCAGCCGTACCACCGCCATATCGGGTCGGGGACTTGATTTCAAACGGTCCCACAATCTGAGGTGGTGTGGTCATCTTATGCAGGCGGTAGCTTCCGGTTGCCGGCTGAAACTCAACGATATAGTCAACCCCGGTCGCCAGGGCTCGCTCCCGGTACGTCCGCATCTCCTGGGCCAGTTCGTTCATCGACGTACGGCCCCTTTCCCAGAAGATACGCATGAAACTCGGGACCGCGAATAGAACCATAATTCCAAGAATGGCAACGACAACGATCATCTCCATTAATGTGAAGCCTTTCCGTTGTCTGAGCATCGTACCTCCTTACGGAGAATCCATACTCTCCTACATATATAGGTGCAAAATCTGTACCTGAGAATGGGTCTAAATATCAGAAGTTATTGAGGTTATGGGCAAATAGGTATGGATTTTTACGCCCTTTGTGGGTATTCTTTTACCCAATCGTAAAAGTATAACGAGTCTAAGACTATGAAATACCAATGCTCAATTTCCCTCCCTCGACGGTAACATTAGTACAAAACCATCATCAATCAATAATATGGGTCCCCTAATCCCCCTATATCCCCCTTTATCAAAGGGGGAAAAGAGGGGGATTTTGCCCGAGTGAAACGCAGCAATCCCTGCTTGCTCCATTAGTAGATACGCCAGACTCCCCCGGCCGGGTATAAAACCCTCTCGGAGACTCCGCCGCGTGTCGGACGGTCGACGCTACGAGAATTGTTCGAGACCTTCGTCAAGGGCAGGAAATCAAGAGGGGCGATACGCCATTTTTGGAAAGGCTTACCTATTACCTTGTGCTCGGACGGGTGATACACGGCTACGCATGTCCAGGCGCATCACGTCTCCTGGTAGGTCCCGAAGACGCGGCGCAGAACGTCACAGATCTCACCCAAGGTTGCCTTACGGCGCACGCATTGAAGAATCGGCTCCATCAGGTTGGTGTCCGACCGGGCCGCCGTTTCAAGACGACCCAGGGCGGCCCTTACCTTAGGACCGTCACGCCGTCTTTTCAACGCCTTCAGTTTCTCAACCCTCGCGCGCTGAACTTTGGGATTGACCCGCCGGGTTTTGATACGAATCTGGTCTTCGGATCGGAATTCGTTGACCCCAACGACGATTCGAGTCTTCTCCTCGACGGCCCGCTGCTGCTGATACGCGCTCTCCTCGATCTCCTTTTTGAAAAAGCCGTTGGCAATTGCCCCGAGCGCACCGCCCATCTCGTCAATCCGCCGGATATAGCCGGCAATCGCAAGCTCAAGATCACGCGTCCGCCGCTCAAGGTAGTAGGCGCCGCCCGCCGGGTCGACCACCGCGCTCACCCCGCTTTCAAAGGCAATGATCTGCTGGGTGCGCAGTGCGAGCTTCGCCGATGCTTCGTCGGGCAGGGCCAAAGCCTCATCATAGGAATTCGTATGAAGGGACTGAGTCCCGCCCAGCACCGCCGCCAATGCCTGCAGGGCGACCCGGATCGTGTTGTTGAGCGGATCCTGCGCCTGCAGCGTGCAACCCGCGGTCTGGGTGTGAAAACGGAGCCGCTGTCCGGCCGGGTCGTTCACCCCGAAGCGCTCTTTCATGATTCCCGCCCAGAGCCGGCGCGCCGCCCGGAATTTGGCAATCTCTTCAAAGAAATCATTATGGCAATTGAAGAAGAAAGAGAGACGCGTGCTGAAGCGGTTGACGTCAAGCCCGCGCTTGATTGCCTGCTCAACATAGGCAATGCCGTTGGCCAGCGTGAACGCGACCTCTTGAATCGCGTTCGAGCCCGCTTCTCGTATGTGATAGCCGCTGATCGATATCGTGTTCCACTTCGGCAGATGCTCGTTGCAGTATGCGATTAGGTCCATAACCAAACGCATCGACGGTCCGGGCGGAAAGATGTAGGTCCCGCGCGCGATGTACTCTTTCAAAATATCGTTCTGAACCGTCCCGCGCAAGACCGCCGGCTTGATTCCCTGCTTCTCCGCGGCCACGATGTAGCCGGCGAGCAGGACCGCGGCCGTGGCATTGATCGTCATCGACGTGCTGACCTGATCGAGCGGAATCCCCCGGAACAGCACTTCGATGTCCTCAAGCGATGAAACGGCGACCCCGGTTCGCCCGACCTCACCTTGAGCCATCGGGTGGTCGGAGTCAAGACCCATCTGGGTCGGCAGGTCAAAGGCAACCGAGAGTCCGGTCTGACCTTGCTTCAAAAGGAAGCGGTAGCGGCGGTTCGATTCTTCGGCGGTGGCATAGCCGGAGTACTGACGCATCGTCCACAATTTACCCCGGTACATGTCGGGGTAGATGCCGCGCGTAAAAGGATAAGCCCCGGGCGCGCCAAGGTCGCGTCCATAGTCAAGGTCCTTTATGTCGTCAGGCCGATATGTTTCTTTCATTGGCAACAGTTTGGCTCTTCCAATAAATCAGAAATATAGGTCGCTATTCCCCTCCAACGCTTACCTATTTCTTTCATTGTCCGAGACGGCAATCGCAACGCCCTATGGTCTCCTCGATGCACCCGGGCCGCCCGACGATAATATAGCCGATAATCAAGCGGCCGTCAAGCGTTTAGGTTTTCACTCCCGCACCAGCTCCGCCGCGACCCGGCCTGCGTCCGCGTCGATCTCGACCAGCCGGGCTTGTTCCAAGTATTCAAACAGGCCGTCGATGTTGAGCGCCTGGTAAAGATCTTCGATCTGCAGGGACCTGGGCAGGTGGCGAAAAAAGGCGCCTGAGCCAAGATTGTCCTCCAGTTTCATGAGATTGCGGCTGATCACCCGGCGTACCGCGGCACGGCTGGGCATGGGAAAAGAATTTCCCAGCGATCGACCGCCATGGAACACAAGGAGCTTGCCCTGGACATCGATGATTTCGCAAGCGCCCTGACTCAGCGCTTCGGCCACCAGCGCGCCGTACACCGGATTCAGAAAATGATAAAGGCAGGCATTATTCCCCTCCTTAAAATAGGGGAAAAACGTCGCCCCAAGTCCCGGAAAAACCCGTTCCTTGATCAGTGAACCGAACTGGAAATTGTAGCCGCCGATACCCGTGCCTTCAAACAGCTTGACCGCACCGCCGACCTCGTTGGACGGCTCAACCAACACCCGGCCCGCCTTTTTGTCCGTCTGCAGGACGCGCCACGATCTTCCGGCCAGGAAAATCTTTTCAAAGACGTAGTAGATCTGACCTATTTTCTGGCCGGTGGCCGCATTTAACACAGTGTAGAGCCCGAAGCTCTTCTCTTGAATGTTGCTGTGGACCTTGCCGCGTTCGACGGCGGCCTCGAGCTTCTCGCCCAGGAAATAGACCTGCGCTCGGCTTGACTGGATGTAGTCGTCGTCGACCAGAAAAGAGAACTGCGTCTCAAACCAGGTTTCATCCTGGAGAATCGGCCGCAGGATCGCCTTCAGCACCCGCTTGGTGGCGCCGATCCGGCGCCGCTGCAGCAGATACGAGTAGATCTGCTGAGGGATGACGGCCAGTGAGGGCCGGTATCCCTTCTCGAAGAGCCGGCCCGACCGGGCGCATTCGAAGGCAAGTTCGAAGATGAGGCGCTCCCAGTCGTTGAGATAAACGCCGATTGCGAAAAGGGCGTCGGTTTGGCGCCGGTTGCCCCGCCCGATGCGCTGCAGCAGCGAGCTGACCGAGTAGGGAGGCCGGAACAGTACGACACCGTCGATGTCGCCGATGTCAATCCCCAATTCGAGCGTCGTCGTGGCGCACAGCAGTGCCGTCCGTTCCTGGTTCATCGCCCGTTCGATGCCTTCGCGCCTCTCTCGGGTCAGGCTGGCATGATGAACCAGCACCCGGTCCCTAAACGGCGGCCGGTTGAACTCCCGGCCGTACTGCTCGGCATGACTGCGACTGTTGAAGAAGACCAGCACCTTGTCAAGCTGCCGCTCGCGGATGATGCGGTAGAGGTCGCTGACAAAACTGTCTTCCTTTTTCAAGAGCCGGTAGTCGATGGGCCGCTCTTGTTTTAGGACCACCGGCCGGCCCCCGGCAAAATAACGGCTGCCGATATCAAGGTCGTCGATCGTGGCCGACATCGCGTAGTAGCCGAGCGATCGATTGATGCGGCGGAGACGCTCCAGCAGAACCCGCAGCTGATCGCCACGCGGCGTGCGGTCAAGTAGGTGCAGCTCATCAAGGACGACCGCCCCGGGCATTTCGAAGATCTTAGGGTGGCGGCTGAGCAGCGAATCGAACGATTCCGGCGTGGTAATCAGCAACATGGGCAAGGCCGTAAAGTCCAGCACCGGACGGTCCCCGGTCTTGATCGCTAGGGGCAGACTGAGCATTCGAAATGGATTCTCAAGACGGCGATAAAGGTCATTGACCAAAGCCCGGGTCGGGGAGATGTAGAGAATTGCGAATTGGCGCTTGTTCTGCTCAATCATCCGCTCGACCAGCGGGGCAACAACCGCTTCGGTCTTGCCCGACGCCGCCGGGGAAATCAGCACGAGATTCTCATCCTGCAGGATGAGCGGGATCGCCTGTTGCTGGATCGGGGTTAGCCGGCCGAATCGGCTGAAGAACGGAAACCAGGTGCGGCTAAGCCGTCGCTTGATGTCGGCCTGCGTCATCGAGGGGCAGGCGTTCGCTTGTTCGCTTTTGAAACCGCCTTGAATACTGATGACGGGGCTATATTGAACAATCGGGCGAGCCGTCTGATTCCGAGCCGATGGTCATGCCACAAAATCAGCATCGCTTCTCGACGGAGCGCCTTTTCCTTAGAACCGAACGGGTCTCTCAGAACTCTGAGCGACACTCCCAGGCGCGCACCGACCAATCCCAGCAGGTCCTCAACCTCCGGACCTGGCGGCGGCTCGGTACCCACCAGCCTTGTCACGTGCTTGATAAATTCCTCACTGCCGACGATGGTTTCGCGCGCCTCTTGCGTTTTATCCCATGCCACCGGACCATCATCGATGCCCTCGACAAAATCTCGATATGCGTCACGTCGCGCCTTTTGATTCGTTCCGAATCGATTGAGAATCAGATCGGTGCACAGCGGAATGTCTGATTCGAGACCGACATAGCGCCGATAGCTGGTCCATTGATAGTCCTGCGCACGTTTCACCAAACCCGCCTCAACAGGTTGCCGGTGGATGTATCGTGTCAACCACAAGCCATAGCTGTCAGCATCCACGATTTTGTTCTTGAACCGACATTCGAAAACGTGCCCCAACCGACCGTGGATCTTGTTGTGAACTTGAGCGTAGAAACCGTGCAGAACGTTCATGAATTGGGAAATCTCGCCGGCATAGTCGTGCATGAAAAGGTGGACATGCCATTTCATCAGCGCGTAGGACACCACTTTGATCTGGTATTTTGGCGAGTACCTGAAAAGCGCTTCTAAGTAGCGCCGGTAATCTGAGTCGTCTCTGAATAACGGCTGCCGGTTGTTCCCCCGATTGTAAACATGATGGTACAGATTGGCACCTTTGACGCGTGGTCGCTTGGGCATAGCATCTCAATATAGTCGATTTCGCTGAGTTGTCAAGAAGCGAACAAGCGAACGCCTGCCCCCGTAGGTCGTAGGTGTAGGCAGCACTTATTGACCTTCCCACCGCCAACAATCCAGTCCCTCAACCCAGTACTTGATGAAGAAGCGGACGCCTTCGTCCTTCTTCGCAAGCGCCGAGCAGAGCAGGCGGTCTTGCCGGTCGCGGGTTAGTTCGAACTCCGGATAGGCCTGGCGGTAGATATAGCAGAGATTCTCGAAAAGCTCAACCAGAGCCGATTCCCGCAGGGGATTGAGGACCATCCGGTTCTTGACGAGATTGACCATCTTGACGTACGAGTATTCGCCGACCATCGGGGTCGTGGACAGGAAAAGGGCGATCGATGAGTCCCGGTAGATGTAGGGCGTTGTTCGCACCCGGTTGTGAACCATACGCTCATCAATCGTCTTGAGCCTGGGGTCGTTCTGCGCGGTCCGGACCAGTCCCTCGAGGAAGTTGATGCCCCGGTCAATGGCCGCAAGATTCCAGAGATGGGTTACCGATTCTGCCTCGTCAACCAGCAGCACCAGTCCTTTCATGCCCAGATTCCTGACTAAGTAACTCAAGCCGCTCAAGATGTAGCAGTAAAAATCACTGGCGGTCGAGAAATCATACAGCGCGGGAATCGCGCCGGCCCCGGGCAAGCGGTATGGCCCCTTATACTGGGCGGCGTACTCCTTGGTGCTCTCACCTTCAATCCACTGCCAGAAGACCTCGCTCGTTGAGCTGTCCCGGTCGAAACGCTTAATGCGCTTGAGCACGGGTGCGAAGAACTGGTGGTCCGAAACATCGATCGTTTGCGCCCGGCGCAGGATATCACGGAAAGAGAGTTCCGTACCGTCACCAACGTACCGCAGGTTGTGGATGAGCTCGCGGTAGACCCGTTTGGGACGATGCGGCGAAACCTCTCTGGGGTCGAGCTCGCAGTGTGCCACGACAAATCCGCCGCGCGCGGCGCGGCGCTGCACGTACTCCAAGAGATGCGACTTGCCCGCGCCGTAGTCGCCTTCAATAAGGCAAGCGCCGCCCGCCCCCTGTTCAAGGTCGGCCAGAGTTTGCTCAACAACCCTGATCTCGGCCTGGCGCCCAAAGGTGAAGCGTTCAACATCCTGGTGCGGGACGACGCCCATGCGGAACGCCTCAACCATCCGGCGGCCCGCGATTTGATCGATCTCTTCGGCCGTCTTTTCGTAGGTCTTGAGTCCGTCGCGCGCAACCCAAAGCAAAAGGCCGCCCCCAAACTCGACCTTGAGCTGAAGCCCGCGCTGCCCGGAGTCAACTACTTTCCCCGCACCGAAAACCGGATGGTTGACGAATCGTTCAATACTCTTCACGCTCAACCGAGTCTACCCGCGACTGCTCCAGGGTCCGCGACGTCGCCCGCAGCAGGTGTTCGGCTTGCTCGGCGCTGATCGCGCGGTCCGGGGCGGAACGCATCTGTTGCAGAAGTTCGACCAGGCTGACCACGAAGATCCGCCGATAACCGATGTCCAGTTCGCGAAACCGGATCGTGACTTCGGCCAGGTTCGCCACCGACCTCTTGAGCACCGTCTCATCGAAAGCACACTGATAAGCAGCTTCAAAAATCGCCGACAGCCGATGGCCGACCGTCGTCAAGAAAGTGAGGGCGTCAACGCTCAGCGCTTCGAGATTGATGCGTACGCCGTTCGGGTTGGTTTCGGAGAAGGCGCTGCGCAGCCTCTGCTTGAGTGCCTCATAGACCCCGCCCGCGCCTTCGAGCAAAAGGTTCTCATCGGGCACCGCGTAGAAGAACATCGCCCCGGGCAGGCGGCTGTTGCCGCATTCGTCAACGATCTGGCGGAGATTGTCGAGCGCCCGCCGGCGGTCCTTGGAATTGGAAATGCTCATACCCCTTTCCGCCTCGTCAAATAGCAGCACCAGCCCGGAATAGCCGATCATGTTGACCCACTGAATGAGCGAACGCAGCATGCGGAACGCGGTGGTCTTGTCAACCCGCTCCGATATCCGATAGTTCGCCCGGATGTCTTTCGCCGCATCTTCGCCCTTGAGCCATTGCAGCACCGATTCGTAGCCGTCCTCATTATGGTTGATAAGGTTGTAGAAAGTCCCCCGCACGGCATTGGTGAAACTGGAACTCTCAAGCCCTTTGATGTTAATTAGATAGCCGCTCAGTTTCTTCTCGTCGCCGCCGACTTTGCCGGACACATCATCAAACCACCGCCGGACGAAGGCATCGATACCCTTACCGGGCGGCTTGCCCAGTTCGGTCTCCGGTACCGGCCCCATCAGGTTGGCCGTAATCTGTTTGTAGACCAATTCCAGCTTGTCAAAGGGGCACTCGGTCGGGTTCAGGCTTACGTAGGCAACGACGTAGTTGTTGCGCCACGCTACGTTACGGACCGAATAGAGAAAGTGAGTCTTGCCGCCGCCGTAACTGCCGGTGACGATCTTGAATGACGATAGGTTGAACTTCAGGATTCCTTTCAGGTATTCCTCTTCAATTACCCTGAGAAACCGGTCGATCCCAACCGTGAAAAGGTCGATGCCGAATTCGGGCGGGGTGCCGCTCTCGCCGAGTTTACTTATGATTGCTTTGGCGAAATTAGGATCCATCATAATAAATAGATCCCCTCCTTAAAATCCCCTAACTCCCCCTTTGTTAAAGGGGGATCAAGGAGGATTACTTCTCCTTTTCTAAAGGGGGATTGAAAGGGACTACTGCCTTCTCTGCATAGAATCCCCCCTTTGACAAAGGGGGGGCTGGGGGGATTTACAGACTTGGCATTTCTCATTGCTGACCAAAAGATAGATAGGAATAATATGTCCCCTCACCTTCTTCGTTCTCCGGAATCCACAGGGCCCGGCGCTTGTCGAGCGTGGCATCGAAAGTGGCGACGGTCAGGCGCAGCTTCTGCTCCCCGACTCTGAGCTCCGAATTCTGCCGGCGCAAGAGGAAAATGTCGTAGGCGAAATGGATGCGCGAGTATTCTTTGAATTTCTCGCGCCGCGGGTCATTTCTGAATCCGGACGGCTGAATAAGAAAAACCAGTTCGCCCAGAAGATCGACCAGCAGGACCTTTTCGCCCGCAGCCCCGCGATGCATCATCAGAGTTCGCTCGTAGGCGCGAAAGGTCGCTTCGAGAAGCTCGTGGCTCGCCATTGATTCTGTTCTCAAATCCTCATCCAGATCATCAATCGCCCGGGCAATGTCCCCGGGTTTGAGGATGACCTTGCCTTTCACTCTTTCGACCTCGGGCCCCCAATAGATAACGGCGTTGCCGACCTCAAAATCCACTTTGATCGTCCACAATCCGCACCGCAGTATCGGAAGCTGACCTTTCAACGATCGGCCCTGATTGGTCATGAGTTCTTTCAGGTCACGGCCGAAACTAAAATGAAGATCTTCCTTAAGCTTGGCGATCCGGGACGTTTCCATTTCAGTCCATTTGGTCAGATTGGTGCGGACTTGCGATTCGGGCAGGTGCCCGGCAAGCTGCCTTATCTCGCCGAGTGACTTCTCCAGGGAGTGGACATTGGCCGTCGATTCAGCTCTCAACTTCTGATAACGTTCGACCTTCTTAAGCACTTTGTGGCTTGCTTTCGCCAAACTCTTCAGCAACTCGACAAGCTCGTCCACACGGGTATTATCATCACAAATGCCCGGCTGTCAATCACATTAATCATGCTCCCAAGTAGCCTTAATCGCACGATGAGCCTCGCTTGACTCGTCCCGAACCGACAATCTCCTTGACTTCTGCTCGGTTCGTGGTATAATGCTTTAGGGCAAGAAGAAGTGAAGACATCGAATTGGTGCGGAGGCCATTCACCAGACGTCCATTCGCGTGGTTCGTAGTCTTGTCCTTTTCACCTAAGGAGCCGCATGAAGAGAACATATCAACCGTCACGCAGGAAACGCATCCGGACCCATGGCTTTCGGGCCCGGATGAAGACCAAAGGGGGCAGAAAGGTTTTAAACCGGCGACGCCGGAAAGGCCGTAAGCGTCTCGCGGTCAGCGGCGACTAGACTGAAGTTGGCTGAACGCCCGCCGAAGGCATCTCCAGTTATGAAGTATGGTCTCGATAGGGATGAAAGACTCAAGCATAAGACCGACTTGAGTCGTGTTTTCGACAAGGGCCACAGGCTGAGGGCGGGCCGTATAACCCTTATCTATCTTGCTTCGTTCGAGCGGAAGGCCGCCTTTGTGACCGGCCGGGCCGTCCGGAACGCAGTTGAGCGGAACCGCATCAAGCGCCTGCTGCGCGAGGCCTACCGCGTCAACAAGAACGGTTTCGGCAGTTACCATCTGGTATTTCACGCCGACCGACGGCTTGATTTGTCCCAGGCCCGGGTCAGCGTGGCTGAATTAGGGAGGAAGCTTAGTGAAACGACTTGCCCAGTTGACGATTAAGGGATATCAGCAAGTGCTCGGGCCTTGGCTGCCCAAAGTGTGCCGGTATGAACCGTCCTGCTCCCAGTACGCGCTTGAAGCGCTGGAACGGCATGGTTTGGTTAGGGGAGGCTTCATGGCTCTGACCAGAGTCCTGCGTTGCAACCCTTTCTGGCCCGGCGGCTTGGACCCGGTGGCAACGGTTGGCAAATCCGGTGCTGGTACGTCGAGGACCACGACCGATGGTGTGGTTCCGCGGCCAGCAGGTCTTGTCAAGGAAGGGCTTCGTGGATAACCCGCGCCGCCTGATCATTTTCTTTGTCGTCACGTTCGCAATCTTGCTCCTGACCAATCTTATTTACAAACCTAAGCCCAAGCCGTCGCCGCCCAAGGCTGATTCCACCACCACTCGAACCGTTGTGATCCCCGAGACGAGGCCGGACACGGCACCGGCCGGGGAAACCGAGATTGTTATTGACCGCCCTGCCTTCAAGGCCGTCTTCTCCAACTTGAGCGGCAGTCTCAAGTCTTTCTACCTCAAGAAGTACGACGCGGAATTGGTTCCGGCCGGCCAGCGGTTGTTTACCACGGCCGTGGACCAGAAGGACCTGGGCTCCGTTGCGTTCGACCACGCCTATGATGGGCAAGTGCTCATCTTCACGAAAAACATCGACGGCACGAGAATTGAGAAGCGGATTGTCTTCAATCAGCCGTATGGGTTTGACCTGACGGTTCAAACCCAGCCCGGACCCTCGGTCGTTACCAACAAGCTGGACCCGGGGCTGGCCCTGACCGAAGTGAAAAGCAAAGCCGATGATTTGAAAAGCTATGCGGTCTATGCCAAAGGCCAGGAATTCAGGAATCTGGGTAAAGATAAGAAGAATGCTCAGATTTGGCGCCGCAGTCCGCAGTGGGTCGGATTCCGTACGAAGTACTTCTTCCTGGTCCTGGCGAACAAAGGGCAAATCGACAGCATGATGACTATGCCCCTGCCTGACAAGAGGGTCGGGCTGCGGATCTACACCGGCGCCAACAGCAGTTTCTCGGTATGCGGACTGCCCATCAAACATGGCCTGCTCAAGAAGTTCGATCTTGGTTTTGAAGAAATCGCCAAAGGCGGTATTTTCGGCCCGATTGCCCGGTTTTTCATGGCCGTCCTTGAGTCATTCAACCGCGTCCTGCGTAACTACGGCATGGCGATTATACTCTTCGCGCTCATCGTCAAAGGCATCTTCATGCCCTTGTCGCTCAATATGGTCAAGGCGCAGAAGAAGATGCAGATGATTCAGCCCGAGATAAAGAAAATTCAACAGCGCTACAAAGATAACCCCGGCGAGATGAATCGGGAAATCATGGCGATGTACAAAGCCTACAAAGTCAACCCGGTCAGCGGGTGCCTGCCCCTGTTGATTCAGGTTCCGATCTTTATGGCGCTGTATTCGACGCTGTCAAGCTCCATCGAATTGCGACGCGCACCCTTCCTGCTCTGGATCGGCGATTTGTCGCTGAAAGACCCGTACTACGTGCTGCCCATCGCGATGGGCGTGATGTCAATTGCCCAGAGTCTCTTCACGCTCACCGACCCCAGGCAGCGCATGATGGTAATCCTGATGCCGGTTTTTATGACCTACATTTTTCTATTCATGCCGTCGGGTCTGCAGCTTTATTGGTTTGTCTACACCGTATTCTCTTTGGTTGAACAGTTTGCGGTCAAGCGATCTGGAGGTGGCAAATGAACGAAATCGAGAGCACCGGCAAGACTGCAGAAGAAGCCTTGGAAGCCGCCGCTAATGCCCTACAGGTCAAAAAAGAGCAACTTAAATACGAAGTGGTCTCCGCCACTGATGAAGAGACCAAGATTAAGGCTTCAATCCGCGACCCCCAACAGGAAATCGGTGATCTTACAAGATATATCGTCAGCGCCCTGGGATTCAAAGGCAATATCGAAGTCAAAGAAGACGAAGCCGGCTACTATGTCAACATTCGAACTCGCCGCTCGGACGGCTTGCTCATCGGCCGCAAGGGCGAAACGCTTGCCTCCATTCAGCATATCGTCCTCAGAATAATGCGCCGCAGCTATCCCGACATCAAAATCCTGATCGATGTCGGCGGCTATCGCATGCGGCGCGAAAACTTCCTGCGGCGGAAAACTGAGGCGATTGCCCGTATTGTCCAAACGACCGGTCGGGAGATGGCCCTCGATCCTCTTACCGAGAAAGAACGTCAGGTTGTTGAGAGCACGCTGGCCGGCATACCGGGTGTGCGGTTCTACACGATCGGCACCGGCATGAGACAGAACGTGATTATCGCGCTGGTTGATGCCAAGAAGCAGTGATACAATCGTCGCGTCGGCCACACCATGCGGCGTTTCGGCCCTGGGGGTCGTTCGTCTCACCGGCCCACAGGCAATCGACATCACCGACCGCCTGTTTCGAGGCAAGACCCGCCTGGCAACCGTAGCTTCCCATACCGTGCACCACGGCCTTGTCGTTCGGCCTGAAACCCAGGAGCCCATCGACGAAGTTTGTGTCGCCCTCTTCCGCGGACCGAACAGCTATACCGGTGAAGACCTGATTGAGATATCATGCCACGGCAATCCGTATTTGCTGGACTTAGTTATCAAAACCGCCCAAGCCGGCGGTGCTAAACTCGCCCGGCCGGGCGAGTTTAGCCAACGCGCCCTGCTCAACGGCAAGCTCGATTTGGTCCAGGCCGAGGCCGTTCTTGACCTGGCAACCGCCCGGGGCGAATGGACGAGAAAGAACGCGTTACAGCAGCTCACCGGAGCGCTTTCGCGCCGCGTCCGGGAAACTGCCGGTCGTCTGACCACGCTCCTCGTGCAAGTTGAGGCCAATCTTGACTTCCCCGAAGACGAAAAATGGCAAGAACTGCCCGAACTCAAGACCCGCATCCGGGAGGAAACCGGACCCCTGACCCGGCTGGTGGCCGGTGCCGACGCCGGTGTTGTGCTGCGGGAAGGACCCCGGATCGTAATCGTGGGCCGGGCCAACGTCGGCAAATCGAGTCTCTTTAATCAAATCATTGGTCAAGACCGGGTCATCGTCACCGGGATGCCGGGCACGACCCGGGACTACGTTGAAGAAGACACTACGATCGGTGATCATCATTTTCGCATGGTTGATACTGCCGGGCTCGCCGGACCGGTCAATGAAATCGAAGCCGCGGCGCGCCAGAAAACTGAGGCGCTCGTGGCGCAGGCTCAGCTGTTGCTCGTTGTCTTCGATCTTTCGGCGCCGGCCTCGACCGCCGACGATGAATTCGTAGACCAGGCCGGCGGCAAGAAAACGATTTTGGTCTTCAACAAGAGCGACCTGAACCGAGTTCTGGACAAGGCCGCGGTGATCCGCCGCAGTCCGGCCTGCAAGCATATCGAAGTCTCGGCCCAGACCGGTGACGGAATCGAAAGCCTGAAACAGGAAATCGTCAACCAGTTCACCGGACTGCCGCCGGTCGAAGGGCTTTTCATCACGCGGCGCCGGCACATCGACGCTCTCGAAAAAGCCCGGGCCGCTTTGACCCGTGCCGTAGACCAGGAATACTACGAGACCGTTGCCGTGGAACTGCGCATTGCGCTCGATGCGCTCGGGGAACTCGTCGGCACGGTCGCGCCCGAGGATATCCTGAATAGGATCTTCGCTGAGTTCTGTGTTGGAAAGTAGAAAAGGAGGAATCATGTTGAGACTAACGACTTTTGTTGCCATCGTGGCCGTTATGGCCCTATCGGCGATCGGATGCCGATTCACCAAGACCGCGCCGCCGGTGATTACGATTGAAGCCCTCCTGGCGACACCCGAGAAACTCCAGGTCGAAGGCCGAACCTATACGATTGCCGCGCACCTCTGGCGCGATTTCATGCCGATGACCCCGCCCGCAGGTTCGCCCCTGATGGCGGTGATCAAGATCACGGCCCATGATGGACTCGAGTTCCCGCCCGGCCTCAACGCCGACCGTCTCTGGGTCATCAAGGACCGGAAGGAGCTGTGGGAGACCGACTTTACCGGCGAGAACCGGGGTACCGAACCGAACCAGCTCGAGAAGTCAGCCGGTGATGGTCCCAAATGGGAGTCGGGCATTGAGGTCGAGGCCGTCGTCCGGTTGGTTTCGGTCAAAGACGGCAAGACCTATTTGCTGCGCGCGGCAAAACAGAAAATAACGAGAACCGAATAGGCACAAAGCACAATTTAACCGTAGCGGTGCGATTTATCGCACATACCTGTAGCGGTTTGATTTATCAAACTTCCTACAAAAAAGATTTATCACGCGAATTTTTATTAAGACATGAAATGGCGATGCCACCGCTACACCGACCACACCCCACCGTTGACAATCTTGGGCGCTTGACTATAATCCCTCTAATATGATGTTGACGTTCCTTCTGACTTCCTTCCTGTTTCTCATGCCGCCCAATCCCTATGCTGACGCTAAGATCGGCTTCCATATTCCCAGGATGCCGGGCATGGTTGACAAGCCGGTCCGGATCGAGCGGATCTTCGGCACAAAGAAAGCCCTGGTCATTCTCGTCGATTTCCCGGATAACGCCTACTCGTACGCCAAGTACAATTTCGATTCCCTCATCTACGGCACCAGCGCCAAGTCGATGCGCAACTACTACCAAGAAGCTTCCTATGGCAAACTACTGATCGACCAGACCAGTCTGGTGACCGATTGGCAGAGAGCCGCCAGTACCTACAGCTACTATGTCGGAGATTCCTTCGGCATTTACAGTAATTACCCGAGGAATTCTCAAGGCTTAGTCTACGAAGCCTGCCGGCTGATCGATCCCTTCGTCAACTTCGCCCAGTTTGACGAGAACGGCGACGGCGTTGTCGATAATGTCTTCATCGTCCACGCCGGACCCGGGGCTGAAGAAACCGGTGATCCACGCCACATCTGGTCCCACAAATGGCAGCTTTCGGACAATTCGATGGGCTGCCCCGGACCTTACCAGACGCAGGAAGGTGTGCGCGTTGATCACTATTCGACCGAGCCGGAGAAATTCAACAGCCCGGCCTCACTCATTACCGTCGGCGTCTTTGTCCATGAATTCGGGCATCAGATCGGCCTGCCCGACCTTTACGACATCGACTACTCCTCGAACGGTATGGGGGTTTTCTGCCTGATGGCCGCCGGCTCCTGGGCACGGGCTGCGCCCAGCGACCCGCCGGGCTCGTCGCCGGTCCATCCCTGCGCCTGGGCCAAGTACCAGCTCGGGTGGTCGACCCCGGTAGCAATAGAACGTCGCGGACTGAAGGAAATCAAGAATGCTCCCCTGCCCGCCGCCGCAACCGATTCCACATCGTACCGAATGCTTGAGGATCCGAAAGGCCCGGACTGGAAAGAAAGCGGTCAAGGTTCAGGCGAGTACTTCCTCGTTGAAAACCGATATCGTGCCGGTTTTGACCGGGGGCTGCCCGGCAACGGGCTGTTGATTCTTCACATCGACGACCGCAAGAGCGATAACCGTGACGATGATCACCCCATCGTTGGAATAATGCAGGCCGACGGTCACACCAGCCCAACCCTGTCCGGTTCGGACCGCGGTTCAGAAGCCGATCTGTGGAAGAGCTCTTCGTACGGGTTCGGCGATACGTCCCGGCCGGCAAGCTACGACTACATCGGCAACCCGACCGGTGTCTGGGTTTACAATATTTCGGCGGCCGAGTCGCTCATGCATGCTGATTTGTGGGTGACCCCGGTTCTGCTCGGACGGGTCTATTCCTTCCCCAATCCCTACGTAAAATCCCAGACCGTCAATAAGCTCATCATCACCTACGTACCGTCTGATTCCACCGAATTTATCAACACGTATCCTGAGTTCAAAGTGACGATCTTCAACATCGCGGCCGAGAAAATCCGTACCCTGGATGTGCCGGGCAGCGAGGTCGACCGCTACACCCGTCGCGCGTTCTGGGATTTGAAAAACGACAAAAACCAGGAAGTCACCAGCGGCATGTATTTCTACCTGTTTGAGAGCCTGGGCGAAAAAGCTGAACGCAACAAAGGCCGGCTGACGATCATCAGGTAATGAAACCAGACCGTCTGCGTGAAATCCGAGGGGCAAGCCTTGTCTTCCTCCTCGCCGTCATCTTCGCCGGCCTCGTCAACATATACCTTCTGCTTCAATTTCGCCGCACCCAGCACGATGCGCTGCTCAATCAGGTCTCGGTCATCGTCAGCGTCATCAATTCGCTGCCACCCAACGAAAACAGCTACCGCATAATAAGCCGCGGCTTCAACCTGGCGCGGTTCGTGATTACCGACACGACCGGCCGGTTTATCTACGACACCTTCCTTCAACAAGGAACCTTCGAGGCAATCCGTAATGTCGACCGACGCATGCTTAATGAAGGCAGGTTAGTCGCGGTCGAGGACGGTTTTGTCAGCATCACGACCGACGTTAACGGCCAGTACCGTTATGCGTTTCTCTATCTCGACCTGACCGCCCATGAACATATAAACCTTCTCGCCCGCTGGCAGTTCATCTACCTCGTCGTATCTTTGGTTTTTGTCGGCGGTCTCGGCGTTTTCCTGGTCTGGCGCGCGCTGCGTCCCATCGACACGGTCCTGGACCGGATAACCGACCTCGGCATCTCAACGCGCCAAGAAGACTTCTTACGCCAGTCTTTCGACGAAATGCTGTCCCGGCTGCGCAAGAAGGAAGAAGAAATCCAACGCTTGGCTTCGCTCGTCGCCCACGAGTTTCGCAACTCGCTGGCGGCCATCGCCGGATTGGTGAGAGGCAAGCCGCGCCGTAAGAACACCATCGCCCTCATCGACAAGGAACTGCGCCTTATGGAAGGCCTGATCAAGCACATTATTGACTTCACCCGGCCCATGAAACTCGACTCGTCAAGTCTCATTATCAATAGCCTTCTTGAAGACATCCTCTCCGATTTGCGGCCGCCCCGGGGCGTCAAGTTCCGCCGCAACCTGCAGCCGGATTTGCCTGAGACTACCGGCGATTGGGAATTGCTGACCCGCGCCTTCACCAACGTCATCAAGAATGCGCTTGAAGCAAAACCTAAGGGACAGCTGACGGTCACGACCCGTTGCGATGACGGGGGTATCGTGATTGAAATCAGCGATGACGGGGTCGGCATTGCGCCTCAAGATCTGGACCGGGTCTTCTATCCCTTTTTCAGCTCGAAGGAAGGCGGTGTGGGCCTGGGACTACCCTTTGTACGAAAGGTGGTTGAACTCCACGACGGGACCGTGGAGATCGAAAGCCAGGTCAAGTTCGGCACAACGGTCCGAATCAGACTCCCGCTCGGTTCCAAGATCTGATCCCTCCCGCGCCGGTTCCTCCCGGAGGTCTCACCCTTGCTTCCTTATCCCGGGTTTTCGGTTGAAACCGGCCTGAATCCGGCTATAATCGGCCATGGCACCGTACGCCCCACTCCTGATTCAAGCCTGAATTGATGAGTAATTCCGGTTCGTTTTATCATCCGAGGAATTCCAGCGTCTACGTGGTTCAATTCCTCACCAATGCGGCCATGGTTACGACCTCGATCTTTGTCCCGCTGATGGCGGATAGCTTTACCCGCAATCGGTTTCTGATCGGTCTCGTCGTCGCCAGCTACAACGGTGCCATTCTTCTCGCGTCGGTTCTTTTCGGCCGGATGGCCGACGCTCAAGGTAAGAAGCATTTCGTCAACCTCGGCCTTGCCCTTTGCGGCGCCAGCTTTCTGCTCCACCTCCTGGTCCATGACTTGAAGTCGCTCTTCATCATTCGAATCCTTACCGGCTTTACTGCTGGTATGTACCCGGCGGCACTGGCGTCCCTTGTCTTCGAGTCCAATTTCGTCTTCGGGATCTTCACCGCCGCCGGCTCGCTCGGCTGGGGTGTCGGTTCGTTCGTCTCCGGCCTTGTCGGCAACTATCAAATCCTTTTCATCATGTCCGCAGTCCTCTTTCTCATCGCCTTCCTCTTCTCGCGGGCCATGACCGACCGTGTTAACAAGAAGATCAGCCCGCCCCCGCTCCTGCCTTTGTCAATTATCCGGAAGAATCTCAGAGTCTACCTGGCGTTTTTCCTCCGTCATACCGGGGCCATGGGCGTCTGGGCCGTCTACCCGCTGTTCTTGTCCGCCATGGGCGCGGACAAATTCTGGATCGGTGTCGTCTACACGATCAATCCCGTCGCCCAATTCTTCTTCATGCTCTTTCTTGACCGCCATAAATCGACCAAGCTCGTACCGCTGGGCTTGATCTTTTCGGCCCTCACCTTCGTGCTCTTCGGCGTGGTCAAAGACTACAAGCTGTTCGCGTTGATTCAAATCGTTCTGGCCCTGTCCTGGTCCGGTCTCTATCTGGGCTCGCTCAAGTTCCTCCTGGAACGTAATGTCGAACGGGCCACATCGATCGGCATCTTCAATTCGGTCGCCGGTCTCTGCGGCATCGTCGGACCACTGCTGGGCGGGTTCTTGAGCTCTTTTGGCTTCGAAGTGCTGATGGTTTCAGCCGCGGTGATGTCGGTTCTGGGTTGGGTCGCGTACCGATTTGTACCCATTGACACTGACTGATTCCCGGGTATAATAGGGCCATGGCCGAGCGCCTGACCCCCGTCTACATTGAAGATGAAATAAAAACCTCCTATCTTAACTATGCGATGAGCGTCATCGTGGGACGGGCCTTGCCCGATGTCCGTGACGGCCTCAAACCGGTGCAGCGGCGCATCCTGTTTGGGATGAAAGAGCTCGGTCTGTTGTCCAACCGGCCTTATAAGAAAAGCGCAACCGTCATCGGTGACGTCCTGGGCAAGTATCACCCGCACGGTGACATGGCGATCTATGACGCCCTGGCCCGGATGGCCCAAGATTTCTCACTGCGTTATCCCCTGATTGACGGCCAGGGTAACTTCGGCTCGATCGACGGCGACGCACCGGCGGCCTACCGGTATACGGAGGCACGACTCAACCCCATCGCCGGAGAACTGCTTAACGACCTGGAAAAGGAGACCGTCGATTTCGTTGCCAACTACGACGGCCGGCTCAAGGAGCCGACGGTCATGCCCGCCGCGATCCCACACTTGCTGGCCAATGGTTCCTCCGGCATTGCGGTCGGCATGGCCACCAACATTCCACCGCATAATCTCGCCGAACTGATCGACGGACTGCTTGCCGTCATCGACGACCCGGATATCACGGCCAAGGCATTGATGAAACATATCCAGGGCCCGGACTTTCCCACCGGCGGGATCATCATCGGCAAAGAAGGGATCAAAGAGAGTTTCGAGACCGGCAAAGGCAAAGTCGTGGTTCGCGGCAAAGTCGGCTTTGAAGAGAAGAAGGGCGGCAAGGATCAGATCATCATCTCCGAAATCCCCTACCAGGTCAATAAAGCCGCGCTGATTGAGCGCATTGCGGCGCTCGTGAAAGAAAAGAAGATCGAAGACATTTCTGATTTGCGCGATGAGTCGGACAAAGAGGGCATGAGGATTGTCATTGAGCTCAAGCGTGACGCCAACCGCGAGGTGGTTCTCAATCAGCTATATCGCTACACTCTCCTGCAGACGACTTTCGGCATTACACTCCTGGCGCTGGTCGACAACATCCCCAAGACGCTCCCCATCAAGACCGCGCTTCAGCACTTCATCGACTTCCGGGTTCAAGTCGTCACCCGGCGTACGAAATTCGAACTGGCCGAAGCTGAGCGCAAGGCTCACATCCTGGAAGGCTTGAAGATCGCCGTCAGCCACATCGACGCGGTCGTTGAACTGATCAAGACCTCCCGCGACGTCGACGAAGCCCGGGCCCGCCTGATTAAGAAGTTCAAGCTCACCGAGCTTCAGGCCCAGGCTATTCTCGATATGAAATTGGCCCGGCTTACCGGTCTCGAAAAAGACAAGCTCGAAGAGGAGTATCTGGCGCTCATCAAGGATATCGCCCGCTTGAAGTCGATTCTGGCTTCCAAGGCAAGTATCATGAGGGTGATCAAGGGCGAGCTGGCCGAGGTCAAGAAGCGCTACGGTGACAACCGGCGGACGCAGATCATCGAAGGCAAAGTCGAGGAGCTGAAGATCGAAGACTTGATCGCCCTGGAAGACATGGTCATCACGCGTTCGCATCGCGGTTACATCAAGCGTCAGGCCGTGTCCATCTACCGCAAGCAAATCCGGGGCGGCGTGGGACGAACCATCACTGACATCGGCGAAGAGGATTTCGCCGAGGAGCTACTGATTGCTCAGACCCACGACCATCTCCTGTTCTTCACCAACCAGGGCAAAGCCTGCTGTATCAAAGTCTACGAGATACCCGAGGCAAGTCCGGTGGCCAAAGGACGCTTCATTGCCAACCTGATTGAGCTTGCGAAAGATGAAGGGATCACCGCGGTTCTGCCGGTGAAGGACTTCGAAAACAAAAACTTCATTTTTATGGCCACCCGTCAGGGCACGGTCAAGAAAGTGCCGCTCGAGGATTTTGCCAATACCCGTCGCAAGGGAATCATCGCCATCAAGCTCGATAAGGGCGATAGCCTGATCGGGGCCAAACTGACCGACGGTAAAAACGACATCATCATCATCACCAAGCATGGCCTGTCGGTCAAGTTCTCGGAAAAGGACGTCCGGCCCATGGGCCGTAACGCCGCCGGCGTCATCGGCATCCGGCTCCAGAAAGACGGCGCCGTCTGCGGCAGCTGCCTGGTCCGGCCCAATGAACACCTGTTGATCGTTACCCGCAATGGCTACGGCAAACGCACCGCGTTTGAGGATTTTCGCTTCACCCGCCGCGGCGCCAAAGGCGTCATCGCCATCAAACTCGACAAAAAGACCGGCGAGATTGCCGGCGCTATGGGCGTCGCCGAAACCGACGAGATCATTCTCATGACCAAAGAAGGCAACGCGATTCGCACGCCGGTTGCCCAAATTCGGATCTTGAGCCGACCGGCCAAGGGAGTCCGGGTCATGACCATGAAGGAAAGCGACCAGGTCGTTGACATCGCCCGGGTTCGAGAGGAGAGTTAGCTGACCCGTCGCACCAAACAGAAAGAGGGGCGGATTCCCTGGCATGATTACTTCATCTCAATCGCCGAGCTCGTGGCCCAGCGCTCCACCTGCCTCCGAAGAAGCGTCGGCGCCGTCATTGTCAAAGATAAGAGAATCATCACCACCGGTTACAACGGGGCACCGGCTGGACTCAAGCATTGTGCTGAGGTCGGCTGTCTGCGGAAGAAGCTCAAGGTCGCGCCCGGACAGCGGCACGAGCTATGTCGCGGCATTCACGCCGAGCAGAACGCAATCATCCAGGCCTCCAATTTCGGACTCAATGTTGCCGGTGCGACTATCTACACCACGCACCAGCCCTGCTTCATCTGTACCAAGATGATCATTAACGCCAAGATCAGAGAGATCGTAACCAAGAAACCGTACCCGGATCGTCTCGCTCAATTGATGCTTAAGGAGGCCCGGATCCGGTTGAAGTTCCTCCTCGGCCGATAACACCGAGCCGCATCGCTATCCGACCATGTTCAGAATCCTCAAGACCCACAATCTTCTCTTCCTGACCCTCTCCTCAAGCGTTTCCCAGCTCGGCGACCGGCTGACTCACATGGTGATAATCACCTTGATCAGTGTCTACGCCCCGGGCCGCATCAATGCGTTCTCCGATTTTGCGGTGTATTTCACGCTCCCGGTGATGATTCTGGCCCCGGTTGCCGGCGTGGTTGTCGACCATCTATCCAAACGCCGGATTATGTTCACGGCCCACGTAATCCAGGCGGCCATCGTTGCCGCCACGCCGTTGTTCGTAAAGCTCACTGGATCCATGATTCCGATATGGTTCACCGTCTTCCTTTTCTTCGGACTTGACCTTTTTAACAATGCGGCGCGCAACTCGACGCTGCCCCTCGTGGTGAACCGGGACCAACTGCTTCAAGCCAACTCGATCATGATCACCGTCCTTCGCCTGTCGACTTTTACTGGCATGCTTTTAGGCGGGGTATTGATCGACGCCGTCGGTTGGCACCTTGGATTCTACATCGATGCCTCGACGCATCTTGCGGCCGGACTTCTCATCCTCGGTATCACGGCGGCAGGCATCCGTGAGACGCTGGCCCCGCTTTTCTACCGGGACATTGCCAATTCATTCCGGCATTTCTATCTCGACCTCTGGGAATTGATCAAGCTGCTGTTCCACGACCGCGTCGTGATTTTTGTAATGATCTCGGTCTGGGTGCTCCCGTTCGTCGCGGCGGTCTCGTACACAATTCTCATCTACATCGTCCAACAGGTGCTGGGTATGGGTACGAGCGGTGTTGGTCTCCTCGGCGCGATCATCGGCATCGGGATGCTCGCGGGGGCGGCCCTGCTTGGCTCGATGGGCAAGAACTGGAATCGCTTTACGGTCATCATCTTAAGTATTGCCGTGCTAGGGCTGCTCTTTGTCATCGGCCCTTCTTATATAAGGAAGGCCATCCTTCTCATCGTGGGTTTTGTCTCGGGCATAACTTTCTCATTCATCGGCATCTGCCAGGATACGATCCTCCAGGAAGAGGTCGCCGCGCATATCCGGGGACGCATCTTCTCAACCAAGGAGTTCGTTGCCAGCGGGTCATTCTTGTCGAGCGCTCTGTTCATCGGTCTGGTCTCGCGTCCGACCAACTACGTGACCCTGCTTTATGTCATCGGCGGGTTTCTGCTTCTCGTCGCGGTTTTTGCCGTCCTCCTCATCCCGCGTCGCCACCTCATGAAACCCGGTCCGGTCGAGACCGGTTGAAGAAAACCGCAATTGTGATCTTGCCGGGCTTGTCATCACTGTAATCTTCAGCACATCACTGTAATCAAAGATTTCTGGATCTTCCCAGAAATCTCACTTGAGCAAGATGACGAGCAGAAGCATGACGAGGTTTATCGCAATCCACACCAACGCCAGCACCCGGAAGACAATCATCCTTGATTCCCAACTCCGGGCATGCCGGATCAAAATTACGCTTGCGATGACGCCAGCCGTTATCAAAAGGAAAAAGAGCACAAGCCCCCGGACCAGCGAAGGGTTCATCAAGCCCGACTACAGGTTTTCTCTGACGTACTGCGCCGCGTTCCGGAAGATCATCATGCCATCCCCTTCTTCCGGCAGGTTCTTGCGGGTATGGTGAGGGTTCTGGAGGTAGGAGACATGCCGTTCCGGATGCGGCATTAGACCCATGATCCGGCCGGTCTTGTCGCATATCCCGGCGATGTGGTCGGTCGAACCATTCGGATTGACCGGGTAGTCCCCGGATCTCCCTCTTTCGTCAACATAGCGAAAGACGATACCGTCATTCTTCTTAAGCCGGGTGAGCACAACCCGGTTGGCGGCTACGAACTTACCTTCGGCGTGCGCAATGGGCAGGGTGATGACTCGCTCCATCCCCTTGGTGAAGATACAGGTCTTGGAGGCCGGCTTGAGGTATATCCAGCGGTCTTCAAACCGGTTTGAATCGTTGAAGGCCAGGGTGACTTCCTGGCGTCTGAAGTAACCGCCGAGCGCAGGCAGGAGACCGGCCTTGGCCAGAATCTGAAACCCATTACAGATGCCCAGCATCAGCTTGCCGTCTTCGATGAACCTCAGCAGCGATTCTTTGAATCGGTGCACAACCTCATTGGCCATTATCTTGCCGGCCGAGATATCATCACCGTAAGTGAACCCCCCCGGGAAGACCAGCACATGGTACTGCCGGAAGGTTGTACTCCGGGCTTGGTTTATGTGGAGCCGGGTTGTCTCGGCACCGGCCTTCTCAAAAGCGAATTGGGTTTCCAGATCACAGTTGGTGCCGGCGGTTCGCAAAACCAGTACCTTGGGGGTCATGGCTGAATGATAGTCAGAAAGGGGGAACCGTCAACGGCAAAGAGTGCCTCGGCGTCGCCGAGCATCAGTGCTATTTCGTTTTGAGGCGCAGCTTGGAGTAGTGCTTCTTGTAAAACTTCTTGTATTCGCCGGATCGGGCGTGGCGGAGCCATTCTCGGTTCTTGACGTACCAATCAATGGTCATGGCAATGCCCTGCTCGAAATCAACTTCCGGCTCAAAGCCCAGGTTATGTTTGATCTTGGTCGTGTCCAGTGCATAGCGTCGGTCGTGGCCGGGCCGGTCCTGGACAAAGTGAATCAGTTTCATTGATTTGTTGAGCTTCTGGAGAACCGCTTTCACGACGTCGATATTGTGCCGTTCGTTGTTGCCGCCGATGTTGTACGTCTGGCCGATCCCGCCCTGGTGGAGCACAAGATCGATCGCGCGGCAGTTGTCGACGACGTAGAGCCAGTCGCGGACGTTCAGCCCGTCGCCGTAAACCGGGATTTTCCTGTTCTCTAACGCGTTGGTCACGACCAGGGGGATCAGCTTCTCAGGAAATTGGTAGGGCCCGTAGTTGTTCGAAGAGCGCGTTATCACGACCGGCAGTTGGTGCGTCCGGTAATAGGACATTACCAGAAGCTCGGCGCCCGCCTTGCTCGCCGCATACGCGCTTGACGGATGCAGCCGGTCGTCTTCCTTGAACGTGCCGTGAGAAATCGACCCGTATACTTCATCGGTTGAGATTTGCAGAAAACGTTTGACGCCGTATTCGAGCGCCAGGTCAAGCAAAACCCCGACCCCCGCGAAATTGGTATGCAGGAACGGTGCGGCATCCACGATTGAGCGATCGACGTGCGACTCGGCGGCGAAGTTGATGACGGCATCGAATTTTTCTTTCCTGAATACTCTCTTGAGCATCCTTCCATCACCGATATCGCCCTTGATAAACCGGTGGCCCTTGTTCTTAATGACCGCCTTCAAGTTCTCGAGGTTGCCGGCATAGGTCAATAGGTCCAGGTTGACAAGCCGGTATTCGGGGTGTTTCTTGAGCATGAAGTAGATGAAGTTCGAGCCGATAAAACCGGCCCCGCCGGTGACAAGGATCTTCAAGCTAGCTATCCGTCCTTGCGTGCCCAGTCGTAGGGAATTCCGCTGTCGTGCGCGGGCTTGCGGTATTCATCGGGGTTCTTGTAATCATAGAGTTCGGTCGGAACGTTGACCATGATGGCCTCGGTCTCGCTGATGCACTTGAAGCCATGCCAGACCAACCTGGGGATGTGAATGATAAGCGGGTTGTGTTCACCGACGAAGAACTCATTGATCATTCCCTTGGTCGGACTGCCCTCACGGTCATCGAAAAGAACAATCTTGGCCATGCCGCCGATGACCGTCATGTTGTCATTCTGGATCTTGTGGTAGTGCCAGCCCTTGACGACGCCCGGAAAGGTCGTCGTCATGTAGACCTGACCGAACTGTTCGAAGAAGTCATCGTCGCGGCGCAGAATCTCCATCAGCCGGCCCCGTTCATCCGGCACCAGCCGTAGTTTCTTGACCTTAACACCGCCGATCAACGCCTTTCCTTTGAATCCGATAATCTCGCTCATGGCACAATTATACTGATTTCCATCCCTTTTTCAATAAATATGACGAGCCCCGCGGTCATTTGACCAGTTCAATGTAGCTCTGGTCGCCCACCGTGAAACGGTAGGTTCTCGGCGAATGGTCGCACTCGGTTACGGTCACGCCCCGCCCGATGACACTGCGGTCAATGCGGGTCCGCACATTGACGATCCGGGAACCTTCCATGATGATGCTGCACTCGATTTCCGAATTCTCGATCACCACGCTGTCGCCGATCGCGGTGAACGGACCGATGTAGGAACGGCTGATCCTTGCATCCTTACCAATGATGGTCGGCCCTCGGACCGTTGACTTCTCGACCACCGCGCCCGCCTCGATCCGTACTCTGCCCGAGATCTCACAATCCTGCACGGTCCCCTGGCTCATCGGTGCAAGATCATTGAGCACGAGAAGATTGGCCTCGATCAGATCCTCCGGCTTGCCCGTGTCCTTCCACCAACCAGTCACGAGATGGGACTCAACCCGGTACTTATTGTCAAGCAGCCATTGAATGGCGTCGGTGATCTCCAGTTCATTGCGCCACGAAGGTTTGATCTTTTCGATCGCGGCATATATGCTCTTATCGAACATATAGACACCGACCAGGGCCAAATCTGACGGCGGCTCCTTGGGCTTCTCGATAAGTTTCTGTACCACCCCCTGGCCATCAACCACCGCCACGCCGAAATCCTGGGGGTTTTTCACCTTGGTCAGCAGAATCAACGCATTCGGTTTGTTGCGTTCGAAATTATCGATCAGCGGCTTGATTTCCTCTTTGAGCAGGTTGTCGCCCAGATACATAATGAAGGAATCGTTCTTCAGAAAACTGCTGGAAATTTTGATCGCGTGAGCCAAACCCAATGGCTCCGCCTGCTCAATGTAGGTTATCTTCGCACCGAATTTCGAACCATCACCAACCTTTTCGATGATGTCCTTTTTCGTCTCGCCGACGACGATGCCGATCTCATCAATCCCCGCCGTCTTGAGATTCTCGATGACGTAGAAAAGAATCGGCTTATTTGCGACGGGGATAAGCTGTTTGGCGCCGGTATAGGTGAGAGGTCTCAGTCGGGTACCGAACCCACCGGCGAGGACAAGGCCTTTCATCAGGCGATTATAGTCACATATGAACCAAAGTCAATATCCTCGTGCCGTCCCGGCGGTCATCCTTCGCGGCCAGTTTTGCCATTTACGTAATTGCCAAAATGCCGGAATTGACTATACTCGCATGTGGCCAAGGCGAAAATCCCTGAGAATCACTACCGGGCCTCAAGGGTCTGCCGGGTTCTGGGCAATCCGACGGCGTACGAGACGGTCTGTCTCTTGCGCGGTGCCCGCATGACCCCGACTGAGCTTGCGCGGCGTCTCGGTATCAGTATCCCGGCCGTCTCGCAGGTCTAGCGCGCTTTGCGTCGGCTCGACCTGGTCCGGTACGATGTGAGAAGCCACGAACGCCGCTACTGGATAAAAGAAGAGGCCGTGCTGACCCTGCTGGCCACCATGGAAGAGATGATCAAACACATCAGAATCAAAGACTACTGACGCGCCAGACATGGCTATTTTCAAGCTTAACCAATTGCTTAAATATGAAAACTTGTGTTGCAGGCGGGTAGAGTCCACTACTCAGTCGCCGGCTCGCGCGAGGCCCTCGGGGGTATGGCGAAGTCGACCACCGTCGGGCGATAGGAGGTGAAATGAATCGCGATGACAAGCAAGAATTCAAGCCCTATGTTTGCGCCGATGAAAACGTCCGGGAATTCACCGTACGAGCGATTATTCTGGGCAGTGTGCTGGCGATCGTCTTCGGCCTAGCCAATGCCTATCTCGGGCTCAAGGTCGGCATGACCGTGTCGGCTTCGATACCGGCCGCGGTCATCTCGATGGCCATTCTGCGGGGGATCTTCCGCACCGGGACGGTGCTGGAAAACAACATCGTCCAGACGATTGGTTCATCGGGTGAATCGCTCGCCGCCGGCATCGCCTTCACCATTCCGGCTTTCTTCATGTGGGGCTTCTTCCCATCCTCGTGGACGATCATCATTATTTCCATCCTCGGCGGCTTTCTCGGAATCCTCTTCATGATCCCATTACGACGTTATCTAATCGTCCAGGAGCACAAGAATCTCCCGTATCCAGAGGGCACGGCCTGTGCCGAGATTCTGCAAGCGGGCGATACCGGCGGTTCCAAGGCGCAGCTCGTTTTCCTGGGCGTGGGGCTGGCCGCTCTCTATAAGATCTTGATGAGCGGATTCAAGCTCTGGAAAGAAACCGCCAGCTGGCTTGTCAAACCGCTGAAAGGTGCTGAAGTCGGGGTCGACGTTGCCCCAGCCCTGTTGGGCGTCGGCTTCATCATCGGACCTCGCATCGCGTCATTCATGCTGGCCGGCGCCTGCCTGGGCTATCTGGTAATCAGCCCGTTGATCGCTTTCCTTGGCAGCCACCTCAGCGTAGCGATTCCGCCGGCAACCGACCTGATCTCAACCATGACCCCGGGCGACATAAGGAACTACTACATCAGATACATCGGCGCCGGCGGTGTTGCGGTCGGCGGACTCATCAGCCTGATCCGCGCCTGTCCCGTGATATACCGGTGCTTCAGGCTGGGTTTTGAACAGTTGACCAAGGGGTTCAGACTCTTCCCGGACAAGAACCTTGTCCGGACCGACAAAGACATTCCCATGCCGGTCGTCATCATCGGCTCCGTCCTCATTGCCGTGACTCTCTTTCTTGTGCCTCAGGCCAAGATCAACTTCATCGGTGCGCTGCTCGTGGTCGTCTTCAGTTTCTTCTTCGTCACGGTTGCATCCCGCATCGTCGGCATTGTCGGCAGTTCCTCAAGCCCGGTGTCGGGCATGACCATTGCCACACTGCTGGTTACCTGTCTGGTCTACGTGCTCTTCGGCTGGAAAGGATTGCCGGGCATGATCGGCGCCATGTCAGTCGGCAGTGTCGTCTGTATTGCCATCTGCATGGCCGGCGACGCATCCCAGGATCTTAAGACCGGCTATCTCTGCGGTGCGACGCCATACTACCAGCAGCTGGCTGAATTCATCGGCGTCCTGATTCCCTGCTTCTTCATGGGCGCAGTATTAATGCTGCTTCACAAGACTATGGTCATCGGTTCGGCTAAACTGCCCGCGCCCCAAGCCACGTTGATGTCTTTTGTCGTCAAGGGGGTTCTGACCGGCACCCTGCCCTGGACCCTTGTTGTTCTGGGCGGTGTGATCGGGTTGGCCGTTGAGCTGCTGGGCATTTCCGCCCTGCCGTTTGCGATCGGACTGTATCTGCCCTTTTCGCTCTCGGCACCGATCATGATTGGAGCCCTGATCAACATGATCGTTTCGAGGAATGTCAAATCCGACATCCTCTCTCTCCGAGACACAGTCGTGAAGGAGCGTGGAGAGCGAGGCATCATTTTCTCTTCCGGCCTGGTCGCCGGCGATGCCTTGGTCAGCGTCTTGATCGCTTTTGTTGTCAGCATCCCCGTAATCGGAAAACTGCACGACAAGCTACCCATTAGTGCCTGGCTCGGTAAGTTTGCCGATATCGGTTCGCTGATGCTGTTTTTGGTGGTCGCGCTCAGCCTCTGGTTCGTGACGGTGCGAAGAGAGAAGAAGGTCGAATAGTCTGATGGTCTTATAGTCACATAGTCTGTTTGGAGAACGGTGCCGGCGACGTTCCGCCAGACGTCATCGCTGGGTCATGGTTCGATTGCCTTGCCCCGTTAGATACTATTGATGCAGCAGAGTACTGATAGCAATCATAGAATACATATCTAACGGGGTGAATAATCGAAGATTTCTACGTTCTTTCAGAAGTTTCCTAAAAACACTTGACACACGACAGGGGGAGAGTATACTTATTTCAGCGGAGGGAAAATGAAGGTTGGCGTTTTTGTTACGTCACTGCTATTGACGGCTCTCGCCTGGCCTCAGGGGCGGACAACCGTTGAGATCGACACAGGTAATGCCCAACTCAGCGGTGCCTATAATGGTGGCATTGGGTTTACCGCCCCGGATACTGGGGCGGGCATCGGATTCCGCTATGAGAGAGGCGGACTCAATCACCTTTACTTCGGATCGTTGTTGGTGGCGAATTCACCCAATTCTGTCCATGACCACTTCTACAGTCGTCCATTCTCGGCCCTGCACAATGACTGGGTGATCAGAGACACTCTTGTCGATGTCTTTCCGCTTTGGTTTGGCGCCCACGAACTTTTCCGCTGTGCTCTCGTCGATACGAGCCGTCCCACTCAGGCCCAGGGAATCCAGGTCCGCAGCTACTGGGGAGGGCGTGGTGCGCCTTTGACGGGCTATGATGACTTCGTAATAGTTCGCTACGACGTGCAGAATAGAAGCAACAATACGATGAGCGGCGTCTACGTCGGCGTCATGTGTGACTTCGATCTAAACGGAAACGCGACTGACGATTGGGGTAGAACCGACTCGGCAAGACGCTTAGTCTACATGTGGCCATCCGCTCCGCCAAATGTTGCCGTGGGGGTCAAACTGCTGCAACCATGGCGAGTGTCCAATCTGTCGCTGATTGATGCTGCGTACTACGTCTATCCACCAACCCAGATGAGCGAAACGACCAAATTTGATTTCCTCAGCGGAACCATCCACTTGTCTGAGGCCACCCGACCATACGACTATTCGATCTGCACGGCTTATGGGCCCTTTTCGCTCGCCGCGGGGCAGGAAGTCTGGGGGTTGGGGTTTGCAATCATTGGTGCTCTTGACACGTTCAGTCTGAAAGTACACGCGGATTCAGCCCAGGCCTGGTGGAGTCGACATTGGCGCCCTGGCATCGCGGAAGAAAACGTCGGTCGTCTGGGCAAGTCCGACTTGCTGGAGGTTCAAGGTAGCCCGTTCCGGAGACACACCGTTATCCGATACATGATCCAGGATACACGATACGAGAATGGAGACGATAGAGGCCGGCGGTCAGAAAGTGAAGGAAGTCAGAAGCAAGAAACCAGATTACTGATTTATGATGTATCCGGGCAGGCGGTAAAGAGATTTGACATATCGTCCCACGTCCCACATCCTTCGCACTACGTCACGTGGGACGGTACTGATGATGCGGGTCGGCCACTGCCCGCCGGTGTTTACTTTGTCCGGCTCGAAACGCCGACTGACAACTACACGAAGAAAGTCTTGCTGCTGCGCTGACACCGGAACAGAAATGAAAAAGGGGCTGGCAGAGCCAGCCCCTTTTCTTCTGCTTGAGTTCGCTATTTCACTATCGTCATCGGTGTGCTCGAAATGCCATCTGGTGTATCCATCCGTACGAAGTAGACACCAGCCGTCAGATCCTGCGCGCTGATACGCACATTGTGCTCACCAGCGTTCATCTGCTCATTAACCAGCGTCTTCACCACCCGACCGGTCGCATCATAGAGCGCGATCTTCACATTGCCGGCGTTCTTCAACGCGTAAGTCAGGTTGGTCAGCAGGCGTGCCGGATTGGGCGCTAGATGTCCCAGCTGAGTCAATCGGGCGGTATTCTCTTCGTCGATACCGATCCAATCGCTACGATCAAAGTAGGCCCATCGGTATGGAGTGTTCCAGGTATGATAGACCGTGCCAAAGACACTGCTGCCCAGGTACTCAATTGCCGGCTTGGTATAGTAGGGTTCGTAATCAGCAACCGAAACAGGGGTGGACCACGAACCAGCATAGCGGCGCCAGGTGTAGCGCATCTGACGCGTTGCTGTGTAATAGCGGTAAACAACGCCACAGCCGCCGCCATCGCGTAGGGTCGCATCGGGCGATTCGGAGGTCGTAGTCGTATCGCCGCCGATATTGCCGAAGAACCATGTGCCGCCGCCGGCCGTGTAGTTAGTCAGATATCGACAATGATAGGTAACCGGGCCCCGAAAACCGAAGACACCGAAAATCGTATCGCGCCAGCCCCCGATTGCGGTGTAGTCATAGACCGAGTGTGAACCGATCGGGTAGCGGATAAAGTGCGTCCAGGCTGTGCTGCTACGGCCGTCGATATAGACGCTGTCCCGCTGACTGATGTAGGAAGCAAGCAGGAAATAGTCCGCATATCCTTCATTGCAGGCTGCATCGAGTCCGCGATGGCCGTTGGTGACGCCGGTCGTCACTTCGGTCCAGCTGATCGCGCCTGAATCGCTCCAGTAGTAGGCAAGGTTGCCCTGTGTGGTCAGTGACACATAGTAGAGGCGGTTGTTGAAGAAGTCCTGGTTGCCCGTTATTGCGATTTCGTTGACCGAATCCGGGGGGGTCGTCGTGTAGACGTTAATGAACGCCTGACCGTTGTTGAAGTTCTCACTCGCGCCATTATTGGCACGGCAACGCCGGATCCGTCCGTAGGTCTGATGAGCGTAGCCGACATAGATATGATTGGCCAGCACGGTTGCACCGATGTCGATCTCGAAACTGGCCCACCAATCGTAGGTCTCGATCCAGGTCGCGCCGCCGTTAGTCGACAGATTCATCGTCCAACGCCAGTTGTTCCCCGGTTCATCAAGCAGCAACACCGAGAGAAGGTTGCCTGAGGCACGATGAATGTCAAGGTGCGTCCCCATAACCGAATCACGGTTGCCGACCCTTACATCGTGACCCCATTTGGACTGAGTGTAGGTCGGGATGGGTACACGCCAGGCATTGCCGATCGCCATTTGGCCAACATCGGTAAGATTACCGAGTTCCGGAAAACGGGAGAGCGCTTCTTCGAACGACCCACCGTTCCACAGATTCTCGATTTGACGGGCCAAGTCGAGTGCCGCCTGGCTGGCCTGCGGTTCGAGTTCGATATTTATCTGTGAGTTCTTGCGATCCACCAGCGTCATCTTCTCAAGATGTTTCCAGACTGGGTCCGTATAGCTATCCATCACCTTGGTCTCCTGATCGGGCCGGACGTCGCCAGTACCGAGGTTCACCTTCATTCCCGGAACATAGGGGAATTCCTCAGCCATTGCCACAGCAAAGAGACACACAAGACTCACTATTAAGAATCGTCTCATCTTTTCTTCTCCTTATCCTTGAACGTAGGTTTACGTATGCGTGCCCTAACCGGGCACCTTAATGCTCGATTAGAACACCAAACCATATCCGTGGTGCCCCTTGTTCGTATTACTGTGTTCATCATTCAAGGTTTCCGATTCGCCGCAAATAGCGTGATTCGAAGACAGGCACGTTGCAAGAGTCAGGCATCAACAAATACAAAACGGCTCACCCGCGGGAAAACACAAGGTGTCTTGAAAAAGGACAAAGGAATGGGTACTACGCTTTTCCCAACGTCTTCGTCTTCATTCTCATGGCTCTGCACCTTCCCTGGTCCAGAACCACACACCCCCATCAACGTTATCAATTATATCCAGAATCGAGCAGAAGTCAAGCCTCTTCTGTCGTGCAACGCAGTGATGTGCCAACAACTGCTAGAATGTCGGCGCTTTCACCGATCGCCGATCACTTGACAACAATCATGCTGGTTCTGGTTAACACTCCTGCTGATTCAATGCAGACGAAATAGACACCGGCCGGCAACTTCAGACGCAACGGCATCTTGCCGTCATCAACGAAGTGATTGTCCTGGACCATCCGTCCGCTGGAATCGTAGATCCTGACCGAAAATCCGCCTTTGGCCAAACCTGTTGCTTGAATGGTGACCGCGTTACGAGTCGGATTCGGGTAGATCCTGAGCTCTGGGCCTTTTTGGACCACTTCGCGTGGATTCTCCTCTACGCCGGTTACTAGCAACCGGTCAACGATTTTGATTATTCTCTGCGGGTCATATTCATCCGACCAGTATCGGACAATGCCTTGCTGATCAATGATGTAGTCTTGCGGGTAAGGGGCCTCGGGCCGGGGCACGCGGTAGGTTGAATAGACCCCGATATTATCGGTCAAGCCGACGTAGCGCTGGCCAAAGACCTGAATGAATTCGGCGAGTTCGCCGGAATTCGAACCGATCTCAAAGATCCTGACCCGTGAAGTGTCATAGCGTGAAAAAATCGAGCCGTCGGTGATCGCAGCCTGCGATCCGCAGAGCGGTCACCACCCTCCACCGAACTGGAGAAAGACAACCTTGCCTCGATATGCGGACAGGGTGTGGCTCCGCCCGTCGGTCCCCTGGAGCGTGAAGTCGGGTGCGATCGAACCGTATTGAGGAAACGACGTGTTATTCTTGTACACTTCTTGCAGTTTTCGGGCTTCATCCGGGTCATTGGAGTTGAAAATGATGGTGTCGGAGACTGCCCCTGGACCGGCCGCCGTTACCCGTACCGAAACGGAGTCGCCCGGCTGAACCGTAAATGAATTGGGCGTCGCCGAGATACCGGCCGGAACACGAATCGAGGTAACGTTAAGGGCCACACTACCGGTGTTACGCACCAGAACCGTTGTGTCGCGCGAAACCGGCACCGCTCCGAAGTCGAGAGTCTCAAACTCAAGATCGATATCGGCACCCAGATCACTACCGATGTGGTAGCAAGACATGCCGCGCCAATCGGCGATCGCGATCAAGCTGTCACTCCTGATGTCGGCACCGTGGGCAAAAGTCTTGGTGTTGTCCCAGCCGGTCCGTACGATGTTGGCCGGGACGGAGACGTCAAAGGTCTCAAGAACGTACCATGAACCTGTAACAACCTGATGGCCGGTGATGCCTGAACCCCAGACCGCGCCCGCGGTCATGGCCGTGTCAAGCAGAACCGGGGCATGAGGATTGCTGATATCAACCGTAGCCAGGCCGTGCCCGCCTAATGATACAGCGGCGACATTACCGTCGAGCACGATGTCATTGGCCAGCCCCGGCAGAGCCAGGCGCGACATAAGGTGCATGCCGCCCCGCACGCCCACAACCGAGAGACCGAACCGGCCGTTGGCGACGAAAAGAAACGAGTCCCGGGCTTCGACATTCCAGGCGGCAGAGGTATCAAGCGAAATCTGTCCGACCTTGGTCGGATTGGAGGGATTCGTGATATCGATCGCATAGATGCCGTTCTGGTGCGCCGCACAATAGAGGGTATCGCCGATCAAATCTCCACCCTCCAACGCCTCGAGATTGCCGGGCGGATCGTATTGCCCGAGCTGACCCGGGGCGCCGGCGCCAGAGATATCATAGAGAATGACACCGTCACGCCGACAGAAGAGAAAGAGCGTCGTGTCACGGTCAGCAAAGCACCGCCAGGCCGCCGGTCCTGCCTGGTACAGCCGCGTTGGACTCGCCGGATTCGCAATGTTGTAGACTTCAAGACCGGGATTCATCCCGACGCAGAGATAGGCGCGAGTCCCCACCACCTCAGCGTCCATAAGGTGGGCCCGGTTCACTTCGTTGTGACCAAGAAAGCGAAGATTGTCAATGCCGGAAAAAAGTAACGGAGCAACAAGAAACAATGGCAGAATTATCTTAGTTTTCATGCCTAATTATAAAGCCCTTTGCTCCGCCGTCAACTGGTTTTGCAGCGATTTCTGAAAAAGACCAGAAATCCGTGATGTGGAGATTTTCGGCGCTGCTTGACTTTCGTTCCCTATCATGTAGAATCGTAGAATAATGGTCGTTCTCAAAGTCTTTGTCGCAACCGCGGCCGTCACAGGTCTATTGTACTGGATCTTTCAGGTGATCCTGGCCATCCGGGTCGTTCGCGCCGTGCATCTTGTTGAGAAAGTGCCCTTTGAGCCGGGCACGATCTGGTTGAGTGACCGGTGGTCGACGGAATATCCGGGCCGGTGTGCTGTATATTCATACAAAAGGAGACAACAATGTTCTTTAAGATTCTCACATTAGCAATATCATTAACATCTCTTGTCTTTGCACAGGTTAATGCCGAACCACAGCAGACGAATCAGGGCAATGTGGTCCAATCCCCTCGTTCACCGGACACCGGCGAGAAGATTATACCAGAGAGAATGCGTTTCGGTTCAGGCCATTCGGGCTGGAAGCTGACGATTCCGGGCAATCGGCCGTTGGCCACGGTCGCCTACGAAGACGGTCTGATTTTTGTCGGCGGCGGCTACGGCAGTTACGAGTTCTACGCCATTGAAGCAACAACCGGCAAGGTCGCCTGGATGTTCAAGGCGGGCGACGATGGTCCCACCGCCGCGGTCGTCAGAAAAGGATACGTGGTCTTCAACACCGAATCGTGCATCATCTACGTCCTGAAATCGAAGACTGGAGAAAAAGTCTGGGAAAAATGGCTGGGCGATCCCTTGATGAGCCAGCCGGCCGCGGATGATCAGTACGTCTACATGGCCTATCCGGGAAACGACGGCACGCATCATCTTGCCTGTATGACCCTGGCGCACGGTAAGCCAGTTTGGGACGTCAAGATCGCCGGTGACCTGATATCCGCGCCGATCATCGATAAGGGTTCGGTTTACATCACCTGCTTTGACGGCACAATCTATCGATATGCAAGAGAAACTGGCAAACTGGTCTGGTCCGACAGTAAGCAAGCGACCAGCGCGCCGACGATATACGAAGACAAGGTTTTCGTCAGCCTGCGCCAGACAGAAAAGGTCGGCCAAGACAAGGTGAAGCAATATGAAGGCCTGGCCACTCTCGACAATGCGACCGGCAAACAGCAGCAGAAAGACCTCTGGGTCAGGCGCGAAGCCCCTTACCTGGTCCACGGCCGGAGCGGAGCTAAGACCAGTGCCCAGGCCGAACTTGACGCCAGTGTCGGCTTCGGTTCGGCACCCAGTACCGCCAAAATCAACCAGGCAAAAGACAATGTCGGGCAGGCATCGGTTGCGGGATGTTGGGCGTATCAGGGTTCAAGACCGGTCGTAAGGAACAGCCGCGCCTACAACGCCATGGGCGACGAGGTTCAGTGTGTCGACGCCAAGACCGGCCGCAAGATATGGTCGAATAAATACGATATAAAAGAAGAAGGTATCGGCGGCCGTTTCTTCGCCCCGCCGGCCTGGGCCAACAACAAGCTTTTCTTCGGTTCCGGCAACGGTGAAGTCTACTGCATTCAAGAGCGCAGCGGTAAACTCCTGTGGAAAGAAAAAGTCGAAGGTTCGGTGAGCTTTCAACCCGCCATTGCCAAGGGCATGGTTTTTGTCGCGTGCGACAACGGAAACCTCTACTGCATCAATACCGGCGATGTCAATGACGACGGCTGGTATATGTGGGGCGGCAACTCCGAGCACAATAAATAATTCTAACCACCAGAGCCAAGTCAAACCTCCGGGGCGGTCTTCACGACCGCCCTTTTTTTACGCCGCTACGGGGGTCAGTTGGTTATTGACTTGTATCCGCGGTTGCCCTATACTCATGCGGTGATCCACCGACGTTTTGCCATCATCTTTGCAATGATTGCGACGGTGATCGTAATCGGCCTGCTCGGCTATCATATCATTGAAGGCTGGTCGTTTACCGAGTCTCTTTACATGACGATCATCACGATCTCGACCGTTGGTTTCGGCGAGGTCAGACCTCTGTCCGCGTCGGGCAAGCTGTTCACCATCGGCCTGATTCTGATTGGAATCGCGACTATTTCGACCAGCGCCAGTTTTGTCTTCTATTCGGTCGTCGAAGGCGCTTTTGGCGAAGCGGTCAAGAAACGAAGAAAGGAGCAGCGATTGGCTAGGATTAAGGACCATTTTATCATCTGCGGCCTGGGTGCGGTCGGTGAAGACGTCGTGCACGAGTTCATCCGGGCCAAAAAACCTTTTGTCATTGTCGACCGTAATGAGGAAGTCCTCAAGCAGCTGGCCGAAGATCACCCCCGGGTGGTTTACGTAGTCGGCAACGCCGCTGAAGAAGACGTGCTCAAGAATGCGCAGATCGATCGGGCCCAAGGCATCATCGCGGTGCTGGGCGACGATGCTGACAACCTCTATATCTGTCTTACCGCCCGGGCTCTCAATCCGAAACTCCGGATTATCGCCCGGGTCATTCACGGCGGATCCATTGCCAAACTGAAGAAGGCCGGTGCCGACTATGTCTTTTCGCCGGAGAAGATCGGCGGTCTGCGCCTGGCCGAGGCCGCCTTGAAACCAACCGTAACTTCGTTTCTCGACGCGATCCTCCACGGTGAGGTCGTCAATGTGGTGCTGGAGGAAGTGAAGGTGGCCGACGCCTGTCACCTGGCCGGCACGACCCTGCGCGATGCGGCGATATCGAGGAATATCGGCATCGTCATCCCCGCGATCAAACCGGCCGGGGAGGAGCGCCTGGTGTTCAATCCCAGTCCAGACCGGGTAATCCAGCCCGGCGATACCCTGATCACCTTCGGAACCCCGGAGCAGATCAAGCAGTTGAAAAGAGTATGTACCCTGAAGTAATCAATCAACCAAGGAGGTTCTATGTCAGCACTATGTACATTGGTTCTGATTGCGGCTAACTTCACCATTGTCGACTCGGTTGATGTCGGTGATTATGCCAACGGAGTCGCCTTTGGCAACGGTTATGTTTGGGCTTGCGAGAATGCGGTCGATCAAATATTCAAGATCGACCCCAGCAACATGCAGGTTGTTTCCACGATATCGTACGCGGGCGGACTGGATGGGTTGGGCCATGATGGTACATATCTGTGGCTCGGCTACTATCCTAATGCAATCCATAAGATCGACACGAGCGGCAACGCAGTCGGCACCTGGACATCGCCTGGATCCTATTCCTACGGCATGGCCTATGATGGTCAGGACTTGTGGCATTCAGACCAGAACGCACAGGCGATCTATCGGCTGAGCTACAACGACCCTACCCAGGTGCTGGCGACGTTCAATGTCAGCTGGCGGCCTCAGGACCTGGAATACTACGGTGGCCACCTCTGGGCGATAGGCGGTAATACGACGATCTATGAACTCGATCCGGCCAACATGAACGTCATCAACAGCTATCCGACCGAGCGCGCCAATTCCGCCGGCCTTGCGATCGGCGGCGGCTTTCTGTGGTTCAGCACCAATTCCCGGACCGGCTGGGTCTACAAAGTCAGTGGTATCGTTGGGGTCCAGGATCCTTCGGTCGAAGAAACACCGATCCCTTCGTGGTCGGTTCTGGTATCACCTAACCCGTTCCGTAAGACAACCAGGTTCATTGTCTTAGGTCCCCGGGCTGCCGACCGAAAACTCTCAATGCAAATCCATGATGCTTCTGGCCGCCTGGTCAAATCCTTTGACGCTGTCTCATCGCTCATCGACTGGGACGGCACGAATAGCATCGGCCGCCGCGTCACACCGGGCGTCTACTTTTTCCAAGCCCGAGCCGGCACCGCCGCCCGTACCGGGAAAATCGTCTATCTCGGCCAATAGGACAAGTCGGATTGTTCGTATCGAGAAGCAAGCCAACGCGGGCCCGATGAATCTTCGTCTCTATAACACATCTTCACGCCGGGTCGATGAATTTGTCCCCCTTGTCTCGGGTCAGGTCGGCATGTATTGCTGCGGCTTGACCGTCTATTTTTACACTCACATCGGCAACCTGCGCGCCTACACGAACAGCGACATCCTGCGCCGCACCCTCGAGTATGCGGGATTCCGAGTCAAGCAAGTCATGAACGTTACTGATGTCGGCCACATGACCAGCGACGAAGACTCGGGTGACGACAAGATCGAAGCCCGGGCTCAGAAAGAAGGCAAACCCCCGTTGGAGATTGCCCGATTCTACGAAGACTACTTCTGGCGAAGCATGGACTTGATCAACGTCTTGAGGCCGCACATCGTATGCCGTGCAACCGAACACATTGCCGACATGATTGCGCTCATAAAGAGGCTTGAAGAACGGGGTTTGACCTACCGAACTAAAGTCGGCGTCATCTTCGACACATCGAAGTTCCCGGACTACGGGAAGTTTGCCCAACTTGATCTTGAAGAACAGCAGGCCGGTCTCAGGGTCGAGGTCGATGCCGAGCGCCGGCAGCCCTGGGACTTTGCGCTCTGGGTGACCAACCAACCCAAGCACATTATGCAGTGGGACAGCCCCTGGGGCCGAGGCTTCCCGGGTTGGCACATCGAATGCTCAGCCATGAGCATGAAGTACTTGGGCGAACAGTTTGACATTCACACCGGCGGCATCGATCATGTTAGAATTCACCACACCAATGAAATCGCTCAGTCCGAAGGCGCAACCGGCAAGCGTTTTGTCCAATACTGGTTCCACACTCAATTCCTCAATGTTGACGGTCAGAAGATGTCCAAATCCCTCGGCAACCTCTACACAGTTGACGACTTGATACAACGTGGATTCCATCCTCTTTCGGCCCGCTACTTCTTTCTGGGCGGCTCCTACCGAAAACCATCCAACTTCACGTGGGAGGCCTTGGGCTCGGCTCAGACCACCTTGGTCCGACTCTGGCAGAAATGCGCTGGCCTTGGGATGCCTACCGCGGCCCGGTCATCACGAGAACCGACCCCCGGTTTTGATGAGGCCATCGCCGATGACCTTAACACGGCCAAGGCTCTGGCGGTCCTTCTTGAGACATTCAATTCCCGCTCGGGAAACGTCCTGGCTCAAGTTGAGACAATGGACCAGGTGCTCGGACTGGACCTCAAACACTCGGCCCGGCGGATCGACGAACTGCACAAGCTCCAGGTCAAATCATTAGAGAACGAGAACAAGGCACAGGAGCTTGCCCAGAGAAGAACTCAGCTCCGCAAGCAGAGAAAGTACGCCGAAGCCGACGCCGTGCGCGGCGAAATCGATGGACTTGGCTTTGTGGTCGAAGATACGCCGTCCGGACCCCGCCTGAGACCAAAAGGCCCGGCGAGCTAGAAGTCAAAAGAAAAGCGCCCGGCGTTACTTGCCGGGCGCTTTTTGATCGATTCAATCCTACTCAACGATCACCAGTTTCTGCATCTGCTTCAGTCCATCCGCCTTCAGTCTGCAGAAATAGACGCCGTTGGCGACCCGGTCGCCACGTCGATCAAGACCATCCCAGGCCACTGAATGTACGCCCTGGGGCTGCTCGCCGCACGCCAGCTGTCTAACCAGTCGGCCTTGCGCATCGTACACCCCAAGATTGACCTTGACCGTGCGTACCAGCTGGTACGTGATCTGGGTCCGGCCCCGGCAAGGATTGGGCTGTGCCGCCAAGACCGTCCTGCCCTGGCTGGGTTCCTGTTCTTGTGTCCCGAGCAGGAAGCTCCAGCGATATAGGCCGGCACCGTCCGTACCCGTGTAAAGATACTGCGCCGGGTAGATCCCGAGCGATGTCGTGTTCAGGCTTTGAAGGCCGGCGTTCATCGCCGTCCATCCGCCGCCTCCGGTGGTACTCTTGAATACACCGCTCGACGTCGCGGCATATATCTCATTCTCGTTACTGGGATTGATGAGAACTGCGTTCACCCCGGTGCACCCGGTATTGGTCCAGGACGCACCGGCATTGGTCGACTTGAACACACCCGCACTGGATCCGGCATAGACGATATTGGCCTTAGTTGAAGCGACTGCAATGTCGTATACCTGTCCGGTAAGCCCGATTGAGGACTGAAACCAAGTATTGCCAGCGTCGGTACTCTTGTACAGGCCGGTATAGCCGCCGGCGTAGACGACATTCGAATTACTGCGATCGACCGCCAGCGCGTAGGTGACACTGTAGGCCGTGGTCAGCGTATCGCGGCTCCAGGTTACACCGGCATCGGTCGACTTCGACACGCCCATCAGATAAGTCGATCCGTCGTAAATCGCACCACCGCTGTACAACACCGAGTTGTTGTTCGGATCGATTATTAAGGCACCGCCATCGGCATAGTAACTATCTAGCGCACTTGACCAGACGGCCCCGCCGTCTGTGCTCTTGTAGAGCTCGGCGTTGCCTCAGCCTGCGCCTTCCAACCCGTAGACAACAAGCGGGCTGGTCCGGTGGACGGCAAATTCACAGATGTTGCCACAGGCCACCGGGGTCGGCAATTGAGTCCACGACGTGCCGCTGTTGGTCGTTTTGAACACACCAACTTCCTCAAACGAAGTATAGATCGTCGCCGGTGACGAAGGTGCCACCGCAAAACTGGCGATCGCCCCGAGGTTAAGATTGTTGTTGGTCGAAAACCACCGTGTCCCGCCATTGGTCGTCTTGAAAGCACCCATGTTGTCACCGACATAGGCAACCTGTCCATTGGTCTGGCTCATGGCCAGACCGAAGGCACTCAATCCCTTGAACCCGACCGTGTCGGCAAACCAGGTCGCACCGGCGTTCGTCGTCTTGTACGCGTCATTGTAGCCGGTGACCAAGGCAGCATTTGGGTCGGCAATGCTCGTGGCCATGGCATAGTTGTAGTAGTGGGTCGAAACCTGGGTCCACGAGGCGCCGGCGTCGGTTGACCGGTAGATCCCTGCCGTGTAGATGCCGAGATAGACGATGTTCGAGTTGGTCGGATGCACCGCCACCGAATATACGTAGTACCCGGACGTTGGGATGCCATTGGTCAGCTGGGTCCAATTCGTACCGCCGTTGCTTGATTTGTAGATCATGGGATAGTACGTGCTGTTCATGTAGGTGTAGCCGCCGACGTAGATGTTGCTGGGATTGGTTCGGTCAAGACCGATGCAGTAGGCGTAACTCGCACTGTCGGCCAGATAGGTTGTGCTCCAGTTCGCGCCGCTGTTGCTGCTCTTGTAGAATGACATGCGCCACTTGGTGCCGTCGTAGGTGTAGCCGGCCCCATACACGGTCGTGGGCGTCGAACTATTCACGACCATCCCGTACGGATATGTGTTTGATGCGTAGGTGCTGAGCCAGGTCGTGCCGCCGTTCGTCGAACGGTAGAAATAGGAGCCGCCGCCGGTGTAGAGCTTGTTATGATCGGTAGGGTCGATCGCCGTGGCGTAGGCGTTACTCGGGATGCCGCCCATGGTCGTCCAGGTGGCTCCGCCGTTGGTCGATCGTGCGTACTGCGCCGGGTAGTTGTACGATACCGCGTAGACGATATTATCGTTGGTGTGCGACACGACGACCGAGCGCAGGTATCCCCCGTACGGACCGACCGCTTCCCAGTCGGCAAGCCCAGCTGTCACTAATAGAAGCAGAGTAAGGAGCAGACACTTCGTCTTCAAATTAGACCTCCTTGTTGTTTTCACATGATGCCGCATGCCTCATTATGGGCCCGCCACCTGTTTCGCAATTCGCGAATCCAACTAATGTTAACTCGCCAGTATAACCGTCGGCCGTCGCATGTCAATAGGCAAATAGAAGAATTCCATGTACGATCGATGAAGGTGCCAAAATCGTGCGGGTGCAGACAGCAGGTGTACGATCTGTCGATTGGCGATCATTTCTCCGCCTGGGCCAAACTCATTGAATATGATGACTTGAGCAAAGCCTCGCGTAGACCGCCCTTATTGACTAAACCAACTGTCACGCATCTTGTCCAAACATCTTTACAAGATGAGAGAATCTGCATAGTTGAGGACAAACAAAAGGAGCGTAATATGAGAAAGCTTGCGTGTCTGCTCTCTGTAGGCCTACTGTTTGGTGGTTATTTCGGTGGGGTCGGCGGGGCTTTTGCCCAGCAAGCGATGCCGACGATTCCCGATTACAGTCCAACTGGCCCGGTTTCGGTACCGACCGACCCTCCCCAGCGATTCCTCAATCCCGACCCGCCGTGGCTGGCCAACGCACTAGCGGACAGCATGGATTACTCCAACCCTCCGGATGGAGCGTTGTTCGTCGTACGCAAGGGTGGCACCCAACCGGGATACATCGTTCTTGGCTACAACTACAACACTGGCTCGGCCTGGCAATGTCGTTGGGCTCGCAGCACGAACTCTGGTCAAACCTACACCGCCTACTACGACCATCAAGGCTGGTTCTGGGTCGACGTTTGCATCAACGGCAATGGCCGTGATTCCTGCTACAATTTGGGCATTAACCAGCCATCGGGCGGAGGTTATCATCTCTTCATCCGATTCTCGTCCGATTACGGGCTGACCTGGAGTGATACGGTTCGCGTTGATCGCGGGACCAGTACTTTCACGGACAAACCGATGTTTAAGACCTGGGGACGCTATCTCTATTGCTCCTACAGCGACTTCACGGGCGGCACCAACTGGATCCGTATGTGCCGCTCTTCGGACTGGGGTCGAACCTGGAATACCGGCGACCAGAATATATCAAGCGCCGGCGGCCAAGGCTCGTGCCCGGCGGTCAATCCGACCAACGGCCACGTCTATGCAGTCTGGGGACAGCCGTGCCAGTGGGTCCCGACCGAAATTTGGTTCAACCGCTCTACGGACAACGGCGCTTCCTGGGGTACCGCGACCCGGATTCTCTCTCTGACATCGTCGAGCCATCTCAGCGGCTGGCGGGCCAATCATAGTTTTCCATCCATGGCCTGCGATGCGACCGGCAAGATCTACGTTACGGTTCAGAACAGTATGCGCGGCGCCGGCTGGGACATCTGCGTAATATCGTCAACCGATGGCGGCACGACCTGGGGCGCACCGGTAAGGGCTAACGATGATACCAATACTGATTCTGACCAGTACTGCTCATGGATCAGCATTGACCGTTACAACCGGCCCCACGTCTTCTGGCTTGATTCCCGCAATTACTATCCAACCAACTCTGGCGACACCTACTATTCATACTCGACCGACGGCGGCGTAACCTGGCGTCCAAATGAACGAGTGAACGATGTCACGCCTTCATATACAGCGGCGAGTTCCTCACAGCAGGGCGATTACCAGCAGATCGACACCGACTCGAACTATGTCTACTGCGAGTGGTCCGACCACCGCAATGGCCGGACAACCTGGAGCTACATCGCGGCCGGGCGCCGGCCTCTGCCTGCCGTCGGGATTGAAGAGCAGGTAAGCGGCAGCCGCTGGGAGCAGAGCCGGTTCGTGCTGGCTCAGAACACGCCCAACCCGCTTGTGGCCGGAACCAGGATTGCGTTCCAGCTTGAAGTGCCATCGCGCGCGTCACTCAGGGTATTCGACCTGTCCGGCAAGCTGGTGACAACGGTTCTTGAGAGCAGACTTGCGGCGGGCCGACACTCAGCTTACTGGGATGGCACAGATGCGTCAGGCAAGCCGGTCGTTTCGGGCGTCTATTTCTACCGCCTTGAGACTGAGCAGGGCGTGGCAACAAGAAAAATGGTCGTCAGTCACTGATTCAAACCCTTGAGAGAAAGAGGACCCTGATGAACCAGGGTCCTCTTTTTTTGGGGTTCCACTAAGCCTGTCAATCGCCCGACACCCGTGTGATCTTATTCATCCATACCTCGCCGCCCACCTGCGCGACCACAAAGTAGACGCCAGCACCGACCGATTTTCCGCGCCGATCCCGACCATCCCAGATCAGAAGGTAGAGTCCGGCCGGTTCATCAGTGTCCTTGAGGATTGTCACTTCGCGACCCGCGTGGTCGGCGATGCTGAGCCGGAGTCGCCGGGGCTGGTCGAGCTGACAGCTGATCACCACCTGGTCGTGCATCGGGTTGGGAATGACGCTAAGTCTGCGGTTGGGCAGACCCGTCGTCCCCTTGGGTTCGAATCGGCCTTTGTCGATGATCAATGAATCGAACACCGTACCGTTGGGTTTGACGGCTCGCATTCTTAGATAACGGTTCTTGATTTCGACCTGACAGAACTGGTACGTACTCTCCGCATAGGCAGTCCACGGATTAGTGCCGACCCCGCGCAGCGGCGCTCCACCCCCACCCGAGATAACGTAAACGACCCCGTTGATCGGTACGGTGCGCTCGTAGTCGTGATCATGCCCGGCGAAAACCAGGTCAACCTGGTAAGTCTCGAAAAGGTGGCACCAAGCCTCGCGCACGTCGAGCTGGCTGCCGTGACTGCCGGATGAGTAGGGCGGACGATGGAAGGCGACAATCGTCCAGTCAGTCCGGTCATTATTTCGGTTCCGTTCCAGATCCTGCCTCAGCCATGACAGCTGCGGGCCGACAAGGTTGGTCTCGGTATTGAGCGCCACGACATGAATATTGCCGCAGTCCACTGAATAGTACTCTTCCGAGTCCGGCAGGCTGAAGAGCGTATCATATTGCCAATAGGGCGCTTCGTGGTTGCCTAGTACCGGCAGGAAGTGCGTTGTCTCAAGCAAGGTATCTTCGATACTGAAAAACATCTGCCAGAGGCTGTCAAGGTTACCGTCCTCGACCAGGTCGCCGCAGTTGATGATGAAATCGTGGTCGTACCCGGCAATTTCATTGACCACGGACTGGTGGGCAGCCGAATCCGTACGGGTATCCCCCACGACGATAAATACGCCGGTGTCCGATCGGGCCGGGAAAGTCCTGAATCGGTTCAGATTCCCGGCCGGCAGCACGCGGTAGTAGTATTCGCAGTCAGGCAGCAATCCAGTGATCCTTGCGTGGTGGTAGTTACGCACACCCTCTAGTCTGATCGTGTCGCCCAGCGCCGAGGTCAGTCCATAGGCAACCCTGGTTGACTCGAGCGTCGCCGTATTCCAGCCGATATTGACCGAACTCCAGGGCGTGCCGGTTGGCGTGAGATACGGCTTGCTCTCAAACGGCCCGAATAGTAACCCGGTGCCGCACGGTGCCAGACCAAACAAGACCGCGGCGCCAAGCAGAACAGCAACACGCATCATCGATTCCTCGCCGGGCAAGAGAAAGCAAAGGTCTCATCTTGAGGACTATTCCCAGCACGGACATCCTATGCTCTGCGTGCTCTATGTCAAGTCCTTTCTGTCGATTACCGAGAAGGCCAATCGTATCTCGCGTTGACACCGGCCCCTTTCTGGTTATCATATCAGCATCGATTCAAGTCGCAATCCAAACTGATTAGGCTTACTGCAACAGGAGGTTTTTCATGAAAGTGAAGTTGGTCGTTATGTGTATTGCTCTGTTGATCCTATCCGCAAGCCCTATGTTCGCCGGACTTGAGTGGCAGGCGACAACCGTGTCTAAAACCGGCGGCGAAACCGACACAACTGTCACCCACGCTTACGCTCAGGACGGTAACGTCCGTGAGGAATTCGTCAAGACCGCGAAAGGCGCTAAGGGCTTCAACGAGAAAGGTAACTGGTGGCTGTATCGCGGCGACAGCAACCTCGTCTACATCGTCGACCCTGAGGAAAAGACCTACACCGCGGTCAATCTTGACTCTATGCTCCAGTTCACGGGAGCGATGAGTCAGCTCATCCAGATGAAGATCACGAACCTCAAGGTCGAGGTAACTGAATTGCCGGATGATGCTGTGGCCGGCTATCAATGCAAGCACATCATGATCACCACTTCCTATGATATGGAAATGAAAGTCATGATCATGAAAGTGAAGCAACACTCTGAGCAGACGCGCGAGATTTGGGGCACCAAGGATATCGCGTTGAAGGATATGGCGACGGCCTTCAACCGCAAGGCGTTCCGCACGGGGATGGCCGGTCTCGACACTCTGATTCAGATTCAAATGGAGCCTTATAAAGAAATCGGCCTCTTCCTTAAGTCCATAACCACCGATAAGACCGTGGACCAGAAAGGCAAGGAAAGCATCCGGACCCATGCAACAACCATGTCCGACTTGAGTACTAAGCCGCTATCGGATCAACTCTTTAGAATACCGGATGACTACAAGAAGATCTCCCTCGCGCTCCCGGGTCTAAAGCAAGACGAAGATTAGTTGTCGGTGATCAACGAAGAAGGCCGTCTTGTCAAGACGGCCTTCTCTCTTATTGTGCCAAAAGTGTTCCGATAATCACCGCCCGCTATTCTTCTTCGCCTTCGTGCCTGCGTTCGTAGTCAGTGCCCGGACCCGCGGCCTGCCGTTTGCCCGTTTTGAGAAAATACGCATAGAGCGGAGAAAGCTCCCGCAGCCTCTTCACCACCGGCGGAAACTCCTTGAGCACATAATCGACATCGCTCTCGGTATTGTACTTGGAGAACGTCATCAGTATGGTTCCCTGGCCGACCGCGGCGTCAATGTTCGTCGCCGTCAGCACATGGGACATCTTGAGCGCCTTGGATGCGCACGCCGAGGCGCTTGAAACATAGATGCCCTTCTCGTTTAAAAGCAGGAGCAGCCCCTCGCCTTCGACAAACTCTACGGAAAAATTGACATTCCCCGGCAGCCGCTTCTCAGGATGTCCATTGAGATAGACGTAGTCGATATACCTGGGCAGTTCTCGGACCAGCCGGTCGCGCAATCCCGTTATCTTGAGGCGATTCGCCGCCATCTCGGATTGGGCAATCTCACAGGCCTTACCCATACCAACGATCGCGGCGACATTCTCGGTCCCGGCCCGGCGCCCACTCTCCTGGACGCCGCCGTCGATCTGCGGAATGACGCGGAGACCCTTTCTTACGAACAGAGCAGCGGCTCCCTTCGGGCCATGAAATTGCGAGGCCGCGATACTGAGCAGGTCGACATTGAGAGCCTTCACCTCGACCGGCAGAATTCCGCATGTCGCAATGGCATCGGTATGAAAGAGCACATCTTTTTCATGACAGATCCGTCCTATTTCTTCAATCGGTTCAACCGTGCCGATCTCGGAGTTGGCATGATGGACCGAAACCAACACCGTATCGCTCCGCATTGCCTCCCGAACCGCACCCGGGGTGACCAACCCGTCCTTGTCAACCGGCAGGAAGGTAGTCTCGTATCCCTGCTGCGCCAACCGCCGTGCCGCGTAGAGCACGGAGAAGTGCTCAATGCTCGACACAATAATGTGCTTCCCCTTTTCGGCAAGTCCCTGGGCACTGCCCTTGATCGCCAGGTTGTTCGCCTCCGAACCACATGAAGTGAAGTAGCACTCTTCGGGTCGCGCATGAATCAAGCGCGCAACCTGGTCCCGGGCCTTTTCAATCGCATCTTTGGCCCGGCTGCCCGGATCATGCATCGATTGGGCGTTACCGTACTCGCCCTGCAAGTACGGCATCATGTCGTTCAAGACCCGGTCGTCCAGCCTGGTTGCCGAATGGTTATCAAGATAAACATCCATCATTTGTCCGCCTCGTACCGGTCGAAAAAGACGAATTTCTTCAGGGGCAGGCGGTCGGGCCGGGTCTTCTCCCACTCAACCTGTCTTTCCGACAGGACCGGCTTTATCTCGCCTGAGTGTTTGCCGACAATAACCAGGGTAATGACTTGCACATCACCGGGCAGTTCGACGATTTCTTTCACCTTGTCTTCGTGGTAGCCGGCAATCGGATGCGCCACCAATCCTAATTCGGTGGCACGTAAGATCATGAAGGCCGTGGCCATACCGGTGTCAAAAAGGAAATACTCCCGGCCTTTTACGTCGCAGTCGAGTTCCTTGCGGGTATAGACGACCACAATCATGGAAGCATCGTTGGCCCATTCATTGCCCTTGGCCAGAGCTTCCCGGAATTTCCCGAGAATCGTCCGGTCTCTTACGAAAACATATCGCCAGGGTTGGTTATTAAAACACGAAGGCGACAATCTTGCGTGTTCGCCCAAGTCCGCGATCAGGTCCGCGGAGATTTCAATCCGCTCCAGGGAACGATAGGCACGACGCGCATCGATTATTTCCTTTAGCGACATAAGTCATCCTTTTCTATAGATTATAGAGGATATCCATGACAAGTCAAGCTCTTTGCCCTCACCGAACTACTCGACCGAGTGTCCCGCTTGACATATGTTTAGACATTGCTATAATGGGATAAGTTAACCAAAAGGAGACGACATATGGTGTTCTTGCTGATATTATTGAGCTTTCCGTCGACGTTTGGGGGGAAGGGTATCTATCGTACGAAATGCGCCGACGTTGAGTGGCTCGTCGACGAACGGGCCATGTTGATAATGACTGCCGACGGCGAAGGCTATCGTTACGATTATAGTGACACCGTGATTGACTATGCGTCGGGCCGCATCGGGGTCGCCTACGTCCCCAGGCGGCGCGTGGAACTGTACTCAATCTGGCGCATTCATGGCATCGGACGCGCCCGAAATCCGCTCAACGAAAGTGATTTCGAAAACGATATGGGCGATACCGACATCGGCATCAAGAACCTCTGGCTTTCGAAAGGTGACTTCTATCTTGCCGGTGATCTTTCTCTGACTCTGCCGATCGGCCGCGACCCCTACTCGAATGATCAGTTCATCGCCTACCCGAAAGTACTCGGGACCTACGACTTCGGACGGCGCTGGAGTCTGCTGCCGGTCCGGGGCCACCTCAATTTAGGCGTACCGCTTGGCCGTAAAGGCTTGTCGTCTGAGTTTCCCGTTACTTTTGCGTTTGCGGCTGAGCTGCCTTCGAAATTTTTCACCTATTTCATGGAACTCTCCCGCAATCATGAGCGTGATTGGCTCTGGCGGGTTACACCCGGACTCAAATTCCATCCATTTCATCGCTTGAGCCTGACTTTGGGCGCGGATCTCGGACTGGTCAGCGACTTCCGCCTTCTCGGCGCGAACCTCGGTCTGTCGTTCAACTCGTCCTTGACCCGCGAGCGCGAAATCATGCCGACCGGAATGGTTGCCGGCGAGATTCGCGACGGAAATACAAAGGCCCCGGTCCTAGCCCAAGCCACCGTCGTCGAGCTTGATGAAAAGGTAACGTCGACAAAGGATTACGGCGTCTACAGATTCTACGGTCTGCCCAAAGGTGTCTACACCGTCAAAGTGGAAGCTCAGAACTACGCGCCCGAATCAAGGGCCGTGGTGGTTGAATCTCAGAAGGCGACTTTGAGTAGCTTCCTGCTCGACCGGGTGAGCGTCACCTACGCCGGCCTCGTTCTTGATCAAAAGAGCGGAATCCCGGCGTCCGATGCCCGGGTCGATGTCACCGGTGCGACACGGCATGCCGTGACCGCCAACTCCGACGGATATTTCGAACTCACGCTCAAGCCCGGCAGTTACGAAGTCAAAGTCAATAAGAACAACTATGTTCAGCTCTCGAGTAAGATTGCGATTGCCGATGATCAGTTTGACACGCTCCGGCTCCGGCCGATCGAGCTGTTGGGCGAGACGCCCGAGGCCGTTGTCTATTTTGACATAGATAACGCGAACATCCGCGACGACCAGAAACCGGAGCTCGATCGTATCGCCGAGTTTTTGAAAGGCCACGCCCAGGTCAAAGCTGAACTGCGCGGCCATACCGACCTCTCCGGCAGCATCGAGTATAACGAGATTCTGTCGCTGGCCCGGGCCAACAGCGTGCTTGACTATCTGGTGAAGCTCCACGGCGTGGAAAAAGAAAGGATTGCGGTCATGGCCTTCTCCAAGACCAAGCCAATCAAGGAACAAGCCGATCTTTCCCGCCGCGTCGAGATCTACCTGGTGAAGTAGGGATACCCGGCGCTTACTTCAAGCCGACCGTGAATTTCTCCGCCTGGCGTACCGGGTGGTAGGGAAGTCCGGTTACTCCCTACTCCCCGCCACCTTGATCGAGGCCTTCTTCTTGCCCGAGATACTGCAGGTTGCGCTCACCGCTATTTCATCACCCGGCTTAGCGTCGATGATCTTGTAGATCAAGCCTTGCTCGACATTATTCATTTGCCGGGACATTTTCTGCGTGATGATCTCCTCCCCGTTCAGCATCACCACGGCCTTGCCAACAAAGTGTGTGGTCATGTCCTTTACTTGATGCTCAATCCGCACGCTGAGCAAGCTCGACCCGACATCGAACTTAAGATCAATACCGGAAGGTGGGTGGGCCGAGGTCACGCCTGCCAGAACTGAGCACAGCATCGCCAATCGCATCAACATAAAAGCCTCCTTGTCTTGAGTCTAACCAGGACCGGATCAACCGCACCGGGTGACTCGACGGTCCTTGCGGTTATTCCCAGATTATCGTTCCCCGGTTGGATATCTGGTAGAGCTGGTCTTCAAGCAAGCGCTGGTGGCGGAATTCATCGTGGGCCAGACCGCTGAATATTTCCCTGCCTTCATCGTCTTCCATCATCCGCGCTATTCTCTTGTACCTTTCCTGCGCTTCCTTCTCCGCTCTGATTGCCAGACCCAACACATTAATGATTTCATCCTTATTAGGCTCAAACTCGCCCTTCACTTCCGACGTAACCTCCCTCAATCTTGGCTTCGGACCAGTCAGCCTTAACGTCCGGTTTTTGTTCCGAGATTCGATTATTTTCTTCACATTTTCATAATGGAAGTGTTCGAATGCAGCCAATTCGTTGAAGAATTCCTTTCCGGTATCGCTTGCCGCGCGGGCCGCCGCCTTCGTATAAAATTTCTGAGCCATCACCTCGCTCTCCATGGCCGCGACCAGAAGCTTGTCCAAATCACCCTTGACCGTGCCAGCACCCTTGAGAAAACTGATTATCTCCTTGATATCAGGAAGTTCCTTGATCGGGTAGACTTTTACAAATACTACCTTTCCCTTTTCGTCGATGACAACGTTGGCTCGCTCCGAGAATCCCTGCTTGGCGCGGAATAGGCCGAGTCTCTTGGCCACCTGCCCATGGGGCCAGAAGTCCGACAGCAACTGCGTCTTCTTGATCGACAGCGACCTAGCCCATGCGAATTTGGATGGTATCGTATCGACACTCAGGCCCAATGCAAGCGTCCTCAGCTTGTCGAATACGGACTGATTCTTTTCCAGCGACTTCATTTGTCGAGAGCATATTTTCGTCCATGCCAGCGGGTGAAACGACAGCAAAACACGCTTGCCCGCCAGCTTGCTCATCCGCACGTCGCTACCATTCTGGTCTTTAAGCACGAAAAACGGCACTCGGCGGCCAATGGCTATTGGTTTAATCATTAATCGCTCCTTTTTTCAGTGATCGATCTCTCAAGACCGTCCCTTCAAAAAAGGGACCGCCGGCTGGTCGTTTGATACCCGCCGAGCGCTAACTCTTCCAGAGGCCGTGCAGGTTACAGTATTCCCGTGCGGTTAGTACTCCTCCGTCGATCTTGAAGAAAGCCTCGGGTTTTTCACCGGGCTTCAGGAAATGGCGGCAGATCCGGCCGTCGGCAATCAACTCGATCCATTCGATGTGGTGTTTGTCCTCCATCGGATGGGGCACACTGCCGATCTTCACCATGATGCCGCCGGTCTGCTTTTCGATCATCGGTACATGCTTCTCTCTTGAGGCATCAACTGTGTTCTCAACCATCAGCTTCATCGGCTGGCCGCAGCACACCAACTCACCGTCGGCCTCATGCAGGACCTCAACGATGTTACCACATATTTCACATTTATAGACTTGCAGTTTCTTAGTCATAACACTCCTTCCACTTTGTGCTACTCTGCTTACAGGTGATCCAGAAAAATGTACCTTTTAAACAAAATGTAGCGTTGGGGTTCATCCCCAACCACAACCCTGGCCGGGGACAAGCCCCGGCGCTACTTTCTTGTCCTTTTCAGCTTCATGGGCCGGCCACAGCAGGTCAGCTCATGCATATCCAGGCAGCCACAATCACGGTCCACGGTTACCACCAGTCCGCAATCGGTGCATACAAACTTGGCGCCTTTCTTGCTCTTGGTCCTATTCACCGTCTTCTTCTTGGTCATTTGCGTCTCCTTTCTTAGTTAGAACAGCGGTACAAAATTAGCCTGAGCCCAGTAATCTTCTTTAACCAGATTGAGCTGCGCAACGATTGCCGACAGGTGATTCTCCTCCCACTTCTGGAGTTCTTCAAAAAGCCGACGCGCCGGCGGGTCGCTTACCTGCTCCTTCATCTTCCTGTAGAAATCAATCGAATTCGTTTCCAGCAGTGCGCCAATACTCAGTGCGGACATCTCGTAGTGCCGGTCCTTGATGCCCGCCTTGAATTCGTCTGAGAAGATCGGACTGGGTCCTTTGAGGATTGAGGCATCACCAAGCTCAACTGGTTCGGCCCACTTGCCTGACTTGGCCAAAGCATCGTACTGCTTTTTCAACGCTACGAAATGGCGGGCTTCATCACCGGCCAGCAGTTGGAAAGTCTCTTTACCCTTTTTGTCTTCGGTATGCTCGGCCGCTGTCTTGTAGAACTGAATGCCATTCAGCTCAGTCTGCAGAGCAATCTTCATTCCGTCCAGAATCGCCTTGATATCCATCTCTAACTCCTTCCTAACCCTTCACATTCGAAGATAACCGGCCCAAGCGTCGGTGTTCTTCGCTCCCAATACCCCATTTAGACAACCTGATGAATCAATGGATTACGCCAAGTTGTCTCCGGCCAAGCCCATCGGCCCGAGACAAGGCCCCCTACTTGACGACCTCAAGTTGTGAAGTGCAATTCGGACAGCGCAACGCCCTGAGCGGAATTGCCGTATAGCAAAACGGGCATTCCTTGGTGGTCGGCGCCGCGGCAGGCGGAGCTTGCTTTTTCCGCAGCCGGTTCATGCTCCGTACCACCATAAACATCGCGAAGGCAACGATCAGGAAACTGATGATGGCATTGATGAGCACGCCGTAGTTGATTGTCACCGCGCCGGCGGCCTTGGCCTCAGCCAGAGAGATATAGGGTCCGGCGATCTTGCCGCTCTTGAGGACAATGAAGAGGCTGGAGAAATCGACATTCCCCAGGAGCACACCGAACGGCGGCATGATCACATCGCTGACGAGCGAGTTGACGATCGTTCCGAACGCCGCACCCACGACGATGCCGATCGCCATGTCCACCACGTTGCCCTTCATGGCGAACTCGCGAAACTCTTTCAGCATAAAGAACCTCCTTGATAGATGGAATCCTCCTTACTCTTCTGGAAAGTCAATCGAGAGGGTGAATTTCTCCCACTTCTTCTTGAAGACCTTCATATCTTTCTGTCCCAGAATCCGGACCAGCGTCTTGTAACCAGTTGGGTCGCGCTCTCGATTATCCCGAAACTCGTGATAGTATCGAACCAGGAGCCCTTTCTCCTGCAGGTAGTAGCAGAGGTACCGGGCCTGGCTGTAGTAAACGCCCTGGTTTTCCCCGTAAAACTCATCGGCATCAAGCGAGGTGAGCCGGTAAAACGACGGCACTGCCTTCAGGCCAATTGCTTTCTTAAGTATTCGCAGGCGCCAGTTAGGCAGGCCCACTATGTGGCCGTCCCGCTCCTGACAAGCCTCGTAGAGCGAAGCCAGTCCCTCGTCGAACCACGGGGGACAAGAGGGGAAATTCGCCCTCATGAAGGGATGGACGATTTCGTGGACGAGCGTGCCCCCGCCGGTCGCGATGTTCATGATCAGGCCCTTGTGTTCACTTGAGTAGTATCCGAAAGGCGTTGAAGGGATGTCACCAAAAAAGCTCTTGGCGTGGAATTGGTAGCTCAGATCATTCCGGAAAAGCCAGATATCGATTATCTCGCTCGGGTCATCGGTAAAGAAATCTTGCTTCAGTCGGTCAACCGTCCATCGGATGGTATTCTCGGCACGCTGTTTGACCTGGCCCGGGACCTCATCGCCGATCACAACAAATGGCTTCTCAATGACAACGGCGAATTTAGAAAGGTCGTATTTCTGCTTAAGCCCGGCGACGTGCTTTTCATACAGGCTGTCGTGCCTTGCGGCGGGCGAGGGCTGAATCAACCCGCCCTGCGCAAGAAGAAGAAATACGGCAATCGCGTCAAGGCTCATGAGTCCCCGGGTCAAGAACCAAGTATGACCGGATCCACTCCTCGATGCCTTGCTGCTTCATTTGTTTGAGCCGGGCAACCGCCATGGCATGGTGGCCGTATCCCCCGGCCCACTCTTGCAAGGCGGTACAAGGAAAATCACTGCACTGCGCGCAGAACTCCAAGCCCTTGTCGTATGCGCAGCACTGCAGGATTTTGCAGTCCGGCGACCAGTGTGCCCCTCGGCGGTCGGACCGGCAACCGTCACAGCGGATCTTATCCGGGTCGACATTCTGCTTACCCCAGTAGTCCAGCTCCTCTTCGGTCCGCAGATGAATCGAACAGGCCGCGCAGTCAAGGCCGCAGGGCGTGAGCGAATTGCGTGATTTCTTCACGTCTTTCCCGGGCCAAGTATATGCCGACCCGGCTTTAAGTCAATCGCATTGTCGCCGGGCGACACAGCGCGGGTTATGTTTCATTTCGTTCACGGGCGTCGGGAATCTGAAACGGGCCGCGTCGTCGGCAAGACCAGTAAACGTTCCGACTCTCGGATTGTCTAAAGCCTGAACCGTATGGAGAACACAATAATGAAAACGCTGACTTTATTTGTAGTTTTCATGCCGGTACTGTTGAGCTTCTCTCAAAGCAGTCCGTCGTCCAAGAAAGCAAAGGCGGCTACTGGCCCGGACGCCAAGCTGGCCAAGGCCGTATTTGCCGGCGGCTGTTTCTGGTGCCTTGAGGCGCCTTTTGAAAAGATTGAAGGGGTTATTGAGGTGACCGCGGGCTACACCGGGGGTACGGTCAGGAATCCCACCTACGAAGAGGTCTGTTCCGGGACAACCGGCCACACTGAAGCGGTTCAGATCACGTACGATCCAAAACGAACAAGCTATGAGAGACTGCTCGATGTGTTCTGGCACGAGATCGATCCCACCGATGCCGGCGGCCAATTTGCGGACCGCGGGAGCCAATATCAGACCGCGATCTTCTACACGAGCGACGACCAGAAGAGGCTGGCCGAGGCGTCGAAGAAGTCCCTTGAAGAGAGCGGTCGGTTCAAGAAAGAGATCGCGACCCAGATTCTCAAGTTGACCGAGTTTTTCCCCGCCGAGGAATATCATCAGGACTACTACAAGAAGTGCCCGGTGCGCTACAAGAGCTATCGACTCCTGTCGGGCCGTGACGCCTACATCAAGAAGACCTGGGGCCGTGAAGAAAAAAAGGAGTTATCGATGAATAATAACCCGCATATCAAACCCTCGGCCGAGGAGTTGAAGAAACGACTGACCCCACTTCAGTACACGGTAACCCAGGAAAACCAAACCGAACGACCTTTCGGCAACGAATACTGGAACAACAAGCGCGACGGGATCTACGTCGATATCGTCTCTGGCAAACCGCTCTTCAGCTCGAAAGACAAGTTCGACTCCGGATGCGGCTGGCCCAGCTTCACCAAGCCTATCGACGCCGCGGTGGTCGTCGAAAAGCCAGATACGAACCAAGGGATGGTCCGGACCGAAGTACGAAGCAAGCACGCTGATTCCCACCTCGGCCATGTCTTTGATGACGGGCCTGCCCCGACCGGTTTGCGCTACTGCATCAATTCCGCCTCGCTCCGCTTCATCCCTAAGGAGGATCTGGTGAAGGAAGGCTACGCCGAATACTTGAAGCTCTTCGAGTAGCTAAGGCCGGTTATGCGTGGTCCGCCCGTTTGGGTCGGACGGTACTATTTGGAACCGACGTGAACCGTTCCCGCCGGGCTCAACAGCCGATGCACGTCTTTCAAGGCGTCAGCGATGGGGATTTTCTGCGGACGACGGCGCTGAGCCGTACCGCGGCCAGTCGCTTTTCTCTCCGAGACACATTCGTGCCGACCTTCACCGTTTCACCATCCACTACCAGACACATTTTGCGACTATGTTGGGCAGCCCCATCTCCTCATAGAGCTGGCGTGCCTTGCGGAAATAGACCTCGGCTTCCTCGCGCGGCAAGCCGTTGCGCACCGTCTGGCTCTTGAGGAATCGCGCGTATTCAAGGTAGGCATCGGCCATTGGTTTCTTCTGTCCGACCTTGACCAGCAGATCGACTGCAACTTTGAGGTTTCTCGCCGCATTGCTCAAATCGCCGACCGCAAGAGAAACCCGGCCCATCGTCAAATGGCTATTGCCCAGGCAGAAATCAGAACCGATCTCCCCGGAGAGCGCCAGCGCCTCATGGGCACAAGCCAGAGACCGGCCGGCATCTGAACCCATGAGCAGTTCGGCTTTGGTGCGCAAGACATCGAGCAGGTTCCGTTTTTCATTCATCGAACGGAAGACGACTTCCGCCTTCTCGATGTGAGCAAAACCCTGCTCATTCTTGCCCTGGTCGAGGAAGAGCAGCGCGATCGCGGCATGGGCGTCACCGATTTCGCCACGGTCGTCCATTTCCTCAGCCCCTCTTAGATAGTTCTGGAAATATGCCAGCGCCGGCTCATACTCGCCGCGCTCCCGGTGAATTGCCCCAAGGTTACACTGGGCACCGCCAATGCCCCGCTTGTAGCCGATCTCCTGCGAAATCGCCCAGTACTTCCGGTACATTTCATCCGCCTTCTTGAGGTCGCCCAGCTCGTGGTAGGTATAGCCGATGCTGTTGTGCGCGGTAGCCACGCCCTGGCCAAAACCGATCCGCTCAAACGTGTCCAGGCTCTTGACGAACATGTCGAGCGCCTTGTGGCTCTCGCCAAGATCCTGATATATCCGGCCCAGATTGTGCATGGCACTGGCAACGGCGAACTTATCACCCAATTCCTGAAAATCGGTAATGCACTGCCGATACAGGGCAACGGCTTCCTCGTACCGGCCCAGGACCGCGAAGGTCAGCCCGAGATCGTGATGGGAGCTGGCAATAATCTTTTTCGCCCGCCGGGCAACATCGGTCCCGGGTTTCCGCCCCACGACCGTTTCCGCCGCCTCGATCGACTGCAGCACCGCACGCCGTGCATCCTCGGTCCTCCCCTTCAGTCGCATGACCTGACCACGCCGGGTGCCGACTTCGGCCCGTTCAAGCATGACCTCCTCACTGCTGCCGCTCAAGAGCGCATCGGCCTGGTCCAGGTTCGCCAGGGCCTGGTCAAGACTGCCGCGGTGAACGTCGATCATTGCCCGTTTCAGGCGGCTGTGGGCAAGGACTGGGTCATTCTTGTCAACCGCCAGGGCTTCGAGTCGCCGGTACGATTCCAGTGCTCGCTCATAATCGCCGCGCAGTCGGTACGCATCGCCCAAAGCTTCATGGGCTTCCTGGGCCAGCATCCGGTGTTCCGCGGTCGAAAAATCACTGTCTTCAAGCAATTCCGTGATCCGGCCGTAGAAGGTACTTGCTTCGGCCAGCGTATACCGCTCGCGTGCCTTCTGCCCGGCCCGCTGCAGCCAGAACAGGGCCTTGGCCGAATTATCACTCCGGTAGTACTGGTTCGCCAAAAACTCGGCAAATTCATCGAGGCGATCAGCATAGAGCCCTTCGACTATTCCGCCAATCCGGAGGTGCAGCTCGCGGCGCCGTCGCTTCAAAAGGCCGTTATAGGCAACTTCATGGAGCAGAGGATGACGGAACACGTACTCGACCTCGCGTCCCTGGCTCGTCGCGGCGATGTATTCAAAATCCTCGAGTGTCGCCAGGTGAACACTCAGCATCAGGCTATCCTCCCCACCGAGACGCTCCAAGACCGCCGCACCAAAACTGCGCCCAATAACCGAGGCGGCCTGAAGGACGCTGCGCACCTCCGGGTCCAGCTTATCGAGCCGTGCCGCAATGACCGCCTGCACGGTGCTGGGTATTTCGGTCAAGCTCTCGGGCGCGGCACCTGGGCGCACTCTCCACACGCCGTCTTGCAGGACAAGCACTCCGGCATCGATCAAAGAACGAATGATCTCTTCGATATAGAATGGGTTCCCTTCGGCCCGCTCAATGATTCTGCGGCGCAAGGATTCGGGAATGCCCGACACGTCCAACAAATTCCTGATGAACTCACTTGTTTCCGCCTCGGCCAGTGGCTTGAGCACGATCTCCAGGCAATGTTCTCCCAACCGTTTCTTGAGTTCCTCCTTCAGTTCGTAGGGCGCTTTCTCCTTTTCGACGCGCGACAGCGCAAGCAGCAAGAGCGGAGTCCGCTCCGGCATAAAAGCACCTTCCTCGGCGGAAAAGACAAAGTCAACAAGCTCCAGCGAGGCCCGGTCGATCCAGTGATAGTCCTCGATTACAAGCATCACCGGGTGTTCCTTGGCCTGAGCAAAGAGCAGCTTCCTCACGCTGGCCCGCACCTGAGTGTGGAGGTTCTCGGGACTCAAGTGCCTTATCTTTTCGTCCAGCCCGTCCTCAAAACGGACAGAAAACAGGTGTCCGAGATAGGGCGCGACCGTCTCCCATTCCCCCGGGAAAAACTCGCGGGTCTTGCTCAGCAGGCACTCCTTAACCACTCCCCGCGAATCGTGTTCGCCAATCGAAAAGACCGCCTGGAGAATCTGCAGGATGGCAAGGTAGGGTACGTTCTCACTGGACGATTGACACCTCCCTTCAAGGCATTCGACTCGGCCTGGGGCAAGCTGCTGTTTCAATTCACTCAGCAGGCGAGTCTTACCCAAACCGGCGTCACCCAGCACGAATACGGCGCCGCCGATACCCGTGCTGAGCCGGTCGATCGCCCCGCGGACCGCGGTCAGTTCCGCCTTGCGTCCCACCAACGGCGACTGGAGTCCCTTGATGCCGCGCTTGGGCTCAGGCCGCGGTTTTACCCCCGTGGGCCTGAATACCTTCACCGGTTCGGCGAAACCTTTCAGGGTAACGGGCGGGCGAGGCTCATAGTCGAACATGTAGCGCGATGCCCGGAACACCGTTTCGGACACAATCAGTTCGCCCGGACCAGCCACGTCCTTCAGTCGCGAGGTCAGGTTAACGGCATCGCCCATTATCGTATATTCTCTCTTTTCCAACGAGCCGACTTCCCCGACAAAAACCGTGCCGCTGTTGATACCGGCATGGAGTCCGAGTGTCGTCTTGCGTCTCAGCTTCTTGCCGATGGTCTCGTTGATGCTGGGAATAAGCCCCATCATCCGAAGCCCGGCACGGATCGCCCGTTCCGGATCATCTTCATGGACTGCAGGGAGTCCAAATAGGGCAATCACCAGATCGCCTTCGTACTTGTGGATCACGCCCCCTTCTTGAATGACGGCCTCGTTCAGCGACTCAAAACAGACATTGACGACCTCGCGGACCTCCTCCGGATCAAGTACTCTTGAGAGCGTGGTGAACCCGGAAAGGTCGGCAAACAGAATCGTAATAAGACGACGCTCTTCGATGGGTCTGGTCATAGTACGGCAGGAAGTATACCAATCGGGACTGACAAGTCAACCGCTGATAATGTCGGAATGCCGGATTGCGGACCGCCCCGATGCGTTGTCACCGGGTCGTCAATAGGCTCCGGCTTCTTTGGCGGCTTTGACAAAGGCCAAAACATTGTCGCGCGGCGCGCATAAAGGCACCTCGCAGCCAGTGGATGCGACGTAACCTCTCCCAGCCTCCTTCGCGCCCGCGACCATTGCGCCCACTTCCCGGCCGATTACATCAGCTGAAGACAGGACCAGACGGGACGTGTCGAAATTACCTATCAAACGCATCCGGCCTGACAACCGCTCCAGGGCCACGTCGATTCCCAGATGATCGAAGCTCATCAGGTCGGCCCCGGTCTCGGGCAATATATCAACGATCGGCCTCGTATCACCGCAGATATGGAGAATAATGTCGAGATCGTACCGGTGAAGAAATTTTATCAGTTCGGCTTCGTACGGCAGAGCGAATTTCCGATAGGTTGCCGGGCTGATGACACTCCCTGAGGCCAGTGGATCGACCAGGACCGGCAGGCCTCCAGCATTGATTATTTCGTAGCAGAACTCGATCGCAGCATCCAATGCTTTTTGCATAATGGCATCAACCCGTGCCGGATTCCGCGCCAGGTCAATCAGGAACTGCTCCGGCTGACAGAGCATCATTCCGGTCGTGAACGGCGCCGGCACGTAAGCAAGCACCGGGATAGTATCCCCGACTGCATCGTAAGCACAGCGGATCGCTTCAAGATAGACGGGCAAGCGCCCGGTTTGGGTCGGATTGGGTGTTGACAGCGTTTCAGGCCCGGCTTTGCCTAAGGCCGGCTCCCTGAAGATCGGCAGGTCATCTTCCGGGTATTCGAACTTCGAGCCCATGGCCTCGGCCAGGATGCCGACCTCCGAGAAGATCGAAATCGCATCATGGCCGTACTCTTCGATGGCCGCAAGCTGCGCCCGGGCCATTACTTCGCCCTGCGTGTAGTACTTCTTAACCGATACTCCGGCGACAATGGCCGCATGTGACGTGATCAGCGGGATGACATTGCATCGATCCGGCTTCTCGTCAATGATGAGCAGACCGAATCGTTCTCGGGGAGTTAAAATATCCTTCATGCCATCACTCGCGAATATGACGGATTCCAGCGACCTTGGCGAATGATGCTGCATCACATCGGATGAATCCAACCGTTACAGTACACGATTCTGCATGAGAATGAGATTGCCACGTCCCACAGGGACTCGCAATGACAAAACGTGTCGTAGGTTCGCTGTTCGAGTCATTCGCTGTCATTTGAGTCATTCGCTTATCCAATCATTTCCATAAAGGCCTCAAGCCGGGTTCGAACCTGCCCGGAGATGCCGAACGGCTCCGGGATGTCGATCGAAAGCACCGGAACCTTACCCAGCATCTTCTCGATCAGCCGCGTCTCCATCGCACAGTGGGACGCACCCATTGAGTTGGTGATCAGAACCCCGCGCACCGTGCCGGCCTCAATCTGCTTTCGGATTCTGCCAACCCTCTCCTCGGTCGAGCCAATGAGCGAAGCCTGCAGAAAAGCCCGGGCCAGCGCCCGCACCGGCTCGATACTCTCGTCGATCTCGACGAGAGCCTGGTTGATCACGTATTCGGTCGCGACAACCCGGCCGCCGAGGTCTTCAACCAGATTGAGCACGTACGGATCCGGCGATGGGCTCACCCAGGCAATCGGCACCGCGTCCGCATTAAGCACGCCGCGTTTCAGGGCGACCCGCTGTTCGACCGTCTCGTACACCGCTTCCACGATTCTTGTCCATTCATCGAAATCGCCGTAGCCGTACATATTCCCAAACTCAATCGTCATCAATTCCAGCGCAGGCAGAGGCGCAATCGGGGCGTTGTAGCAGAGCTGTTTCAACTTCTTGACCGTCCCTCTCAATCGGTTGGCTTTCTGGATGCTCTCGATCAATCCACGATCCGACGCAACCCCGGTCAACTGTTTCATTCTCCCTAAGATTCGCTCGTACTCAGCTAGCAGATATTCTTCGGCTCGAGCGCCTTTCCTCATCGGTATTTCGACCCACAGCACCTCATGGCCCAGATCTTCGACCAGCTGCATCACGCCGGAATAGTCATCGCACGAAGCGCCGGTTGAGCCGATCAGCAAGTCCGGATTGGGGAAATAGGCCTTCTTGTAGAATGCCGCAAGGGCGGCACGGACAAAACAGCTGGCTTCAGGGGTGCCCAGCATGGTCGCGGTATGGAGCAGGTCTTTGGATTCCCTAAAAAAGGGCGTCCACCAGATACACTCCGGATAGAAAGGCACACAATCCGGGAAGGCCATGACGATGGCCGGCACGATGCCCAAATCGCCCATCGTCGCGATAACCTTCTTGCCGACCTGGCGAGCCCGAAACAATCTCTCGGATTCGTTGAAAACGAAGCCCCAGAGGCGAAGCGCAGCCAGCGAGTTATCCAGTCGCAGTCGCTTCAGCTCCTTCGCCCCATAAACCATGAATGTTGCCGGCGGTGAAAGGTAGTTGCCCCATTGCGGATTGCCGTAATAGGTGAATTGCCTGATGATGCTCTCGTCGAGCTGCCGAAACTGCTCGCTCCATTCATGGAGCGTAATCTTTCTGGGTCTGGGATCGTCAAACATGGATCATCCTGCTATTCGCTGCCATTCGCGCTATTCGTGATCCAGCATCTCGGTAAAGGCCCCGATCCTGGTTTTCAACTGGCCTAGGTTCTGGACCGAGAAATCGCTCTTCAGTCGCAACATCGGTAACCCGATCTTGCGTTCCATTCGATTGAGCTCGAATTCAAACGCATCGCAGAAGTCTAATGTCCAGGCAACAACACCGACGCACTCGCGATCCTTGATCTCTCGGTAGATTCGGTCGTAGAACGCAGTGTTCGGCCGTTTGACGATGCACGCCGTCTGGCCATAATAGGCCTGCTTGATACCGCGCCGGCTCTTCTCTTCAACCTTCAGGTCCGCAAACCGCGAGATGCCGCAGTTGAAATCACCGACAATGCGCAGTTGTTCCTCGATCCGCGACAATATCGGGGTCGATTCATAGGATATCGGGCTGCCGATCAGGTAGATCCTGGGTCGATCCGAAGCCTCTTCCGGGACTTCCCGCGCCGCATTCGGTGCACCCTGATGATAGCTCATCGCCGCCTGGTGCAGCCGCGTTGTTGAAATCATCGAAGGGCGACTACGGCGCTTTGCGTCAAGTCCTCGAAAAACCGAGCGGGCGCTTTCCCAGCGGTCGATTTCTCGCGCCAACGCCTGGTCCGACAAGTCCCGGCCTGAAAAACGTTCCAGTTCCTGAACCAGCCAGTCAATCTCGTCGTTGAACATCCGCCGGTTATCGGTCCTCGGATTATTGAACAGAAAGGTCGGCATCTTCGTCTCGTACGCGACGACTTCGAGCATCCGCCGCGCCATATCGCATCCGCTGGAACCGACAATTGCCACAAAGTCATCCTTGTTTTCGACAAGATACCGGATGTTCGATCTAACCAACGGACAGGAGTCAATCCGCACATACAGTTCGCCCGCGCTTGACCGCCCGCTATCTCCGTGCAGCAACCGATAGGGCCTGAAGCCGGTTGCCGACAGTATTTCGACCGGCGTGTACGAACACGTGTAGCCGATAAGCCCCGTTAGAGACTTGCTGGGGTTAGCAGGACAGGCACCCGCCTCACGGGGACAACCTTCCGACTCGTTAGTCTCTAATGGGGTCAGTCTCGTTAGAGACTTGCCGCCCTTTTCAGGACAGCCCTTACCATCAGGCGCACAACGCTCTGTATGCTTAGTCTCTAATGGGGTCAGCCCCGTTAGAAATCTGCCCCGGTCTCTCGCATCAGCATCAGATGATGAGTGACCCAACATAGAGTCGCCGATTTCTAACGGGATCAATCCCATGGCGCCAACCTGAGCGATTTAATAAAAAGCCGTTCGAAGGCCGGTTCCTGTGCCAGTTCCAGATGATGGGCGTTCCGATGAACCAATTTCACCGCGTCCAGGCCGTTGGCGTCAAGCAAGAATTTCAGGGCGCCTTGCAGCGGTAGGTCGCTGGCCATAGAGATTTTCTTGATGCCTGTTGGTATCAGGCCCACCTCGACCAGGGATCGGGGATTGAGATGGGCGCCGAATTCACCGGTCAGGATAACCCGGCTGACTTCGGCCGGGGCTATCGAGTATTTGAGAAGCAGCACCATGATGCCGACGTGGATGGCGCCGATGGCCAGTTGGAGCTGCCGAATCGCTTGTTGCTCAATCGCGATGCCGCCGATCTCCACCGGCTTCATCAGCCGACCGTCCGGAGTCAGCCACCCACGGCGCCGCAGAACAGCCAGCAAGTCAAGCAGTCCCGAGGCGCAGAAGCCAACCGGTTTTCTGTTCCCGATCGTCCGAATCCTGAAACCACCCTGATAGCCAACGCGGTCGATTGCCCCCGGTAGCGCCAGACTGCCGCCCTTGATGCCCGACCCCTCGAATGCCGGACCGGCGGCGGTTGAAACCAGAACGATCTTGCCGCCCCAGGCCAGCCCAACTTCACCGTTCGTGCCCAGATCGGCGTAGAGAACGGTACAGCGCGTCTCCAGTGTACGGTCGGCAAGCAACCCCGCAATTGTGTCCCCGCCGACGAATCCGCCGATAACCGGGAAGACGTACCGGGTGGGGTTCTTAAGCCAGACGGCTTCGCGACGGACACTCTCAAAGGGGTACTGGGCGAGTCCCTGGACTGCATCATTGAGATAGAAGGACCGCATCACCGGGTTGGCCGCGACCGCAGTAAAGACCGGCTGCTTGATCCCCAACCGCCGGATGACTTCCTCGACTCCCGACATCAGCAGTTTTCTGAGATAGGTGTATTTCCCTTCAAGCGCGGCGCCGATTCGGGAGATGACATCAGCCCCCAAGACGTTCTGAGGATTGAAGACCGCTTCCTTCCCAATGGTCCGGCCGCTCCTAAGATCAACCGCCAGCCCTTTGATCGTTGTCGTGCCCAGATCAAGGGCCAGTCCGATTTCTTTGCTCTTGCTGGTTCGGATCCGGGGCGTGGTCCGCACTCGGGGCACGAATTTCTCGTGGGCTTCTCTTCTGCAGGCAAGACGATAGCCCTGGTCAAGAACCGCGGACGGGATGAGCTGGCGCTCAATCTCATCCGGTTTCCGGGGTTTAACCATTTTTATCCGGCACTGCCCGCACCGACCCCGGCCGCTGCATCCGGCCGGGATCAGGCTGCGTCGCTTGATTAGCAGGTCGAGCAAGATCATAGAATCATCACATTACGACTCATGAAAATACCGGGATGTCCAGGCCAGCACCTGGCTCGACGAATAGAACGGCTACGAGTTTCTGGCATATTCAATCATTGCCTTGATGTTTTCCACCGGCGTCTCAACCGGGACATCGCATGAAGTTGAGACAATAAGATATGGCTCGCGTAACGCGGCCTCGACTTCACTCTCGATCGCCGACCGGTCGCCGCCAAGTATGGTTGATGTTGACACGCCGCCCATCTTCAAGGTTTTGGTCGGCACCGTTATGTCTTCGATCGAGAGAATGTCGACGCGGCATTCATCAAGCGCCGTCGCGATCGGTCCGGTCTCGCCGCAGATGTGAATGCCGCCCACATGTCCTTGGTCTTTGATTTTCCCCATTAAGGTTTTCAGCGCCGGTAACGCGAACCGTTCAAAACTCCTCGGAGAAATAACGCTGGCCGAAGCGATCGGGTCGCCGATGAAGATGTCGGCATCGACTTCAAGCAGTCGCTCCAGGTACGCGAGTTGGAAATCGAGCGCCTGTTTGATGATCGCCTGGGCCTTCTCCGGATCTCGAATAAGCATCTTCAAAAATTCATCGAGGCCCGCTAGGAAGGCAGCAAGCGTGAAGGGCCCCTTGATCGAAACAAATACTGGAACATCAACTTTCTTCTTAAGGATCTTTGCCGCCTTTATAATCTCACCGGTTCGGTTCGTATCCGTTTGCATCCGCTTCAATCCGTGTGTATCTGATTTAAGTCTCGGATACGGAACAAACTCTATCTCACAGCCCATCGCCTGCGCCTCAACATAGGCATCGACAAAGACCAAAACCATGTCGTACTGATAGAGGCGATAGCCATATTCTATGACTTCCGCCAGCTTCTCGCCACTGTGCGCCATCTCAACAAAATCCATTTTAGACAAATGAGCACAGTGATCGGCACAAACAATCGGGAAGACCGCGAATCCCTTTTTGTTATTAAGAACGTCTTCAATTTTATTCATAAATCAACATATGCATAATTGCCGGGGACGAGCCCCGGCGCTACGAGACTGTAGCGTTGGGGTTTATCCCCAACGACAACCCTCGCTACGGTTGCAGAAGGCTGTCCACCACCTTCATTGCTGCGGCCGCATCCTCACCATAAGCATCAGCCCCGATCTTGTCGGCAAAATCCTGGTTGACTGGCGCGCCCCCGACAATGATCTTGATGCCCTTACGTAACCCCTTCTTTTGCAGCCCCTGAATCACATCGCCCATTCTGACCATTGTCGTTGTCATAAGGCTGGACAGGGCCAGAACCTGCGGTTTTTCCTTTGCGGCCGTCTCGATGAACCTCGCGATCGGAACGTCCTTGCCCAGGTCCACCACTTCGTACCCAGAAGCCTCTAGCATTACCTTGACGATATTCTTTCCGATATCGTGGATATCACCCTCAACAACCCCGATCACAATCTTGCCTCTTGCTTTCCGGTCAGTGCTCTTAATCAAGGGCTTCACCAGGTCGAACCCCGCATAGAACGCTTCAGCCGCCATCAATACTTCCGGCACGAAGTACTCTTTTCGAGCAAACCGCTCTCCGACTTCCTTCATGCCCGGGATTAACCCCTTCTCCAAAAGCTCCGCCGGCGCAATCCCTTCTTTCAGCGCCAAATTCACGAGGGTTCTAATCCGATCATCGTCGAATCCAACAATGGCATTTTTAATATCATCGAAGCCCAAATTGCCTCCGTGGAGAGACATCTCCGGTTCGAATGTCGCGAATTACGGCGAATTCAGACCACAGCGCGTTGAAGGATTACAGCATTCAATGCGTCGAATCATTCACGGTGATAGCATATACGGATTATATGCAGTGTCAACAATCGAACTGGGCAGTCCCGGTGTTTCTTTTACGCCAATGGTGTTGTCAGCCCAAGGGTTGGTATTCCTCCAACCCTTGGGCTTCTTTGTAGCCTATCTTACAATGATCTTACCCGAAGCGTTGATTCTACTGCTGTTCAGGGCATAGAAATAGACTCCCGGGTTAACCGACCGGCCCCGGTCATCTCTGCAATTCCAGGTTATTCTTGCCTTGCCGCCTTTTGCTTGACCTGCCATTACCCTTATTTGTCTTCCTGACATATCGAAGAGCTTAATGGCATAAGGCGCGCCCGCCGGTAGCTCAAGCAGGAAGCTGGTTTCTCCGTTGCAGGGATTCGGGACAAGCTCGATCTTGGCCAAATCCGGAACCCGACTCGACTGCTCGGCAACCTCAAGAAGACTCGTCACATTCTTGATGCCAGATTGATAGGTCTCCCTGGTCCCCGTGGTTCTTTGTACCCAGGCATAGATCATGCACTTGCTGACATTGAATGAATCGGGTATCGAAAAATCACGGTACTGGGTTACGGTATCGCCCGGAAGGACCGTTACCGGAGTACCTACTTCACTTGGCAGGTAGTCGTGCGCGACGTAGTTATGCCAAAGGTCACCGTTGGGGGATGAATAACGAACACTGTCCCGAATGATAAGGAAGTAGATATTCCCCGCTATGGTTCCGGTCGAATCATTCCGGAACTTGGAGTAGATCCTGCCATTTCGAGTGGTCGGATTATACGTACCCCACATCGTCGCCGTCATCGGCGAAGGCCTATTCATACGAGCGACCAGCAAGTTTTCCCAGTTGGCGGAATTGCCCGAATGGCCGGCATACGTGCCGTCCATGTAGGTATCGCTGTAGTATTGAGCACCGTACCACATCGCCCGATTATAGGCTTCGGCTCGGTAAAGTGGATAGCCGGACGCGCAATGCAGTTCAGTCTGGGCAATCCGACCCGGATATCTTATCGCCAGGGTTGCTAGTAGACTACTAGCTGCAGGGCAACTTCCTCAACCTTCTCCATAAAGCATTTCACACAAAACCACTCGCTGGGCAGCAAAAGCTCCACTCAGCAGGCCCAGTCCGAGCACGAGACATATGACCAAAGCATTCAATCGTTTCATAAAACCTCCTTACTTGTTTGTTACGGTTCACGCACGGCTACTCTGAATCTGAGACTGAGAATAATGATGCTCGGAATTCGGCAATTGTCAAGAGAAATAATGGGGTCAGCGCTCATTTCTCTTGATTTTTATGTCCTGGCGAGCATAATTCGGCTCGCCTATGGCACGAAACCTAGACAAACCTCTGTATCCGCCCAACTTCTGTTCAAAGATCCTTAATAGCATCCAGGAGGGAATAAGCATTATTGATGTCAGCAACTATCGCATTGTCGACGCAAACCGCGCGTTTCTCAGGCAGGTTGGCCTGAAGAGACATCAAGTCATCGGTCGACATTGCTACGAGATTACACATAACCGCAAGACGTCGTGCCGGCCGCCCGGCCACCCCTGCCCCCTGGTGCAGACCGTGAAGACGGCGCGGTCTTCATTGTTCGAACACGTGCACATCCTGCGCAACCGTCAGCGAGTTCCCTTCGAAGTTTCGGCCTCGCCGATCAAAGACGCGAAGGGCCGGGTCGCCTACGTGATCCATGTGGCGCGAAACATCGTCTCCCGTAAGAAACTCGAACAAGAACTCATCAAGCTGCAACAGGCAGTTGAGGCATCGGGCGAGGCAATCTTCATGACCGACCGGAAAGGCGTCGTCACTTACATCAATCCCGCGTTTACAAAGCTCTACGGGTTCAAGGCGCGGGAAGTCGTGAATAAGAAGACGCCCCGCATCCTGAAAAGTGGGAAGATGCAACCTCACCACTACCGCGCTTTCTGGAAAAACATCCTTGGCGGTCAAGTCGTGCGCGGCGAGTTCATCAACAAAACAAAATCCGGTGCGTTCCTCAATATCGACGGCTCAGCTAATCCGATCTATGACCGCGACGGCGCCATCGTGGGGTTTCTCGCAATCCAAAGGGACATCACCGACCGCAAGAAGACTGAAGCTCGCCTCAATTTCCTGGCGCATCACGATATGCTAACTGGATTGCTCAATCGTGTGCTGTTCCAGGATCGACTGGGTCACGCGATTTCGGCGGCCGAACGCTACCACAAGATTGTTGCCGTAATGCTGCTCGACATCGACTACTTCAAGAACGTCAACGATGAGCTTGGGCACACCATCGGCGACCGTTTGCTCAAATCCGTAGCCAAACGTCTGAGGGCACGCGTTCGAAAGATGGACACCGTAGCCAGGCTGGGCGGTGATGAATTTGCATTTGTCATACCCGAGTTGCAGAGTCATGCCGATGCGACAAAGGTCGCCCGCAAGATCCTAGTCGCTTTTGGCCGCCCTTTCAGATTCGAACGCCGGACACTACGGGTCACGGCCAGCATCGGCATCAGCCTCTATCCGTCGGACGGCAAGAACACTGAAGAGCTGGTCAAGAACGCCGACATTGCCATGTACCGGGCCAAAGCGTCCGGTCGAAGCACCTACCGCTTGTTCAAACCCACCGGTCCGTAATCAGGACTGGCCGCATATTGCCGTTTGAAGCAACTTAGCTGGCTGATGGTTGCGGTTTTTTCTTCCGGAAGATGCCCCGACGCCAGGGCGCAAGGAAAGAAAAACACAACCCGATAATAAAACCGAGATTATAGGGCCAGCCGGCATTATTCACTTCATAGATATTCACTTCCCTGGTGAAGAGACTGACCACAAAGGTTATGACAATAATCAAGCCATGCCAGAGTCCAGCCCAGAACCCGGCGCGGTGGCCAGGATTCAAATCCTGATTCCACCGCTCGTTGCCCGGCGCACAGCCTGCGGACACCAGAACGAGCACAAGCAACAACCCCAGCCCGATGATCGCTTTCTGTTTTGACATCAGACCTCCTCGATCAATACTGCCAGATTCAGTTCTTCTGCCTGATCACTCGACGGAATGTGCGCACCAGCTCTTCGTCCACATTCCGCTCCAGTATCTTCAACCATTTCGTGACATACCGTACATCGTACTTGGGAGTTCTGAGTATTATCGATTGGACATCTTCGATATCCCTGGGCCGGCCAGCCATAACCTTGTGGATTATGAGGTCCTCCAGGGAGGCGAACCTGACGCCCGTGTTGCCCAGCCTTACCCGGCGCGAACGACTTATCGCCTGCCTTTCGTATTCGGTAAATGAGAATATGAAATCAACGCGGATGCTCGTCCTGGGCTCAATTACCGGCAACACCATCGTCTTGTTCACGAATGCACGGTAATTCCTGATGATTGTCTTGAGACCAAGACGCTCGGTCACGGTCACAACACGATCAACTTCCCCAACGCCCAGCCCGAGAGTAACGTCGATGTCCCTGGTCAGCCGCGGCTCGCCATATAAAAGCACAGCTTGCCCGCCGATCACCATGTAGGGAATGCGAGCCCGGCTCAGGCCGCGCGCAAGGCGCTTAAGCAGGCTCTGAAACACTGTTCAGGATCCTGGCGATTCTGATGTCAACTTCTATGCCTTCCAAAGGGTGGTCATCCGGCAAGACACCAAGCACGAGTGCCTCTTGATACATAGATTCAAACAGTGCCCGGTTCCGCTTGAAATCGAGAGCACTCTTCCTGCGCCATTCGTTTTCGTGCTTCTCGAGCTCTGCGCGATCAAGAATCATACAGTATTATATTCATAACCGTGCCCCTGTAAAGATTCAAGTGACCCTTGAAGACAGGGACGTGTCTTCATTTCCCTGTTGCTTCGGCAAAGATCTTCTCTCTGACAGTAAGGTAAGTGCGCTGACGCCCAGGGTAGAAGAAGATCCGTCCCCGTTCCATCTATACGAGGTCCGGTCAAGTCGAGCCTTTCTTTCTGGTCAGAATTCGAGGACCGAGAAGTCAATGACTCGCTCGGGGCCGCCGGTAGTACGGCACCTTCTTATGCGGACAGAATTCTTCAAAGACCAGGCCATCATTGCTCTTGCGGTAGAATACCCGCCACGAAGCAGACACGTAGAAATGCCAAAGATCATTTCTTTCCTTGATTGGTGCATCACGCAAACCACTGCACGCTACTCCATATATCTTTTTAGTCAAGGCATCAATCAGCCTCAATCTCAGGCTCTTTGTTGTGCAATATCTCTCTAAGGACTTAAGAAACCTCTCGGTGCACTCGAATTTCGCCGGCTTCCTGCCGGTATGACAATGCTGTTGTATCTCCGGATGGCGATAGTAGGATGATTCCACGCAGGCCTTTATGTCCGGCCAATGAGTTAGTGGATCGGCCTCCACATCTGGGCCATACTCATCCCATTTGATGTTCTTGAAGCGTGTCAACAAATAGGCTTTGACGCTTTTTTTCATGCCGGTTCTCGCCTTCCTAACAGATTGCTTGATGAAAAGATTTGACCATTCTTTTCAAGCTGTCTTCGCCTTATCCAGCTTTCCCCTGTTTTTGATTGAAACAAACCGTATCATCACTTCTTATTTGGTAATCCTATTATCTAAAGTAGGCAGGACAGGGAAAACTTCTGGTTGGTGGTGCTGAATCCATAGAGGTCCTGGTCTATTCCAACGTCCAGGGAAAATCCCTTGACTTTGATCCCAGCACCGTATGTGAATCCGTTCCTGCACCCCTCGTAGTCAGAGAAATAGCCGCCTCGTATGAAGGCAAAGCCGAAGTAGCTGAGTTCAAGGCCAACACTCTTCCAGGCCTCTTTGAATTCATAGTTCAGCTTCTCGCGCGAGCTCTTGTCGGGGTAGCCAAACATTCCCGCCAGTACTTTAGTAATATCCGCCGTAAGGGTGCCCTTGATCGCTTTGGTTTCGATGGGCTGGAGTTTGAAACCCAATCGGAGAGTATAGGGCAAAGGATCTGCCGTAGAGGTTTCACAGTACTTGATATTCGGTCCGATGTTCTGCAAGGCCGTCGAGAACGAGAATAAATCAGAGGGTTTGTAAAGCATCCCCAGGTCGAAAGCGAAAGACAATCCTACTCCCCCGCCTCTTATCTGCAGATCTGGAATGGCCGTCCAGACCCAGGGAGCAACCAGATATGAATAAATGAACTTCCAACCAGCACCGATGCCCAGACGCGGGTTCAACTTCAAGCCGTAGTTTACACCCGCGGCCATATCAAAGGCCTTACATGTTCCCTGCGGAGTGCCGTCACCGCCCACTACGCTGGTTTCACCAGTCGTTAAATAGATAATATCGATTCCCGCTGTTCCCTTAGTGAACGACTTGGTGACGCCGGCATATTCATAATACATTCCCTTGTCCAGCCCCGGCAGCCAGTTACAGTGTTGCAGGGAAGCGTTAATACCGTTCATAAAAGCCAGGCCCGCCTGATTATAGTAACAAGCTGTGGCATCATCAGCGATCGCTGAAAAAGCCCCGGCCATGGACGTGGATCGCGCGCCGGGCCATATCAGGAGGAATCCCGCACCGGCTCGCTGACTCGCCCCGAGAAAGCAGCATGAAACAGAAACCATGAGCCAGATTCTAGGCATTGAATACGTCTTCACCGCTCATTCCTATCTTGTTACCGGCACTACCCACAGCATTTTGATCGATGACACGTATTCACTTCCCACCCGGAGGCAACAGAAGTAGAAACCCGAGCTTACCGGTTGGCCACTTTCGTCTTTGCCATTCCAGTACGTATAGTACGTTCCATTGGTCTTCACTTCCGAGACCAAAGTTCGGACCCGTTGGCCGCGATTGTTGTAGACTACGAGGGCAACGTTAGCCGAGCTTCTTCTGGAAAGAATCTGATACGTTATCAGCGTGTTGTTATTGAAAGGATTCGGCCGATTCTGGTTGACCTGACTCATCACAATCGTGTCGGGTTTAGGCGGTTCTTTCCAAACGCCAAGGTACGCCCCCATGTTGTAACCGTCATCGGCACGATTTTCACATGGAGAACCTTCTTTAAGCCGATAGTTGGCATTGGCTGCGTCAACGAATATCGGATCCGTACTAATATTGCCCGTACCTGGAGATGGGGAGAACTCTCCCCAATAGGGCTCTCAACAAGAGCCAAACCAGCACATGTAGTTACCTCTTTGATTACTCCAGACGTCGTTGTAAGAAATTAAGAAACAAGTGAGACAACTATCATGCGTCACCACGCCATAATTCGAACTATTCACAACTATGCTGTTTCTGAGAATAAGGCTTTCCCCGTGCCAAAACTGTATGCCGTTGTAGCCCCCGACCAGTGTCAAATGGTCAAGCCTCCCCGAGACGCTATCACTGTAATCCAAGGCCGCCAGAACGTCTGCGCCATTAATGATTACGCAGCGCGCCATATCAAGAACCGTTCCACTACCTTTGGCAGCGATTTGATGCACGGCACCACGGCTCAAGTCTATGATCGCTCCAAACCCCTTCATACCGGACTTCTTCCCTTCTAGAGCCGTGAATCCACCTTCATATGTCTGGAGCGAATCCAATGTGAGCAGCCTATCATAGCCTTCGCCGGGCTGGGCCGATTGATACAGGCTGTCCAGGTTCACGCACCAGACCACCGATGCCAGAAGCAGAACACCCAGCCAGGTCTTTCTCAAGATTCGTGCCTCCTTAAACATTCGGGCCAGGGCCATACAGCCCTGGCCCGATATTCTTTCTACAGACTGACTTTCAGAGAGATGCGATGGATATCGCCCAACTCAGGCGAAGGCTCATAACCGTAGTCGACACCGAACTTCATGTACTTAACGCCCAAGCCGGCACCCAGGCCGTTCAGAAGCCCCAGTTCATCGTCTTTGTTCTTGTACTGATAGCCGGCCCGGACCGCCACCATCTCTTTGATCCAGTACTCGCCGCCAAAATGCACCGCGCCTCGCTCGTTGACGATCTGATAGTCGCCGTCAAGAGCCAGGGCCAATGCTGGCAGCGGACGAAAGGCCACGCCCAACCGCCCGGTCATCGGCAAGGAGAATTCCTCATCCACGAACTTCATCTTCATACCGAGGTTCTGGACGTTGAAACCGACACTGACCTTGGCCAAGCGGACAAGGCCGCCGACGTCGACCGCAAAGCCCGAAGTCGCATCGTCGCCGATCTTCTCCTGGAATCCCTTCACACTCAGGCCCGCACTCAGCATCGGGTTTATCGCCCGCGCGAAGGAGACCATACCGCAGGCGTCGTAGGCGGTAATCACCGGCAGCACCTGACCGAAATCATCCCGGGCGTCGATCTCGCCGACGTCAAGATAGAACAGACTGGCGCCGACCGAACCGATACCAGGAAGCTTCTGCCCGTAGGTCAGGAATTCATACATCACGTCGGTCGACCACTGAAGATGCGTCGCGGACAACTCGATGTGCTCGATCTGGGTCAGGCCGGCCGGGTTCCAGTAACCGGCTTCGGCACCTTCGGCAAACCCAACATAGGCACCGCCCATAGCCATCGGTCTTGCCCCGACCCCGATCTTGAGGAACTCCATGCCGCTCTGGTCAGCAAGTGCCACCGCCGGTATCAGCAGGAATAAGGCAATGATCGTTTTCATCTCAATCCTCCCTTAGCGGATTATCGCCAGTCTCTGGCGCTTCCAATGCTCGATTTCATCCGTGGTCTCGTTTTTGGTCGTGATCTGGAAGAAATACACTCCGGGTCGAATGTCGGTGATATCCAGCACCGTGCTGCAATCGCCGGCCGTCTTTTGCTCGATTACTGATGCGACAAGCTCTTTGGACAGGCCATAGACTTTCAGTCTCACCTCGGCATTGAACTCAAGATGGTAGGCGAAGGTCACGCGATTGCCCCGGGCCGGGTTGGGAAATGCCACGGCCTGGTTCGTATCCGGGGCCGGCTCGGGCGTGGTCAAGGCCGTGTAGGACCAAACCCCGGCATATGACCCGGCATACAAGGTTTTCCGATCTGCAGGATCAATAACCAGTTTGTCCGTAAACGGGAACCCGTCATAGCCGCTGTTCATCGCACTCCAGTTCTCACCGCCATCAGTAGTTCTGTAGATACCGCCTTCAAGCGCAACGCCTGCATACACAACATTGGGATTGAAGGGATCGATGGCCAGAGTATTCAGGCCTTTGGGTCTATGCCAACGCATGCTGTCAGGATCCTGCAGCTTTGGCAGACCACTGCTTTTCTTTTGCCATGCTTGCCCTGCGTCAGTTGATTTGTAAACGTAGACGCCGGCATTATCACCTACGGTTCCAGCGTATATGATATTCGAGTTCGCCCTAGCGATGGCAATACATACTACCGTACTATCGCCGTCGGCCAGGCGCGTGCCGTTCCAAGTCTCGCCGCCGTCCGTGCTCTTGCTGACTGTGGCTACCCCATATAATCCCGCGTACACGACATTGGTATCCTTAGGATCAATGGCCAGTGACCTGACCAGCGGGGTAAGCAGTTTGGTCGAATCCCATTTTGCACCGCCGTCTTTCGTCTTGAACAAACCACCGGCCGTGGCTGCATATACCGTACTTGGATTCAATGGATCAATCGCCAGCGCCCTGATCTCCCTACTGCCCAGACCCGTATTGGTTGAATCCCATTTTGCACCACCGTCCGTTGTCTTGTATACGCCGATGGGCGCAAATCCGCTCATCGGCCACCCGCCGACGTACAGGATGTGAGGATCTGCGGGATCCATAGCCATTGCCTGGATCGATGGATAAGGCCGGTCGGTTGGGAAGCCACCGGTCAGCCTGGCCCAGGTCAGACCCTTGTCGGTACTCTTCCAGACGCCGGAACCGCCGATCCAGCCTATCCCTGCCGCATAGATGGTGCTGGGATTCGTGTAGTCGATATTTATCGCATTGATCTCCTGTCCTATGCCAGTGCCGGCAAAGAACCAGTTCTCACCGCGGTCCGTGCTCTTCATTATTGCACCTGAGTACCCGTTCAGATACAGCACCGCCGAGTTCGTCGGGTCAATGGTCAGACCGTGAATCCATCCGCCGAAGCCGACGATCCCGTTGTTCTTGAGCGCCCAGTTGACACCGCCGTTCGTGCTCTTCCAGAACTGATTCTGACCGTTGGCACCGGCATACATCAGGTTGACATCTCTCGGGTCGATTATCATGGCGCGCAGGTTGACCGGCAGCGCGTTGCCGGTATTCAGGCAGGTCCAGGTCTCGGCGTTGTCAGTGCTCCGGTATATGAATCCGTTTGAGGTCGCGGCAAAAAGCACATTCGGGTCTTGAGGCTGCCTTTCAAAACAGCTGATCCTTGTCGAATCCGGATTGCCGGCGTTCTTTGAGACCCAGAGGCCGCCGCCGTCGGTTGACTTGAAGATACCCACCCCTGAAGCAAGAATGCAGAGGTTGTTGGGCTGATTGGGGTGGACACTGCCGTAGGCGATTCTTTGCGCTGACGTAGCCAGACCATTGTTGCACGCAATCCAGTCCGAAGCCCCGCCGTTGACCGTTTTCCACACGCCTCGGAAATTGGTCAAGGCGTAGGCCGTGTCGGGATTCTGGGGATGAAACACGGTATGCGACAGACTCCCCATACTTATTCTGAGAGGCAAGTTACGGGTGATGTTCGTCCAGCTTAGACCACCATCCGTGGTCCTGAACGAATACCCCTGTCAGCCATTGCTGTGTAGAACATTCGGATGGTTGAATGCGATCGATGGGCTGACCATCAGGTGTCTCATATCCAGGGGTATGCCGTTGCTGGAATGCACCCAGGTCATCCCGCCATCGGTCGTCTTGAGAACGCCATTATGGGCCGAATACAGGATATTGGGATTAGTCGGGTGGATACATATTCGGCCGGTGCGACCGCCCCATGGTCCGTTCGTGGTCCACAGGTCAATGCCGCTGTAGGCCAGAGCAGCAAAAAACAGCAACAGCGGCACTCCGACCATTGTCTTTCTATCACGCATATTCTACCTCCTTGTAGTCCTTTCTGATCGCTTAAGGGGTACGGCCGGCACCGGGCCGCCATCACCCCTGCTTGAAGGCTGTTGTGGAACCGTGGATGCTTTTGTATGGAAGGGAAATAGTCTAGTACGAATAAGACGTGCAGTGTGTTCGAGAAGCGAGCCGCTTCTCTTAGACACCTTGCGTAGTAATCACCTAAAGTGCTTTGCCAGCATGTATGTACATTGTAGTTATAATCAGCCTGTTGTCAACAGCGACGTCGACCCATCTTCAATACTACCAGTAACAACTGGCGTACAGAGCAATCGTCCGGCCCGGCATCGGATACCCGTATATCTCCTGATAGTCAACGCCAAAGATGTTCTCCATTCGGAGGCTGGCTATGAATTTCCGGTTCAAGAGCTGTTGCTCAATTCCAGTACCTAAAACATAGTAGTCATCCATCGACAATCCCGCTTTGCTGGACCGTCCCATTGCACCCTTGGCGTCCAGGGATAGACTTGTACTCTTGAGCAACAAGTAACTCAACCTTGCATTGAATCGATGTTTGGGGGTCAGCTCCATGAGAAACGGCTCGATTTTCAATGAATCGTCATGCCAACTCACAACATAGAAATTGTAGTTGAAGTAGATCCCAAGCCCGGCCGCCGCACTCCGGTTAAACTCCAGTTCCGCGCCTCTTGTCCAGACTCGGTCGATGTTGTCAGAATACCTGATCGCGGGATACTCATGATCTTCCGAACTAATGTAGTTAGAGGTCCTGGTATAATAACCTTCGACCCGAAGGTCCATGTCTTTTCTCAATCGCCTGAATACCCCAACATTGACAAGCGTTGCGGTTTCGGCACCGAATTGCTCTTTTTGGCCTCCGCCGGAAGCCCAGATCGGTCGATCTCAACAATTCGGTACATGCCAATCCCGATTAACCGATGTGTATATAATCATGCTGTCGGGAAACGTGTAGCTGGCCGACAGTTTTGGCAACAACGCTTTGTAGTGGAAGTGGGTGCGACCCGAATCACCGGTCGCGGGATTCTTATAGGTTGGCATAGTCCATTCATCAAGATAAGACCAACGGACTCCCATTGTCAAATTGATGGCGCTGGTTGCCTTAAACTCATCCTCCCCGAAAAGACCCACCAAACGGAACCAGTCCGGTACGCCTTCGTATCCCCAAGCCGGCTCGATGACGACTCCAACAATCGTCTCCCGCTTGACCGGGAAAGTTCCCAGATTACGATAATCAGCGCCAAGCGTGAAGTTGTGTAGATTGACGTTACTCATCTTCACTCGACAACTGGCGCCATAGGTATACTCATTGGAAACCGACACTGACTGCTTCAGTTCAGGAACGGTGGTTGTGTCACCAGTAATGCTGTCGATTCTCGTTACCAGACGACAGTTGTATGAATAAGTAGTATCGTCGCCCATATTCCCAAAGATATTCGCTGTGATCTTGGCGTTCTTTACCGGCTGTTCATAGACCAGATCCAGGAAATCCATCTTCTTATGTCCACGCGACACCCCGCCGGGATAGACATTGTCACTCCATTTCCTGACTAAATCGCCTCCCTCAGGGACGATCGGGTAGTCTGGATCATAATCGGAACGCGCCGTGTCGTTTATGACCGGATAACTTACTCCGGTATAGTGCCGTTTCAACGCCAGCGACAGATGGCCCTTTGTTAAGGGGGGGCTGTAGGCAAGATTGCCGGCAATGTCATAGCCTCTGGCCTCTTCGTTTCTCAGATAGCCTGCGGACAAGTCAAGTCCACCTGAGACAGAATATCCCAGAGGACCGATCCCGCCTTTGATGCCGAGGCTGCTTTTCGTACTGCGGAAAGCCTCGCCGCCGATGTGCCCCGTGATTTTGGGTCGAGTGACGCCTCTTCCCGGCGCTCCTTTCTTACGGACAATGTTTATGATTCCGCCCATCGCACCGTCATAGAGGACCGACCCGCCGCCCCTTATCAGTTCAATCTTCTCAATGTCGCCAGTTGTCAAGGCCGACCAATCAATGGGACAATCGTTGTGGGTGGGAGAACTCCATGCGCGGCCATCGACCGCCACGACAAACCTCATGTCATTGTAACCCCTCATTGAAACGAGTTGCGACGGATTGGCGGTAGTGCCGGTTCGGTAGATGTCGATACCCGCCATTCGGGCAAGAATTTCCTCCAACCGGTAGTCTTTGGTCGCTTCGGTGAATTTGTCGACATCGATCACGGTGCTCCGATTCGTGAAAGTAATTCCTTCCCGGGCCGATGTCACGGTTATCCCTTCCAGGGAAATATAGGATTCCTTCAGACCGAAATCGAGAACGACCGTCTGTTCGTCGGCAACTAGAACCGACTTCTTTGCGGTCTCGAAGCCCACAAAGGAAGCCTGGACCTCATATCGTCCCGCCGAGGGAACATAGATGAGGTACTCGCCGCTTGTGTCAGCGGCTGATCCAATCTCCAGTCCTTTGATTATGACACCGGCACCCTCGAGTCTCTGCCCGGTTGCCACATTATATATGTGACCAGTGACACAACTCTTCTGACCCTGGGCCTGACCGACGATGATGAGCAACAGAACTGCAACCAAGATCGATCTCGTTATAATTGCCTCCAAACGGTCGGGCCGGTATCAGGACCGGCCTCGGGCATCGATCTCATTTACCGCTATCTACTCTTTTGCCTTGTTCTTGGCCCGACTGTAAAAGAAACCGATGGCCAAGAGAACGATGATTCCTTCTATGACCACAAGCTTGCCTTTGAGCGGCACACCCGCCGGCGATGCGGCCATGACACAGTTGTGGGCCAGGGCCGATCCAGCCAGCATGCCCAGGACCGTAATGCCGGCGTCCACGTTGCCGTTGCCGGACATGACCATCTGCCGAAACGGGCAGCCGTTGAGCATTACCAAGCCTAGTCCGGCAATGAACATGCCGCCGAAATTCCAGATGAAGAAGGGATGAGCGATGGGCGAGGCCCCGGGATGAAACTGCCCCAAAACCAGATTGAGGCCGAACGCCACGATGAGCATTGCGATGGCCCCCTGGAGTAACTGGCTATCGCCGATCAGGAAGACATCCCGTAGCCCACCGATCGTGCAGAATCGTGAACGCTGCGCCAGCCCGCTGACGACGAGACCGGCCGCCAGAGCAATGGCGAGGGGCGCGTACGGCACCGGTCCGAAAACAACAAAGGCTGGCTTAGTCACCCGTAGCACCAATACGCCGAGGGCAAACACGGGCACCACCCAAGCTATCCAGCTGCTGGCCGCAGGCAGAGGTCGCGCCGGACCGAGGTAGAAACCCCGTTTCAGGAACCGGGTTCCGACGAAAATCCCCGTGGTCAGGCCTGCCAGGCCCTCTAGTGCGATCCAGTCGCCCCCTGCGATCCGCCCGAACATCCGGATGGGACATCCTAGGAAGACCAGGGCGCCGATGGCGACGAAACCGCCGATAATAAAGCGCATAATCGGCGCAGAACCGCCGGTAACCTTGAATTCTTTGGCGGTCAAAGCTACGATCAAAGCGCCAAGAATGAAACCGACGATCTCGGGACGGAGGTAGCTCGCTTTGGCAACGGTATGAAGCCGGAGGGCACCGGCTACGTCCCTCAAGAAACAGACGGCGCATATGCCCATATTGGCTGGGTTACCCAATTTCATTAGAAGCGAAATCAGAATGCCAAACACCGCTCCGGTCAGGATAACCCACCAAGCTGGTTTGAATTTAGACGACATGGTCTCTCCTTTTTAGGGCTGTTGAGCGCTGACAATACGATCGGATTGATCATCAAACGTCCATCCGAGCTCAGGCAAGACGCCGATTGCCCCACACTACAGAACCGCAGGAGTACGCTGGCACGGGCCTTCAGCAACCTCGGTCAGGCCGTTTACCGGGGCCAGAGGGCTGAGACCAGCTGGCCCCGGTTCTCTTACATCTTTCTACCTGATCACCACCAGTTTTTGCAGGTCCGTTTGAGTAACCCCGCCGGATGCGATATCCTGCGCGGTCAACCGGCAGTAGTAGACGCCGGTCGCGATCCCGGCAAGATCAAGATGGATCTTGGCCGGGCCGGCTTTCTTCCTTTCGACTTGCGTGACGACAAGTTCACCAGCGGAATTGTAGACTCTCGACGTCACCAAAGCATCATGATTGAGTTGCCAGGTAATAACCGCCGGCCGTCCGTGGATTAGATTGCCGCAGGCCACAGCCCGGCGCGGCCGTGCAACGATCCCGCCCTGATTCGGTTCATTCACCCCACTGCTGAAGGTATACGACCACGCGCCCTGCTGCAAGCACCCTGCGTACACCGTTCTCGTGTCGGTCGGGTCGACGGTCAGACAGGTGACGCTGGGAAAGCCGTTGTAGTCAGCATTCAACGCACTCCAGCTCGTGCCGCCGTTCGTGGTCATCCATATCCCTCCTTCCTTCGCCAGTCCGCAGAAGACACGGTTTGGATTAGTCGGATCCACGCCCAATGCATTTACGCCTTCTCCGACGCGGGCGCTGGACGGGTCGTGGAGTACGGGCAGTCCGGTACTGACTTTAGTCCAGTTTGTCCCGCCATTGGTCGACCGATAGACGTAGACCCCCTGCGTCCCTGCGTAGAGCGTGGCCGGGTTGCTGCGCGCCACGGCGATGCAGATGACCATGGTATCGGCCGGATCTACGGTCGCCGCGGTCCAGGTCAACCCGCCATCAGTGCTCTTGCGCACCAGTGCCGGTCCGCCCTTGTAGCCAACATAGACGGTCGTCGGCGTCACCGGGTCAATCGCCAGGTAGTTGGCGTTTGCCACATCTGGCATGCTCGTGCTCTGCCATGGGGTGGCACCACCGTCAGTCGTTCTGAACAGCCCGTTCGTCGTCAGGGCGTAGAGGACACCGCTCCCGATCCCGAGCCGCGATACCGCCGAATTCCCAGGCTGATTCGCCAGCGCGGTCCAGCTGCCACCGGCGTTACTTGTTCGATAGACGCCGAATGTCCCTCCCGCACCCGCATATAGCACGTCCGAGTTTGTCGGATCCATGATCATGGCCGAAAGCGATGGATACGGGTTGGTTGCCGGGAAACCGGTATTGACCCTTGACCAGAACAGACCTCGATCAGTACTCTTCCACGCGCCGTCACCCATCGACACCCCGGCGGCCACGTAGAGGACATCGTGATTGGTCGGGTTGATGATCACTTCTCTGATGCTTGAAGCCAGACCTGTACTCATCTTGTTCCAACTTTCGCCCTGATCAGTGCTCTTGAACACGCCGCCGAAGTAGCTGGGGATGTAGAGGACATTCGTATTGCTTGGGTTGATGATGATGTGGTGGATCGTATTGGAGACTCCGGTAATCCCGGTGTTTTTCAGAGTCCAGCTCGCACCGCCGTTCATGCTCTTGTAGAACTGGTCGATGCCGTTGCCTGAGCAGTACATTATCTGGTCGTTCACCGGGTCGACGGCAATGGCCCTGACTACCAGTGTGGTCGCAACGGTCCCTACCAGTGTCCAGTTGTCACCCATGTCAGTGCTTCGGTATATCGTACCGCCGGTCGCGCCTACGTAGAGTGTGTTGGTCGTCGGAAACCGCGGGTGGGTCGCAATGCAGTTTGTGCCGGGCGGGGTGGGAAGGCCGGTGTTCTTGGCTACCCAGTTGTCACCGCCGTCGGTCGTCTTGAATACGCCAGAATCACAGGTGACCCACAGTTCGTTCCCCGAGCCGGGGTTGGCGATACCCCACGACATCTTCATCGCTTTGAGTCCGTTAACCTTCTGTACCCAGTCAGTCGCGCCGCCATCTGTTGTCTTCCAAACGCCAGAAGCGGCTACAGTACCGGTCTTGAGTAAGTAAGCTGTGTTTGGGTCGGTTGGATGAATTACGCATCGGTGGTTGGTTCCTGCTCCCATCGGCAGGTTACGTGTTATCTCGGTCCAGTTTTGACCACCATCCGTGGTCTTGAAGGCAAATCCGTTTCAGCCATGAGCATATACACAGTTGTGATCACTGGGGGCAACCGTGATGCCGCAGCATTGTGGCTTCCCACTCCACCACGGTATGCCGTTATTGCATGGAGACCAACTCAGACCGCCGTTGGTCGTCTTCATTGGTGCGTTATGCGACACCCACAGGACATTGGGGTTGGTTTGATCCATTGACATCGTGCCGCATCGCCCACCCCATGGGCCCAGCAGGGTCCATGTGTCCGGTCCCGCAAACGCCGCAGCACCGAAAACCAGAAGAGCAACTAACGTCGTCAGTTTAGTCCCTTGTCTCATGAGTAACCTCCTTGTCGATCGTTGTTGTCGCTATGCCAGCTGCCATTGCACTACGCCGATAAGCCGCCGGCGGACCGCCTGTCGCTCGCTGGCTACTGCTGTCTCGTCCACGACGACCTCCTGCGGCGATTTCAAGTGACCGCGATGTCCTCGATGTACAAACCCAAACGTCGATTCGTCTTCGCTGACCAGTAGTGTGATTTGCTGATAATCAGGAGATGATTAGCGACAACCAGTCCAATCAGGGAGTCGAAACGAGGTCGTTCTATGAGAAGCCATCCGCTTCTCGCAAGCAATGCTACACCGTGTCACTGCAGGTAGTGCATGCAGCTATTCTATCGACCTAGAATCATGTGTCAATGATTATTTGGACCGCTCCTCAAAGAATGTCGCTTGCTCCAGCACGCTTTCGCGAAAAAGTTCCTTTACAAGACCTAACCGTTCGTCGAGCAATCTGATTGCCACCCCGCAGTCGGAGCTGATTTCGCGTGGAGTCGGAATGAGGTCTATTCTGATCCCCTTACCTCGAAGTATCCGCTCGGCTTTCATGACATAATAGACAGAATCAAAAGTAATTACCCAGCGATTTGACATAATGCCTTGCACAATTTATCAATGTCTTCTAAGGTATTGAACAGCCCTAAACCTATCCGAACTGTCCCTTTGGGAAACGTCCCAATCGTCTTGTGAGCCTGGGGCGAACAGTGTAAACCAACCCTTACCGCAATGCCATATTTTTTGTCAAAAAGATCGCCGACCTCTGAAGGTTCCATGTTCTTCATATTGATTGAGACAACACCCTTCTGGAAACTCAGATCCCTTGGACCATAAATGACAATCTCATCGATCTTTGATAGCTGCTTGATAAGCATTTCAGCAAGTTTATGAATGTGGTTTCTAATATTGTCTATTCCTTCATTAAGAACGAATTTGATTCCAGCATGCAATCCGGCAATACCGGGCAAGTTGAGCGTTCCGCTTTCGAATTTATCAGGCAAGAAATCGGGTTGGAATTGCGATTCGGAATTAGAGCCGGTTCCGCCGAATTTCAGCGGGGTCAAATCGATGCCTTTCTTCACATAAAGACACCCAATTCCTTGCGGCCCCATGAGTCCCTTATGTCCGGCAAATGCCAGAAGCTCAATATTGTCCGCATCAACATCGATTGGAAGACAACCTATGGTCTGAGCCGCATCAACAAGAAAAGGAATATCATGTTTCCGTGCGATCCGGCCGATTTCTCTTATCGGCTGTATTGTCCCGATCACATTCGAGGCATGATTGACCACGATTAGTTTTGTATTCTTGGTGATTTCGGCTTCAAGTCTCTCGGCCCGAAGCTGTCCGTCAGGCAGGCATTCAACTACTTCAACTCTTATCCCTTCTTCTTGTTCCAAATATCGCAGAGGCCGCATAACTGAATTATGCTCCGTACTCGATGTAATAATGCGATCACCTTCCTTTAATTGTAGCCCAAGAATCGCCAAATTAAGCGCTTCGGTCGCATTCTGCGTGAAAATCACTCTCGATGAGTCCTTGACACCGATCAGATGGGCAACGGCCTCTCGGGTCTCAAAGACTATGTGTGAGGCCTCAATCGCTTGGCGATATGCTGATCGTCCAGCATTGACACCTACATTCCTGCAGTAATCCTTCATGGCCTCAATCACACATTCGGGCTTAGGATAAGAAGTGGCAGCGTTATCAAGATAAATCATTTCTTTCTAATCCTCAGCAAAGTGTCACCATCGGGTTTCGTTTCTAATTCAACGATAGATCCATTATTTACAGCCAGGCGTTGAATATTGCCAATCGCTGCTGAATCATTTGCTAATACTACAATCTCATTCTTACCAGTATCGATTGCCTTCTTGACCATTATCACTGGTTGAGGGCAAGACAAACCTCTAACATCAACTTCTTTAACCATTTGCCTCCTTATCACCCCCTCCTCCATCATCCCCCCTCAAGGGGGAGGGCAAGGGTGGGGGGCTCATCTCTGTCTCCTTCATTCCTTGGTTTTGCAGAAAATACCAATGATAATAAGAGTGACTATCCCTACTAAGATTGCTACTTTGCCATTATTGGGAACTCCTTGAGGCGAAGCAACAAGATTAAAATTATGGGCGATACCAGCACCGAATAGCATGCCCAGCACCGTAATCCCAGCATCAGTATTGCCATATCCTGCCATCACCATCTGCCGGAATGGACAGCCGCCGAGCATCACAAGTCCAAGGCCAGCCAAAAACATGCCACCAAAATTCCACAAGAAATAAGGGTGGGCGATGGGTGAGGAGCCAGGGTGAAACTGTCCCAGGATTAGATTGAAGATGAAGGCCACGACAAGTAGTGCCACAAGTCCTTGAAAAAGATAGCCGTCGCCGATCAGAATCAAATCCCGTATACCGCCAATTGTGCAGAACCTTGAACGCTGGGCCAAGCCGCTCATAACAAGCCCGGCAATTAAGGACATGAGTAGCGGCGCATGTTTTGTCGGCCCGAGTACAATATATCCCGGCTTTACAAGAAGCAAACCTAACAATCCTATGGCAATTGAGGGCATAACCCAACCGCTGGCAGTTGGCAGCGGTTGCATCCTTCCCAGATTGAATCCGGCTTTAAGAAATCGAACCCCGACAAAAATCCCGACTGCAAGGCCCAATAGACCCTCTAAGGCAGTCCCGTCTCCACCTGCAATTCGGCCGAGCATCCTGATTGGACAGCCTAAGAAGACCAATGCACCGATAGCCACAAAACCGCCAATCACAAAACGAAGGATTGAAGAGGACCCGCCCATTGCCTTGAACTCCCTGGTAATCAGAGCAATGATCGTTGAGCCCAAGACAAAACCGATTATTTCGGGCCGGATGTAGCTTAACTTCTCAATATTACTCAACCGCAATGCTCCGGCCATATCCCGTAAGAAACAGATGGCGCAGACACCCATATTGGCCGGATTGCCCAGTTTCATCAAGAGCGCGACAAGAGCGCCAAAGACCGCGCCGGTTATGATAACCCACCAGGCGGGTTTGCATCTATTCAACATATATCCTTCTTTCTTTTGGTTTTATTACATCACCAATAATGCGAGCCGAGGTTACACTTTTTGTATGAAGTAAGTTTAGCAGAGTTTCACACCTCTCCTCAGGGACAGCGATCAAGAGACCTCCTGAGGTCTGAGCATCGCATAATAACATCTGTAACTCAGTTGAAATATTTTGAGAAAAGTTTGCTTTAGGTTTGACAAATTCAAAATTCATAACTGACCCGGAAGGAAACAGAGACGCCTTCGCCAGCTCAAATGCTTCTTCAATTACAGAAACTTGGTCTCCATAAATTACCATACTCACATTACTGAATTGAGCCATTTCCCAGGCATGACCCAACAATCCGAAGCCAGTAATATCGGTCGCACTCGATACACCAACTTCAACCATCGTCTCGCAAGCCATTCTATTCAACTGACACATATAGAAATTTGCCTTCTCGATTGCTTTCAAAGAAGCGTGGTCGGCTTTTAGCGCAGTAGATATCACACCTACCCCCAGTGGTTTGGTGAGAATGAGCTTGTCGCCCGGCTTTGCGTTACTGTTCGTGACAATCTTGTGTGGTGATACAACACCGGTGACGGACAGACCGCATTTTACCTCTGGATCTTTCAAAGTATGACCACCGAGAAGACAGGCCTCGGCTTCCCTGACCTTGCTCACAACACCTTCAAGCATTCGGCGGATCACCTGATTGTCAATCTCGCCGACCGGAAAGCCCATGATGCACAGTGCGGTCACCGGCCGGCCACCCATTGCGTAGACGTCGCTCAGCGAGTTCGCTGCGGCGATCTGGCCAAAGACATAAGGATCGTCGGCAATCGGCGTAAGAACATCCACCGTCTGCACTATCGCCAGATCATCACGCAATTGATAGACACCCGCGTCATCCATTGTGTCACCACCAACCAATATCTTAGGGTCGGTGAATTTTGGCAACTGGCTCAAAACCTGGGCCAGGTCCTGCTGGCACACCTTTGACGCTCAACCCGCAGCCTTGGCAAACTTAGTTAATCTAACCTGCGCCATTTCTGTCTTTAGAACCTCCTTCAAGTCTGCTATTAGCTATCTGCTTGTCTAAAAAACTTCTTCCGGTCATTGCGAGCGACTGAAGGTCGCGTGGCCATCCCATCTTTTTGCTGTAGTTCCAAAGAGATTGCTTCGGGACTTCGTCCCTCGCAATGACACTTTGGACAAGTTCATGTTCCCTGTATCCTGTTTCCTGTTCCCTGTTCCCTATATCTTGGCGGAGGCGCGTAGGAATCGAACCTACCGATCCCGAACCCGGGATCATCTGGATTTGAAGTCCAGCAGGCACACCAGCACCCGTTCGCCTCCGCAAACCCCTATGCAAGTCTCGGACCCAGCCCCTGACCTCGACATCGCCAGCGCGATCCGATTCTTCATTTCCGAATGCGCACTCAGCCACAGAACTCATTTTCCCTGACTTCCGCTTGCCAGTCGATGAATCCCTTCAGTTCGAACCGTAACCCCCTGACTGAGGAAATAGTCGAGGATATCTCGGGCCAAATCCCGCGAGACGCCACACACTTCTCTGAATTCAGCAGCCCGAATTGAACCTCTTGTTTTCAGCCAATCCAGCAGCTGCGATTTCGCCTTTTCGATGATCTGGCCGTGCAGATAGGCCCCTTCACGAATCTCAACCAAGCGGCCGGTCTTTGACAGGTAATCGAGAAGGTTCTTGAGTCTCTCCTGCCCTTTACTTGAGAAATGATCGACCAGATCATCGAGTCGAATCGGTTGATACCCTTTGTTCACGGCAAAACGCTCTATTTGCTCCAGCAGTCTCTGCATGGCCGGTGAAATCCGGGCTTCAAGACCAATGACCCTTACGCCATCACTCTTGCGCTCGATCTTGCCCTCGCTTTCCAGCCCTTCAATCACGAACGTGCAAAGCGAACTGTTGCTGACCTTTGATGCCCTCATTACATCGCCAACCGACATAAATACTTTTGTCGGGTTGGCTTTGATATAGTCACTGATCGCGGTGACAAAGCTCGCTTTCAACTCGGCAATCGTCTTGCGGTGGACTATTGAATTGTCCTTGAGTCTTACAACTTGCTTTCGATTCTGTAGGTTGTGCAGCTCGTCAGTAATTTTGACAAGGGTAGTCCCGGTTAGTCGCGCGAGTTCTTTTTCGCTCGCAATCGGGCCTTTGGCCTGGCTGATGATTATTTCAATAAACTCCTGCTCACCAGCTTTTTCCATCTTACCCAGATAGTTGAGTCGATCACCCTTAAGCCGACCGCCCTTTCGTGCGTGGACTTCAAGGAGCTGACCGCCGCCGATCACTTTCATGGGCGAATAGGATCTCAGGATGAAACGCTCTTTTCTCTCACCGACAATTGGTTTTTCGAGCCGGAATTGAACATATCCCCGGTCACCGGGTTCGATCTTCTCTTTGTCGAGGATGATCGCCCTGGCCATCGTTTCACCGGTCCCTTTGTGAAGACGTACTCGCGCACCACTGGCTAAAGGCCTTTGAGCATTAGCCAAAACAAAAACCGAGCTGTTGACAACCTGGGTGGGCACTAAATACTCAGGCATGCTGAGTTCATAGCCCCGGGCAATCTCCTGAACCGATAAGTCCATGAGATTGAATGCTACCCTCTGCCCGGCAAAAACCTCTGGTGCCGGTTGGTTATGAACCTGGAGATTGCGGAGCCTCGATTTCTTCATTATCGGCAAGACTTCAACCGATTCTGAAACCTTCAATCGTCCTGAGATCACGGTTCCGGCCACCACCGTGCCAAAGCCTTTTATGGTGAATATTCGGTCGATCGGGCATCGAAAGATGCCCACATCCGCCAGCGGCTCGATCTCCTGGCACAGGCTTCTGATCGTCTCTTTCAACTCCCCTAACCCTTGACCGGTTACTGAAGAAACCCTGCACACCGGGGCATTCTCGAGGAAACTCCCTTGGGTTAGCTCTCTTATTTCTTCCTCGACCAGCGAAACGTAGTCTGATTCAGTGCGGTCTATTTTGGTTATCACTATTATACCTTTTTCCACACCAAGAAGTTTGAGTACGTCCAGGTGTTCGATTGTCTGCGGCATGATACCTTCATCCGCCGCAACTACAAGTAGAACGACTCTGATACTATTGGCACCGGCAATCATCGTTCTCAGCAGTCCTTCGTGACCAGGGACATCGATGATCGCTACTTCTTCTTCAGCCGATATGGGCAAGAAAACAAATCCGAGGTCAATCGTCATCCCTCGCTGCTTTTCTTCGGGCAGCCGGTCCGGATCGACGCCGGTCAGCGCCCTGGCCAACGCACTCTTGCCGTGATCAACGTGCCCGGCGGTACCGATGATTATTCTCTGCATATTTCTATCCTATATGTGGAAAGCTCATCCCTCCCGATCGCGTGTCGAGCATCGTCGCTTTACAGTAGGGACACACCATGGTGTGTCCCTACATTCCTTCACTTTTTCCCGACAAACAGACCGCTGCCTACTTTGTGCTCGTGGGCGGCTTTGCGCCAGATCGTCACCAGATTTTCGGCAAAGGAGTAGAGATCCTGACCGAAACCCTTGAGAATATCCGGCCTCATCTTCACCGTGACCATCTCATGATACTGGTCAAAGTGCTTGGCAAACGGCGCCGTGTTGTCGATCGCTTCGATCACCTTGAAGCCGTTCTTCTTGAGCAGCTCCTGGTAGCCCTGGAATGTTTCCATGTACGGGAAGCACATGGAATCATAGAGCGGGTCAAGTTCCTGGGGCGTGATCTTGCCGGTGATGATCCAGTCGGTGAACCCGATCATGCCGCCGGGCTTGAGCACCCGGTAGGCTTCTTTGAGCAACCGGTCCTTGTCTGAAACATAGCACCATGCTTCCTGTCCCCAGGCAACGTCAAAGCTATCTTTCTTGAACGGTAGGTCCATGGCATTGCCTTCGAAAAACTCGATGGCATGGTCAAGCTTGGCGGCCTTGGTTCTTTCCCGTGCCTTCTGAAGCATGGTCTTGGTGGCATCGACACCCTTCACTGTGACCCCGTACTTAGTGACCAGGTGGCGGGCCGGCGCACCGAGAGCACTGGCGATGTCACAGACCACCATACCCTTCTTCAAGCCCAGTTTCTGCGCCAAGACGTCCGTGGCCTCGGCTCCGCCTGAATGGATCTGTTCGCTCATCACCGCTTCCCACAGTAATCCACCTGGGCCATCATAGACATCCTGCACGTCTTTTATGGTATAGTCCTTCATATATCTATCCATATGACCTCCTTAAGGTTGTTTGTTCGCGGCAAGGGCCGCTCCGACCGCCCCAACAATCTGCGGCTCATCAGGAATCCGGACCTCTACCCCCAGCTTCTTCTGGAGTAGAACCCCCATGCATCGGTTCTTGGCGACCCCGCCGGCGAATATGACATCCTCGGCAACGCCGACCCGGTTGATGATCGCCATCAACCGGTTCAGCACCGATTCGTGCAACCCCAGGGCGATGTTCCTCGTGTTCTCCCCCCGTGCGATGAGCGAAATCACTTCTGATTCCGCAAAGACCGTGCACATTGAATTGATTGAGACCGACCGCTCGGCCTCGAGTGCCTCTTCACCGATATGGTCAATCGAGAAACCCAACGTCTGCGCCATTATCTCAAGGAACTTACCGGTCCCGGCCGCACACCGGTCATTCATTTCGAAATCCTCGACCCGGCCGTTATTTACTTTTATGACTTTGCTGTCCTGTCCGCCGATGTCGATGACGGTCCTGCAGTTTGGGAAGTAGTGGTGGGCACCAAGCGCATACGCCTTGATTTCGGTAATCACCGGGCAACCCAGATGGGCCTGCGCCATGTGCCGTCCGTAGCCGGTAGCGACAAGAGCGTCATACCGGGTATTCTTTAATAACTCGCTGGAATGGCCGAGTGGGTCAACTCCGGTGTCGCGGATCTTGTATTCAACCGGCCTGGAATCGTCCAGCACCACCACCTTTATGGTCCTGGACCCTATATCAATGCCTGCAGTTCTGATGACGACCTCCTGCGCGCAAGGCGCGTCGATTACAGTGATGACAAGAAATGATTGCGGTGATTCTCGTCATACCGCATCCTGGATCATGCTAGCTTCTCGATGAAGGCTTCAATCCTGGTTCTCAATTGACCGATATCCTCTTCAGAGTAGTCGGTTTCAATCTTGAGACTTGGGATGTTCGCTTTCTTCAACGCGCCATCCACCCTGATTGCTTCGATATTGTACGCATGACAATACTGGAGTACATACTGGACCACGCCATGCACATGGTGGCCCTGGGCCGTTTTCACTACCTTGTCAATCCGCTCGTTGTTGGGCGTGAAACAGGCGCAGTCGATTTTGAAATAGCGGTCTGCAACCGTATCAAGCTTGGCCTCGAGACTGGTGCCGGATTCATCAACCAGCTCATCAAAGTAGCGCGTACCGGTGCAGGTCTCATCAATGACAACGGCAGCCCCGCCTTTTTCGATCAGCGCATGGGTCTTCCAGTTCCCCATCACCGCCGGGCACCCTGAAACCATTACTCGTTTGACCCCGCACGGGAACGGCGCGACACCGCGCTTCGTCCTCTGTTCGAGTTCAAGGTTGAGTTGCTTCAGCCTTTCAGTGAAACGAACCGGTTCGTCATTCAGTGCCGCCTGCATCACGACCAGGGCATCAAGCCCGCTGATCGGCGGCGGGTCCGCCTTTCTTAGCTCGTTGAGTTTCTGTAGAGCCCGGCGCTTGTTATTCATCACGCCGATTGTCTGCTCAAGCCGGGCAAGGTCGAGTTTCTTCTCGGCAAGGGCTTCGAGCCGGTCTTTGAAATCTCTGATCTCCCTGCGCCAGAGACTGATATCCATCTCGCCTTTCTTCTGAGGCAGTTCCATCACATGGAAATTCACCTTCTGCGCCAGGATATCCCACGTCTTCTTCTTGGCGTCGCAGGTCGTCTCGCCGACGGCCATTGATTTGATTGGTGCATAAGGGCAGGTCTTGGAGAACGCCAGACCCAGAGTTGATTTAACCAGCGGGCAGATGTCCCGAGGAAAAGTCTTCTCGGCGTACGGTACCGAGAAATTCGTCCCTCCGCACAGGGCGATTGGAATCAGATCTAAAGCCATAGCGATTTCGTCGGGTACGTAGATGCAGAAGGTGCCGACGATCTTCTTTCCTTTCTTCTTCTCCTCAAGCAGTTCGGCGACGCGCGCCCCGTGCGACTCGTGCAGGACGTTGTCGAAATAAGCCATGGTTTCAGGACGCTTCTTCTGCTCAGCGACCGTCCCCTGGAAAACCCGGTTTATTGATTCAAGAACCTGGTTGTGGAGCCCAACATCCAGCCCCAGCTCCTGCCACATTTTTTCATAATTGTTCATGGGAGTCTCCTTGTCATCGCCTGATGAATGCTGTACCTACGAAGCTTGCACTGACAATCAGATAAATATGGGAATTGAAATTAGATTGGTTACAGCGGTCTAATCGAAGGTGGGGGCTTCTGGGGCAGACCCGACCGGGTCTGATAAGTGGTCGAGTCATTTCCGCCCTCCTGAAGCGCTAAATCCTAATGACCAGAATCCCGAATCCCGACTGAAAGTCGTGAATCTTTCCAACACGGGACAATGCTTCGGGGATTGGAATTTAGCTATTGGGTTTTGTTTAGTATTTAGAATTTCGGATTTCGTGCTTAACTCAAGTATTACGCGATTTGCTTGATGGAAGGAACTCTCTTTCGGGAATCTTAAGTCAGTTATCCGCGGTGATGCGAACAGAAGGAGGTCTTGGAGAAGGACCCGACCGGGCCCGAGGGCTGATCGAGTCATCTCTTGACTCCTGGATCGAACAACCGGTGCATAATCATCGCACAATTCTATCCATAGGGGCGAAAATGTCAACAATAATCTTGTCCGCCATTGACTTAAGCGACGGGCTTACTATAATGGTCTGGTGTTCGGGCATTCTAAACCCATTGTTTTGGTCAGCAAATGCCTTGGTTTCGCCCGGTGCCGGTACAATGGCGAAGCTATCGCCGACGACTTCGTCGAAAAACTGAACCCCTACGTCCAATACGTCACCGTCTGCCCGGAAGTCGAAATCGGCTTTGGCGTACCGCGTGAACCGATCCGCGTGGTATCGATTAGGAATCAACTACACCTCGTCCAGCCAACTACGGGCAAGGATGTTACCAAGAAGTTGATCGCTTTCAGCCAGCACTTCCTCGGTTCCCTGGGCCCGGTCGACGGCTGTATCCTCAAGTCGGGGTCGCCCTCGTGCGGGATTAAGGATGTCAAGATCTACCCTTCGGTTGAAAGAAGTTCAGCCCGGGCGCGTGGCCCAGGGCTTTTCGGCCGCGCCGTACTCGAGACCCTTGCCGGATACCCGGTTGAAGACGAAGGCCGGCTCAAGAACTGGCGAATCCGGGAGCATTTTCTCACGACTATCTTTACCCTGGCTCGTTTCCGTGCGGCCAGCCGTTACCACATGATCGGCAACCTGGTGGCGTTCCAAGCCCAGCACAAACTGCTCCTGATGGCCAGCAATCAGAACGAGATGAGAGTCCTGGGCAAAATCGTGGCGAATCACGAGAATACTCCCGCCATCGAGGTCTTCGCCCGGTACCGAGAGCATCTCTTGCAGGCCTTGAGCAAGCCATCGCGCTTTACTTCCAATATCAATGTGCTGGTCCATGCCCTCGGCTACTTCAAGGACAAGCTTAATCCCAAAGAGAAGAGACACTTCCTGAATAGCCTGAAAGAATACCGGGATACAAAGCTGCCGCTCAGCGCACTGCTGGCTATCGTCAATTCGTGGATTGCGCGTTTCCACGGATGTGTCTCCCTCAGGCCTAGGGCCCCGTTGGGGGACACCGGGCTGTCGGAGAGAGGCGACCAAAACCTAGAGTCACAGATTTACTTCAAACCCTATCCTCCAGGTCTGCTTGATACTGCTGATTGACGTACAATCCTTGACCCAACAACCAATCGCTGAGCCCCGGTCTAGCCTTTGTACTCGTTGACCTCTCTAATTGATTCCGGCTTTAACTGGGCACGCTCAAACAGATTTTCGATACTCTTGCGATTAGGTCCGTCCCAGACGCAGATCGCTTGACTTTGCGTCTCATCGACATAGGCCCTTTCCATCTTCAGATTGCTTCCCCCGGAAGCATTCACTACCGAGGTTCAGGCCTGTTTGACTTTGTCGATCGGCATCGGCGGGAGTGTTATCAGGTATTTGGGCATTTTGCCTCCTGGTCAGGTCAATAATAGCCGTCGCGCAAGACGTGTCAACCGTAATTCGCGGCTCGGTGGCACTCCTTTTCCAGTTGACTATGCTCAGGAACACAATATAATCACCATATGCCATGACCGACATAAAACCGATTGTCGAGATCGCTCAAAAGCTACGCGAGTTAAGCCAAGCCCATGCCCGTCTTTCCTGGGCACAATTCGTAACGGGCTTCGATTTTGGGGTGGTTCAAGCCTACGAAAAGACCACTGAGCTTCTCAAAGACAAAAGAAGCTTTGAGACCATACTGGCCTTTCAGGGTAAACCGCTCTCCGAGCTGGACCGACGGCGCGTCGAAATCATTCACTTGACCTTCAAGCCCTACCACCTGTCATCGGATTTGAACGAGCTTGATCTGGAGATCGAGCGTAAATCGGTCCAGCTTGCCCAGATTCTCAATACTCATCGCTTTGTGCTTGACGGCCGTACGGTGCGGTCAACCGAGCTTACCCAGATACTGCGCAGCGAACCGGACCGCGCGATCCGCAAAAAGGCCTTCCTTGCCCGGGCCCAGGGCAATCAGCCCTTGGTCGACGGCGGTTTCATTGATCTCCTCAAACTACGTCGCGAGTACGCCCGGCTCTACGGTGCAAGGGACTATGTTGACGTTCGGCTTGAGTTCGAGGAACTAAGCCCATCGGTCTTTGCCGGGTGGGCCGAGACCGTGCATCAACTCCTGCCTAGTTTCGCGCGGCAAGACGCGGCCATGGCCGAGAAATATCTGGGCGGCGCTGACTTGATGCCCTGGGATCGTCCATACATTGGCGCTCAGCTTGCCCCACAGTTGAATCAAACGGTCGACATGTCACACTACTTCGAAGTCCTGCAACATTTCTTCGCCAAGCTTGGGTTCGACCTCGGCCGATATAATATTACTTACGATGTCTTCCCAAGACGCAATAAATCAGAATGGGGTTACCACTTTGGCATCGACACCGGCCGCGACTCGCGGATCCTGGCCAACGTCGAGAACCGCTATCACGAATTCGGCGTCCTGCTCCATGAGACCGGACACGGGATCCACGCCTTGACACTTGACCCGGACGACGTGATTCTGAACATGGGAACCAGCAGTATAATTCACGAGGGGTTTGCCAACACAATGGGAGATTTCCTGTATGAGAAAGAATTCTTCGGTCAGTTCTTTCAAGACGAAATGAGCCGAGCCGCCGCGGCCTTCGACGCACTGAAGTCCTGGGTCACGGCCGGCAAGGTTCGCGACCTGGTCACCGCTACGCTTTTTGACCAGGCGCTGTATCGGCGCAACCTATCGTCCCTTGACGACATCAATGGACTTTTCTGGGAGCAGACGCGATCGCTTCTTAAGCAAGAGCCTTACACCGAGAACCCGCCCTGGGCATACCGTATCCATCACACCACCCACCCAGTCTATCTGCACAGCTACGTTATGGGGGATGTTACCGCCGCGATGCTCAAGTCTCGGTTCTGTGCCTTGACCGGTCGATCCAGCATCGTGCAGGATCTCAGAGGCTTCGGCGATTTTGTCTTGAAAGAAGTAATCAAGCCATCCGGGACGTACCCTTTTGAAGAGCTTTTCCGGCGGATCAGCGGCGAACCGTTTTCACTGAAGTACTTGGCAGATTGACCCACCCCGGTTTTCCCGCGTCTTCGCCTTCACTCCCATCATTCGACATTTGTACAATTGTACAACTATCGAATGCTCAAGAATCTGTGTCAAGGCGCTCACTGGCCCGGCGGGCCAGCAACTCACAGGCGTTGAGGATTCTTTTCACTTCGTGCGGGTATTTTACCCAATACACTGCTTCTTTCCCCCGGCGGTCGTACCGAATGATATTGGCCAATCGTAGTTTGGTGAGCAGAAAGCACGCCGCCGATTTTGTGCGCTTCACGTGCCCCGAGATGTGGGTAAGATCCATCTCCCCTTTTTCAAGCAGCAGTTTGACAATGCCATAGGCGATCGGGTAGCCCATGACCCGACAGATCACCGAACCACGATATCTCTTTTCGACGATTACCATAACACCTCCGTTCGATTGTTCGATAATTGTACAATTGTTCAATAGTCGAATAGTGACCTTAGTCTGGTTAACCCAGGATGACGAGCTTGCAGGAATCCTACGGCAGTAGGGTCAGCCGACCGGCGTTCTGGGCGGTGACCCGGCCGATGACCGGCGCCGGCTTCCGGTACCCCTTCAAGAACTGGTCAAGCTTGGTCTCGGGAAAGGCAATCGCCAAGCCACCAGAGGTCTCTGAGCCGTAGACGATACGGGCAAGATGTGTATCGACCCCCTCGGTCTTGGCCCGACTGCTGAATGAATTCTGATTCATGGTTATGCCTGGTTCGAAGATCCCGGCCTTGAGTACGTCGACCGCCCCCCTGTGAATAGGGATCTTCGATGCCCAAAGCTCGATCCCTGCCTTGCTGCCCTCGGCCATTTCAACCAAGTGACCCATGAGTCCATAACCGGTGATGTCGGTTGCGGCGTTGGCACCAACTTCACGCATGGCCCGTGACGCATCACGATTCAACGTTGCCATACCTTCGTAAACCGGCCTTAGGTCCAATCCTTCATCCCTCTTGAGCAGGAGCGCCTGAATCATTGTCCCAACGCCGATCGGCTTGGTCAGGACGATGACATCGCCGGGCCGGGCACCGGCATTCGTAATGATCTTCTGGGGATTGATGTACCCAATGACCGACAGGCCGTATTTCATCTCGTCGGAGTTGAAGGTGTGTCCCCCGGCGATGGTAACACCGGCTTCCTCGGCCTTGACTTGCCCGCCCTTAAGTATCTTCCCCAAGATGTTCGGGTCTCCTTTAGCCGGAAAGCCAACAATATTCAGGGCGAGTTTCGGGTCCCCGCCCATCGCGTACACGTCCGAGATGGAATTCGTCGCCGCGATCTGCCCGAAGAGGTAAGCGTCGTCGACCACCGGCGTTAGGATGTCAATCGTGTAGACCAACGCCAGTTCGTCAGTCACCCGATAGACACCGGCGTCATCGGCGGTGTTGATGCCCACGAGCAGATTCGCGTCCTTGATTTCCGGCATGTTGGATAGAGCCAGCGCCAACTGCGCCTTGGAAATCTTAGACGCTCAACCCGCGCATTTGACGAAAGCTAAAATTCCGTCCGACATCAACGTTTCCTTTTTTTATTTATCTCATCCAGAGTCTTCTTCGCATCGGGCACCTTCTTGAACCACCCTTCTAATTCAACGCAGATGTACTCATCACAATGAGCGCAAGTCTCGACTTTCTTCCCGACACCGCACTTGCGGATTTCGCACATCCCGCAATAGCCGACGTGCACCCCTTCACTGACCGTACAACCGACGCAATTAATCTCTTCGGGCTTGAAGTTGTAGTCGAACATCTTGGCCCATTCCAGGGCGGTTTTCTTGCGCAGTTCGTCGTCGTTGGTCTGGTGGGCAACAAACGCCGGACATTTCGAACAATCAATACCGCAGAATGCCGTCATGATGGACATAAGTGCTCCTTTGCCACATTCTATCCATTACCTTCAGAAAATCAACGAATAATTACACCCGGCGCAACCGTCTCCGAAGCCCTATCGCGGCTGAGAGGTGGGGATTTTAATATTGACCAATCACCGTTTCTGGATAATATAAACTTCAAGCTCAAGGAGCTGAAATGAAGAAAACCGTTCTCAACGCGCTCGACACGATGAAGCAGAAGAAGGTCGACTACGGTGACATCAGGATTGTTGAGAGTGAAGCCGAACAGATAAAAGTCAGAAACGGCATTGTCGAATCGATTGTTAAGTCAACCGAAATCGGTTTCGGGGTGCGGGTTTTAAAGAATGCGGGCTGGGGTTTCGCCTCAAGCGCCACCCTGACTTCAACCGAGATCAATCAGCGCATAAAAGAAGCCCTGAATATCGCCGCGGCTTCGGCGTCCGTCGGCGCCAAATCGGTCGTCCTTACGCCGGTCGATGTTTACCGAGCCCGGTATCGCTCGCCCTGCAGAATCGACCCCTTCAAGGTCTCCCTGGCGGACAAGGTTAACCTCTTGCTCGCCACCGACCAACGGCTGCGGCAGGACGGCAAGATTAAACTGACGAATTTGACACTCGTTTTTGTAAGAACCAAGAAACTTCTTGGCTCGACCCCCGGCTCATTCATTGAGCAAGACATCACCGAATCGGGCGGCGTGATCAGCGCGTATGCAATGAAAGACAGCGAGGTCCAACGCCGCTCTTTTGAGAATTTCCATACCGGCGGCTACGAATTCATTGAGAGCCTGGAGCTGAAGAACCAGGCAGAAAGGGTCAGGGAAGAGGCGGCAATGCTGCTTGATGCCCCGCAGTGCCCGTCGGAAAAAGCGACCGTCGTCATCGGTTCGCATCAGATGGTACTGCAGGTCCATGAATCGTGCGGGCATCCGACCGAACTCGATCGAGTCCTGGGTACCGAGGCCTCCTACGCCGGAACCAGCTTTATGACTCTTGAGAAACTGGGCCATTTCCGCTACGGCTCGGAAAAAGTGAATATTTATGCCGACGCCACGATCGAAGGCGGACTGGGTAGTTTCGGCTACGATGATGAGGGCGTCCCGGCCCAACGCATTCCCCTTGTGAAAAACGGCCTATTCGTCGGATATCTTTCTTCGCGCGAAACCGCCACGGTCATTGGCCGGTCCTCTTCAGGCGCGATGCGCGCCGACGGCTGGAACCGCATCCCGCTCATCCGCATGACCAACATCAACCTCGAGCCCGGCGACTGGGATTTCGAGGCACTGCTGGCCGACTCGGAAAACGGCATCTTCCTGGATACCAATAAGTCGTGGTCGATCGACGACCGCCGACTCAATTTCCAATTTGGCACCGAAGTCGCGTGGCGCATCAAGAACGGGAAACCAGCCCAGTTGTACAGGAATGCGACCTACACCGGCATCACGCCCGTCTTCTGGAATAGCTGTGACGCGGTCTGCAACTCCAAATCCTGGACTTTGTGGGGGGTGCCGAACTGCGGCAAGGGTGAGCCGGGACAGACCGCGCACGTCGGCCACGGCACCGCGCCGACCCGATTCCGCGATGTTCAGATTGGAGTCGCCCAGTAACCAGTTGATGAAACAGCTTATCTGGCTTCTCGTCCTCAGCACCTCCTGCGCTTACTTCAACACATTCTATAACGCCCGGCAATTCCACAAGCAGGCGATGACCGCCAAGGACAAGGAAAAGGACAAAATCCAGGCCTCGACCCTTGAACTCTTCGACAAGTCGATCGAAAAATCGGCAATCATCATCAAGGAGCATCCCCGGTCAAGATGGGTGGACGACGCGCTCTTCCTGATGGGCAAGTGTTACTACGAGAAGCGCGAATACGTCAGGGCCCGTGACAAATTGGATGCGCTTGACCTCTTCTATCCCAACTCTCCGCTGCGCCCCCGGGCTGCATACTACCGGGGTCTCTGTTATCTCGAGGAGAAGAACTACGGTCTGGCAATCGTGGCATTCTCCGAGCTGGCGGAGAAGAACGCCAAGTATCAAGAGCTCTGCCGGTACCGCCTCGGCGAGATCTATTTTCTGCAGGCCGATTACGTCAAGAGTCTGGACTTCTACAAAGATTTCCTCGGCCAATTCCCCAAAACCAGGCACCGCGCTGCGGTCTGGGGCTACATGGGCGATGCCGCCAACAATCTCAAAAAACACGGTCTTGCCCTCGAACACTACGGCCGGGCGCTCAAGGTGGCCAAGTCGAAAGACCTGCGTGACAGCTTTAAACTGAAAATGGGGCGATCATATCTCCTACTGCAGGATTATACCGGCGGGTTGACATATCTAAGAGGTGAAACAGATCCCGAATTCCTGCTCCTCAAGACGAGAATCTTCAAAGCGGCCGGACTCAAGACCGAGCAACTGAAGCTGCTCCACGAGTTGACCCGGGATCAACTGGGAAATGAAACGGCCGCGGAAGTCTTCTACGAAATCGGCCGTGTTTATCAGGCCGACGAGACCTATGACACCGCACTGATTTACTTCGACTCAGCCTATGCGCGCGCGGCAACATCCCCGTGCGGCGAGAACAGCATCAAATGCAAGCAGACGATCAATAAGATCCTCGAATATCGCGCCAAGAGCCAGGATGACCCGGCCCGGGCTCAGTTCTTGCTGGCTGAGCTGTACTTCGTCAACCTAAGCGATACCGCCCGGGCATTGGTCGAGTACGAAAAGGTGTATCAGGGCTTTGCCGACAGTCCCTTTGCGCCGAAGGCCATGTACGCCTACGCCTGGATCACCGAGAATATGCTCCACCAAGATAGCCTGGCCCGCGTTGCCTACCGCCAACTCATCGAGAAGTATCCGGACACTGAATACAGCCAGGCCGCGCGCCAGCGCATCGGGGAATAGATCATGTTCTCCACCCAGGGCGTCATCAAGGAGAAGATTCTGCTGACCCCCGAGGTTTACAGCCTCTGGATTTTCGCTCCCGAGATCAGTCAGGAGGCGCAGCCCGGTCAATTCGTTAACATCCGGGTAGCCAAGGGCTACGAACCATTCTTGAACCGACCGATCAGCATCGCCGACGCCGGTTCGAACTGCATCTACACGGTGATCAAGATCGTCGGCCGGGGCACCGAGTTGCTCTATCACCGCCGCATCGGCGACAAGATTGACCTGCTCGGGCCCCTTGGCAAGCCGGTCAAAATCCCGCAGGGGCGCCGGGCATTGCTGATTGGCGGGGGCGTCGGCATTGCCCCTCTCTATTTCCTGGCTAAACAACTGAAGGGCGCCAACGAACTGGGCGCAATCCTGGGCGTCCGCACGAAGAAAGACCTGATTCTCAAGAAAGAGTACTTCAAACTGACCAAGGACATCCACATCACAACCGAGGATGGTTCGCTTGGTTCCAAGGGGACCGCGGTCGCGGCGCTGCGCCGGCTGGTCCGGAAGGCCTCGTATAACATCGTATATGCCTGCGGGCCGCGCGCCATGCTGGCCGCGATAAAAGACCTCCATCTCAAGATGCCGGTATACGCTTTCGTCGAAGATTTCCTGGGCTGTGGCTGCGGCATCTGCCTCGGGTGTGCGATCAAAGTGAATGGGGAGTACAAGCGGATCTGCCTTGATGGGCCGGTTTTCGACCTGCGGAGGATACAGCTTGGCGATTAGACTTTTCGGCGAGAAGTTCTCCAATCCTGTGTTTCTGGCTTCGGGTGTTTTTGGGTACGGGCTCGACTTTCCCGAAGTAGTCGAGCAGGCCGGCGCGATCTTCACCAAAGGGATTACGACTAAACCCAGGGCGGGCAACCCGCCGCCGCGCATCGTCGAAGTCACCGGCGGCATCGTCAATTCGATCGGACTGGAAAATGTCGGCATCGAAGCGTTCCTGAAGAGGGTTCTGCCTAGGTTGAAGAAAATCAAGGCCAAAGTCTTTGTGAACATTGCCGCCAATACCATCGAGGAGTATTGCCAGTTGGCTCGTGCGCTCGGTGACGAAGTTAACGGCATCGAACTCAACATATCGTGCCCCAACGTCCGTAACGGACTCATCTTTGGGCAGGACCCGCGCATGACCAGGCGCATCGTGGCCAAGGTACGCCGGGCAACCAAGCTGCCCCTGGTCGTCAAGCTCACGCCCAATTTCTGCAATATTGTTGATGTCGCCCGCGCCGCACAAGACAGCGGCGCCGATGGGATATCGCTGATCAATACGGTTCACGCCATGGTTTTCGACATCGATCGGAAGCGACCGGTCATCACCGGTGGTCTTTCCGGGCCGGCCATCAAACCATTTGCTCTCTACTGCGTCTATCGCATCAAGGATGCCGTCCGATTGCCCATCATCGCGATGGGCGGCATCATGACCGGACGCGACGCCTATGAATTCATTCTGGCCGGCGCCAAGGCGGTGGCGCTCGGTTCGGTTTGCATCCTCAATCCGTATGCCCCCTTGAAAATCATCCGCGAGCTTGATGAATTGATGAAAAGGAAATAGCCGTTCAGGCATTGAGGTCTTTCGATTTAAAGGAGTCGCCATGAAAGAAAAGCTCATTGTCCCTCTCGATTTCATCGACATGGACTCAGTCCGGAAGTTGGTGGACAACCTGGCCGGTCTCATCGATTTCTACAAAGTGGGCAGTACCCTTTTCACGAAGTTTGGCCCGAAAGTCATTGAATTTCTCAAGGTGGCTAAAAACCGTGTTTTCCTTGACCTGAAATTCCACGATATCCCAATGCAGGTGGCGGGGGCCTGTGAGGCGGCGACCGACATCGGCGTCGACATGCTCAACGTCCATTCCTTGGGCGGTTTTGAAATGATGGAGGCGGCGGTCAAGGGTGTCTACCTCCGCAGCAAGCAGACGAAAGCCCCTAAGCCGATTCTTCTGGGCGTCACGATTCTCACCAGTCTTGATCAGGCGAGTTTCAGCGATCTATTCGGTGACATAAAGCGCACTCTTGATGAACAGGTGATCTTTCTTGCCGGGCTGGCCCGGTCCGCCGGCATGGACGGTGTTGTTGCCTCGCCCCAGGAGATTGCGGCAATCAAAGAGAAGCTCGGCCCCGAGTTCCTCGTCATCACACCGGGGGTGAGGCCTGAAGGCGAAGACATCGGCGATCATTCCCGGGTTCTCACTCCCCGAGAAGCGCTGACGGCGGGTGCGGATTTCCTGGTGATCGGCCGGCCGATCACCAAAGCGCCCGACCCGCGCCAGGCCGCCCAGAAGATCATCCGCTCCCTGGAGGGCAAATGAACCTCGAGCGCTTCCTTATAAAGAAGAAAGTGCTGCGGCGCGGCCACTTCCTGCTCAGTTCGGGACTGCACAGCGAGTACTATTTTGAGAAATTCCGGATCCTGGAGGACCCCGCGGCAACCAAGCGACTCGCCCGGGTCATCGTTGAGCAGTTTCGGGATAAAGGTATCCAGTGGGTCATCGGCCCCTTGACCGGAGGTTACGAGATCGCCTATGAAGTGGCGCGTAATCTGAAGTGTTTCTGCGGCGTTGCCGAGCTCAAAGACGGCCGGCGGATCGTGGGCCGCGAATTCGACATCGAAGGGAAGAATATCCTCATTGCCGACGATGTCCTCACCACCGGCGGCTCGATTTTGACTACGATCGAGGCAATCCGGGAGAAGAAGGGCAATATCGTCGGGGTTGCCGTCCTCATCGACCGTTCATCGACCCAGATGCCTTTCCAGTACTTCTCGGTCTACCACCGCTCTTTGGTCAATTACTCCCCGAACGAGTGCCCGCTGTGCAAAAAGGGCGGTGAGCTAGTCCGCCCGGGCACTTCCCCGTAGGGACATTCGGCGCCGCGATTCCATTCCCTCCGCGGTACCCCGGTATCACAAACCCTTAGGATTGCCTCCGCACTCGCCGACAACATTCTTGTCGGTACAGACCCCGTACTCGACTTGCAGGGTGACGTGTTGAATATCGAACTCGGCCTCGAGCAGTTGTTCGATTCTGCGTTGGATCGCCGCGACTTCGCTCAGCTTTAAGTCTGCGCAGACATCAATGTGCCCTTCGAAGTTCACCTGCCTATCGTTCATCTGCCAGACGTGAACATGGTGGACATCGTTCACTTCGGGCAGGGCTTCAATCGAGCATTTGAGCTTCATGATATCGATGCGCTCCGGGGTTGCTTGCATCAAGATGTTTGCCGTCTGTTTCAGGATCCCGTAACTCTCTTTGAGAACGTAGCAGCCAATCAGAACCGTCAGCACCGGATCAATCCAGGAAATGCCGGTCAAGACAATCAGAACGCCGCCGACGATCACACCTACGGACGAAATCGTGTCGGCCAGAAGATGGAGATAGGCGGACCGGACATTGATGCTGTACTTCGAGTCACGCTTGAGCATCAGTACCGCCGCCAGATTCGCCGCGAGCCCGATGCAAGCGACGATGATCATCAAACCGGCGTTGATCTCGGCCGGGTTCATCAACCGGTGCCAGGCTTCGCGGAACAGGAAGAAGATGACAATAATCAGGACCGAAGCATTGAAGAGTGCGGCCAGAATCTCGGCCCGCTTGAACCCAAAGGTCTTCTTGAGCGTGCTCTCGCGTCCGCTCAACAATATCGCAATGTAACTGATGATGAGCGCGATACCGTCACTGAAGTTGTGCAGGGCATCGGACAGAAGGGATAGACTCCCGGAAGCCAAACCGCCGATTACCTCCGCAATGGTGATTGCGAAATTCAGGACTACGGCCGAAAGTAGCCTCGTACGCCCCGGATGCGGTTTGCGGTTTGGAGACTGGCTCATCAGGCAGGGCCGGTTAATTCCGCGGCTCTCGTATCATCCTCTTACAGAGGGATGTTGCCGTGTTTGCGCGGTGGGTTAGAGTCTCTCTTGTTCTTCAGCATCGCCAGCGCCTTGATTAGCTTCGGCCGGGTTGCGCTCGGCCGGATGATCTCGTCAACATAGCCCCGGCTTGCCGTAATGAAGGGATTGGCGAATTTTTCGGTATATTCCTGTACCCTCTTTTCCTTCGCGGCCGCATCTTGCGCTTTGGCGATCTCTTCCCGGTACAGGATGTTGACCGCACCGGCCGGTCCCATGACCGCTATTTCGGCTGAGGGCCAGGCGAAGTTGATGTCGGCCCGAATGTGTTTGCTGTTCATGACGCAATAGGCGCCGCCGTACGCCTTGCGCGTAATCACGGTCAGCCGCGGTACGGTTGCCTCGCAGAACGCATACATCAGCTTGGCTCCTTCCTTGATCACGCCGCCGTGCTCCTGGTTGACGCCCGGTAAGAACCCCGGGACATCTTCAAAGACGACCAGGGGAATGTTGAAACAATCGCAGAATCGTACAAAGCGCGCCGCCTTCATCGATGATTTCGTATCCAGCACCCCGGCCAGGAACATAGGTTGATTGGCAACGATCCCAACCGCCCGTCCGCCAAGGCGCGCAAATCCCACGATCACGTTCTCGGCAAAATGCGCATGGACCTCGAGCAACTTGCCGTCGTCGACGACCATGCGGATCACTTCCTTCATATCGTATGGTTTATTCGGACTATCGGGTATCACGGTATCGAGCCGTTCATCCATCCGGTCGGCCGGGTCGGTACTGGTCACAACCGGCGCGTCTTCCATATTGTTGCCCGGCAAGTAGCTGAGTAGTTCCTTGATCTGATTCAAACACGCCATCTCGTCTTCGCAGGCAAAATGGGCTACCCCGCTCACTGAATTATGCACCATCGCGCCCCCCAACTGCTCGAAAGTCACTTCCTCGTGCGTCACCGTCTTGATGACATCCGGTCCGGTCAGAAACATATGGCTCGTATCCTTGACCATGAAGACAAAATCGGTCAGGGCCGGCGAGTAGACGGCTCCACCCGCGCATGGCCCCATGACGGCCGAAATCTGGGGCACCACTCCCGATGCCATTACGTTACGGAGAAAAATGTAGGAATACCCCGCCAGACTGTCCACGCCTTCCTGGATTCTCGCCCCGCCCGAGTCCTTGATGCCGATGATCGGCGCGCCGTTCTTGATCGCCAGGTCCTGGATCTTGCAGACCTTCTCCGCGTAGGCCAGGCTCAGCGAACCGCCGAATACGGTGAAGTCCTCGGACAGGATATAGACCAGCCGGCCGTTGATGGTCCCGTAGCCGGTAACCACGCCATCACCGGGGATCTTCTTCTTCTCCATGCCAAAATCGGTGCTGCGGTGGGTGACAAACATGTCCAGCTCGGTGAAACTGCCCTTGTCGAGCAGAAGCTCAATGCGCTCGCGTGCCGTCATCTTGCCGGCTTCGTGCTGCTTCTTGATTCGCTCCTGGCCCCCTCCGAGCAATGCTTCTTTCTTCAGTTTTTCAAGATGTTCCAGCTTGTCTTCCATGGTCATTGGTTGTCTCCTTCAAAAAGCAACGTAAATAAGTTAGACTATTACTTAAGTAGAACGCTTTTCCTCCGCTCTAGAAACTCACCAGCCTCGAGTTCCAAGAAATAAACACCACTTGCCAGCTCTTTGGCATCCCAATGCAATTGATAGATGCCGGCCGTTTGATGTTCACTCCTCAAAACACTAACTACACGACCAGTGACATCATATGCTCTGATTCTTACTCTACTGGGATGAGCGAGGCCGTATTCGATTGTCGCTTGGCGATTAAAGGGATTAGGTTTAGCATCGCTTAAGAAAAATCGAAGTGGAATCTCATTAATCTCGCGCTCTTGCGTGCCATTGCGGCCAGCCAGACGAAACGTTTTAATCCTTTCGTATTGATACCAGACAATTCTGTGGCAGGGCACATAATCACCTGAAATCTTCGATAATTTGATTCTTGCCTTACCATCCTGATTTACGGCGGCCGGCACCCAGTCCTCAATCCGGTTAACCTGGCCGGGATTCAATGTTAATTGGCGGTGCATTATATTGTCCACATCAAGACTAACGCGCCAGCACGTATTGGCATCTTCGTTATTACTTCCTACCGCGTCATCAGTCAGGCTGTTTTCCTTATAATAGAATTCGATCACCAATTTGCATTTCGCGGTTGAATCCATAACCGGTAGAAAATAAACCAGACTATCCCGGCCATAGTCTACTCTTAATGAATCAGTGACCATCCAGCCGTCTCTGAAAATGGTAAAAGGCGTGGTATCGCCAAGACTCAGATAATAGTATGGTAGAGCAATCTCTTTTGAAGGCTTTGTCTTCAGCTTCTGTTCCAGGTTGGCCGAAGCTCCTCTTATGCCCGTCCAGACCCCGAAGAAATAGGTGCTGTCCACGTCCTGGAAAGTCTCTTCGTGAGGGAATAGGCAATTTTTATCACCGCTCCACCTTTCAACCGGTAACCACCGTTTGTTCAAGGCATTCCATGTTCTCCCAAAGATGATATTGGTGTCAGGATTGTTGAACTTCTCTTGCCTTTCTTCCTGCCAGAGAGCAAAGCCATTTCTTCTTACCGTATTGCTCTTTAGGAGGTTTGGCGTCGAATGGACCGTATCAGTAATGATCCATTGCTTCATCCCTGGATAGAATATCTTTCTTAAGAGATGGCTGCCCGATGAGGTCTTTTCATTCCAGAGCGCGGTAACACTGCCGCCGTAACAGTCGATTACCGGAGCCAGCGAAGAATCAGGTGAATTGGAAATATTCATCTTGAACCATTGGCTATTTGACACATCTGCCGTAGTGAGATTTTCCTTAAAACCATAAAAGACATCAGGCGAGGAAAGTTTGTTTTCGGTTGGGCGATCCCAGACCAAGTATGGACGATTTTGAAAATCTATAGCAATCGAAGGCGATATTATGTCTTTAGTACTCATCAAGGACTTTTCCCAAGAGTCCACTATCTCTTGATTTATCTCATCAGGTTTGTCAAACGGGAATTTAAGATACAGAATTGAGAATTGAAATTCATCACCATTCAACCGCTGAACGACTTCACAGCCAATATGAACCGTATCAGCACAAAAAGATAAGCTTGGACAGGAAGCTTTCACCATCGAAGGTGAGTTTATCCTTAACGAACAGGTTTTTGACCAGACTGAATCTTTTCTATAAGCATAAAGAAGTGATTGCTTGTCCAACCCAAGCCAGGCAAGTGATATATTCTTGCCATTTTTACCAACGCCAATCGCAGGATATTCGCCTGTATCAACTTTTCTCGTTATCCAGCTCTGGCCTAAATTAGATGAATAGCGATAGTAAACCGACGAAGTAACTGAACCGGTGTCAGTATAAGCAAGATGAAGACCGTTATCATAATCGCGCTGGACTTTTCGGCTATTCCCATACGCGGTCATATAAAAATACGGGTCAAGAGCATAGACTTGAATTAAATGATTTCCTGGATCGAGATAAAGATAGAAGTTGCCAGTGCCGGCACTAGAGCTGTAAAAATAAGTGTAGTATTGGTAATCAACATAGACGTTATAATATCCATCTGGTTTTAAGTCACAGAGGACATTATTGACCCCTGCAGGCGTATCTTCGGTAATGTTAAACGGATATTCAACATACCAGATCTCCTGATCTTGACCTGTGGAATATAGCACGGCCCAGTTGGAATTTATCCTGGCTCCGAGCATAGCAATCTCGCCCATCCAGCCCATTCCTTCAAGCCTTGCTATTACCGGCGGCCACGAGGGATCATTCACTCGTTTGGGAGAGATGACACATAAGAATTCAGTCTGTACGGCATTGGTGCTATTAGCCGCATAGATGCCAAGGGTGTGTGAGGTGTCATGAACACCACCATATCCCCAGGTATTTACCTCAAATGGCACTAGTTCGCGCTGAGCTGGACTGAAAAATTTGATCTGCAAGGTATCTTCAATGTAGATCAGTGAATCACCATAAATGAGTGATGGGTTATTTCTTCGATGAATTAGCCAAAGGAATTTTCTTGCAGCTACACCATCTTCACTCCGCACTTCGTCTTTCATAACCGCAAATCCGTCTTGGGTGAATACTATCTTTCTTAAAAATTTACTCATTCTTATATAAACCCCGGTTGGAGCTGTTTCGGGTATGACCGCCGCATCACTTGCTGAATAGGCGTACACATTATTACTGAAGAAGGCTCTAAATATGCCCGGCTTATCATGATGACCCCTCTGTTGCCCATAGTCATTGTCGAATTTAGGATCAGACTGAGGGCACGGCCTCGGATCCCAAATTGAATCAACATGGATGACATTGTGATGGGCACTGTGAGCAACCCACCCACCAGTATGAACTTGGTGCTCACCATAGTCATCGATTACCCAGGCACCATTTGTCCCAACAACAAAATTATTCCTGCTCTCATGAGCATGACCGCCGGGCCGTTTCAAAACTTCAATTGCTAATGCCACTTCGTTGCTGTCATTGACTGACATTGCGTCTTCGACACCCCAGCCCGTTCTAAAACTAATCCACTGATTGCCATGATTATAACCCAACAAGAACGGCTCAGGACGCTGTGTGGGCAGTTCGTCGTCCATTGTTATAAAGGGCAAAACTTTGGTCCACTGATCAGACTCGAATTCACCGAAATCAAGAGGATAGCTATACAATCGCTTAAAGAACCACTGCCCTTGGCTATTTAGTAAGTTGCTAATATAAGGATACATATGCAACCACGGTCCCATCCAGATACCCCCACATATATCGCCGAACGGGACATCCCAGTTTTTCCCCGGACAGAGCAAATGAAGTCGATGAATTGGATGATAAAAAAACCGGTCATAGTATGGAGATGGAAGTTGATAAATATTACGGTTTCTTGAGACCCGATTGGCCTCCCAGAAGTGAACGAAATTGGCAATCTCCCAGCCACCATAAGGAATTGAACCACCAAGATACGCACCAGTGCTGTCAAAAAAGGGTGTAAGATTATTGATTGCTACACCAGTAAAAATACTTTCTTGAATCGCTTCGGCAAAATCTGCATAGAACTTACGAATGCTATCGTCATCTATGACAAGTGCGATCGTGCCGGCCGAATGGGCGTCGTTGAATATATACTGAGCGTAACGAGGAGGAATCCACGGGTCGCCCCAGGTACTGAATTTGAAACATTGGTAACCAGGTTCGATTCCCTGTGTGATAAGACCATTTTGAATGGACATTTTCTCATAGTTCGAAAGGGAATCGAAAATTAAGTCATACGCCATGGCAATCCCCTGTCCGAGGCGGGCACGCATAAATAACAGAAGAGGTCTCGTTTCAAGCGGCATTCGCCATGTATTCCAGTTTACAAAACTATTCATTGATTTCCGACACCAGTTAAGATAACTTGTATCGGGTTGATGGGTTCCGTCAAGTTCGTTGATCAACCACCGGAAAGAGATGCATTCATAACGGAGCCAGGCGCTACGCGTGGCACGGTCTTCGCCACCGCCAGTCATCCAAAAATCTCTCAGATATAATGTAGCATCTGGTCCTGGGTCAAGATAAGGAAAATCCAAAGGGTTTTGTCCTGGCACGTAGAATTCTCTTGTTTGCTTATTCCAGCGCCACGATTCATACATGATGTTATCCCAATAGAACTTGGGTGTTCTTGGAATGGTTGATGAATTATCGTATCTTCTAGCTCTTAAGCTATCGATGTCACTATCATGAAAGAAGAGCCTTGGATGCACACCAACCGGAATCGTCGTGATTATATAATCATCAAATATTCCCCGGCCATTATCTGTATAATTTTCCGTGCCTACTAAAAATGAAGCTGGCCTTTCACTATACGATAGAGATTTGTAGACCCCAATGGTGTCGCCGTTTACATAAAGAACGACAGTATCACAATGAACCTTATGGATTTGAATCCGATACCAGCGTTCAATGGGAAAGATTGTCAGCCCCTCCCAAGGGCCAATACCAGTGGCTTTGCCGTAATCAAACTCACAAGTTGTATCTGGCCTAAAAAACTGTGGGTACCAGTGTTCACCATCACGGTCATAGACACATAATTGGGCTCCCCATTTTGATGACCAGCTCACCTTTAGTTGAATGTCAGCAGAAAATCCAAGAAGCGGGGTCGGTTTATATAACCAGAAGTTATTGAAATCTTGATCCTCGCCCTGTAGAAAATGAAAATAGAACTCAACTATATACTCAGGAACACCGGGATCCGGAATATCTGGAAAAGCGTGGCTGGCATTGGAAATTTCTGTTGGATTGAAGTCCTCTACGCTCATGGAAACAGCACAATGATATTGCAGGCGGGAAAATTCAGGGTTGATAGATTCATTATAGGGTGGCCACCATTTGTTAGGTGGTGGATCAATCATTGGCTGTACTATTCCCTGAATGGTCCAGCCATCTAAGATACTATCCTCGAAGGTATCACGCATATAGATCGTTGCTGATACCGATGAGACAAATAGAGCGATCAAAAGAACAGCACGCATAAACCCTCCCTGTTTTGTTCTATTCCAATATGACAACCTTTTTTGTCATAATGTCTGCTCCTGATTTAAGACAGACAAAGTAGACGCCCGAAGGCAAGGACAATGAACGAGTCAATGAATTAGTGCCCGAAGATGAATAGCCAGAATAATACGTTCCGACTTTACGACCAGAAACGTCAAAAAGCTCAATGGTAACTGCTCTTCTCTTAGAAGTAAAATACCATAAATGCAATTGACTTCTGCAAGGAGTTCTAATTTGAAGATCTATGTCGGGTCGACGATATTGATGGGCAGATAGTAAATAACCCTCTTCTACGTCACTATTGCCCTGCGCATCGGTCTTGATCAAGTAGAGTTGTTCACTTGCGCCCCCACCAGTTCTACCTGCGATTATATAACCACCATCGCTTGTTTGCTGGACTGAGTATCCAACATTCTCAAGTGCACCTGAACGATGCCAGGTTCTAGTCCAGGTTGTCTCTCCGCGGTCATTAGTTTTGATGAGATAAACATCACATTGACGTGGATCAGGGAAGACACCAGCTTCACCTGTAATGATGAATCCGCCATCAGTCGTTTGCTGGACAGAGTAGCCCGCATCATCGAAGCCTCTTGGTCCATCATAGGTTTTGCTCCAGATGGAATCCCCATTACTATCGGTTCTTACGAGATAAACATCTGTGTAGGTACCCCGAAGAACACCGCCAGTGACGATGTAGCCGCCATCACTGGTTTTAGCTACTGAATAACCATAACCTTGTCCATATCTCCTTGCCCAAATGCTATCACCCCAAGCATCAGTCTTGAGAAGATAGACAAACCTTGTGCTTGGTGCATCACTACGCCAGCCTGCAATAACATAGCCATTATCAGCAGCTATTTGAACAGAATAACCCGCATCCCAGTAAGGTCCACCATAAGTCTTTGTCCAGAGAGTATCGCCCAAGGAATCCGTTCTTGTCACGTAAATATCACCACCCCCGACACCGAAGGATAATGTATTTCCTACAATGATATACCCATTATCACCAGTCTGTTGAACAGAATAACCAACATCACGAGCTGGACCGCCGTAGGTCTCTGCCCAAAGTGAATTTCCCAAGGAATCAACTTTGATAAGATAGATGTCAGGCGTAGTGCCGCTGCCTAATTGACCCACAATTATATATCCATTATCACGCGTCTTTTGAACATAGTAGCCTATGTCACCGAATTCACCTCCAAAACTATTAGCCCATACAGAGTCGCCAAGAACATTGATCTTCATCAATAAAACATCACCTCTGCGGTATCCTGTGATAATATATCCACCATCGAGAACCTGTAGAATTGAACGCCCTTCACCATTACTGTAAATCTTTTCCCACCGCTGCTGCCCAAAGGACATCCCGCTCAATAGGATTGTGATTATAATAAGCTTTCTATACATTGATCACCTCTTGATAGAAATTGTACTCTTTCTTTGAAAACTGTCAATAGCGATTTGCAAACGTTCACACACCTCTCTCTCCGAGACACATTCGTGTATATTGAACTGGCGATTTAGATATTCGGATTTAGAATTTGTCATGGGACCGGTCGCAACTTAAATTCACCCTTATCTTCGGCCAAATACCCCATGGCGAATTTCGGATCATGCTCGAAGATCAGGAGCCAGTGTTCCGCAACTGCCTGCTTGAGCAGTTCGCGCTTTCGCTCCATCGTCTCCATCGGATACAGGTCATAGCTCATGACAAACGGCAGCCGGATCTGAGATGCCAGCGGAATCAGGTCGCCCAGGTAGACCGCGGTCTCGCCTCCGGAGACAATCCTGATCATCTGATGCCCCCGGGTGTGGCCACCGGTCGGCACGAGATGCACGCCCGGGATGACCTCCTGTTCGCCGTGCGCAAACACAAGCTGCCCCGTCTCCATGACCGGAATAAAATTCTCCGCCAAATAGCTCGCCTTGGTTCTTTCGTTGGGCTTGGTCGCCTCGTCCCACTCCGCCTGTTGCACAATGTAGCGGGCACTGGGAAAAGCCGGGGTCAATTTGCCCCGGGCATCAAGCCGGGTGTTGCCGCCGCAATGGTCGAAGTGAAGGTGGGTGTTGATGACCAAGTCGATGTCTTCGAGCTTCAGGCCCTGTGCCTCAAGGCCGTTAACAAGATTCCTGGTTCGCTCCACCGAGTAGATCTCGAGAAAACGGGCTTTCATCTTGTCGCCCAGTCCGGTATCGACGATGATATTGTGTTGAGCAGTCCGGATCAGCAGACACCGCATAACCAACTCAATACGGTTGTTCGCGTCGGCCGGATTGGTCTTCGACCACATCACCTTCGGCACCACCCCGAACATCGCTCCCCCATCGAGATAGAAGGTGCCGTCGTTAACGAGGCAGAGTTCGATGTCGCCGAGTTTCATTTCTTCGCTAGTTTCTTGACATACTCGATGATTTCACTGGTTGGCGTACCCGGTCCAAACAGCTTCTTGATGCCGGCCTTCTCAAGTTTCGCCATGTCACCCGCCGGGATGATGCCGCCGCCGATCACCTTGATGTGTGAAGCCTTCTTCTTTTTCAACAACCTCAGGATCCGCGGGAAAATCGTCATGTGGGCGCCGGACAGAATGGATAAGCCGACAACATCAACATCCTCCTGGACAGCTGCCTCCACAATCATCTCCGGCGTTTGATGAAGGCCGGTGTAGATGACTTCCATGCCGGCATCGCGCAAGGCGCGGGCGACAATCTTAGCGCCCCGGTCGTGTCCATCAAGGCCTGGCTTTGCAATCAGGATTCTGATCTTCCTCATCAAACCTCCTTCCATAAAGCCATAAGCCATTACCTACTAGCCATAAGCTAAAAAATCGGCGGCTCCCTGTACTCACCGAAGACCTTACGCAGGGTGTCGCAGATTTCACCAAGGGTCGCATAGCAGCGCGCGCATTTGAGAAAGTGCGGCATTACGTTGTCCCTGCTGCCGGCGGCTTTCGCCAGGCCCGCCAAAGCCTTGGTCACCGCAAGATTGTCACGGGTACGCCGCAGTTTGCCCAACGCCGCGACCTGTTCTCTTTCAACGCGCGGCGAAATCTTCAGTAGTTCGATTTCCGGCTCTTCCGCTTCGACGAACTCGTTCACGCCGACCGCGATCTTTTCCCGCTGCTCAAGCTCTTTTTGGTAGCGGTAGGCCGCATCGGCGATTTCCTTCTGGAAGAACCCCTTTTCGATGGCCCTGACCACCCCGCCGTGATCACGGATACGCCGGAAGTAGTCTTCGGCCTCAGCTTCGATTCGGTTCGTCAATGCTTCCACATAGTACGATCCGCCCAGCGGGTCGATGACATTGGCCGCCCCGGTTTCATAGCCGATTATCTGCTGGGTCCGCAGGGCGATCTTCACCGCTTTTTCGGTAGGCAGGGCGTAGGTCTCATCCATCGAGTTGGTGTGTAGGCTCTGCGTGCCGCCCAGCACCGCGGCAAGAGCTTCGAACGCCGTCCGGACAATGTTATTCTCCGGTTGCGGCGCGGACAGACTGCACCCGGCGGTCTGGGTATGGAATCTCATCAAGAAAGAGCGGGGGTCTTTCGCGGCGTACTTTTCCTTCATGTGTCGGGCCCAAATTCGGCGCGCGGCGCGGTACTTCGCGATCTCTTCGAAGAAGTCCATGTGGGCGTTGAAGAAAAAGGACAGCCTCGGCGCAAAGCAGTCGACGTCCATGCCCGCGGCGATTCCCGCCTCAACGTAGGCAAATCCGTTGCCCAGCGTAAACGCCAATTCCTGTGCGGCGGTCGAGCCGGCTTCGCGAATGTGATAGCCGGATATGGAGATAGTATTCCACTTCGGTACCGAATCGGCACAGAACGCCATGATGTCGGTGATAAGGCGCATTGAAGGCTGGGGCGGATAGATCCATGATTTCTGGGCCTGATATTCCTTGAGGATGTCGTTCTGAATCGTACCGGTAAGAATCCGCGAGTTGTGTCCCTGCTTCTCGCCGACGGCAATGTACATGGCGAGGAGCACGCCGGCCGGGGCATTGATTGTCATCGATGTTGAAATCTTGTCCAAGGGAATCCCCGCGAATATCGTCTCCATATCCTTGAGCGAATCAACGGCAACTCCGCATCGCCCGACTTCGCCCTTAGACAAGGGATGGTCGGAATCGCGGCCGTACAGAGTTGGGAAGTGAAACGCAACGGAAAGCCCGGTCTGGCCATGTTTGAGCAAATACTTGTAGCGTCGATTAGTGTCGCGCGCCGTGCCAAAACCCGAAAACTGGCGCATTGTCCAGAGCCGGCCGCGGTACATGTTTCGCTGGACGCCCCGGGTGTAGGGATATTCGCCCGGGAAACCCAGATCCTTCTCGTAGTCAAGAGCCGCAACTTGATCCGGCGTATAGAGAATTTCCAGCGGGGATCCGGAAAGGGAGGTCCATTTCCATTTCCGCTCCTCACACTTCTTCAACGAGTCCTGCCATTGCAGCTTCTTCTTTCTTAGCTTATCCATCTTCTACTCGCTTCCTTGCCGTCTTGGCCACGGCCGATGCGCCATCATTTCGTTCTCATTATCCGGTCGGCAACCTCAAATGGACTCAACTCCTTGTTCAAGACCCTCTGCACCAATGCTTCGAGCTTGTTGCCGGTCATGAGCTTCGCTTCCATGCGGCAGCGGATTCTCTCGTCGAGCAGGGATTGAATGTGGCGACGGACCTGGTGTTTCCGATGTTCGCGAAATTCGCCCGATCGCTCAAGGTACGCCCTGTGATCACCGATCGCTTTCGCCAGTCCCTCGATGCCCTTCTCGTACAGCGCTTCGGTCATCAACACCGGGTAGTCCCACGGCGTCTTCCGGTCGCGCATCTCGCTGATCGCCCTGATTTCCCGGACCAGCTTCTCGGCCCCATCGCGGTCAGCCTTGTTCACCACGATGATATCGGCCACCTCCAGCAGGCCCGCTTTCATTGCCTGAACCCCATCGCCCGATTCCGGCACGAGAACGAGCACCGTCGTATCGCAGGCATCAACGACATCGATTTCAATCTGGCCGACGCCGATGGTCTCGATGAGAACATAGTCCATGCCGCAGGCATCCATGAGCAGGGCGACTTCTCGGGTGGCACGGGCCATGCCCCCCAGGCTGCCGCGGCTCGCCATGCTGCGAATGAACACGTTGGGGTTGGTCAAAAGGCTGGTCATCCGGATACGGTCGCCCAGCAGTGCGCCTCCGGAAAAAGGACTGGTCGGATCGACCGCGATCACCCCGACGCGCCTGGTCTTACCGGCCAGTCGCTTGACCAGACCGTCGACCAGCGTGCTCTTGCCGGCGCCCGGAGGTCCGGTGATGCCAATGTGATACGCATTCCCGGTGGCGCGGTAAATTCTTCTCAGCACCTGCTCGTGTCCATCTTCCGCGTTTTCGACCCGGCTGATAAGACGGGCCAGAGCCATACGGTCGTGGCGGAGCAGACGGCTGACCAAATCCATAGGTGAGTCCTATTCTACCCCAAAAAACCCCACCGTCAAGCCTAAGCATGCACTAACGTTCCCCGGCTCAAAACGTCATTCTGAGTCCCGTTTCGCAATGAAGAAGGAAGCGCTCAAGCGTGCGGCTCACCGCAGCAATCCCCCTCTCTCCACCTTTCGTATAAAGGGGAATATCTAATCCCCCTCTGTCCCCCTTTGTAAAAGGGGGAAACCAAGGGGGATTTGAGGCTCGATCGTGCTCTTGATAAGCGATGGGACAGTCTCCTAAAAATACGCAATTCACCCTATTGACAAGTCCGCCGCGCTCGTTACAATTGCTTTGCGAGGTGCGGACAATGGCCTTGAAAGTCGGAGGACGGTTCGACATACGGTGTGCGGGGCATGCAATCTTGAGCGGGATCATCGTCGTCATTTGTGAACCCTATCTGAGAATCACCTTGCACATCTCCGCCCCCCCCCTGCGCATCAATATTATAATGAGAATCACTTTCGCTTAGCACCGCAATCCGGCTTCGGCTGAGGGCGCTCCTCCTCGCCCTCAAGACTAGCAAACTAATCCAATCAAGCAATCGAATAAGTTGCGGTAAGACGGGACTTCTGTAATTCCGCAACGTTTTCGCAACGATTTGAGGTATGATGTGAAGGAGGAAAACATGACAGTCGGCATACTGCTTGCGTTGCTGGCGATCCATAATCTTGAGGAGGTGACGAATATTGGACGGTCCTCATTCAGGGTCCATCCAGCAGGTTTCTATGTTGATAGCTTACCGCCGGAGTTCTACCGCAAGGGCGCAGGTAACCAATCATCGATGTCATTAGATGAGAATCCCGTCAACGACGACAATCTACCATTTTCGCTAGTAAGGCAGTTCCTGCCTTCACTTACCGTCGACGGGAACGGAAGCTACATCATCGCCTGGTGTGATAGACGATGCGGCATCGACGACAACGAAACCTACGTCAGAGCATTCGATTATCTCGGGTCACCCCTGCGTCCTGATTACTGCCCGAACTCAGATGAGGGTTATCGTTACCATGTTTGCCCCAATACTGCTGCCGACGCGCAGGGAAATCATGTGGTCCTATGGTCAGAAAACGCGGGTTGGGTCGCGGGAACAAACGTAATCGCCAGGCTGCTTGACCCAAGCGGCAATCCGCTCAGCGCGCCTTTCCGAGTGAATGATGCTGAGGGCACCGTTGAGTACTTCGAAGCACGAATCTCGGTGGACATGAATGCAAAGGGCGAATTCGTGGTCGCGTGGGCAAGGTTCAATGGCAACAACATATATCTGCAGATCTACGACGAAAATGCGCAGCCGATCGGTGGGAACATCAAGGTCAATACTACTAACGGCAATACCTATCTTCCATCCGTGTGTATTGACGAAAACCGAAACAGTGTGGTCGTGTGGGACTATCGCCTGCCGGACATTCCTCCGATTCTCTACGGGCAGCGGTTCGACGCTGACGGCAATCCTATTGGCGCCAACTTCGTCATCGATGACATCAATGAACAATCACGTTTTGGCACGGTCGACTGCCGGCCCGACGGCCATTTCTCCGTCGTCTGGTGCGCCGCAACAGGCAACGAGTTCGCGGACATATGGTGCAAGATGTACGATGCAAACGGTGGAGAGATACGGACGTTTGTGGTTAACGACCCCAACCAATCGGTAGATAACTGGCCGGACATCTCGGTTGACGCCGCGGGCAATTTCGTTATCGTATGGTACTACGTGGATGAATCAACCGCCAATCACTACGTTCATCTACAGAGATATGATAATCAAGGTCTGCGCATCGGTGGTAACGTCTGCGCAAACGAAGTCCCGCTTGGCTTCTACGGTAACCGATGGCCCACGGTCGCCCTCGGCGACGGCGGATATTTCATGGTGGCATGGGAAGACTACCGGCTGTACATGCATGCCAACTATGGAGACCTGTACGGGCAGATCTATCGGCTGAACCCGCCCCAGGCGATCGGCGTGAACGTCAAACTGAACAGCGATATCAACACCGTCTATCAGAGATGCTCTCCAACCATGGTGCCAAATGTGATCAGTTATCCGGGCAGGGGGTTTCTAGCCGCGTGGACTGATGACCGGGATCGCGTGAGCGCAGGAAATCCCCAGGTCTATCTGCAGAAACATGATAACACGGGCACGCCGGTAGGTCCCAATGTCAAGGTTCAGCCGCCAGTACAGAATGGATGGACATCGGCCCCATGTGTCGCGATGAGTGCCGACGGAGCTTCTGTGATTGCCTACGAGACATACGTCGAGCAGTCCGGGGAACAGTGCAAGAGGATTTACGCTCAACGCTACAGTCCTGACGGTACGCCAGTCGGATCACCAATCCTGGTTGATTGGCAGACCTCAGGACAGAAATTCCTCGGTGAGCGACCAGCGACGGCCATGATGCCCACCGGAGAGTTTGTGGTTACGTGGATCAAGCGGGACATAAATACAATTGACCGGGAATATACCGGGATCTATTTTCAGCGTTTCACCGCAGGCGGGAGTTACCTTGGCGAGAACACATGCGTCTCCAACTCCTGCAGACCGTTCTCCAAGGACCCGTGTATCACGGTGGACAAGTATGGGAATTTCACGGTCGCCTACATGGGCATGCTGACCAGCCAACCTCCCGAAGACATAAACTACCAGATCATCGGCGTACGTGGCGACTTCTCCGGCAACGTAGGTCAGGAATTTAGGATCAACGACGACGTCAGTCCTCCCCCGCCACCGCACAATGAAAGGTCGTACCTGCATCAATTGCCATCAGTAGTCTGTCTGGATGATGGTTCCAGCTGGGCGGTCTGGATTGACGACCGCGATCTCGACTATTACTACGATATCTACGCACAGAAGTTCGATGAGAATGGGAACAAGCAGGGCGTGAATTTCCAGCTCAGTGAAGATCTTCCCAGCACCCATTTTGTCGCGCCCTTCATAGCAGCCACACCGATAGCAGAGTATCTGGTTGCGTGGGCAAGCAACCGGGACCCCGACTGGGATGCATATATCAGCCGTTTCAAGAAGGATGGAACAGTCGTGACACCCGAAACACGGATAAACACGACCGGTGAGCCCTTCAACTGCCACCAGTCTCTCCCCCGCGTATGTTCAAACGGCGATCTCACATTCCTCATCTGGGAAGATAACCGCAGACTGATGGAATATGACATCTATGGAGGTTTTGTTGATGAGAACTTCTTCCGCCTGGCCTGCGACAAGTTCGGCACTGCTTTCAACGAACAGCCGCATCTCGCAAGAATGCCGAACACTGAAAATCTGTTGGTGGTCTATCAATCCGCCAATAAGGTCTATTTCTCGGAATCATACGACGGCGGAGTAACCTGGGAATTGCCCCAGATGATCGGCAACGGCATCTATCCTGCAATCGGCGTGACGGGCTTCGGTTCACCCTGCGTCACCTATCTGTCGCCGGATGGCCAAGACCTCATCTACCGGTACCGGGACCCGATGATGATGGGATGGTTAGGATTTACGATCTTCGACGGCAACTTCGCCCTAAGACCGGAGCAAGCCTCGATGTTCGTCCACAACACCGCCGCCGACTCGGTACGCCTGGCGTTCAGAGTGATCGACCTCAACAACGAATACTCCTTCATTTACTATGCCGACTTCCCGTGGTACGAAACCAATGCCGCAAGCCACAGCCAGGTCATCGACGGACAGCCGCCCGATTACATCGACCGCCGGTCACCGTCCATCAGCGCTGACATGTTCGACCAATTGCATGTTGCCTGGCAACGGGCGGATCCGATGACGGGATTAGGCGAGATCTACTACCGATACAGAGATGCGTTTGGTTGGTCGCTCGACTACAATGTCAGAGGAAGCCCTGAACCATCCGTCTATCCCCATTGCGAAGCGTACGGAGATTCGGTATTCATCCATTGGTCAGAAGAGTATTCTTCGCAGAATCTCGATGTCTGGCGGGCCGCGCGGTCCGTACTGGCACCGCCCCCGCCACAGTGGAACTACAGATGGTTCCCTACTCCCGACTCCTCCGTCTTCCCCGTCTGTGCGGTCGGCGAATACTCAGTCTGGTCCGAAAAGACCAACAACTCAAACTTCGAAATCTACTACTGGAACCGAAGTACGAATCAAGTCAGCAACCTCAGCGAAACGCCCAACCGCTCCTGGTTCGGGCATTCCAACTACTATCAGAGCATGATCTTCCCTACCCCAACCCTCTACACCTGCTGGACCGAAAGCCTCTACGCGGATGCCTATGAAGTCCAGTTGAAGAAACTCGGTGGCGGGCTTGACTTCGGCAACGACCCGTACGTCTGCTTCTACAGTGTCCCGGTCGGCGATTCAGTCCTCTCGCGCTACACCACCAGAAGAAAAGGCAGAATCCACTGGCCCAATCGCGGCGTCTGGGCCGACTACGACTCAACCGCACTGACCTACAGACTGCTCTGCCCGAATCCCAAGTTCCTGTACAAGGTGATTGCCGTCCCCTATCAGGAAAAAGGCACCCAATGGTCGGCTCGCTTCTCAGCTGACAATCTTCCGATTCGAACCGTGAGTTTCAACTCCGGAACCTGGGATACCTGCCAGTTCTGGTTGCCCGAAACCACCTACAAGACGGACAAGACCGTCAACTTGAGGATCGAGAGAGCCACCGGCGAGTACGTGCCCATTGCCTATCTTCGGGTCTACCAGTTCGAGAAGAAAAAAACGGCAAAAGGTGAGGGCGGCTATGCCCAAGGCGGCGCGCAGTCGGCTGAGACCCAGGCCGTTCAGCTGAAGACCGAACTCCGGGGCATAGCTCCGAATCCCCTTGCCAAGGCGACCCGTATCAACTATACTCTTGCGACGGCAAGCCGGGTGTCGCTAAAGGTCTATGACCCGACTGGCCGTCAGGTTCGGAATCTGGTCGACAAGACCATGCCCCCGGGCGCCCACGCCTGCGTCTGGCAAGGCTCTGATGATCGAGGCAAGCGCTTGCCTAATGGTATCTACTTCGTCCGAATGACGACGCCTGAGTACAAGGCAACTGAAAAGATGATCTTGCTGCAACAATAGCACATATGGCGGGGAGGGAGCGAGGTGCTCCCTCCCCGCCAGCAAGAGGAACATGAGTCCAAAATCAGTCATTGTTGTCTGCATGCTTGTGGGGTTTGTGGGTTCTGCTACGGCCTACAGCTTCAGGCAAAAAGCGTACCTGCCCAAGGGCATGATTTGGACCTACGGTGCCCTACTGGGCGGGGACACTGATCATGACGGCCTCAACGAGCTGGTCTTCACGACGAACCGGACCGATACAATTACCTTCTCTATGAAAGCCAGAATCTACGAATGTGTGCCCATCAACCGGTATCCTCTCGTGGCGGTCGTCGGTGATTCTAGCCTTACTGCAACTGCCGCCGGTCAGGTCGACAATGATTCCATGACCGATATCATTGGCCTCAATCATGATAATAGAACGCCGTGGGAGTACATCCTTGCCATGTACGAATCTCCCGACTATCGCAGTCACCCAACACAAATTGCCTGGCAGTGGGTGATTCCGCTGCGGGCAACACCTTCCGACTTTCACATCTGCGATCTGGACAGCGACGGGAAGAAAGAGATTTTCTTTTCTACGTGGGGTGAGCAGTATATCTACATGCTTGAGAACTGTGGGAACAATCGCTTTGCCCCTGTCTGGGGCGATACTGTCCGTCAAAATGCCTTCGCTCATTCTTTCGGCGATTTTGACCTTGACGGACGCAACGAGTTTGTGACCACTGGCTTGATAGGTTATTGGGAAGACGTGCAGGTTTTCGAATGTGAGGGCGACAATCAGTATCAACGAACCTGGTTTGACACTCTGTTCACCGGCAATATCGACGACAACATCGCAACCAACGATCTGGACCAAGACGGCAAACCGGAGTTCGTCTTGGGCAGTTGCTGGCCGTATCCGCCGTGGATCGGCTACCTCTGGATCTATGAGGCAACCGGTGACAACACGTACGACATCAGTTACCGCGATACGATCCCCGACATTCAGCAATCCGGCTGGTATGTCTCAAGCGGGAGCGGCGATGTCGACGCCGATGGCGTTGACGAGCTGGTCTGGGCCGTAGCCAATAACTGGATGGTCTACAAGGCCTACGGCAATAACCAGTTCAATCGAGTGTACACCGGTTACCCCTGGCCCCAGGGCAACTTGCACAACGCCACCAACATCTTGGTCTATGACCTTAACAAGAACGGCTATTGCGAGATCGTCGAATCCGGCGGTAACGAGACGCACATTTTTGAGATCGAAGGCGCCCGTGTTCTGAAGCCGGACAGCGGCCAGGTCTGGCCGGGCGGGTCCCAGCAGTGGATTCGGTGGAGGAAGTTCGACCCGCCGGGGGCGGATTCCTTTTCCCTGTTTGTTTCGTACGACAACGGGCGCGATTACTCCATTATTACAACACTCCAACACTCCACTGATTCTACCTTCCTCTGGACCGTGCCTAACCTCAATTCCGACTCCTGCAAGATCATGATCTGGTCTTACGGCCCGCCCCGAGCCGGCCAGAACACACCCCGGGGCATTGCCTGGGACTTCTCGGGGAGGTTTTCAATCCAGCAGACGGCCATCGAAGAAGCGATGGGCAATGAGCAACGAGCGATGAGTCTACGCATTCTCCAAAATCCGACGACAGCGGCAAAGGGTGTTAAGTTGTCAGCCGTTACCCATACGCCCCACGCCAAATTGCAGATTTACGACGTTGCCGGTAAGCTGGTTCAGTCCTTTGCTCTTAGCCCTGCGCCCTCTCCTCCATACTCAGTTGCCCTTCGCCCTGGTGTTTACTTCATCCGGCTCGAGGCCGCGGGCGCCACGCGTACCGCAAAGGCTGTTGTCCTGGAGTAGCGAGTTGCCTACGCTAGCGATCTATGAATCATCGTAATCTGCCGCACCATCACTGCAATCGCCGCCGCGGATGTGCGGCGGGTGCACTTCCGCGGCGACAAGAAGGGTGGTGGTGGTTGAATAAATGCAAATCAAAAATGAAATATGAAATATCAAAGACACATACTAGATATCAAATAGAGAGTGCCGCGTTCTCCGCCAGAGGCGTATTTGCTCGTAATGACCATATAGTCTTTGTCAATGCGATCCCGCGCCTTGCGAGGGAGACTCAATCTCAACGATTCTCAACAAGGATGAGATCGCCACGCCCCTCGGCCTCTCGACGGCCTCGAGACTTTCAGCAAACTCGGGGCTCGCAATGATATCGGATTGTCCAAAACTGGCTATGTTGTAGCAATTTGGAGGCTATATGAAAAGTTCAATGTCCGTTTTAGGATTTGTAGTAGTAGCACTTAGTTCAGTTGTGCCGTTATCAGATGTCTCGGCACAGGGAGTAAGAATAGATAGGGCTGGTGGCTATTCTTGTGACATTGTCGCTGATACTTCAGGAAAGTATAGCGCCGTCATATATTGCCCTCCGTCTGGCGCCCCCGACAAGTTGGACATAAGAGTTGCATACTCAACGAATGGCGGGGCAGCATGGTGTCTCTTTGGTCCTTTTAACCAACGCCAATTGGATGGAACAACCGTAGGTGTTGACGCACCACCGAACTTGTTCAACTCACCGGTCTATTGCTGTTGGAACGAGTATGTCCATCTTTCTGAATCCTCTCCACTGACAATGGTTTTAGATGGAGCAGGCTTTCCCAATGGGTCATTCCAAAGAAGTCTTCTGCCCAGAAGCGACACAAATGGTACACAACCCTTCATTGCCGTCAATCCATACAATCCCAATTGCCTGTTGTACGGCGGAAAGATGTCCGACAATCTCTATCGGTGGATTTCGACCGATGGTGGGTACCACTGGTCCGACCGAATCCTGTGGGTCCAGGCTCAGGGCCGATACCTCAGTCGTCCTCATTTCAGATTCGGCAATAACAGGTACGTCTTCGCTACGTTCACTATCGACACCACTTATAACGGCATCTACACATCATGGCCTTACTATACTGAGTCGAGCAACGGCGGCACAACCTGGACCGCACCAAAACCAATGTGGAGCCTGCCTCCCTATGACAGTGCCTGCGCCGGCCGATTCAACTGCATTGTCACCAACGGCAATTTGCCGCTCATCGTGGGCGAAACGATGAAACGCTTTGCTTCTGGCGGTGATGTCTGGTTCTTTTACCCGGAAAGTGGTGGAATGGGGAATCGCTCGTGGCGACGTGATCTTTTGAGAGGAAACGGCCAGGGCGCGGTGGTCGCTTCATATTCAGCGGTTGCCCATGATATGAAAAGCGACCTCATTGCCGTATCCTGGTGTGAAGATAGCTCAAGCCACTATGACATACACATTTCTTGGTCATGCGACCTGGGGAGGAATTGGGCGCCGCCCGCCCACGTGACAAACGACGGCACCCATGAATCCGCACTAAAAATGTCTCACTACTTAGGACAAACTAGCGGAGGCAACAGGGCTGTAGCAAGTATGGTGTACATCGCTGGTAGCGATATTTTCTTCATTCGATTTGACCAAATCTCCCTGGCCGTTGGAGCGGAGCCTCGTAGAAACAATCGCGTGAGGCAATTTCTGATTTGCCCGACCATAGCAAGAGGCAAAATCAGATTCATGATACCCGATTTGAGTCGTGTACGTAATCTCACAATCTATGATGTTGGCGGCAAAATAGTCAAGGATATGGGTCCCTTGACACGTACTAGCCGATGGCGTGAGGTTGTACTCAACCCCGGCATCTACTTTGTGCGTCTTGAAGTTAATGATCACGTACTAACCAAGAAGGTGGTGGTGGTTGAGTAAATACAGATCAAAAATGAAATATCAAAAATCAAAGATACATATTAGATATCAAATAGAGAGTGCCGCGTTCTCCGCCAGAGGCGTATTCGCTCGTTCCGAACGTAGTGAGGACGAAGCAATCCCATCTGGTTTCAATACGAATGGGATTGCCGCGCTCTTTTCAGTCGCTCGCGATGACATACACGAAAACAAGGTGCTCATGACCAAGACGATAATTGTGGCAATCATTGCACTTGCCGCGCAATTCTGTTTTGGTCAAGCAGGACATAGCATCGTTGACGCCATTGAACAAGTTGCTCAAGGGAAATCAGCGGAAACTTTGACCCTTGAAGACCATCGTGGCACGAGGCACACAATCTTCGCCAAAGATGGCGACATTTTTTACTGTATCCCGAAATCGGATACGATAAACCTTTCCTGCACCGACGCAAGGTCCTCAAACCCACTTCCGATGCTTGTCGATGACACGCTTTCGCTCTTCTGGAAAGAAGAGATTGGCCATCGTGTGGTTGTTTACTATCGGAGGCATCTCATCCTGGCACCGATAGGTCTGTGGACCCGGCCGACGTGTCTGTACACAAAGATGAACGGGGCCGCACCATGACAACCGTACTTGTCACTCTGAGTGCAACGAAGAGTCTCGGAAGATCCTTCGGGCGATGCGCTCAGGATAACACCGCATTCATTGAGATTCTTCGGTCGCTCCGCTCCCTCAGAATGACAACACCACAGGAACAGTGATGCTATTGCTCTATCTCATTCTCCTCCAATGGGGTCCGGACTTCCGGCTCACCGATCGTCCGTTGATCGACCGGACCGACC
>CAYGYG010000006.1:100462-135336 GCA_964354155.1 uncultured bacterium | reverse complement strand
CCAGTAAACCAATTAAAATGATCGTCGACGCTCTTAATTTCAAGAAACCTCCTTAACCTTGGCCCGGTCCATATCCGGGGTCACAGTACGGCTTCAAGATTCTTCTTCAAGGTTTCGATATCAATGTTGTACATCAGCTTGCCGCTCAAAGCCAAAGACAACTTACCTGTTTCTTCCGATACGATAATCACTACGGCATCGCTGATCTCGGACACCCCCACCGCCGCCCGATGCCGCAGACCGAACCGGCGGCCCAAGTCCGGGTTCTCGGAAAGCGGCAGTACGCACCCGGCCGCCACCACCTGATCGTACTTGACGACACAGGCGCCGTCATGAAGCGGCGAATCGGGGAAAAAGACCGTCTTGAGCAGAGCGCTCGAAACGTGCCCCTCGATCTTGGTGCCGGTTTCGATGATGTCTTTCAGTCCGATATCCCGCTCAATCACGATTAAGGCACCGGTCTTGTCCTCACTCATGTCCTTGACCGCGGCCGCGACTTCCTCCACCACCATCGCGGATTGAAAGCGGAGAAAGTACTTCGAGAACCTGGTCTTGCCGATCCGCGCCAGGGCATTTCTGATCTCGGGCTGAAAGACGATGACGAACGCAATCACCCAGACCGTCACAATCGAGTTCATGATCCAGGTGATACCCTTGAGATCAAGCCAGCGGGCGACGAACGAGATGGCAAAGAAGAGCACGAGGCCGACCAGTATCGGCGTTGCCCTGGTTCCCTTGATGAACCTCAGGAACTGGTAGACCAAAAGGACCACCAGGATGATGTCGACGACGTCAATCAGGCGGACGGGGATGAAACCCAATACTCGCATAAATCCTGTCTATCCTCTCCCGTTGCCGCTGTTCATTACCAAATCGACCAGCTGGCTGACACGTTTTGCCTGCAGGACGTCGTGCACCCTGATGATGTTGCAGCCCTGTTCAATCAGAATCGCCGATAGGGCCAGGGTGCCTTCGAGCCTTTCTTCCGGCGGCAGTCCGAAAGGAATGCCGACGAAGGACTTTCGCGACGGCCCGACCAGAATCGGGCGGTTGAAAACCTTGAACTCTTTGAGCCGCCGGATAATCGTGTAGTTGTCTTCAAGCCGTTTGCCGAAACCGAGGCCCGGATCGACGATCAAGCGCGCCGGCTCAATGCCGTATTCCTGCGCCCGCCGGATCCTCTCCTGAAAATACTGGTGCAGGTCTTCCATGAGGTTGTCGTAGGTCGGATTCTCCTGCATGCTCTTGGGCTGGCCCTTCATGTGCATCAGCACCAGACCGACATCGCTGCCGGCAATGACCTCGCCCATGTCCGGATCGAAACCGAGCGCCGAGACGTCATTGATGATCACCGCGCCGTTGTCAATCGCAAAGCGCGCCACCGCTGACTTGCAGGTGTCGACTGAAACCGGCAGGCTTGCTTTGTCAACGACCCGGGACAGCACCGGCCGCAGCCGCGCGATCTCGTCTTCGGCACTGATCATGTCCGAGCCCGGCCGCGTTGATTGGGCGCCGACGTCAATGAAGTCGGCACCCGCCTCGGCCATCTTCAGGGCCGCCTCAACAATCGCCGCCGGCTCACCGTGCCGGCTGCCCTGATAAAAGGAGTCGGGCGTGAGGTTGATGACACCCATGACCCTGGTGTGGTCCATGGCCAGGGTCTGGCCGGCAAACTTGAGCGCCGGCCGGCCCTCGTAGCAGGTCAGCCCGTGTTTGATCTGCTCCAACAGCGGCCGGAGCAGCGCCTGCTCCGACATTCTCGTCATCACGGTTTCAAGTTGACGCCGGGTCCCGAAGAGGATTGCATCCGATATCTTCTTCTCCCCTTTTATGACGTCACGGTGAATCGCACAGTCACCGCCCGCCGTCAAGGCCAGCTGCTTCATCACATTTGCCTGAGCGCAAGACAGGTCATAAAGCTTCAGCACCAGCACCTGGTTCTTGCCGGTGAAAATCGGAAACGCGCGGTCGTCCACGCCGATCTTCTCGAGCTCGAGTCTTATGGCTTCCGGCTTATCGAATGCAATAACACGCATTGAATTTTGCTCTGCAAAATTGGCGCAAAATGCTTATGGCAGGTCGCTTATGGTTCCGGTGATATGCAATCTCACCCATAAGCCATGGGCAATCCCCCGCCCTATGCCCTGTCCCCTGTATCCTGTGCCCTGCCAAAGCGGGCGGCGGGATTCGAACCCGTGACCCTTGGCTTGGGAAGCCAAAGCTCTACCGCTGAGCTACACCCGCGCGGCATCGCGGTCGGCCGTCAACCCGGACCGGGATGCTGACAACTGAGGCATTATACCTGACCCCCCGGGTTTGTCAACGGGCAAGTAAGTCATGAAGTTCCACAAGAAGTGAACAACCGCGCGGTCTGGTCAGGTCGGGCTTGACCATTGTCGGTTCCTGGATATAATTGAGCCATGGCCAACAAGAATACCGCAAGAGCAATTTACTGCACCGAAAAATGGGGCGCTCATAACTACAAGCCTTTGCCGGTTGTTCTGGCCCGGGGTAAGGGTGTCTGGGTCTGGGATGTCGACGGCCGCAGATACCTCGACATGCTCAGCAGTTATTCGGCAGTCAACCAGGGTCATCTCCACCCCCGCCTGGTCCAGGCCGCGCGCAAGCAGCTAGGAAGATTGACCCTGACTTCCCGGGCTTTTTACAATGATCAGCTTGCCGTCTTCTTCGAGAAAATCTGCAGGCTTACCGGGATGGAAAAAGTATTGCCGATGAACAGCGGCGCGGAAGCGGTCGAGACCGCGATCAAAGCCGCCCGGAAGTGGGGCTACTTGAAGAAAAAAGTCCCCGCCAATAAGGCTGAGATCATCGTCTGCGAGAATAACTTCCACGGCCGGACGACAACCGTCATCAGTTTTTCCACCACGGCCAACTACCGTACCGGATTCGGTCCTTTTACGCCCGGTTTCAAAATCATACCTTACAACGATCTTGCCGCATTGCGGCGCGCGATCAACAAGAACACGGTGGCTTTTCTGGTCGAACCGATCCAGGGTGAGGGTGGTATCAACATCCCGGACCGAGGCTATCTTAAGCACGCGTTCGAAATCTGCCGGGGCCGCAAGGTCCTGTTAATCGCCGACGAGGTTCAGACCGGACTGGGCCGCACCGGAAAACTATTCTGTTATGAATACGAGGGCATCAAACCCGACGTGCTGGTCGTGGGCAAGGCTTTGAGCGGCGGGCTCTACCCGATTTCCGCAATCCTGTCCCGAGCCGATGTCATGGATGTATTCGAGCCCGGCGATCATGGTTCGACTTTCGGCGGCAATCCCCTGGCCGCGGCGATCGCCGGTGCGGCACTCGACGTCATCATCGATGAACGGCTGCCGGAGCGCGCCGCCCGGCTGGGCGACTATTTCATGCGCCAACTCAGAAAGATCAAGAGTGATAAAATCCGCGAAGTCCGGGGCAAAGGACTGCTCATCGGCGTCGAGATCAACCCCCGATACGGCAAGGCACGCAACTTCTGCGAACGGTTCCTCAAATTGGGCATGTTGACCAAAGAAACTCATGACTATGTCATCCGGTTCGCCCCGCCCCTGGTCATCACGCGGCCTCAAATCGACTGGGCGCTCGGTAGAATCCGGACCGTCTTTGAAGAATAGCGCCCGGACGGAAGAAGTGAGAATGCCTCCGGGTCGTCAAGTTTGCGCCGGCTGATGCATCGCTGATAATGGCTCCGATCCTGATTAAACTCGGTCCGCTGCCGATCTATTCCTACGGCCTGATGCTGGCCCTCTCCTTTATTCTGGGCATCTTCCTCGCCCAACGGGCGGCCAAGAAGAGAGGGCTTGATCCGAAGAAGATCGAGGACCTCGGTTTCTGGGTGCTGATCGCAGCGGTGATCGGGGCACGCCTCCTCTACATCATGTTCCACCCCGATGAGTTTCTCTCTAATCCGATCTCGTTTCTGAAGATCTGGGAAGGCGGGCTGATGTTCTTCGGCGGCTTTCTCGGAGCCGTCGTCGCGGCGCTGCTTTTCCTCAACAAGCATCATCTCCCGATCCTGAAGACCGGGGACGTGGTCGCCCCGATGATCGCTCTGGGGGAGTCTCTGACGCGCATCGGTTGTTTCCTTAACGGCTGTTGTTTCGGCAAGCCGACCGGCCTGCCCTGGGGGATGAAGTTTCCCTACCGCTCGGCGGCCGGTCAGCTCCAGGTTCACCTGCATCCGACGCAACTCTACTCGTCGCTCTTCGGACTGGCCCTGGCCGTCTTTCTCACGATTCGCCAGCGCAAGAAGCTCAAAACCGGACGGGTCTTCGGCGAGTTTCTGGTCGGGTACGGCGGTTTTCGCTTCTCGATCGACTTTGTCCGGTATTACGAGAATGGCGGCAATTTCTGGATCAATCAGGCCATCGCGCTCGGCGTGGTCATTGCCGGAATTCTGGTGCTTGCCATGGTCGGCAAGAGGGCGGGCAATGTTCAAAGCCGTAAAAACTAATCTAAAACTTCTCCTCCGTTTTCTGGTTCCTCCCCTGTGCATCGCCTGCGAGCAGGAAATCGACGAAGGACTGCTCTGCGGCGACTGCTACGACATGATCCAAATCGTCGCGCCGCCGTTCTGTCAAGGGTGCGGCCGTCCGTTGTCGACCGGCGATTCGTGCCGCGCCTGCGTCCGGCACCGGCCCGACTTCGACCGGCTCCGCGCCTGGGCGGTCTTTGCGCCGCCCGTTGACAAAATAATCCACGCCTTCAAGTACGGCAACCGCCAATCGCTGGCCCGGCTTCTGGGTCGCAGCATGGCCCGGGTCCTGGAAAGCGACACGATTCTGGCAACCGCCGACCGCGTCGTCCCGGTCCCCCTTCACAAAGGCCGGCAGCGCGACCGCGGCTACAACCAGGCCCTCCTGCTGTCCCGCGTGGTCAGCCTGGAATCGGCCCAACCAGTTCTCGATTGCCTGGTCCGCACCCGGGACACGCCCACCCAGACGAAGCTGACCGACGGGGACCGCCGGGACAATGTCGCTGGAGCATTCCGACTGCGCGATGACGCCATCGTCACCGGCAAATCCTTGCTCTTGATCGATGACGTCATGACTACCGGTGCCACCCTCAACGAGTGCGCGTCCGTCTTGAAGCAGGCGGGCGCCCGAAGCGTCGGCGCCCTGGTCAGCGCCATCGCGCGATAATAAAAACGAGAGGGGGCAGGCGTTCGCTTGTTCGCTTTGGGATCTGGGGATCTGAATCTTACAGGATTGTCTTCAACGCACCAACGAAATAGTCCATCTCCTGGCGGGTGCGTTTCTCGGTCACCGCGATCAACAGATACTTGTTCCACCGCTGGTCAAAGCGGCCTAAACTGATACCGCCGAATATCCGCTTAGCCAGGAGCTGATCCAGCACGCGCTCCGGGTTCTCCACCTCGATGACGAACTCCTTAAAAAAAGGTTTACTGAAGGGCAATCGGACCTTGTCCAGACGGCCGAGCTGGCCGTTAAGGTAATGGCTTTTGAGAAAGGATTGTTGGGCAACTTCCGCGATCCCTTCACGACCCATCAGGGACAGGTAAATCAAGGCCCCCAGCGCGCAGAGCGCCTCATTCGTGCAGATATTGGAAGTCGCCTTCTCCCTTCGTATGTGCTGTTCCCGAGTCTGGAGCGTCAGCACAAAACCTCGCTTGCCGTCCCGGTCCGTTGTCATGCCGACCAGCCGGCCGGGCATGAACCGGACATGCTCTTTCCGTGCGGCAAACAGCCCGAGCAGGGGTCCGCCGAATCCCATCGGCAGTCCCAACCCTTGACCCTCCCCCACGGCGATGTCCGCTCCATAGTCACCGGGAGGCGTCAGCATGCCCAGTGAGATCGGGTCAACACTGCTAATGAACAGCGCGCCCTTGCGGTGGGCGATTTTTTCAATCGCTCCGACCTCCTCCAACAGCCCAAAAAAATTCGGTTGCTGAACCGCAACGCAAGCCGTGCGCTCGTCGATCACTGCCTCCAGCGCGTCAAGATCTACCGTCCCGCCACCGCCCTTGACCACCACGAGCGGCGTATCGGTGCCGGCAACATAGGTGCCGACCACGGCTCGGTGCCGGGGATTGACGGTTTCGGCAATGACGACCGTGTTGCGCTTCGACACCGCTTTGGCCACGAGACAGGCTTCGGCCAGCGCCGAGGCGCCGTCGTACATCGACGCGTTGGCCGCCTCCATCTTGGTCAGCTCGCAGACCGCGGTCTGAAATTCAAAGATCGCCTGCAGGGTACCCTGCGAGACCTCGGCTTGATACGGCGTATACGCGGTGTAGAATTCGCTCCGGAGGAGGATCTGGTTTATGACCGCGGGCATGTAGTGATCATAGATGCCGCCGCCCAGAAATGACACATTGTCATCGGCGGTGACATTCTGCTGCCCGAGGTCCCTAATTATCCGGCGGACTTCGTGTTCGCTGGCCGGTTTCGGCAGGCCCAGGGGCCCGGAGCACCTCAAATCGCGAGGAATGATGGCGTCAAGCAACCCCTCAAACGACCCAACCCCGATCTTCTCAAGCATCGCCTTCTCGTCCTCGGGGGTCAGGGGGATGTAGTGCATCAATGCGCTTTCTCCGCGGCGAGCTTGGTGTAGTCGGCCGCAGTCAGCAGACCCTTGATTTCCTCTGGGTTGGCAAACTTCAACTTGAAGAGCCAGCCCTTGCCGTACGGGTCCTTGTTCACAAGATCGGGCGCGGTCTTGGCCTCTTCATTCACGGCAATGACCTCGCCGCTCAAGGCGCAGTAAAGCTCGGCGACCGCTTTTACCGCCTCGATCGTCCCGACCGACTCGCCGGCCTTAACCTTGCGGCCGACCTGCGGCAGTTCGATCATCACGATATCGGACAGTTCGTTCTGCGCATAGTCGGTGAGACCTTCGGTCGCGGTGTCACCTTCGATCTTTACCCACTCGTGGTCCTTGGTGTATTTCAGGTCCTCCAAAATAGCGACCATCAAACCTCCTTTATTTCTCAAACGCTTCCGCCATAAAGGCAACCAACTGCGATTGGAAATGACGGGATATCGATTATAGCCGTCGCCCCCGCAAAGTCAACTACTTTGTCGGCCGGTCTTCCCGTGTCGGGGACACCCTCAGAATGACATCATAGACACTTATGGGACACGACATTATTGATTTCGGCATTGATCAGTTTACAGAAACGAACGGGATGAAATATTTCTCCCCACGGCCTAAGGCCCCGTAGGGGGACACAGAGGTGATTTCGTTCACAATGAGAGGCAGGAGTGTCATTCTGGGTTCCGCTTTGCGGGACGAAGAATCTCTATTCGTCAAGACAGTCATGGCGAAATCATTAGTATTCCAGTTTCCTCTTCGAAAGCGACAGGACGATGCCGATGGCGATGAAGTTGACCAACAGCGATGAACCGCCGTAGCTGATAAAGGGCAAAGGCACACCGGTAACCGGGAAAATGCCGATCGTCATGCCGATGTTGAGCACAATTTGATAGGAAAGCATGGCCCAAATTCCGGCCGCCACCAAGCTGTGAAACTCGTTATGGGATTCCTTGGCCACGAGCAGTATCCGGTAACTCAGCACGAGATACAGCGCCAGCAGGATCCCGGTTCCGAGGAAACCGAATTCCTCGCCGATGCAGGAAAATATGAAATCGGTGTGCCGCTCGGGAAGGAATTCCAGCTTCTTCTGCGTGCCCGCCAGAAACCCTTTGCCGAATATCTGCCCGGATCCCATGGCGATCTTGGACTGGATGAGTTGCCACGAGATGCCCTTCGGGTCAAGCCAGGGCGAAAGAAAGGTAATAATCCTCTTCTTCTGATAGAGCTTGAGCGAACCCCAGATCAGGGGCGTGAGCAGGCCGAAGACTGAATTCGTGGTCAGGCCGAAAATGATTTCGTGCAATCTTTTCCGCCAGAAGAGCACAACCGAAAGCAGCACGATGTACACCGCCCAGACCACGATGGAAAAGCTGGCCACCATGGAGAAAAGCGGCGCCACAAGAAGAAAAATGGCAAAACCATTGAGCCCTTTCCAGTAGAGCATCGCCATCAAAGGCGCGAAGAATATCTGGGCCGCACCCAGGTCCGGCTCAATCACGACCAGCACCGCGGGCAGGCCGACGATGACAATGGGCAGCAAGGCGTGATACACCGTCGACAGCTTCTGTTTCAAGTTCACCATGACGTGCGCCAGGAAAAGGATAGTGAAGAGCTTGGCGAATTCGGACGGCTGGAGCGAAAAATCGCCCACCGGGATCCACCGCCGGGCCGCGAAAGGACTGAGCCTGAGCACGGCGAGCAGCAGCACCAGGCTCATGATATAGAGGAAAGGAGCAAGAAAGCCCAGTACCCTGGGATTTAGATTTGCGAAGACGATGAGCGCCACCAGCGCAATGCCGAAGAAAGCACTCTGCCGCAACAGGTACTTGGTGCCGCCGGCACTGAAGATCATCAACAGGCCGAAGACGGTCAGGATGATCGTGATGACGAGGATCGTCTTATCGGCTTCGCGGACCATGTTGGTTGAAGAAGTCTTCGATGAGCCGTCCCGCGATCGGCGCGGCAATGCTGCCGCCGTGCCCGGCGTTCTCAACGATCACCACCACCAGAATCTCAGGGTGGTCAACGGGACTGTAGCCTACGAATAGCGAATGGTCCCCGCCGAAAGGATTCTGCGCCGTGCCCGTCTTGCCCGCAATCGGCATCGGACCCAGCCGGGCCATGACGCCGGTTCCCTCTTCCACAACTTTCAGCAAGCCTTGCCGCACGGTGGCAATCGCTTCTTTCGAGATCCCGGTTTCAGAAAGTTTCGGCTTACCGTGCTTCATCAACCGGGGATGCACCGCCTTGCCCTCATTCGCCAGGACCGCATAAGCGCAGGCCAGCTGCAGCGGAGTCACCAGGATCTCGCCCTGACCGATCGCAAGATTCATGACGTGTCCCTTGCTCCACTGCTTCCGGTAGCGCACATCGAACCACTTGGTGTCGGGCAAGAGTCCTTTCTTCTCCTCGGGCAGATCGATCCCGCTAACCTCACCCAACCCCAGTCTCTTGCATAGTCCATGCATGCCCTCGATTCCGACCAGAAGTCCAAGCTGATAGAAGTAGATATCGCAGGAATGAACCAGCGCCTCGACTAAGTCTTTGCTGCGATGCACTGACCAGCAGCGGAAAACACGGTTCCCCATCCGAAACTTGCCGGTGCAGGGCGCGAATTTCCTGTCCGCCTTGACCAGACCCTGGTCCAACGCGGCCAGGGCGACAAATGGCTTATAGGTCGACCCCGGCGGATAGCCGCTCATGATCGCCCGATCATAGAGCGGCGCGTCCTGGTGCCCTTCGATCTCGCGCCAAGCTTCCATGGTCAACCCCTGAATGAAGATATTGGGGTCGAACCCGGGCTTGCTGTAGAGAGTCAATACGTCCCCGGTCCCAGGATCGAGCGCGACCACCGCCGCTTTCTTGTAGGCCGCCAGGTAAACCGCCGCCGACTCCTGAAGCGCGGCGTCGATTGTCAAAGTAATGCTCTCGCCTTCGGTCAAAGGCAGGGGCCGTTTTTCCGCAATCGGTCCCAGTTCATTACCGTAGGCATCAACCTCCATGTAGGTCACGCCGTCCTTGCCGCGCAGCTTGCCTTCATAGAATTCCTCGATACCCATGCGGCCGACGAAATCGCCGTACTTGTATTCGCTCGGCCCGCCCAACTCGCCGTAAGTCACTTCCCCAACGTAACCAAGGACATGGCAAAACAGAGAATCGTAAGGGTAGTTCCGCAGCGGCTCAATGCCCACAACAATCCCTTTCTTCTCCCGCATCCGCTCCTCCACCTTGGTCAGGGTATTGAAGTCGATGTCGTGTTTTATCTTCAGGGCGATGCGCGGGGTCCGGGTACGCTTCATCCTCTCCCGGATTGCCGCCGGGTCCATGCCGACAATCACCGCCAGCTCGTCGGTCGTGCGGTCGTCAATCACCGCGGGGATGATCGACACCGAGAAGCCGGGGCGGGAATTGGCGAGGATTATCCCGTTACGGTCGAGAATGCTGCCGCGGGGCGCCGCGTTGTAGACCTCCCGGACACGGTTCTCTTCCGAAAGCTGGTAGTAGCGTCTTCCTTCTACGATCTGGATGCGGACCACAAAAAAGAAAATGACGGCGAACAGAATCAGAATTATGATGAAGGCGTGACGGAACCTTAAGCCTTTTTCATCCATGCACTGAAAAGAAGTCGGTTGGCAAGCAGAAACATGGGGAAGAAGCAGACAATCGTGTAGAGGAAGTAAAGGATGGAAAACACCCGGAGATTCGGGGCGGCAAGACCGATAGTAACGACTTTGAGAATGAAAATCGCCAGGAAGCTGAGCGCCACTGAGACGGCGTTCTGATAGAGCCGGACCTTGAGGAATTGGATGACCAGAGGCAGCAGTGTGTAGACCAAAGCGTGTATGCCCAGCGTGCCCGGGTTGACGAGGTCGATCAAGAGGCCGAGCAAGAAACCGTAGACCAGCGCCAACATCAAGGATTCATTATAGGCGACGAAAAAAAGCAGAATCAAGAGAAGGTCGGGTGATCGAGGCCCGACATTCATCACGAAAATCATGAACAGGTAGGTAAGAACGGCGATGACCAGCACTTTCATGGCGGCAGGGGGATAACCGGAGCCCGGGGTTCCACGTTGCGGAATGGGTCAAAAAACCGTTTCTTCGCGGCCGGCGGGGCTTTGGGCAGCATCACGAAGACCTTCTGCAGCTTGGCAATGTCGACCATGGTCTTCAAGGATACCTTCTTGAAGAACATGTCCTCGCCGTCTTCGAGTCGAACCACGGTGGCGACATCTAGCCCGGCGGGTATGAGGTCACTGAGACCCGAGGTTATTATCGTGTCACCCGGCCGCACGTCGCCGTCCTTCTGAATATAGTTGGCCAAGAGCCCCTCGGGCGTCGCTACCGTCATACAAAAGATGCCGCTGCGCTTCACTCGGGCTGAAATCCTCACCCCCGGGTTGAGGACCGTCGTTACCGTCGACCGGCGGCCGGTAACGTCGGTGATTCTACCGATCGCGCTGCCCGAATAGATGACGACCGCCTCCTTCGCGATCTTCGCCGCCGACCCCTGGTCGACGAAGAGCAGGCGATTCATCGTCACCAGGTCACGTTCGATAATCCGCGCCGGCACGATGTCGAAGTCAGCCTTTGCCTCGCGCACCGAATCACGCGCCTGGGAGAGCTTCTCGGCAAGGAGGGCGTTTTCCAGGGCCAGGCGGTTACACCTTTCCTCGTATTTCATGACGTTGGTTTTGAGAACGGTGAAGTTGTAGAGCAGGACATTGCCGAGGTTGGCGGGCATGAGGAGCACCGGGGCCAGCACATTACGCACCACCATCTTCTGGGGAAACGGCAGGACGATGAAGACAACCGAGATGACGACCGCAACGGCCAGTATTATCTTGCTCGCATCACCGCGCACACTAATCCCTCTTGGTTCTCATTATCACTTTCGTGTAGGCCGGGATGTTCTCCAGGATTTTCCCGGCCCCGAGGACGACGCAGTCCTGCGCGTTCTCGGCGACCCGCACCGGCAGGTTGGTTTCCTCGCGGATCAATAGATCAAGGGCACGCAGCTGTGAACTCCCCCCCGCCATGAAGATCCCGGCCGAGATGATATCCGCGGCCAGCTCGGGCGGCGTACGTTCCAGAGTCAGCCGCACCGCCTCGATGATCATCGCAATCGGCTCCTGGATCGCCTCGCGCACCTGACGGGTCGATATCTTGATCGTCTTGGGGATGCCCGAGACCAGATCCCGGCCCCTGACCTCCATCTCATTTTCCTCGTCGGTCGGAAAAGCCGAGCCGATCTTGATCTTCAATTCCTCGGCCGTCTGCTCGCCGATTATCACATTGTAATTCTTCTTCACGTATTGGATGATCGCTTCATCCATCTCATCGCCGGCAATGCGGATCGAACACTGGCTGACAATGCCGGCAAGGGCGATGACCGCGATCTCGGTCGTGCCGCCGCCGATGTCGATGATCATGCTGCCCTGGGGCGAATGGACCGGCAGGCCGACGCCGATCGCCGCCGCCATCGGTTCGGTAACGAGGAAAACCTCACGGACGCCGGCGGCCATGGCGGAATCGCGAACCGCCCGCTTTTCGACCTCGGTGATTCCGGAAGGCACGCAGATAATAACGCTGGGGCGGGTGAAGAACCGCTTGCGGCGCGCCTTGGTGATGAAGGAGCGGAGCATCAATTCCACCATCTCAAAATCAGCAATCACGCCGTCTTTCATCGGCCGAATTGCCTTGATCTCGTCCGGCGTTCGGCCCAGCATACGCTTGGCCTCATTCCCAACCGCCAGCAGCTTCCTGGTTGCGGTGTCGATCGCAACGACCGAAGGTTCCCTCAACACCACGCCCCGACCCTTGATGTAGATCAGGGTGGAGCAAGTTCCCAGGTCGATCGCGATGTCATTGGAGAAAAACTCGCTGATATTCTTCAGCCATCCCGGAATCTTCACACAAGACCTCCTTGAAGAGCAAATGCCTAAACTCCGAAGCCCCTAGAAGTGAACAAGGAGCCAAATCGAATGGTATCGATGAAAACAGCTTCTGCTGTCGAAAATCATATCCAGAACTTCCAAAAAGTCAACGATTTAGTTGCCCGCCGCATTTGGCTCCGGTCGGGGCGGCCTTGGTTGACACAATTGCGTATCTGGCTATAATGTCGGATGGTCAGGATTCCTGAAGCCATCGGCCGGGTGCTCAAATTCAAGGGCAAGGGTAAGGCTTATCTTGTCGGCGGTGCGGTCCGTGATATCCTGATGGGGCTCGAGCCGAAGGATTTCGATTTCGTCGTCGAAGGCAAAGGGATTAGCTTCGGCCGGCGTTTCGCCCGGCTTGTGAAGGGGACTTTTGTCCTGCTTTCCACCGAAGACGACGATGGCCGCGTTGTCAAAGGCGAATACAACTTCGACTTCAACGGCCTGGGCAACGAAGCACTCGAAGCCAACCTCGGACGGCGTGACTTCACCGTCAATGCCCTGGCCATCGACCTCGACGCCCCGAACGCAATCATCGATCTTTTCTCCGGTCTCAAGCATCTCGACAACCGGAGGCTGGTGCCGGCGTCAAAGGATTCGCTCAAACTCGACCCGCTGCGCCTGCTCCGCGGATTTCGCTTCGCGGTCGAACTCGGTTTCAAACTCGAGCCGGACTTCTTCCGGCAAGCCGTGAAGGTCAAGCTGGCGCATGTCGCCGCCGAACGCATCAGCTACGAACTGATGCGCATCCTCGCCGGTGATGGTTCCTTCGAGCATATCATCGAGATGGACAAGCTCGGCGTCTTCAAACAGATCATGCCCGAGGCAGCCCCGATCATCAAAGACCGGCCGCTCTGGAGGCACTCGCTTGCCACTTACGAAGCAGTCGAGAAGCTACTGGCCAAGAACCGCGTCTTCAAGGACTACGGTCCGGAGTTCGATGAGTATGTCAATCAGCCCCGGCGTCGGCCCCTGACCAAACTGGCCGGGCTCGTCCACGACATCGCCAAACCCCACACCCAGATGATCAGCGCCAAGGGCGAACTCCACTTCTACGGGCATGACACGAAGGGCGCCAAGTTGGTCGAATCGATCGGCCACAAGCGGTTGAAGCTCTCCGGCGATGATGTCGACGTGCTGGTATCCCTGGTCAAAGAGCACATGCGGCTGCACTTGCTGGCCACCAACAAGGGTCTTTCCGACCGGGCGATCCGCCGGTTCTTCCGTGACTTAGGTCCTGATTACTTCGGCGCCATGCTCATAGCCTGGGCCGACGGCTATGCCACGGCCGGCCGCACCCGGCACCTGGAAAGGACCTTCTTTCGCATGCTCGACTTGAAAAGGGCCGACGAGTCAAAACCGAAAGTCAAGCGCTTGATCAACGGTCACGACCTGATCAAAGAACTGAAGCTGGTACCGGGGCCGATCTTCAAAATCATCCTTAACGAGGTGCTGGACCAGCAGCTGGAAGCAAAAATCACCACCAAAGAAGAGGCTCTTAAGCTCGCCCGCAAGATCGCCAAAGAGCACCAGCCGAAGTAGCGTCGCCACGAGGACGGGGGAAGGAAGAACGTTTGGAGTGTTGGGAGCGCTGATATCGTTCGTTACTCTTAGATCTTGATGTTGTCGATCAGGCGGGTTCGGCCGAAAAACACGGCCAGGGCAACGACATCGCCGCGCCGGGCCGATTTGACTTCATGCAGGGTCCCGGGGTCAACGATGCTGATATAGTCGATCCTCCCCCCTTGACCCTTGATCATTTTTCGCAGGCGACCGATGATAACCCGCGGATTCCGTACTCCGCTTCGCACCCGGCGTTGCGCCGAGCGCAGCGCGGCGTAGAGCACCGCGGCCTTGCGCCGTTCGACCGACGTCAAGCGAGCATTCCGTGAACTCATCGCCAGGCCGTCTTGCTCTCGGACCGTGGGCGCCACGATTATCTTTATGTCAAAATCGAGATCGACAACCATCCGCTTGATCACCATTGCCTGCTGGAAATCCTTCCGGCCGAAAACGGCAAGGTGCGGTTTCACCGTATTAAAAAGCTTGGCCACGACCGTGCCCACGCCGCGGAAATGCCGGGGCCTTGAACGGCCACAAAGAGGTTTACTCAATGCCGATAATTCAACAAGCGTCAAGGGCTGGGTTGGATACATCTCTCTTGCGCTCGGCAAGAAAATCACATCGGTGCCGACTTTTTTGAGCAGTCTTTCATCCCGCTCAAAATCGCGCGGGTAGCGGGAAAGATCTTCTTTAGGTCCAAATTGAAGTGGATTGACGAATATCGAGACAACGACATAATCGCTGTGCTTCTGCGCCCGCCGGACCAAGCTCAAATGGCCTTCGTGCAGATACCCCATCGTTGGAACAAAACCGATGACCTTCCCCTGCTTCCGGGCCCGGTCCGACCAGGCTTGCATCTTGCTTACCGTCCTGATTATCTTCATCTCATGCCCTGGGGTGTGCTTGCCGGTACAGCCTCTTCAGCCTTTCGATCGAGAGATGCGTGTAGATCTGAACGGTTGAGAGCGAGGCATGACCCAGCAGTTCCTGGACAGCACGAAGGTCGGCGCCGCGCTCCAACAGGTGGGTCGCAAATGAGTGCCGCAAGACATGCGGGTTGGTGCCGGTAACCTCGGCCAGTTTCATGAGGTGGCTTCGCACGATGCGCTGCAGCGAGCGCGTGGTCAAACGGCCGCCCCGCACATTTAGAAAAAAGGCATTGGCCTGTTCCGGCCTTTCCTTCGCGTACCGAAGCAGGGCCCCGCGCGCCTTGATACCGAATGGTACCACCCGTTCTTTCTTCCCCTTGCCCATAACCCGCACCGTACCGCCGGCAAAGTCGATATCACCGACGTCAAGGCCGGCCAGCTCGGCGGCGCGCAGGCCGCACGAGTACAAAAGCTCCAGCATCGCCTTGTCCCGGCTCTTCGCCGGCATCTCCATTGCCGCCTGAGCCTGGGCGACGGTCAGGAACTTGGGCAATCGCTTCTTGATCTTGGGGGTCTTGATACCGCGGGCCGGGTTTCGCTCCATTCGACCCGTCGCCACAAGAAACTTGAAAAATGACTTGAGCGCGGACAGCTTGCGGGCAACCGATCTCGAATCCAGCCCGTATTTCATAAGGGACACGACGAATTGGCTCACCTCGTTACGCCCGACCGTGCCCCAGTTCCGATCCGCGGCATAATTTGCAAACTGGGCCAGGTCGGCACGGTAGGCGCGCACCGTCAGGATCGAATAGTTCTTCTCCTGCCCGATGTAAGTCAGGAAATCGGCAACGGCGGCGCCTAAATCCGCGATTCGGGCATCCATTTTTCGAGCATCTCCAGAGAGTTCTTGACCATTTGACTCCGGTCGCGGCGGTACGCCAGAAGACCGAAGTTGGCGTTCATCGGGGCGAAGGAGCGGTTGGGTGTCGTCAAATATTTCGCTAGTCCGCCCAGCATCGTCTCGGGCGGTGGTACCGTCGCGTCCTGTCCGGCCAAAATCCGGGACAGGTTCAGGCCGGCCACAAGTCCGCTGCCGATCGATTCGACATAGCCTTCAACCCCGGTCAGCTGCCCGGCCAGGAACAGGTCCGGTCGGCGTATCGTCTGCATCGTCGGCCGCAAGCTCTCCGGGGCCAAAACGTACGTGTTGCGGTGGGCCGAACCGTATCTGAGGAAATCGGCCTTCTCCAGGCCCGGAATCATCCGGAAAACTCTCTCCTGTTCACGAATCACCATCTTGGTCTGGCCGCCGACCAAAGAATACATCGTCGTTTCACGGTTCTCGGGCCGAAGCTGCACCACGCCAAAACATTCCCGGTCAAAGCCGACGGGCTTGAGTGCGCCAAACCGAAGCGTATCCCGCCCCCGCCGGGCAACTTCCTCAATCGGCATGCAGCCTTCAAAAAACACGGGCGCTTCGAAGTTCTTCAGCGGATAGGTCTCGGCGCCGGTCAACGCTTCGCAGAAACCGCGGTATTCCTCTTCGTTCATCGGGCAGTTCACGTAGCTACCGTCAACGCCGTAACGCGCTCCACGAAAGACCTTTCCGAAATCGATCGAGGCATGACTCACGATCGGCGCGATCGCGTCGTAGAAGAAGAGTGACTCTCGGCCGAAAAATGTTTTGAGAGCATCCGACATCCGATCCGAAGTCAAAGGGCCGGTGGCCACAATCGCCGGCTCGTCCGGGATGCCGTCCGCCTCTTCGGTGACCAATTCGATATTCGGTTCGTTTCGCACCATATCGGTGACCTTCTCGGCCATGATCCGGCGGTCAACCGCCAGTGACTTGCCCGCCGGTACCTGCGAATCGTATGCCGCACCCAGCACGCACGAGTGCAGGCGGCGGAGTTCCTCCTTGAGCAAGCCGTGGGCGTTAGTCAATTCCTGCGATTTGAGTGAATTGCTGCAGACGAGTTCGGCCAGAAGGCCGGTCTTGTGAGCCGGGGTCATCTTCCCGGGCCGCATCTCATAGAGCCGCACCTTCACGCCGCGGCGGCCAAGCTGGAGTGCCGCCTCACAGCCGGCCAACCCTCCGCCGACAACGACCGCCCGGCTCAAATCTCTCTCAGCCGGATCGGTTTGCAGACGACGATGCGATTCCGGCCGCCTCGCTTGGCCTCATACAACGATTCGTCCGCGGCTTTGATCAACTCGTCGGGTTGGAGCCCGTCCTCCGGGCAGGTCGCCACCCCGGCGCTGATCGACACGAGCCCCAAGGGTTGCGTCTCCCGGTGCGGAAAGGGGAAATCGTTGACGAGTTTGCGGATTCGCTCGGCCGCCAGCCCCCCCTGCTTCTTTTCGGTCTCCGGACACAGGATGATAAACTCGTCACCGCCGTACCGGGCGAGGAGGTCGGTCTCGCGCAATGTCTTCTTGACGACCGTGGCGAACTGAACGAGCAGCCGGTCGCCCATCGGATGTCCATGAGTGTCGTTGTAGTTCTTGAAATGGTCGATGTCGAAGATGATGATCGAAAAAGGATGCTGGAAGCGCTGGGCGCGCTTCACTTCTTCGCGCAGCCGCTCCCGGAAATTCTGAATGTTATAGAGCTTGGTCAGACCATCTACTGATGCCACATCCTGCAATTGCTCGAAGCTCATCGCGTTGCTCAGGGCGATCGCCGAAGCCTGGGCGATTGTCATCAGCAATTGCTTGTCTTCATCGGACAGCCCCGGCACGTCGGCCGCGGCCAGCACGCCGAGCAGGCGGTTCTGAAACGTTATCGGGGCGCAGACCACCGGATCAAAAAAGACATACGCGGCCTTATCGATCTGAGACCGGCTCGCCATCAGCTCCAGTTCGAATTCCCGGTCCATCATCGGCACCCTTCGCTGGGCAACACATCCGACCTTGCCTTCACCGACCCGGTACTTGAGGGCGCGTCCCTGTTCCGCGGAGAGCCCCCGGGCCGATACTGCGACCAGCATGTCCGTACCGCGTTCGGCCAAAAAGAGCGCCACCTGCTTTGCGTTCAGCAGCTCGCGGGCGGCGCTGACGACGTCCTCCTGGATTTCGGGCAGTTTCATCTTGGAGTTGATGCGAATCAGTGAATCGAGGAGCAGGGTCTGGGTCAGGGTCGACTGCTTGATCCGGGTCACGAGGCTCTTGTTCTCATGCGAGAGCCGCCTGATCTCCTCGCGGTAAAAGCCGTCCCGCTCCTTCAGCTGGCGGCCGGCCTTGATGCGGGATGTCAATTCGATGAGCCAGAGCATTAGAAAGATGGCGCCCAGGCCGATACTTCCAATCAATATTTGGTTCACGGCACTCCGGTCCTCCCCGGATGAACTACGGTCGATGCGCGAGGTGACAACGCCATAGGTTTACGCTTCAGTCTACTGACAAACGGCCTCATGTCAAGTTCTGTTTCCCGGATGAACTCCGGTCGATACGCGAGAAGGCAATGCCATCGGTGAAGGTCATGGCAAACACCATCGCAAATGACGACCGGATTCCGGCTTTCACCTCGGGCATCGGTACGTCGCGCCCCAGTTCCTGCCGCATCGATGTCATGGATACGCCCTTCAATCCGCAGGGCACGATCATCTTGAAATACTCCAGGTCGGTATCGACGTTCAGGGCAAAGCCGTGAAAAGCCACCCATTGGCGCACCGCAATCCCGACCGAGGCGATCTTCCTATCACCGACCCAGACGCCGATGTTCTTCGGCCGCATCGCCGCCTTGATCCCGAAGTCGCCCAGCACTCCGATCACCGCCTGCTCAATCTTCTCAACAAACCGCCTGACCCCGGCCAGTCTTTCCTTGAGCAGGAAAACCGGGTATCCGACCAATTGACCCGGACCATGATAGGTGATGTCACCGCCCCGCTCAACGCGAAAGACGTCGATCCCCTTCTTCCCAAGAAGTGATTCCGGCACCAGGATGTTTGCCTTCTGTCCGCTCTTGCCCAGGGTGAACACCGGCTCGTGCTCCAAAAGCAGAAGGGTATCGGGAATTTCGCCCGATACCCTTTGCGTATGCAGTTTTCTCTGTAATTCCCAGGCCGTCTCGTAGCGGATCCGGCCCAAGTCGATTACATTGCCATCGTTAGAAGTAGTAGTGGAATCCAAGCGTGGGCGCGAGCGCGCTCTTCCCCAGGTGGAATCCCAAATCATCATCAACGATGTCGATGTGGAGCAGACCAACACCCAGATCGATACCCAGGTTGCTGAGCTTGTCGATGAAGAATTCGGCATTCAGCACCACCGGGAAACTGAAGATGTCGTTGTCGCCCTCGCCCAACCCCATATTGAATCCGATCTTGGCCAAAAGATTCACGCTCTGCTCGGCGGCCACCACATAGAAGAAATTGGCGCCAAGGCCCAAGGTCGTATTATCGGCCACGCTCTCCAGCGCGAAAGTGCCGCCCAATCCCATCGTGGGACTCAAGTAAGTGCGAATCGACACGGCATTCCACGCGTACGACATACTCAGCAGCGGAGACACGGATAAGTTCTGGAGCAACAGCTCGGATCCGATGCCAAAACGTCCGGTCAGGTCCTTCCCATACATCGGCATGACGAAACACAGAATAGCACCAACGATCAGCAGTTTCTTCACGTTACCTCCTTGGCTATTATATTCTATACTCTTATCCTGTCAATCGGCATGATTGAGCGGCGGCTAGTGTCATGTCCCACAAGTTCGTTTACCGAAGCTTAACGCTATGGACACGACACTTCTCTCTACGAGATACAGTCGTACATAGGGGCTCCGCCCCTATGGCGTTCCCCAATACTTCGTTTTGGGTCACTGTTACCCCAAAAGCGTGGGGACGCCTCTTCCCCACACCCCTTCAGTGTGCTGTAAATAAGCTTTTTTACATGCAAGTTGTTTATAGACAGCACACTAGTGCATCACAACAAGCTTTTTGGTGAATGATGCCGCGCCCGATGCCGCACGAATCAGGTATACACCCGGGCCCAAGCCGCTGCCCGGCCCGACTTCTATCACAAAATCGTCCGACTCTCTTGGTCCACATGAATACTTAAGCTGCCCCAGCACGTCGTAGATTCTCAATTCGGCGCGCTCCCCGGTCCGACCCGGCGCCAGGCGAACCTTCAAAACCACTCTACCGTAAGCTGGGTTAGGCATGACCTCAAGCGCTATCAATCCCGGCCGGGCCTGATTCTGCTCCGCAACCGCGGTGCGGTACGGAATCGCCAGACTCGCAATCGTCGCGACTGCGGCCCGGACACCCTGGTAGACCATCGTGTAGGCGTTGAGGCCGCCGCCGATCGTATCGCCGATCGTGTGATAGTAGGGGTTGGAAACGTTGAGGTTCTCCCGCTCCTGGATTGCGGTAAAACCCTGACGGCTGAACGATGCATGATCCGACTGGGCCCGCCGCCCGGTCCAGACCCTCTTCTTCAAGGTCGTATAAGTATCGGCGCAAGCGGCAAAGTAGTTGGCAAGCGACAGGTTGCTCCGGTAGGTGGTATCATTGATTACCATGAGCGTATCCCGGTTGGGAGTCGTGTAGCCGAACATGTCGCCGTTGATGACCCCCCGAATCGTGTCGCGCCGGTTGTAGGCCTTGAGCGCGTAGTCGGCACTGCCCAACAGCCCCTGTTCCTCACCGCCAAAGCCGATCAGGCGTATTGAATACTCGAACCGGTAGTTTCGGAGCACCCGGGCCGCCTCAAGCGCCATCGCCGTGCCGGTGCCGTCGTCATTGGCGCCCGGGGCAAAAGTAGTCGGCGATCCTGACGTGCAATCATAGTGGCCGCACCCTACGACATAGCTTCGACCCGGATAAACCATTCCCTTCTTCACCGCAATCACATTGGGAGCATATGTGGCCGAAAAAGTATCAGTGTACACCGAATCGAAGCCATAGCCCCGGAACCGGTCGGTAAGCCAGCGGGCACAAGCCCGGGCACTGTCGGTCGACGAATAGCGCGTCCGGAAGTTCTGCAGGCGCCGGATACAACCGAGAATCGAATCCCAGGTGACCTGATTGGCCATCTCCTGAATGATGGTATCTTTGGTAATCCCGGCGAACGATCTCTCTTTCTCGACCACAACATCGGGCAGGGGGGTCGATAACAGCTGCTTGATCTCGTGTCCCGATGACGCAAGCCGATCGACATCGCCCGCATTTTCAATGCACACCAGCCGCATGTCCTCAGTCGCAGCCAGCTCCCTACCTACAGACAATGGTGACGACAAACCGGGCCGTGCCCAGATAAGAAAACAGGTTCCCGGTACATAAGATGGGTCCAGAATCCGGTAATCGACATCGGCATTCTCAAGCAGACGGCACCCGGCCTGAGTCGCCAGGACAAGCATGCCCTGGTCAAAGTAGTCAATCGGCGTGATATCAGCGCCGCGCATAGATTGCACAACCCTGCGGTAGCGCCCGTCGGTCAAAACAAGGTTTGTACTAGACAGTAGTATCGGCATCAGTAGTACGAACAGCTTGCGCATGCCCATTTCGTCCCAGCTTAAGCGATAACCGGCGGTCTGTCAATAAAGAAAACGGGGCCGCAACGCTGATCAGGGCATCAGTGAATCAGTGGGAGGCGTATCAGAATAGCAGGGTATCAGATACGAACCCACGAGAAGTCAGAAGCTGCCGGCAAGAAGAACCCAGCAAAATCAAAAATTCCAATTTCTGAGGTTACGTAGCGTCGGGTCTTGTACCCGACCACGTCTGTTTGGTGGCGTATAAAACGCCACGCTACGTTGCTGTCAAATCCAATGCCTTGAGTGTTTTCGTAATAACAAAAAAAGGGGCGGTCTTGATGACCGCCCCTGTGTTCGAGTAGTTAGCTACCGTGCGAGCACAACCTTCTGTGAGTATTCCCGGCCCGCGTCCACTTTGACGAAGTAGACACCAGACGCAAGATCGGGATTCCATTCCATCGTGCCGTTGCCGCTGAGCATACGCTGCTTGGTCGCCACAAGACGCCCGGTCTGGTCAAAGACCTTGATCGAGACGTTGCGGCTACCGGCAACCGCGTAAGCGACTTTGATGCTCTTCGTGAACGGTACCGTGGAGATGGTAATCCGCTCGCTGACCGGCGCCGTCGGTTGCTCTTCGACCGCAAGCGACACGATGACCGTGCCCTGGTAGGGCAGGAACCCGTGCTTGGTCGCAGTCACGTCCATCGTACCGATCGTCGCTGGGTTGATCGCCAGCGTGCACCTTCCCGCCGCATTGGTATACGCGTAGGCGTGAACCTCGGTGCCTTTAGACGCGCAGACCAGGGCATTTGCCTGAGGTCCGTTGACCTGCACCGCGAAGTTCTGTGCACCCGGCAGGATCGTCGCGGCGTGGGTCGCAGTCAAGGCCGTTGGCACCGCCGGACCGGTCCAGACTTCCATCGCCGGATCGCCCAGGAAGATGTACATCTTGTAGTTCTCAGCACCCAGACTCCCGTGCCTTAGAACCATGTTGGCCCCGGCATAGTTCTGGACCCAGGCAATATCCCAGAGAGGAGCCCGCCAGGTTCGGCCGCCGGCCGAGAAATTCAATGAATCGCCCAGCGCAATGAAAAACGTGCTGTCATAGCAGTGATTGGCATAGGTGTAGGAAGGATTGGAAGCAGCCAGCGAAGCAACCGCGCCGCCCGGATACTTGCTCATCCAGGCCTCGCCGAGACAGCTTAAGCTGATGTTGCCGCTGAGGCAGCAGTTGTTGTTGACAACCGGCGTCAGGTCTCCGTTGGTCAGGGCATTGACGTTGGCGATGGCCCATGGGGCATTATCCGCACCCCAGGCCACCCAGTAGGTTACGTCGCCATGACCGCGGTAGTTGACCACGGCCCTACCCTGGTTGATCGCCGCGGTCAGCGCGGCATTGGTCGAACCCGGGCAGCCGCCCATCAAGGTATCCATCGTATACCGGTAGTACCGGTACGGATAGTTGTAGATACCGCGGACACAGGCCGAATACTTGCCTGGATACTCCTCTTTATGGGTCGCATGGACCGTTTTCGTCAACCAGTTGTTGGTCGTCGCCGGATTCTGGATCATCTTGAGTATCTTGTTGATCTGATTGCGGAGATTGGTCGTGTCGGTAACCGAAAGCCGGGATATTCCGCACTCCGGATACATGTTCAAGTCCGAGTCGCAGAACCAGATATCAGAGGATGGACAACCCCAGCCGGTATAGGTCGGCACTACGTTGACATCGCCGACCAACAGCACCCACTTCAAGATCCTCGGGTTGTTGCTGTTATATTCGGCCAGCACCGAGTCCTTGACTTCCTGCGCCGTGTAGGACGCCTTCTGAATATATCGTACTTTCAAACCCTGCCGTTGGTGCCAGTTTCCCAGGCGCTGTATCGTGTTGTAGTAGGTCGGACTCGTAATGATCAGGTATTGAACTCCGGCGGTGAAGAAGTTCTCGACGCCGATGTTAAGCCGGTCGTAGTTGCACATGATACTGCGATACATGGCGGCGAATTTCGGCTCAACTGCCTTGGGATAGCCTTTACCGCCGATGTACGAGTACTTTATGACAAGATGCGTGTAGACCGTCAGTTCTTTGCGGAGCGGGTTGCACTGAATCGGGTAGATGTCGGTGTTGGCGATATCGACATCGCGCCACATACCTTGATTCCGGATATCAACGTTCTGTGAAGGAAAGAGACGGTCGCTGGCATAGGCAACGTGGTCGATCACAAAAGGCGGTTCGACGGCGCCGTCGATCAGGGGCTGCTGGACCGGGAACAGATTGTAGTCCTTCAGCGTCACTTTCTCGCTTTCCAGTACGGTCGCGATTACCCTCGCGTCCCTCGGAATGCAGAGCGCCTCAGGAATGCGGGGAACCTCAGGCCGGCCGACATCCAGGATGGTCATCTCCCCGGGCAGTCTGATTACGTCATAGAGCACACCCCGAGCATCAATCCGGTCGATCTCAAAACCGTAAACATTGATCTCAAGGATCGTCTCCAACGGATCAGACTTCAGAACCTTCACTTCCGGTAGGGTCGGCGCCGTGTGAACCGACACCGGCACCCAGGCCGCAAACCCGAAGGTCACAATCGCGCCCAGGACTAAAGCTATACGAAACATCTTCATAGTAAAACCTCCTTGCTTGAAAAACTGCTGCAACAATCTCTCGGCATCAACTCCACCCCTAAACAATAGCAAAATTCTACTTGGATTGACGATATTGTCAACTGCTATTTCTCACCTGGGAACTAATTGACCAGGGATTAAGGTCACGAGACCGCCGGCATGTCACTGTCATCATTGCGAGTTTGCCGATGTCTGTCCAGCAGGCTCTCTTTGGATCGTTGACACGACGCGATAACCGAATATAATCATGCAGGGCGGGGGCAGAAGACAAGGAGGTTTCATGATGAGAACGAACAAAGCCAAAGTCGTGAAAATTTCGGTTCAGGGCAAGGTTGTCAATCCGCCCAACTCGGGCCGCTACGGCGTGGGTAACGACGGAAAACCCTTCATGCTGCCGGGCGTCGGCGGCATCGTCTACAACATCAAGGTTGGTGATCCCGCGTTCGGCTGGGCCGGCGATCATATCGAACCGGGCGTGTCGACCGTTCTTGATGAGAAGAACCGTTATGACCCGACGAATATGGGGTACAATTTCTACGCCTGCATCGGCAATGAAGCAAGAATCGTCACCGGCGACGCCAAGGGAACCAAAGGCGTCGTCACCGGACATCACGGGGGCGCGGAACATGTCATCATCGACTTTCCGGACCGGGCGCTTGAGAAAATGACCCTTGATGACAAGGTTCTGATCCGAGGTTTCGGACAGGGATTCGGGCTGCTTGACTATCCTGAGATCGCCGTCTACAACCTCGACCCGAACCTCTTCGAGAAAATGGGCATCCGGGAGCGCAAGGACAAACACGGCATCAGCGTTCCGGTCGCGGCAATCGTGCCGGGCGAGCTGATGGGCTCGGGCGTCGGTTCGACGTCGATGGGTACCGGCGACTATGACATCATGACCACGGACCAGGCCATGCTCAAGAAGCACGCATTGGACAAACTCCGGTTCGGCGATTTCGTTGCCATCATCAATCACGACAACATCTTCGGCCGCAGCTGGCTCAAAGGCGCGGTAACCATCGGCATCGTGATCCATTCCGATTGTCGGCTTGCCGGTCATGGCCCGGGCGTGACCACGCTCATTTCGGCCAAGAAACCGGTCATCTTCCCGGTGATCAACAAGAAAGCAAGTATCAGTGATATCATGAAGATTGGAACACGGAGAAAATAGTAGCGAGATAAGAAGAAAGTAGAAACAGAAGAGAAAATAGCGAGAAAAAATAGAGAACAGAGAACCGAGATATCAGTAAGAGATACTTTGGCGACTGCCCTGCTGGAGGATCACGACGCTACTTATCACCAAACCGATTAGAGACTATCTTTATCATCTGAGGCTCTTCACGAAGAATGCCCGGCTCTTCCTCGCCGGGACGTTCTTCATGGGTATGGGGTTTTCCGGCTTCTATCTTCTGTTCAATCTCTACCTCAGGGAGCTCGCCTTCCCGGAATCAAAAATCGGCATGATCATTTCGCTTTCCACCATCGGCACGATCGCCGCCGCCATACCCGCCTCGATCTTTCTTAGGAACCGCAAAGTGAAGTGGGTACTGGCGATAACCACGCCGTTAGCAGTTGCCTGCACCCTTATTCAAGTCGCCGTACCGGCGTATTGGGTCATAATAATCTGCGGGGCGTCTGCAGGTATCGTGATGACGTTCTTTCAGGTCGCCGCCGCTCCTTTCCTGATGCGCTACAGTACGGTGCAGGAAAGGCCGTACCTTTTCAGCCTGAACTATGCCCTGGCGCTTTTTGCCGGAGTGATCGGCAGTCTTATCGGCGGTTTCCTTCCCCACATCATCCAGAATGCCGGAATCGACCTGGTCGGAGCCTACCGGATCACCCTGATGATATTCGGCGGACTGGTCTTGATTGCCGTCGTCCCCTACTTGTCGATCGACGAGAAAGACCGTCCGACGGCAAGCCGTGAACTGAAAGCCACGCCCGGGACCAACTGGTGGCTCGTCTTCAAGCTCTTCCTGCCCACTTTTCTCGTCGGCCTGGGCGCCGGGCTCTCGATTCCCTTCATCAACCTCTACTTCCGCGACCGCTTCACCCTGCCCTCCGGTTTGATCGGGACTTACTTCGCCATTAACCAGGGGCTGATGATAACCGGGTTGCTCTTGAGTCCGCTGCTTGCCCAACGGTTTGGGAAAATCGCGGTGGTAATCGGATCCCAATTCCTCTCGATACCGTTTCTCATTTTCATGGGTGTGACCGGCTCTCTGCCGCTCGCCGTCATTTCTTTCCTGGTGCGCGCGACGCTGATGAACATGGCCCAGCCGTTGGTGACCAATTTCGCGATGGAAGCGGTTCACGAAAAAGAGCAGGCGCTGACCAATGCCCTCCTGGTCATGGCCTGGTCCATGGGGCGCGGGATCAGCGCCAATGTCGGCGGCGGCATGATCGAGCGTTACTCGTACGCAGTTCCCTTCTTCTCAACCGCAGGGCTGTACCTATTCTCAACGGTGCTTTACATTATCTTCTTCTGGAAATCCGGGCGTAGCATCGGCCCCAGCCGGCCGGTATTGCCCATCCGTTCGTAGCCATTCGTACGGTACCGCGTTTCGCATCGGTTCGCGATCTCTTTCGCAATTCGCAACAGGTTCATCCTGAAGCGTCGCCGTCACCCGCTGAAACATCAATAGTTATGACGCCTCGAATCTGGCACAGATTTTGCGAGTTATATACAATTGTAGGAGGATGAATGGCCCTGTTAAATAGATCGTCAGACAAAGGCTGCAAAAGAATGACCCGTTCATTAGACTTAGCTTCCAGAGTTCCGACCATCTGTCCAGCAGGGCTATGTCTTCTTGACCTACTCGTCGGCCTGTTCATACTAGCATTATTCGCCTCAATCGGCTACACCACGTAAAATGGGCATCAATGTCAGGGTTGGAAACTGAAGGGAGGGTATCATGTTGGCCAGCAATCTGCTATCATTGACAAATGCTGAGGGGCGGTCTTTACACCGGACATCCCCTCGCCTGAAGATCGCTCTGGATATTGCGATCGTGGCGCTCAGTCTGAGTGCGGGCTGCCCGACTCTTGCGACGCTCGAAACGGCCAAGGTCGGGTCTAAGCATGAAGCACCGAACCAGTTCATTACCGGAGATGCGAAACAGGCGGACCTGTACGGCAGCGTGGTCAGCGGAATCTCGGACACCGCCGGGCCGGCCCGCGTCGGGTCTACGGTGCCGATGTTCGAAGGGAAGATAAGATGGATTCTGATCGACGAGCGATTAGATTTCACGCTCAACGGCGGTACTTCGGGTCTCGGCGTCGCATCGAAACTACAGATCATCAATCGGCCCGTGTTCGTGGCGGTCAAAGTCGGTGTCTCCGGTTTTCCGAGAGTCTTCTCGACTTTCCCCAATGGCTGCTACAGCCTGGATCTGATCGCGAGCCGGGACCTGTCGAATACCAGCGAGGTCTATGCCGGCGGCAAAGCCATCAGCTGGTTCGATCTGCCGCCGCCGATAGGCTGGGCACCGCCGCCGGTTGATCCCTATTTTGACGCGGTCGGGGGATTCCTGGGCCTACGGATGCGGTCGGTGACCGTTGAATGCGGCGTCTTCAGGATATACCGGGAACTCGAAAACTACTGGGGTGTCGACGGGTACATCCCTGTAGTCGGGATATCCTTCCCAGCTCCCGATTGACCGTAAAGGATTCAATCATTAAACGCTGTTGCGCCGGCCGCGCGCGAACGAGACGCTGACCTCAGTTGACACCGTCACCGGTTCGTGTTATAATGTGCGGTGCGACGATTCTGCCTTCTGTTGGCACTCTTGACGGCGGTTGGTCACTCACAGACTTTTCAACCGCCGGCTCGGTCCGACACTTTCCGCCTACGGATCATGGCGGTCGGCGACATCATGATGGGCTCAACCTATCCCACACCGGTTCTGCCCGAATATCCGGAGAGTTTGTTCAGCGATGTTCAGCATATTCTGTCCGATGCCGACCTGACGATCGGCAACCTTGAAGGGACGATTCTGGACCGCGGCATGACGCTGAAGCGTTCCGGCAAGTATACCTATGCATTCCGCACGCCCAGACGCTACGCCAACCTGCTCAAGGATGCTGGTTTCGACCTGCTGAGCGTGGCCAACAACCATGTCAATGATTTCGGTCTCTACGGACTCAACACGACTTTGGCCATGCTCGACATGGTCGGGATCGGGTATTCCGGACCACTCGGCAAGATCGCCCGCGTGGTGATTGACGGAACAAGAGTAGCATTTATCGCCTTCTGTTTCTCGCCCAACTGCTATTCGATCCACGACATTCAAACCGCCCAGCAAGAGATCGCCGCGCTCAAGCGCGAAAGTACAATCGTTATCGTCGCAATGCACGGTGGTGCCGAAGGAACCCGGGCGTTACGGACCCGGAACGAAAACGAGCTTTATCTTGGAGAGGCGCGCGGTAATCTGGTCGTTTTCGCGCACAGCGTCATCGACAGCGGCGCCGACCTGGTCATCGGCCATGGCCCGCACGTGCCCCGCGCCCTGGAACTCTACCGCGAAAGACTGATCGCTTACAGTCTGGGCAATTTCTGCACCTACGGCCGTTTCAACTTGAACGGCGCCTGCGGCCTCTCCCTCATCCTTGACGCCCAGCTTGACTTCCGGGGCCGGTTTGTCGCGGGCCGAATCTGGCCGGTCTATCAGGAGAAACCGGGTATTCCCAGACGCGACTCGCTCAACCGCGCCATTGAGCTGATCAAAATGCTTTCCCAGCAGGACTTCAGCCGCAACGCACCGGCGATCGGGCCCGACGGCACCATTCAGCCCAGCTGGGGTGAATAGCTAGCTTTGGTCGGATATAAAATCCGACGCTACAAGAGAACGTAGGGTGGCATTTTACATGCCACCAAACAGACCCCGGTCGGATGTAAAATCCGACCCTACGAATGCAAAGACTCCGTATTTTCTGGACATCCTGGCCATCATGTTACTTTTCGATATTTATTGTTGACATACTTCCCAATAAAGATATAATTGTAGCTCGTGAAATCTAAGATCGACATATTCTTTGTTTTCGGGAGGAAAAACCGGCTCCTTAACGTCTCACTGCCGACACTGGTGCTCTGGATGATGGCCGGCGCCGCGGCGGTGATCGTCGTCGCATTCGTAATCATCCTGACCGACTACACGAATCGCCTCGTTGATCAGAAAAGCCTGTCTCAGTTACGCCGCGAGAATGATGTTCTCCGCACCGAACTCAAGAAATACGACAGTCTCTGCCGCCAATTCGACATGTCGATGACCGATCTTCAGAGGTACGACGCCAAGTTAAGAATCTATTCCGGCCTGGAGCTGATCAACAGCGATGTGAGACAGACGGGCGTCGGCGGATTCCAACACGACACCACCGTGGCCGTGCTGGGCGGGGAGATGCGCGATCAGGTCATCACGGTAAGTTCTACCCTCAAGCAGCTTCTGGCCGAAGCGAAGTTGCAGCGCGAGAGCTTTGAGCAGATTGCCGGTCACCTGAAAGGCCGGGAGTACCTGCGCGACCATACGCCGTCGATTCTGCCGGTCAACGGCTGGTACATGAGCGGCTACGGCATGAGGATCGACCCTTTTACCGGCTATTTGAGAATGCATGAAGGTCTTGACCTTGCCGCGCCGCCGGGGACGCCGATCGTCGCCCCGGCCGACGGGATCGTCAAGTCTATTGACCACCGCGAAGGTTACGGCCTGACCGTTGAAATCGACCACGGCTACGGCATCAAGACTTACTATGCGCACTGTCTTTCGGGCCTCTGTCAAGTCGGCCAGAGCGTCAAACGCGGTGATTTGATTGCGACGGTTGGGGAAACCGGCCGCGCCACCGGACCGCACTGCCACTACGAGGTGCGCGTTGCCGGTGCCACCACCAACCCAACACGATACATCATTCAACAGACCACGATTACTGATTGAAGAAGTACCTCCTCGTTGTCATTGTCATCGCCGTCGCAGTGTTGCTGTCGCGCCGATTCGTTTTCGTCACCGAGGCCGACCGCGTCCGGCGTGTCGTGGATCATGCCCGGCGCGCGCTGGAACATGAGCAGCCCGACGCGCTTATGCGCCGCCTCGCCCCCGAGTTTCGAGATGACCACGGTAATGACCGGACAACAATCAAGAGTGATATCGATAACTTCTTCACCGAGGCCGATAGCATCGAAATCATGATGAGGTTCGGCTCGGTACGAATCGATCAGCGGGCACCGAGGCCGGGCGCGCTCTGTTCGCTTCGGGTCAGGATCTTCGCGCAGGTCGAAGGCGAAAAGGGTGTTGTGCTCGGCGGCATCCGTCCGGCGGACGTGGTGCTCGTATTAGTCAAGAACGGAAGGGAGTGGGTAGTCAGCTACGCGCAATACTAATACAAACGCATTAGCTGAATTGTCATTCCGAAGAGCGTGATTCCTCGCTTACGCTCGGAACAGTCTCCGCAATCTCAAATCCCCCTATATCCCCCTTTACGAAAGGGGGAAGTAAAGGGGGATTGCCTCGCGTCCCGCCTGAGGCGGATCGCTCGCAATGACACTGTCATGGCACTTAATGCGTTTGTATTAGTCTAGACCAGACGGCCGATGCGTACCAGCCGTATCGCCCGCCAGGTCCAGACTTTGAACACGTCAAACATATTCGAACCGCCCGGGAAATCAAAAGAGAAGTAGATGAAGAGCGGCTTGCCTCTGAGATACTTCCGGTGGAGGGGCCCCCAGAATCGACAATCAAGCGAGTTGTCGCGGTTGTCACCCATCGCGAAAACGTTGTCTTCCGGAACGACCACGGGCCCGAAATTGTCCCGGATCGCCGGTGAGTAGTAGTCGCCGGCCTGGGCGTTCTCCCAGAGCCGCTGGAAGTATTCTCGATCGACCTCCACCCGCGGGAAAACCCTGTCGTCACGGTAGTAGGCAAAAGATTCATCCACCGGCCGATTGTTGATGTAGACAACCTTGTCTCTTATCTCCACCGTATCGCCGGCAATCGCGATACACCGTTTCACGAAATCGCGGTTCTCAAAAGGGAATTTGAAGACGATTATCTCGTTGCGCCGGGGCATCCGTCCCGGGATAATGTTGGCGTTGCTGCCGGGAAACTTGACGCCGTAAACAAACCGGTTCACGAGCAGGGCATCACCGACCAAGAGCGTATCCTCCATCGACGGCGTTGGAATCACGTAGGCCTGGATGATCAGGGCGCGCAGTATCAGAACAAAGAAAATGACCTGGACCCAAGACCAGACGCTCTGCACATAACGATCTATTCTCTTCTTCGGCATCTCGTTCATTATACTGGATAAATCGGAGGTTGTCAATCCCCCGGGGCTGGTGTCTGTAATCCGGCCTAACGCCATAAAAAAACCACCCGGCCGCAGCCCGAAGGCCGCGACCGGGAGGGGGAGTTATTGATTAGACAGAAGGTCCGGGCAAAGGTTTATCGTTGAAGCCGATTTATCATTCAAAGAACTATCTGAAATATCAGCTGTTTTGGGCCGTGACTGCAAATCATGTAGGACCTACAGCTCGTAGATGAGCCCTTCCCGTGCCGCAAAACACGTGACTTTGACCTTGGTCTTCTTCACCAGACCTCTTGTCTTCCGAACCATCTTGTCGATCCACTGGTCGCTGTGATAGGGATCGTGGTGGGTGAAACCGACGGCCTTGACTTTGGCCTTACCGGCCAGTTCGATCACTTGATTGTATGAGGAATGGCCCCAGGTCGGATACTTCTTTGCTTCCTCATCGTCCCACTGAGCATCATGAATCAGCAGGGTCGCCCCATCGCAGAAATCGACGAAATCATCGTAAGGCGTAATCTCTTTCTGCATATAAAGCTCGTTGTCGGTCAGTAATACGAAGGTCTTGCTGCCCTCGGCAATCCGGTACCCAATCGCTCCGTTGGGATGATTGGTTGGAATTGTGCTGATTTCGACATCACCGATTGAAAATGATTCGCGATTGATATCCTTGAATTCGAATTTCGCCCTCAGGTGCTCAAACAGAAATGGCAGATACGGCGCTCGGATCTGATCGGCCAGGGTCTGCCTTACACCAACTGACTTATCCGGGTGCCCGTACACCTTGAACACGAACCGGTCGCTGAACACCGGCCGGAAAAAGGGGAACCCCTGAATGTGATCCCAGTGGAAATGAGTGAAGAGCAGGTGCGCAACGCACGGATCCTTCCCCGGAATGCCGGCAAGCTCTTCCAGAAGTTTCCCGCCCAGCGGGCGTATTCCCGTACCCGCATCGATTACGATTATCTCCCGGTCATTGCCCCGGACTTCAATACAGGTCGTGTTGCCCCCGTATTTTACCGTATCAGGACCAGCGCATGGAATCGACCCTCGCGTGCCCCAGAACCTGATTTTCAAAAGGCCTCCTTTTTACACTACATTCCAACTGACGCCCGACCGAATCGCCGCAGGTTGTTTCATGGCCGATCGTGTTCGGCTCGACAATTTTATCTAATATTCTAATTTTGTAAAGGGGTTTTTTTGGGAGCCCTGCAAGAACGTTCAGGGCTCCCAAAAGAGAAAGGGGCCGTTACGGCCCCTTTCTTCACACTTCTGGCGATTAGTACTCGCCGCCGTAGCCACCGCCACCCGGAGGCATGGGCGGTGATTTTTCCTCTTCGGGAATCTCAACTACCACCGCTTCGGTCGTGACGAGGAGCGCGGCGATACTGGCCGCGTTCTGCAGCGCCGTCCTGGTCACTTTCGTCGGGTCGATGACGCCCGCCGCCACCAGGTCTTCGTACTCTTCGGTCAGCACGTTGAAGCCGTTGCCGCCCGTTTCTTTCTTGACCCGTTCGACCACGATCGAGCCTTCGTAGCCGGCGTTCTGGGAGAGCTGGCGAATCGGCTCTTCAAGCGACCGGCGCACGATGTTGACACCGATTTTCTGGTCGCCCTCAAGTTTCATCTTTTCCAGACCCCCCAGGCAGCGGAGATAGGCAACCCCGCCCCCCGGCACAATGCCTTCTTCCACCGCAGCGCGTGTGGCGTGCAGAGCATCCTCAACGCGCGCCTTCTTTTCCTTCATTTCGATTTCGGTGGCGGCGCCGACATTGATGACCGCAACCCCGCCCGAGAGCTTGGCCAGGCGTTCCTGCAGCTTTTCCTTGTCATAGTCGGACTTCGTCTCTTCAATCTGGAGCTTGAGCTGGGAAATCCTTGCCTGCAGGTCCGACTTCTTCCCCGATCCCTCGACGATCGTCGTGTTGTCCTTGTCGATCGTAATGCGTTTTGCCTGACCGAGGTCGCCGACCTGAACGTTCTCGAGCTTAAGACCGAGGTCTTCGGAAATCAGCTTGCCGTTGGTCAAGGTCGCGATATCTTCGAGCATCGCGCGACGCCGCTCGCCGTAGCCGGGCGCCTTGACCGCGCAGCACTGCAAGGTGCCGCGGATCTTGTTGACGACCAACGTCGCCAGGGCCTCACCTTCCACTTCCTCGGCGACGATAACCAGGGGATGGCCTTTCTGGGCGATCTTCTCCAGCACCGGCAGGAAATCCTTCATCGCGCTGATCTTCTTCTCATAGAGCAGAATGTAGGCGTCCTCCAGGATGCACTCCATACGCTCGGCATTGGTGACAAAGTACGGCGAAAGATAACCGCGGTCAAACTGCATGCCTTCGACCACTTCCAGCGAGGTCTCCATGCTCTTGGCCTCTTCGACCGTGATCACGCCGTCTTTGCCGACCTTCTCCATCGCGTCGGCAATAAGGTTGCCGATCGATTCGTCGTTGTTAGCGGATATCGTCGCGACCTGGGCGATCTCGGTGCGGCCCTTGACCGGCTTGGAAAGCTTCTTCAATTCAGCGACAATCACCTCGACCGATTTGTCGATCCCCTTCTTCACTTCCATGGCGTTGGCTCCGGCCGTGATCGTCTTGAGTCCTTCGCGGTAGATGGCTTCGGCCAGAATGGTTGCCGTGGTTGTCCCGTCGCCGGCGACTTCGCTCGTCTTGGAGGCAACTTCCTTGACCATCTGGGCGCCGACATTCTCGAACTTGTCCTTCAATTCGATCTCTTTGGCAACCGTAACACCGTCCTTGGTGATGGTCGGAGCACCAAATTTCTTCTCCAGAATAACGTTCCGGCCTTTCGGCCCCAGCGTGACCGCGACCGCCTTGGAAAGGATCTCGACGCCCCTTAGAATCGAGCGCCGCGCCTCTTCATCAAATCTTATCTGCTTTGCAGGCATCTTATTTCCTCCTTATCTACTCTTTTTCGATTACGCCGAGGACGTCTTCCTCACGCAGTATCAGCAGCTCTTTGTCGCCGACAGGCACTTCGGTTCCCCCGTATTTTCCGAACAGGATGATATCGCCCTTTTTCACATCCAACGGGATGCGCTTGCCGTTCTCGTCGCGCTTGCCTTCGCCGACCGCGATCACCTTGCCCTGTTGAGGTTTCTCCTTTGCCGTATCCGGGATGATGATGCTGCCTTTCCTGGTTTCTTCTTCCACCCTTTCAACCAGAATATGGTCGTGTAGTGGTCTTACCTTCATCAATACCTCCTTATTGTTTGTCGTCCTTCTGAATTCGTCACAAAAAAACTCACAACTGCGACCGCCCAGCAGTCTTGGTCAATACTTTAATACGTTGCGCCGTTCCGGCGCACCAACAAGGGCGAGGCTGACACCAGAAGACTGCGGTTCTAACACCGGCCGATCATGTCGGGTCTTGAACCTCGTGGTTATGATATGGGCGAAACCCGATTTGAACGGGTGACCTCCTCCTTGTAAGAGAGGCGCTCTCGCCGTCTGAGCTATTCGCCCGGCACGACAATAGCTCTGTTTTATTATCCGCTTCAAAAACCCCGGAATTTAGACATCATATTATA
>CAYGYG010000006.1:1253-100362 GCA_964354155.1 uncultured bacterium | reverse complement strand
TAGCTCTGTTTTATTATCCGCTTCAAAAACCCCGGAATTTAGACATCATATTATATCCAAATGTTTATGTTTGTCAAGCAGTTGGTGAGAGAGCTCCGGCGAGAATGGCGTGCTGGATTTTATGTCCTGCAAAATCAAGACTTACGCATCGAACCTATAAAGTGTTGCCCCAGCTCGTTGGTCGCCCGCCTGAGCTTCTTCATAAGTCCTGTAAAACCTGTAGTTCGTTGAAAGCCCTGGGGAAAGAGGCTTGCCGCCAGGAAGTAGAATTTGTCCGCAAGCTTCGGAACAAAAAGGAGATTCAGAAGCGAGGCCAGGCCGGTATGATCAGGATTGCGGCTGATGATGCGGAGCGCGGCCGTACGGGGGTCGAATCCGCGGTGATTCACATCCGGCTGCGGCAGCGGGATGGCCACCCCGAAAGCCGAACTGACTGCCCCTAAGACCTCGGTCACTGCTTCTTCAATCCTGAAGCGCCGCGCGACGCGCATCACTTCGGTCCAGTCAATCACCGGCCGGTTCCGGTTGATGAAGAGGGCGATGTCAATCAGCCAGATCAGGTAGCAAGCCGCGTGCAAGTAATAATGCAGGCACAATTGAACCAGGTGGTATTCAGGCCTCAAGGTGAGCATCTCGCAGTCGTTGATCCGGCCCGCCTGCGCCGTCGCCCAGAATTCACCGATCTTCAAGAATGGTACGTACGTCGGGAAATAGACAAGATGCCAATGGACTTCGATCACGATGGGAAAACCGGGTGCTTCTCTCACGAAAGAGACCGTGTTGGTGTAGTCCTCGGCAAAGCCGTTGCGCAGCACCGGTACCGCGCAGTAGCCTTCATCAAGCAGCAAGCGCTTCGCCGCGGCCAAGTCCGACTTGTGAATCAGCAGGTCGATATCGGAGAAAGGCCGCAGTCCCGGATCCGGATAGACCGTGGTCGCCAGCACTACTCCCTTGAGGGGAATCACCTCGATACGGGCCGCCTTCAACCGGTTCCGGACACGCTCGGACTCCTGCAGCAGAACGAGGTTTCGGATTGAGCTTTCGGTGAAATGGTCTTTCAGCCGGCTGAAAAGCCACGGGGGATAATGTACCCGGTTCGGGTTGTGCTTTGCCTGCCAGTAAAGTATCGGGGTAATTCGGTTGTCTTTGGCCCAAACATAGAACTCCTCCCATCCACGCCCACTCCTAAGGAAACTCGAATGCAGACGGTCAAGCCTTAGGTCTTCGAGCATGTCACCCGATACCCACCGTCCCCGCCGCTCCTCTGATACCCTTTCGGACGCACCTGGCGCCGTGTCTTGGCCAGCCGGTCGCGTCGTTGTCTGAAAAGAAGGTTCTTGTGATCTCTTTCATCGGCGTTCCTCAACTGAAGACCCGGATCGTCCGGTAGTCATTCTGCTCGAAAGGTTCGCCTGCTACCCTGACCCAACAGTGCCCAAGAATGCGGTCATCGGCCTTCTTTACTCCGAACTCAATGGCCACCTCTCCCCGCGAACCGCGGTACAATGCATACGTCATCAGCGCCTGCTTAAGGCAGATCTGGTCCGCCCCGATCCGGCGCACCAGCCGGCCGAAAATCTCCACCAGCCTGGGGCGATCAGCCCCCCGGCAGATCCGGAGCGAAATGAGCCTCAGTCGCTTGATGTAACGGAGCGCGAAATTGGTGCCCAACCAGGTCAGCAGCGATACTTCGGCCAATGCCAGGATCGCAAGTCCCACCCGACCTGGCGTCCATCCGTTTCCCGTACGGCTCATTCAACCAGTTCCTTGCTTCTTAACATCTTGACAAACTGGTTCACATCGGCCAGCGCGCTCTTCTTCGGAACCGAGTACTCGCTGGCCAATCGTTCGGCCATTTCATCAACCGTATGCCGGCCGTCGAGCATTTCCCAGAGTAGAATAGCGGTTTCGTTGAGAATGTGAGCCTCGTCTTTGGTCGTACTCAAGACGACTCCCTCGCCGTCAATCCGGCGCCAAGGTAATTGCGTCTTGCGCTTCACATCGTGCTCCTTTCGATTTCCCGCCAGATCCGTCCGTCGGGATAGAAGGTCAACTCGTAGGCCGGCACCTTGCCGGTCAATTCTACACACCGGTGGAACATGGTCCGTTTCACCTGCTGGTCAAAGGGCAGAATGAATAAGTTAGACATGAGGGTTACTGCGGCGGTGGCCGGGTCGAGCCGCACGGCGCGGTTCGCGCCACCTTTCTTCAGAAAAAATATCTTGTCGAGGCCGGTTCCGGCGTCCTCGACCGAAACGACCTCGCCATGCCAGGGGTTGCCAAACATCCACGGCCGCCGGCCGACCGGTCGGACGATGATGCGGTCATCGTTCAGCAAGTGCTTGCCCGAACCCAGGGCAATCTTGCCCACGGTTGACTTCCCCCCGCCTGATTCGGCGGCGAAAACATACCCTTTCCCCTGGTCCCTTACGCCGCACGCGTGCAGCATCAGCCCGTCGAAAACACCGCCGTTGAGCAACGTATTGTAGAAAGTTTCAATCAGAATGCCGAGCGGTACCGATCCGAGCGCCGGTGCGACGTAGTCGCACGTCCTCTTACGAATGTCAATCGTGCCGTAGCCGGGAGACTGTTTAAAGCTGAAACAGAACCCGGATCGCTTGGCGGAATGGATATTGAGCAAACCGGAGCGGTTGATCGTGCGGAGGTGCGGGGGACATCGTAGGTCGCGTGATTGTCGGAGGGATATCCAGGCGGCCGGTTTGCTGCGGGAAATAAACTTGGAGTACACGGGCGGCAGAATTGACCATGCCTGCCCGTTTAGGCCAGAAATGCCTATCGTTATCGCACCGATCTTGAGAACTAACACTATACCCTAATGTAGATTGTACTCTTTTAGCCCGCCGTGTCAACTGTCATTGTGATTGTTCAAAACTCAGAGCCCGCGACCCCCATCCGGCGCCTCTGTCATCTTGAGTCCGCCATACAGTGTGGCGGACGAAGGATCTAATTGAGACTCTTCTCCCTACGGGACACAGAAGTGATTTCACTCAGGAAAAATCCCTCTCTTTTCCCCCTTTGTCAAAGGGGGATATAGGGGGATTAGAGACGATTCAGAGTGACAGGATCTCCGGCCGGCTCTACATGCCGGCCGGAAATTCTAATATCGAAATACTAAACACTAAACAATTTCTAAATCCCAATATTCAAACTGTAATCTACTGTTTAGGACATTCGGATTTAGGATTTGGCTGCAACTTTAGGGTGGCATTTTATATCGCTCTCGGAAACTCGATAGCTTCGTCCGCCGGGAGGACTGATCTTCTGGTCTGCTGGTACCCTGCCCACTGATCATCTGATCTTCTGATCCACTGCGTCTTTTTTCGATCTTCTGTCGAGACCTTCGGCAAGGGGAGGAAATCAAGAAGGGCGATACGCCATTTTTAGAAAGGCCTACCTATTACTCAAAAACAATTACAATAATATTGACCGCCGGAATATCACCGTGCGTCGAAGTAAACGAATTTCCTTACCCCGGTCTGGCCTTCGGCTTTGAACCGGCAGAAATAGACACCGGCACTGAAATCCCGGGCGTCGATTTCCAGCGTGTGTTCGCCCGAAACCCAAACCAGGTTGCGATGATATAATCTTCGGCCGCAGAGGTCATAGAGGTCGATATCAATCTGACCCGGCCGGGCAAGCCCGAATGCGATCTTGATCTTCCTCTGCTGCGGGTTGACGTAAACGCCGAGCAGGCCGGTCCTGATTGCCATTGGTCGGTAACCGGCCCATTCTTGAATCGACACCTGCGGCAATTTGACATGATAGTTGCCGGTGCGATAGTTGTCATGCCGGTTCATGTGCCATTCGACGCGTGCGGGGTCGAAACTGCTGCCCAGCGTCCAGAATTTGCACGACGCGTTGAGGAACGCACCGCCGATATCGACCTGACCATCCTGATCAGCGTCCCAGATCACGGGCGCGCTGAAGGTTCCGTCCTCCACGGCAAAAGGGAAATAGGGTACGACACCGTGACCGCCGTCAAACCCGTACAGCTTCGGGCCGAACGATGACATAATCGCTTCCGGCCGGCCGTCGTTGTTGACGTCGCCAACCGCCGGCTCGCTGTAGACGCCGCCCTCGAACCGCGCCCGGTGCAACAGTGTCCCGTCGCATCTGATTACCGCATAGCCGCCGACCAAACCGGCAACAATCTCCAGTCCCGCGGCCTGATCCAGATCAGCCAGGGCCAGGCCGGTGACGCTCTCATCAAAGCGCACCGGAAATCCGGGTCTGAGCCCGCCGTCGGGTTTGAAGGCAATGACCTGGTTGCCGGAAGGCGAGCTGACAAAACCCATGACCACCTCAAGGGAGGAGTCTTGATCGATATCGCCGATTACGGGCGATGACAGATATATTGTACCGTTCGTTGTGATGCTGTCCCAGCCGGCGACAATCGTGCCGTCGATCCGGTAGGCCGCCAGTCCGCCCAGCGGCGGCTCCCACGTCTTGACGAAACCGCTCACGATCTCCATATATCCATCTTTGTCCAGATCGCCGATCGCCGGGCTCGTATAGCCCGGGTAACCGGGAAGAGTGACGGGAAATGACGGGAAGACCGTGCCGTCACCGTGCCAGACATAGAGTTTGTTGTTCTTGGTCTGGGCAATGATATCGAGTTGGTTATCACGGTCCAGATCATAGACCACCGGACAACCGGCCACCGTTCCGTCGGTTGCCAGTCTCAGCCGAACTGCACCGTTGCCGGCGTAGGCGTAGACATTGTTGCTCTGGCCGACGATGACCTCGAGGCGGCCGTCCCGGTCGATGTCGGCCAGGGCGGGTGACGAGGCGGTGAATTCGTTTGTCTCGATGGGCCAACCGGGCATCAAGGTTCCATCATGGCGCCACAGGAAAAGTTTGGTCCCCGCACCGACCGCGATTTCGTACGCGCCGTCTCCATCAACATCGGCAATTGCCGGCGAGGACGGATTGAAACCCCCTTCGTACCCGGTCCCGATCGGCCAACCGCCCAGAAAAGGCGGGTTCGTATGGCAAACGAGTTCAGTCGACCGGGGGCTTTCGTTGAAGAACGAATCCATCGAAGTCATTTGATAGTAGTAGTGCTTGAGCGGGCCAATCCCGGCTTTGTCTTCGTAATGACCGGCATTCGTCACAACTTGACGACTGACGCGCTGGAAGGTGTCCGAAGGGCTATCCTTGCGGTAAAGATGGTATCCCATTGCCCGCGGTACTGAATCCCATTGTAAAGTTACACTCGATTGTGAGCCTGACCCGACAATCGTCGACGGCGGCAGAATCGCGCCGAAGGCGACTTGCTTCCCGCGGATTCTTCCATAGTTGTCAACCACGGTCAGCTGAGCACGGTCTTTTGGCAAGTACCGGCTCGTGGTATAGAACTTGAAGGCGGTTTGGGTCACCCGCTCTTCGCCCGGCCGGACATCGCCGATTAAGATCTCGCGCCCTTGCGGGTCAACGATGATGGTCGTATCGATCGACTGCAGTATCGCCCGCGCCTGGTTGGCAACGCCTTGTCCTGAGTTCCTCACCTTAAGATAGAGCCAGATGGTCTCGAGCGGTTCAACCAGGCCGTTGCCGTTGCCCCCGGGCGGGCGGTCGTCGACGATATGTCCGCAGTGGCTGATGACCGGAGCGCGTAAATCCACCAAGAACGTATCAAGCGGTCCCGGTTCAATCCTGAAGACTACGGCGTGATCCGGTGCTTGCCCGTGCACTTCGAACACGAAACGATCACTGCTCGTTACGTGCCCGCCGGGTTCAATGGGTGGAAAACGCAGGTCGGGTTGCGAAATCGAAACGTACTGACTCGATGTTGCGATTCGGCCCGTAAAACCGGTCGAGGTCTGATTGCCGCGGTTTTCGAGCGCCAGCGATCCTTCAATCACTTCGCCGGCGTCGATCACGCCGTTGCCGTTCCCCCGGCTCGGCGGCACACTGTCGTCGTCGATCGCATGACCGTAAAAACAAAGACGCGGCTGGTTGCTGTATACGACTGTCGCCGTGCCCTTGAAAGGTACATAATTCTCTTTGGTCACAACGACCGACAATCGCCCGGTATCTTCGGGCGCAAGATTGAAGAACGCCTGCCCCAGATAGTCGGTATATTCGGTCCGGTAGAAGTCGCCGGCCTTGAACAGCACGACCCGAAACGGCGAAACCGGCGCCGACTTCAAATTATTGGAGTCGACAACCGTCACGGTAAATACGCCCGGCTCCAACGGTATTACGGCCGGATAGGTAACGGCGACCCGACGCGGCGACTCGGTCCAGACCGGCAGCTGCGGATCGCCGAGTAAGTTCAAGGCAAAATGGGTATAGCGGTAGTAAGTGATGAACCGGGTCAGGTGCGACAACTTGGCCTTGGCCAGTCCCAGCGCGGCGCCCACGTTGAGCGTGCGCTTGGCCAGCAACGCTTCGAAGAAGTTCTGGTCGTAGATTTCGATGGGGCTTAAGCCCGGCGCCCCGGAAGCAAGGAATGCCGCCCGGGAACTGCCGATGAAGGCAACACCGCCGCCGTTCGGGTTGGAAACAAAATGCTCGCCGATGCAGTCGTAGTTGAAGGCGGCGACATTGCAGCCGCAGGAAAACATGATGCCGGTGCGCACGCCGTTCTGCAGTTTGTCGAAGTCGGTCCGGTAGAGAATTTCGCCGGCCGACATCCCGACCCCCATCGTGTAGATCCCGGTGTGGTCGACCTGGTTTATGATATTGAAACCGCGGTTGAGCGAATCAAGCGCCAGCCCACGGTTGATTCCTTCCCTCAAGCCATAGTCACGCTGGTAGAGTTCGGCGACCTGGAAATGAGGGGGCACCAGCGGCCGGTGGATATAGTCACGCTTGCCCAACGCGCAGTTTGTGTAGCGGTCAACCCAGGCCGCCATCATCAGTATCTTGTTTTGGTAGTCGGCGGCGGCGGCGCTTTCGTAGCCAATCACTTTGCCAATGAAGACCTGCGCCTGGCTCGCGTTACTCACCGCGGCCCGGCCGACAAAGACGTCCGGATACATGTCGACCGAGTCGGCGATCTCCCCGTAGAGATTGTTGCCGTTGAAATTCCACGTCCCGTCAAGGTCGGAGAAGTAGTAGTCGCAGGCCATCAACGGCCAGGTCAGGTGGGAAGAAGGTTCATAGGCATCTCGATGCGGGACAACGCCCACGTCACCACCCAGCAGAACCCAGACCGTACCCCAGTAGCCGTATGCGTCTTTAAGGAAATTCCTGACCTTCTCGGCATTGTCGCAGCCCGGGTAGTTGGCATAAATCCATTCGGTCGTGCGGACTGCGGCCGGCACACCCCGTTCTGTTTTCCAGTCAGCCAGCGGCTGGAAAACAGGGCTCAGTGCGGTTGAAGTTACGATCACGTATTCGACCGGGCTCCCTTCCGGACTCGGCCTCAAGGTCGGGGCGTAACCCGGTGAGCGATTCCCGATGCCCGGTGCCGGGCCGCACCTGGTCACGTCGTCAGGATTAACAACCAAGTCCTTGATCAGCTGTGCGTAAAACCCCGACGCCGCCTCGTCCCTTCTCACCAGCCGGCTACCCGTCTTTTGAGCCTTTCTCGTGACGAGCCTTATTTCGATTTCCTTGACCTGTCTAATTTTCCGCTGAGCCGAGCAGTACTGCATCGGATAGACGAGCATCCCGGCCACGCGGTACCCGGCCAGGTTGCCACCCGACACCAATTCGGCCAGTCTTGACGGAACGTAGTCCGGACTCGAGTAGGCATTCGGATCCGGCCCGACCGGCGGGGAAAGCTCTTCCCCGGCCGAGAACGGCGGCATCGGCAGAAGAATATATTCGCCCGGCAGGTCTTTTGCCGACACCGAAATGACTTCGACTCCCGCAACCTCTTCATCCAGCCCAAGCACAAAGTGGACCGGTCGCGCCGGCACTGCCGGCTGGCCCGGCGCCGCAGTAACAACTCCGCCATCGATTCGCACCACGTCATAGGTTACACCGGCCAGCGTCGACCGCGTAAGATGCAAGCCGGACGGCTCGAACACAATCTTGTGGACGACATCGGCACTGAGCAGGCTGAAACTCAGCAGCAAGAATCCGATGGGATGTCTCATACTATGCAAAATGATATCCATTCTCCGTATTTTGGCAAGCCTTTCCAAGAGAGAGCTCTGAAAAAGTATTCATCGCTCTGTAAATGGCACTTGACACACGCCTATTCATCATTAGTATCTATTCTGAAGCCACTGGAGGTATCCAATGATGAGTCTTGCTGTGTTGTTTGCACTTCTTGTCACACCGGGCCCTGATCAGGTCTGTAACCCCGGGCCGAGATCATCGCCGTTTGTACCGGCTGGTCCGTTCAACATCACCTGGACCGCAAAACATGCCCTGCCCAAGGCTTTGGCCGGCAGTGCGTGCGCGGTCATCAATGATACAATCTATGTGATCGGCGGACGCGATTCGGCCGGAAACCGTTACAATTCCTGTTACATGTATATCCCGACCCAGGACACGTGGATTCTCCGCGCCAGCATGCCGACCGCGCGCGCCCACGTCGTCTGTGGAATCGTCCGGGGGAAGATCTATGTCATCGGCGGCTGGGTCGGCAGCGCCGCATCCGCGGCCTGTGAGGAGTACGATCCGGTTGCGAACACCTGGACGATCAAAACCGCCATGCCCACCCCAAGATACACGTCCGGGTCGGCCACGCATAATAATCTGATTTATGTCATCGGTGGGATGAACATGTCAGGGCAGGTATTCGGCTCCAATGAAGTTTACAATCCGGACTCTAACACCTGGGCAACCAAGAGCGCGATGCCCACGGCTCGTATTGGCGGGGCGACCTTTCTGGTGGGGAATTCGATCTACGTTGCCGGAGGCTCGAACCTGAGCAATGCGCTCACGGTCCATGAGGCGTACGACATCGGCGCTGATCAATGGCAGGTTAAGACCAGCCTTCAATCCCGGCGCTACTGCATCGGGGCTTGCTCCTATCAGGCCAAGGGTTACGCTATCGGCGGTTACGACTACCTCAACTATGTGACGACGGTCGAAGTCTACGACCCCGCCCTCAACTCGTGGTCGTTTGAGACCCCGATGCAAAACGGTCGCCAATCAACCGCCGTCGGCCTGGTTCAGAACCGGATCTATGTCATCGGCGGCTGGAACAACGGAGCATTGCCCTACAATGAAGAAGGAGCGGTCGGAGGAGTCGAAGTCGTCGACGGCGCCACCCCCGACCGCCGGACCATGGGTCTCTCGGTACACCCGAATCCCGCACGCCGCTCGTTCACCTTGAACACGTCCGATGTGCTTCGAGCCGGCGGCTTCCGCGGTGCGATCCACGACGCAACGGGAAGACTCGTGCAGGACCTGTCAGGATCATTTCAGGGCAGCTCAGCGTTGACCCTATCCTTGCCCGCCGGCGTCTATTTTGTCTTGGTGGAATCCGGCTCAACAAGGCGGCAAACAAAGGTCGTGGTCGTCGATTAGACGCTGTGCGGACCGTCCCTGCCTATCTACGGCCTACCGTCTTTCTTCAATGTACTTATCGATGATCTCCTCGAGCATGGCCAAAGGCATTGACCCGTGCTCCAGAACGATTCGATGAAATTCCTTGCTGTCAAGACGGTCGCCCAGCGCTCGTCTTGCTTTCTCCCTTAATTCCAATAGTTTCAGCTCCCCGATCTTGTAGGCGCACGCTTGTCCGGGCCAGACGATGTAGCGGTCGATCTCACCGTACGACGCCCAGCCGACATTGTCCCTCATGTATCGGTAAGCGTCCTCCTTGGTCCAGCCTTTAGAATGAATCCCGGTATCAACAACCAGCCTGACCGCTCGAAAGAGCTCTGATGCAAGATAGCCAAGCAGGCTGTATGGATCGTCGAAAAATCCGAAGTCGCGGGCCAGGCGCTCTGAGTACAAGGCCCATCCTTCGACGAACCCCGTGAAGAAAAGGAGGGTCTTGAATGGTTTCGAACCGCCACGTTCGTGTTCCAGCACTATCTGCAGGTGATGCCCGGGTATCGCCTCATGATAGGCAAGAGTCTTCATCCCGGGCTTATGGTGACGGTAGGACAGGTTGGCGTAGAATGTCCCGGGTGTCGAGCCATCCAGCCTGGGCGGCTGGTAGTATGTTCCGGCCGTTCGCTCTTTGAACGCCGGCACCGGTTCGACCCGCACCGGAGTCCTGGGCACCACCGCAAACATCTCGGGCAGCCGTCTTGCCATTTCATCGACGATCGCCTGGTAGTCCCTGATAGTTTGTGCCCTGCCTTCTTCAGTAGCCGGATAGAGAAGTCCGCTGCCCTCGGACCGGCTGATGGCCCAGTACTGTCCGTAGCGTTCGAGGAAGGTATTGCCCGGCGGGATTTTCAGGGAATCCCAAAGTGCTTCGATTTCGCCGTGAATCCTCTGCACCTCTTTCAGACCTAGACGGTGAATTTCATCCGGCGTCATGCTGGTCGTTGTGTGCCGCTGCAGGCATAGCCGGTAGTAGTCGGCTCCGTTGGGCAGCTTGCCGACACCGGCCGTGCTGTCGGCCTTGCGAGCCAGCCGGTCAAGCTCGCGAACCATCGTTTCATAGCTGGGATAGACCTCGTCGCGGACAGCCTCGAATGCCCGGTTGCAGAGCTTCGCCTTGGCGCGATCGTCCAGAGTCTCGATCTGGGAAACCCTCTCGAAAAACGATGTATAGAGTATGTTCTCCACGGGAGCGGTTTTGATGAAATCCCTGCATGTCTCATGCATCAGCTGGATAATGAAGACCGGCGGCAGCATTCCTTTCTTCTCACGGATGCCGATCTGTTGCTGCAGTTGAAAGAATCGTCGCGGATACTTGCGCAGACGGCCGATGTAGTCGAGCGCATCGCGCGCGGTCTTGATCTGATGGTGCTCGGTCATCAGCGTCGTCAGGCTATTGTGAAAACCGAACATCGGGTTTATGACATAGTCGTGATACCGGAATCGATCGTTTTCGATTTCCAGATCCAGATGCCACTTCAGGATATCCGCCGCAATCCGTTGGCCTTCCGTCATTGTCGCACGGTCGTACTCGGGCAGCCAATCGCGGTACTTCTTGAAAAAACGCAGCAGACGGTCCTGTCCGCGGTCGGAGACGTCATTAAGCTCGTCATTCCTGACCTTGATGCCCAGGGCATCCGGCAGGCCGAGAGTCGTGCCAGTCTCAGGACACAGCTCCACATACTCCCTCAGAAAAGAGTCGAACAGCTCCTCGATGCTCGGTGGTCGCTGTTTTAAGTCAGCGCCGTAAGCGGTAACGCCCCAAAGTAACATAATGCCCACGCAGACCCCTTTTGAAATCATCAGAACCTCCGAAGTCCTGCCGGGGGCACGGTTAGCTTCTCGGCAGGCTGTTTAAGAATACAGGAAATCATCACAGAAATCTCACATTGACCGGCTTTGGGGGCAGGTCCCGTTTAGACGGGACTCCGATTTTGTCATTCTCTGTGATGCGGACAATCTGGAGAAGCTCAGCCAGGCACCAAGAACCCTAGAAGCCCGCGATATCTATGTACCCCCATTAAAACTTGATTTCCGTTGTTTTTTCTGTATAATTAGATTGTGAAAAATTGAAGATATGACACGAAATTACAGAATGAAAGACAAGGATACACTTACGAGATTAAAATGGGATTACAAAAAAAGGATCAAAATCCCTAGTGCCTGCAAGCGATTCCTATGGGATTACCCTGACGGAACAGCGCCGCTGGAAATGATAGTCTTACGCGTTCTGATCTACGGCACGTTCCACGACATAACGTGGCTTTACCGGGAATACGGCAGAGAAGCATATAGACTAGCGTTTAAATACCCTGCAGTCAAACGGGGTGTGAGATTCTGGATCAGGAGATGGCATGACGCCCATGCTTAGGTTGGCGTTCAAAATTCAGTCCATTTTCAAGGATTTCTATCTTGCCGGCGGTACGGCGGTTATGTTCAAGTACGACCATCGGATAAGTAAAGACATTGATTTTTTCTGTTCGCGCACCTTTTCGTATAATAGAATTGCCATTACGTTGAGAAAGCACTTTGCGGTCAATAATGAAGAACGAATGAGCGACAATATCGATTTTTTCGTCGGGAACCGAAAAATTTCGTTTGTCTATTTCCCTTTCAAAAATATCCAAAGACTTCAGAATTTCAAAGGATTGAAAATAGCAAGTGACTACGACATTTTCTTGAACAAAATCTATGCTGCAGGAAGAAGGATCAGTCCAAAAGACCCGTTCGATGCCGCGTTTCTATTCAAACGGCATAATTGGCCGGAGAAAGCCATAAAAAGGGATTTCGAGCGCAAGTTTCCCGATCAGTCGTATGAAATATATCTCGGAGCGTTATTGACTTTTAGTGACTATCCGAAAATCGAACCCTGGGCAAGAAAAACGCTGACCGCACTGCTAAAACCGTCTGATTGATCTTATTCTTCCGAGCAGAACCAAAACCAGTCTGTTTGGTCTTGTCCCTTTGCTGTCATTCTGAGCGTAGCGAAGAATCTTATTAAATAACCAAATACACCTTATTTTTTCCCCTCCATCATGCTTCTCGACTCTTCATGGACACTGCGGCCCTCTTCGGTCTTGAATTTGAAAAGCCCGGGACTCTTAGGTTTGACACCATCTTAAATACCGATCATGGCATCGTCATCAATAGAATGATTCCGCAGGTCACCGGAACGAGTTTGGAAAATTGCAGATACTATTAGACAAAGAGGAGCATCTGGAAAGAGAAAGAGATAGAAAATACTGGGCACCGTTGAAAAGGGCACTCGAGCGTTTGCGCCACATAGAAATCAGAAAGCAGGCGAGAACGAAAGATTGACAGTGGCGTTGAGAGTGCGGGGATCGCTAGTATCGTTCCTCTTCGCCCGGTGGGCGAGGTGTAAAATGTGTAGGGCGTGTTGCCGAAATGTTACTCTGTCATTGCGAACCCCGACGCTTAACGTCGGGGTGTGGCAATCCCATTTTCTCAGAAGAGATCCCTCGTTTCACTCGGGACGATGCTTCGCATCGGATTGCTTCGTCGCTTCGCTCCTCGCAATGACATTTTCGGGGTATAGGTCGCCCTTTACGGGCTTGGGCAACACGCCCTGTAGACCTGACTCCCAGGTACTTATTTACCTACTTTAATAAGCTACTTCTGATGTCCGAACAGTGGCTACCCAGCGTATATTATCACCAGTATTACCCTGAACCGTAATCGTCAAAGCATCATTAGTGTCATCTGCACCAACCTGTACATCCCACGCAGCATCATCTTCTCCAAGTGCCGTTACCGTAGGAGTGCCAACAAAAGCAGTAGTACCGGCAGCATTCTTAATCACACCCTGAATTTTATACCCAGCAGACTCACTACCTCCACTCGTGGAGCCAACTATAAGAAGATCAAATGTCATAACACGACCACTCGCAATAGTAAGTCTCGCACTACTGCCATCAAGATATAACTCATACCCAGAACTACCTGAACTCGTTCTACGCAGAACATAAGCTGAAGTCTGGGCATCACCAGGAGTAGCAAATTGACCACTCGCATGAGCAAATTGACCATGGAGAGAAGCAGATGCCTGATAACCACCAGGAACCATCGCATAAATACCGCTGGCGCTGTTATAAGAGCCGCCACCCACTGTCGCATAGGAGTTGCCGGCAGTGTTATACGCTCCGCCACCCACTGTCGCATGGTTGCTGGTGGCAGTGTTGTTCTGTCCGCCACCCACTGTCGCATGCTGACCGCTGGCAGTGTTGCTCCGTCCGCCACCCACTATCGCACTCCAGTTGTTAGCAGTGTTAGCGTTTCCGCCGCCCACTGTCGCATTCCAGCCGCTGGCAGTGTTGAGCTGTCCGCCACCTACTACTGCACCCTCCTCGCTCGCAGTGTTGCGCCGGCCACCACCAATTGCAGAATAATTACCAATAGCAGAATTAGAATCAGCTTGACTTGCTCCGCCACCGCCACTAACAACAGAATACTGGCCACGCGCTTTGTTATATCTTCCGCCACCTACGGTCGCAATAAAACCACTGGCTGTGTTGGACTGGCCGCCGCCCAAAAACGAATTGTAGCCGCTGGCCGTGTTGTTATTTCCCCCCGCCACGGTCGCGCACTCGGCGCTGGCGGTATTGGTGGACCCGCCACTCACTGTCGCAGCTTGACCGCTGGCGGTATTAAGCACTCCTCCGCTTACTGTCGCATAGCTCAAGCCGGCAGTGTTTCTATCTCCACCACATACCGTCGCCCAGTTGTAGCTGGCAGTATTACCGTATCCACCCCCCACGGTGATATATTTATAGTTTTGTCCATTCGTTCCAGTTGTACAGCCAACACCAAGGTTCACATGGGTACTATCCGCATTACCGTACATCGTGTTGCCGAAACGCGCTATGCCCCATTGACCACCAGTTGCTAATGTAGTATCATTACCATCAGTCACTCTAAAGCTCCAATCATTATCGCCGGGAGCACTTTGCCATGTTCCTACACCAGAAGCATCTGAGGTCAAAACGTAGCCATTAGCAGGGCTTGTAGGCATCTTAAAACCTGTCATCTGAACTGTCCCTGCCACATCTAATTTCTCTGCTGGAGCCGTGGTCCCAATTCCTACATTGCCGTTTTCCGTCACCACTATACGTTCTGCCAAGGTTGCTTCATCAACGATTGCAAACTTACCTTGCCCGGTTCCCGATGTTCCGCCGGTTGAAGCCACCCAATAAGTCCTACCGCCAGTGGCATTGTTTTCCAAACGTATGACATTATTATCATTAGCCCCACGCACGGTAATGCCACGTCCATTTATCCCATTTAATATATCTAAGGGGCCGTATGGTGTCGTCGTCCCAATACCAATGCTAGTGCCACCGTTAAATAATAGGCTGTTGGCTACCCAGTTTGTTCCATCATGCCTTAAGGTCTGCCCGCTTGTTCCAGCGGGAAGACCCGTTAGAGTTTGCCAAGTGCCGAGCCCAGTAGCATCAGAGGTTAAGACTTTACCCGCACCCTGATTACCGTCTACCATTCTGATGTTCCCAACTAGGTGGAGAGTTGTATCCGGAGCCGTCGTCCCAATGCCGACCTTGATCGGATTGACAGAATTATGAAAGATGACAGCATTAGGAGTGGAAGTAGTAAAATCACGACCAAACGCGAAGGTATAATCCGCAGCACTGGTTAACCTAACTGTGTACCCTGCGGCGACTGAGTAATCACCCGCCACAGTATCCGCATAGCCACCACCAACCGCAGAATACGGACCGCTTGCGGTGTTACGCTCTCCGCCACCCACTGTCGCTCGTAAGCCACTGGCAGTGTTTTGGTATCCGCCACCCACTGTTGCTTGGTAGTCGGCAGTGTTTAGTTGTCCGCCGCCCACGGTAGCAATGTAACCGCTGGCAGTGTTTTGCTGTCCGCCACCGACTGTCGCTCGCTCGCCGATGGCCGTGTTGTCCCATCCGCCACCCACTGTCGCTGCGTAGCCGCTGGCCGTGTTGTCCCATCCGCCACCGACCATCGCACAAGTCCCGCTGGCAGTGTTGACCTGTCCGCCACCTATTGTCGCATATGGCTGGCTAGCAGTGTTGGAAATTCCGCCACCTATTACCGCAGTGTTGCCACTCGCAATATTACGATACCCACCACCAATAGCAGAATAATCACCAATAGCAGAATTGGAATCGGCTGCACTCGCTCCACCACCGCCACTAACAACAGAGTATAAGCCTCGAGCCCTATTATATGCTCCGCCACTCACTGTTGCATAGTTGCCAGAAACTGTGTTCCTATATCCACCGCCCAATATTGACCAGTCACCGCTGTTAATGTTTTCCTGTCCACCACCAATTGTCGCAGCTGCACCGCTGGCAGTATTAATACTTCCGCCGGCTATGGTTGTGGAGTTATTAGTAGCATCGTTATCGTTTCCACCACCAACTGTTGCATACGCAGTAGCTTCATTGTCATATCCACCACTAACTGTCGCGTAGTTCATTCTAGCTCTGTTATTATAGCCACCACCAACTGTGCAATATTCATAATTCTGACCCGAAGTCCCTGTAGTAGAAGCAATACCAAGGCATACATGGGTGTAGTCATTTGTGCCATAAAGCACATTAGAGCTACGCATCGCAAGTCCATAATTGCCTGCTGGATAAAGTCTATTACCACTTATAGTCCAGTCATTGTCCATCGAACTATCCGCCGCCGGCTGCCAGGTCGTGCCGTTCCACTTGATCACCTGACCCGCGGTGGCACCTGCCTGCGCGATCTTGGGCATCGTGACCGCCGCATCCTGGATCATGGTGTTCGTTATGGAATTAATTTGCCCTTCGTTCACCCAGCGCAGATCCAAAGCAACCGTATCCTTACCCTGGAGTGTATGCGCGTTCGCTGCAACTCTTGCGCTGTCGACATATGTTATACCGCTCCAGGAAAGCATGCCCGAGCCGTCTGTCACCATCACCTGCCCGTTGGTGCCGCGGGATCTCGGAAACTCATAACCCGCGGCTTCGGTGCCAAACCACACATGCGGCAAGTCGACCATGAACGTCGAATCCTGGGTCAATTTGCTCTGGATGCCGAACAGATACGAATAACTCCCTCCAGACGTAATCGTATCCGCGTACCCGCCCAGGATCGCGGAGTATTTACCCGCGGTCCGGTTCAGGTATCCGCCACCGATGAAATTGAAACTGTCGCTGGCCGTGTTGTTCTGTCCGCCACTGACGGTCGAAAAATGACCGCTGGCGGTGTTGTAAACTCCGCCCCCTACTGTTGCTATGAGGCCGCTCGCACTGTTAGATTGGCCGCCACCCACTGTCGCATAGTTCCCGCCAGCTGTACTAGAAGATCCGCCACTCACTGTCGTATATTGGCCGCTGGCTGTGTTAAACACTCCGCCACCCACTGTCGCTATGTAGCCGCTGGCTGTGTTCCTCGTTCCGCCACCTACTGCCGAATAATCACCAATAGCTGAATTAGAATCAGCTTGATTTGCTCCGCCACCGCCACTAACTACAGAATACTGACCACGCGCTTTATTATACCTTCCACCGCCTACGGTCGCGACCGTGCCTGCGGCAAGGTTCTGGTATCCGCCGCTTACGGTCGAAGTCAAGCCGCTGGCCGAGTTGTACACACCGCCCGCGATCGTCGCGTTGGTGCTGGCATTGTTCCAAGCTCCACCGGCTACGGTCCCCATGTATATTGCTGAGTTTTGTAGTCCTCCGCCAACCGTCGCGTAATTACCGCCGGTCGTGTTGTTCGTACCGCCGCCAACGGTCGCGTACTGGTTGCTGGCCGAGTTAAGATACCCGCCGCCCACGACCGACCGGAGGCCGCTGGCGGTGTTCTGATACCCACCGCCGACGGTCGCGTACTCGTTACTGGCGATGTTGGTGCTTCCGCCGCCGATAGTCGATGTCCAGCCGCTGGCGGTATTATTCGTTCCGCCGCCGACCGCGGCATATTCGCCGCGAGCCGCGTTGTACTGACCACCGGCAACGGTCGCCCGGTTGGTCGCGCTGTTGTACAAGCCACCGGCGACCGTGCTGTATTTAAAATTGTTTCCCGTCGCTCCGGTCGTACAGGCCACGCCGAAATTAACGTGCGTGCTGTCGGCGTTACCGAAGAGCACGTTACCTGCGCGGGCCAATCCCCACCGACCGCCCGTTTGAAGGGTCGTATCTGCACCGTCGGAAATAAGAAAATTCCAATCGTTATCCGCGGCAGCATTTCGGGCATATTGCGCGGTATCGGAATAGGTCGCAGTATACGCATAGCCCATGGCCGTGATCCGCGTCCGAGGTGAAAGCGTCTGGCCACCAGCGGTCATTCCCAGCCACCGGTTGATCCCACCGGTGAATACTGTATCCGGAATTGGCGTGATACTACCCAACGTCACATTGAAAATCCCTTTTGAGACATTCACGGTTTGGTCCTCGGTCCATTTCAGACTGCCGGCACTTGATGCATCGTAGATTGAGAATGTCATTGAGAGCGAAGGATTGTTGATCGGATTCCCCTGATTGTCGGTGAGATAGCCCTGGTAGTTGAGGAGTTTGGGAATAAGGAAAGATTGATTGCTCTTTGCAAGGCTGAATCCTTGCCCCTTATAGGGCAATTCATGAATTGCCCCTACAACATCGTTCATCTGACCGAAAGATACAGTCAGTAACATACACATCATGCTTATCAAGGTAGTTGTTTTCATGTTATCTCCTTTGTTTTCAAAAAAATGATTACAGCGACACAAAATATGATTACAGCGACTAAATGAACAACAATTCTGTGCACATGCTCTGTTTTCTTTCTGTCTTCTACTTACTCCTTACTACCTACTGCTTAGTTTACTTTGCCTACCAGCATGCCTGCCAGGTCGTTCCGTCGTAGACCATAAGTTTATGAGTTGTAGAATTCATGTAGATATCGCCCTCAGCCGGGCTCGAAGGTGCTGAGGCCCTCGGTTGCAGTCGCATGACATCGTTTACATGCAGTGATCGCTGAGGACTGTTCGTATTGATCCCAACCCCACCTCCAGCGCGGATCAGGAACTGGTTGGCGCCGGTGGACGCAAAATCTGCGGCGGTTGAGTCCGCCCAGACGAACGCACCGGCATGGTTGGCTTTGGCCCTCCTGCCCGCGGCGAAGGAATATGGCCCCTCGGCCTTATTCTGCGCACCGCCGGGCACGGTGGAATATGCTCCACTCGCCGTGTCGGCGAATCCGCCACTCACCACGTCATAGATGTTCTTACCACTGTTGCCTTCTCCACCAGCCACCACCGAGACGTCGCCGCTGGCCGCGTTATTGACACCGCCCGATACGGTTGAGTAAGAGGCGCTGGCAATATTGTTATTCCCGCCAGCCACAATCGTATACCAATTGCTTGCACTGTTGTTATTCCCTCCGCTTACCGTACCGTAATTACCTTTGGCGCGGTTATAGTAGCCACCACCGATGGTGGCGCACGCGCCGCTGTCGATATTCCACATACCACCGCCCACGACCGCACCTTGGTTGCTGGCCGCGTTCAAGTACCCGCCGGCCACCGTCGCATACATGGAGGCTTCATTACTAAAGCCACCACCTACTGTCGCCCATCCAGCGGATGCGGTGTTATTGTCTCCGCCGGCGATCGTCGAATACTCGGCGGTAGCATAATTGAAGAATCCGCCACCCACTGTCGCATAGATGTTGCTGGCGCTGTTAGTATATCCGCCACCTATTGTCGTATATCTTTCTATTGCCCTATTATTTCTTCCGCCACCCACAAAGGCACCAGTGTCAGTAGAACCATCACCTGCATTATTATCCCAGCCAGAAAATACACCACTATATGGAGCCATAGCCGTATCGGCCCAACCGCCACCTACTGTCGCATACTGGTTACTGGCTGCGTTTTGGTATCCGCCACCTACTGTCGCAATGTAGCCGCTGGCGGTGTTGCTACTTCCGCCGCCCACTGTCACGTTGTCGTTGCTGGCAGTGTTGTCCCATCCGCCACCCACTGTCGCTGCGTAACCGCTGGCAGCGTTGTATCCTCCACCACTCACTGTAGCTCTGCTACCGCTGGAACCGTTATGCTCTCCGCCACCCACGAACGCATTGGGGCCGCTAGCAGTGTTGTATTCTCCTCCACCCACGGTCGCACTGACGCCGCTGGCGGTGCTCCATGCACCGCCACACACGGTCGCCTGGTTGCCGCTGGCCGTGTTGATCACTCCGCCGCCCACAGTGCACCACTTATTGTTCTGCCCGCTGTTTCCAGTTGTGCCGTCAACACCAAGGTTGACATGCGTGCTATCGGCATTACCGTACATCGTGTTGCCGAAACGCGCGACACCCCAGCGACCACCGGTTTGCAGGGTCGTATCAGCGGCGTCGGAAATGAGGAAGTTCCAGTCGTTGTCACCCGTGGCATTTCTGGCGTATTGCGCGGTGTCGGAATAGGGCGAAGTATATGCATACCCCATCGCCGTGACTCTGGTACGCGGTGTCAGCGTCTGCCCGCCGGCGGTCAGTTCCAACCACCGGTTGACCCCACCGGTGAAGACCGTATCTGGAATTGGTGCGACACTACCCAGCGTCACATTGAAGATCCCTTTCTCCACCTTGACGTTCTGGCTTTCGGTCCATTTAAGACTGCCGGTGCTTGATGCATCATAGATCGAAAACGTCATGGCAAGTGAAGGGTTATTGATCGGATTTCCCTGGTCATCAGTCAGATAACCCTGGTAGTTGAGGAGTTTGGGGATAAGGAAAGATTGATCACTGCTTTTAAGCATTACCTGACCGAAAGATGCGGTCAGTAATAGGAACATCATACTGATTATCGTTTTTTGTAACATCTTATCTCCTTTATTAACAATTAGTGATCACAGCGATATAAGAACGATTACAGCGACTAAATGAACAACGATGCATACAGATTAATGCGGATGCAAACGGATACAAATAAGAAGTAGCGAGTAGCAAGTAGAGAGTAGAGAGAAACACAAATAGACTCATAGAAATTAATATAGATGAAGACAAAGTCATCAAATAGAATAGTTCTGTGCACATGATCTTTTCCTCTGTATTTTTCTACTTGCTCCGTACCACCTACTGCTTATTCAATCAGAGCCTTCTTTCAGCCGTCCACCTATGTCCTTCAAAATGCCGAACTGCTAGACCGCAGGCTTCGAGTTTCTGAAAGTCTCGAGCTTGCCGAGTGATCGAGAAGCACCGTCCCCCGGGCGCTCGCAACGACCCAGTCAAGACCCTTCCATGACCTGTCTCAGCTACAGTCTACCTGCTCGACTTCGCTGGCGTTATTTTCAGCTGCCCATTTCCAGTCAGGTCAATCGCCTGGTAGTTCGTCAGCCGCACGTTCTCACCAATAACAACATCTCCAGCATACGCCCTGATCGCAACCGCGTTATCGAAAGTTATCGGTACATTGCTGGTCCCCGTGTAGGTTCCTGTTCTTATGAGTAGTTCGCCTTGATTGATTGTTGCCGCCTCTCCTTCCGAGAGGGTGTTGTACGGATATGCAATCCTGCCGTCCTCGGTTCCGGTCCAGCCTCCGTTGACGTAGATCCAGTTATTGGGCTGCCCGTATGGGCATGATTTAGTTATGACTCCTCCCCCACTCCAGGGCAATGAATCCAATCGGTACCATCCGTTGTTGCGGCCATGCCACCCGCAGTTTATATGCCACCGGTTCGCTATGTCGTCGCGATACCCATCAGTAACGACCGAATGACCCGAACCTCCTATCTGTACCGGCAGTTTGCCAATAATGCTTGTTTGCATGCGAGGTTCATGTGCACCCGGTCCAGTGGTATCATATATACCCAACGTCCCACGGTATCTGAAATGGCTATTGAGAGCTGGCCCGGCGTCCTCGGTATAGGCCGATGAAGCGTCCAGCTCGTAGTCCATATCCACCGATACACCGGCATGGTACATGATGCGTGCAACTCCTGCGTTGGCAGCGGCCAAGGTTTCAGTCGGCATGGCGGTCCAGTTGTAAGACTGGGCGCCTATGTTGACCGAATGATCGTACTGTATGCCGCCGAGAGTATCACTGTAGTCATGCGAACCATTTCCTGTTAGCGGCCAACCGTGGAACCGCATTTTGATTGCCATGGCGGTTGCAACACAGCCGGTCGGCACATAATTGTTGTTATTATGCGCCTGACAGGTATCGTTGTAGAAGTTCCATTGATGCCAGAATGCGGTACTCCACAGCACGTACACTGCTTTACCCATGTTATCGTAGGTCACTCGGTCCTTGCTCTCGGCAAGTTTGCTGCGCAGCAGTGACCAGTTCCGGTGCGTCTGCGCCGGCATATTGGACCAGAGTGCCGGCATTGCTGTACCCAGGTAGTATCTGAGGAAATTGAGCTTCGGCTCGTCCCACCAAAACCTCGATACTGCACTGCAGACCATCAAGGGCTCGATTCTATCGTCACCGGACACTACCACAAAACCACCGGCATTGTAGGTCACAACATAGGCCAGCACCTGCCGACCTTGCGGGAATTCGGCAAGCAGTTCGTCTTTGGAGACCAGATACATCACCTGACGACTGCCGATGCCGGCAAGCTTATCGGCTCTTTCGGTCTCCGCGATCTTCAGATATCCTGAGTTCAATTCCATCGCATACCATAGGTCGGCAATCGCAGTTGCCTCACCCGGACTAACCGGTCGGCTGAATGCAGTTGCCACAATCAGACAAAGTGCGGCAAACAAGAATGGGCAGGTGAAATTGCGATTAGAGAATCTTTTAGGTCGGTTCATATTAACCTCCTTTACTGGAGCGTCACGAGAACCAGGATCTGCCCTTTCTGGCCTTTTTCCAGCTTCTGCATGGCCTTGCCTAGAATTGCACCCTGAGCACAACTGCGGTCGGAAACCTTCATCGCATGGCCCGGCGTTGCCGACGTTGTCAACAAATCGCCTGGTTCAACGCCCACGTCATGCGCGTCGACGTTACAGTAGACACGGCCCGCAAGCGCCACATTGCAGTCGAACCTGTCACCGCCCAGGCGAACACCGGAGCCCAGGCTGGAGGCACCGGCCGCAATTCCTGCAACCCTTGTGTCATAGGGCTTGTCGCTCACTCTCAGTTTGCCGGGATTGTCGGCATCGATGATCAAGACCACGCCTGGCGATATCGCGTCCCCATCCAGAACATCAAAACCCTCGGCATAGTCAAGTCCTTCGCCCAGCTCAACCACGATCGTGCCCGCGGTGTTTCGGACGGCCACATTTCCGGTAAGGTCGATGCCGCCGACTGCCCGGACGCGGAACTGATTTGCAGTAGTTGAGGAAAATAGGGAGCTCGACGATGAGTCCGCCCAGACAAAACTTCCGCGATGAGCGGCGTAAGCGTTGTATCCAGCAGCCAATGACATATTCCCATAAGCAGTGTTGTTGTAACCGCCTGGGATGGTCGAATACGATCCGCTGGCGTTGTTTGAATACCCGCCGCCCACGGTCGCACGATAGGCGGCGGCAACATTACTATAGCCGCCACCCACGGTCGCATAGGCGCTATCAGCGGTATTATTGTATCCACCACCAACCGTTGTGTAGTTGCCGCCGGCATAATTGGAATATCCACCGACTACCGTCGCATAGTCGTCAACGGCGGTGTTTATATATCCGCCCCCAACAAAAGCGTACGTTGAATCAGCTGTGTTCCGTCTTCCGCCAACGACCACCGACCACATGCCGTTCGCCAAGTTGGAATCCGTGGCAGTGGGTCCACCACCGCCGCAGACTGCTGCGTATTTCCCACGGGCTCTATTGAACCTGCCGCCGCCGACAAAGGCACTCGAGTCCTCGGCGATATTGCTGGAGCCGCCTGAGACCGCGGCCGAATAGCCGCTGGCAATGTTGAGGTTTCCGCCGGCCACGGTCGCATATCTGGACCTGGTGCTGTTGTCATTTCCGCCGCCGACAAAGGTGTACAATGACTCGGCCGAGTTAGAATAGCCACCGGCTACGGTAGCATAGTTGCCGCTGGCGGTGTTGCTCATGCCACCACCCACGCTCGATTGCGCTCCACTTGCCCGATTCAGAAAGCCGCCGCCAACAGTCGCGTAAGTGCTCTCCGCTTCATTGGTGTTCCCTCCGCCTATTGTGGCATAGCTGTTGCTGGCGGTATTCCCGACTCCGCCGGCCACGGTCGCAGAGTTGCCGCTGGCGGTGTTGTTGTTGCCGCCACCGATAAAGGCATATGATGAATCGGCTGAGTTAGAGTAGCCACCGCCCACGGAAGCACGATAGCCGCTGGCAGTGTTAGTACTTCCACCGCTGACGGTCGCAGTGTTGCCGCTGGCGGTGTTGTTATAGCCACCTCCTACTGTCGCATTGTTGGTATCGGCAGTATTGTTGTATCCACCACCAACTGTGGAATAGAGATAATTGGCCTCATTGCTATATCCACCACTCACTGTCGCATAGTTTCCACTGGCCGTGTTGGTGTACCCGCCGCCTACGGTCGCAGAGTAACCGCCGGCACGATTGCGCCTGCCGCCGCACACGGCGGCATAGGTCGTATCTGCAGTATTGCTCGATCCACCTCCAACTATTGCATAGTCGCCGCTTGCAGTATCAGCATATCCGCCGCCCACAGCTGCAAAAGGGCCCCTGGCTGTGTTCGCACGTCCGCCTCCCGCAAAACCGAATTTGCCGGTTACTGAGTTATCCCACCCACCGGCCACTGCTGCCGCGGTGTCGGCACCAGCATCGCCGGCGAGATTGCTGTAACCGGACAGAATACCACCATAAACGGCATTCACGGTATCGCCGGTGCCGCCGCAGATAGCACCATTAACATCTAGTTTGTACCGCGGCGTCGTGACCCCGACCCCAACATTGCCCGACACTCCTGAATACATATCAGAGCCGGAAATGATCCAATCATTGTCCGCCGCAGCGTTCTTCGCGTAGAGTGCTGTATCCGAATAGGTTGACGCATATGCATAGCCCATCGCGGTGATCCGGGTGCGTGGGGTAAGTATCTGCCCGCCCGCGGTCAGTTCCAACCACCGGTTGACCCCACCGGTGAAGACCGTATCTGGTATTGACGTGACACTGCCCAGCGTCACGTTGAAGATTCCTTTCTCCACCTTGACATTCTGGTTCTCAGTCCATTTGAGACTGCCGGCACCTGATGCATCATAGATCGAAAACGTCATCGCAAGCGAAGGGTTGTTGATCGGATTCCCTTGATTATCGGTGAGATAGCCCTGGTAGTTGAGGAGTTTGGGAACCAGGAAGCTTTGGTTGTTTTTCAGTACCACCTGACCGAAAGAAACGGTCAGTAACAAGAACATCATGCTGATTAAGGTTATTCCTTTCATGTCATCTCCTTTGTTTTCAATCAAAGATTGAAATGATTCAACAGATTGTTGCAGATGCAAACGGATAAAAGTGAAAAGTAGAGAGTAGCGAGAAAAAATGAGATTGCTTCTCCCTCTCCGCCTGAGGCGGATTCGGGATCGCAATGACAGAGGAGGAAATTGCAGGCCCGTCGAGACTGGTCTCTACGAGACCCCGTAGAGAGAAGTCTCTCCCACAAAGGGCAACACTGTTCTCACTGATCAAGGCGTGCTCCAGACTCATGTTTCTACAAGGGGAGCACTGCCTACTCTTCTCTTATCAACGAAATCTTTACGGTCTTCTTGAAGGAGCCGGCCTTCATTGCGGCGAAGTAGATGCCGCTGGCCACCTGGTGGCCGCGCTCGTCAGTGCCGTCCCACCGGATTAGGTAATAACCGGGCGTCTTGACACCGTTCAACAAAGTCTTAACGCTTCTGCCAGCAATGTCATATAGTTCAATCCTGACACGGGCCTTTGTCGGCAACTGATAACGGATTGAAATGGATTTCGTACATGGATTGGGCGCGGCATTGCCGAAGGCAAAAACGGCCGGCAGGATCTCGCTCAGTTCCTCTTCCGGTGCCTCTTTCCCAGCCGGTCTGAAGTTGGTTGAGACGGCGCGCGACTCGTGACCGCCGGGATAGACAAGACGGAGGCCGTACTTCACATCAGAAAAGGTCGGGACATCCTGATAGTCAGTGGTGGCGAGTATCGACGTGTTCATGCGCTCGGCATACTCGGCGCCATCGTCGCTTCGATATACGCTGTGGCCGATGATGTTCGGATCATCAGTCTGGTCCCAGGAAACGGCTGTACCGGTACCGGTCTTTTCGGTCCTGGGCATTGGGGCAGGCCTCAGTTCGAGCGACCCGATGATCTCGCCGTTCTCCAAGGCGTTCAGTCTGAACCTGAAAACGGCGTAATGGAGGTTAGGACGATCGGCCGGCGCCATCGTGTTGTTCTGTTCCAAGACCACGATCATCTCCTCTCCATTCTGCCAGGGTGTGAAGAGATTGCCGGGTTCGCACCACCAGAGCACTTTCGTGCTGCTGCTCTTGATGCCGCAACCCTCTGCTTCGTCCGTCAGGACCTCGTCCGGCCGATTCAGCATGTAGGCCATCATCGTGAGATTGACATCATCGGTCTTGTCAAGATAACCGCGCACTAGATGCGCCTCACCACCCGCAAACTGCTTCGGCCCTCTGGCCGATAGGCCGGCAACATCGTTTTTCGGATTGGCCACATCTGAATTCTCACTGGGCAGCTCAGCATCCGGCCACGCCGGGGCAATGATCAACGGACCAAGCTTGGCAACAACTGCTACCTCAGGCGACGGTATCGGCCTACCAAAGGTTGTGTTGTTGTGCACTCTTGGTTTCCAGACGGTGTCCTTGGCGACCACCATTTCATACCCCATGCCACGCGCGAGCTTGTAGTTGTCGATCCAGCCCATCAAGTCATCCCAGTAACAGGAAGTGTATAATTGACTCCCGGGATCGCGCTTGGTCAACGACTGGCATAGATACCTTCCAATCTCGCCAATTACATCACTCGCCGAATCATAGACTGCATTGTAAGGCACTGAAATCCAGTTCTTGTCCGTCGTCGCCGGATTCTCCTCCAGAGTCACGCTGAAGCTGGGATCGTGCGAACCAACAATCCGGGCCGCCGTGTCAGAACCAACGACCACTTCGTACATTTGACCCTTCACGATCGGAAAGTTATCAACCCAGCCCATCAAATCATCCCAGTAGCAAGACATGTACAATTGGCTTACGGGATCCCGCTTCGTGAACGACTGGCATAGGTAACGGTCGACATCATTGATAAAAGCACTCGCTGAATCGTACGGCGAATTGTAGGGTATCGTTATCCAGTTCTTGTCCGTCGTCGAAGGATTCTCGTTCAAAAATTGCCGGAACTTGTAAGCCATATTGGAAACACCCGAACGGTTCGCCATCATGTCGACGGCCTTGACCAGATAGTAGTAATCCTGGGTCTCGCTGACAACACCAATATCGGTATAAGTAGTCTCCGGGTCGGTTGCGCCAATAGAATCGGCAACTTCAGGAACAAACGATGGAAAAGTATCTCGATAGACAACGCAGTAGTCAAGATTCTCCGGGTTGCCGAGTGTATCTTGCGTCACCTTGAGCCATGTATAGACGGCGTTGGTGCTTGATTTAGACCCTTCGGTTATGTATGGAGATTCGGGCGGGATGATTTCTGTCGGCGCATACGGTGGATGCCAAAATCCGATTATACCTTTGTAGCCTGTTCCCCGGACAGTATCAGCACCAGTCTGGCTGATGGTCCCTTTGAGTTTGTAGCCGCTTGACGTTGCGTCGGTTCCGCCGGACGAAAGAACGTCATTCTTGAGGATATAGGTCTGTGCGAGCAACATGACACCGATACTGATTCCCACAATAAGTGCAACCTTTCTCATCATTCCTCCTTAGTACAATTATGATTACGGCGATTCAGAGAGCGATTACAGCGGCAAAAAAAGCAATCAGCCATTTCACACGGACATGGCTGATCAACTTAGCAAAAGCTCTTGATCATTAAAACCTATCTTGCTTGTTCTCATTCGTCCGCCGTGCTACAACTGGCGGGGTTGGTCACATTCGTTGTCATTCGGCTAATTCGATTTCTTATTCCAGAATCAGTTTCTTGGTTATGATTCCATCCTTCGTTTTCAATGATACGAAATAGACGCCATTTGGGACGGGCTCGCCGGCAGCGTCCCTCCGATTCCAAGTCATTCGGGCCTCGGGCCTGAAGGACTTAACCAATTGCCCGGAGGAGTTGTAGATTGAGAGCGCAACGGCTTCATTGTCCGCACTGCCGATCTGGAACCGCACCCTCGCCTTCACCGGGTTGGGTATGACATGGAAGTCGATCTCTCGGGCGTCCAGGTTGGGACTTCCAGTTTCTTCCACACCAACCGCGATCAAAAAGGAATTCTCCGACAGTCTTGATTCCACCCGAATCGTTTCCGGACCAGCCAGAATCCTGACCGGGCGGTAGACCAGGCGAACTGCATAGTAGTAGTTCCTATTATTGACCGCCAACGTGTCTTCATACCTGGTCGTGTCATATGGCTGATAGCCTCCACCGTCAGGCTTCGGTGGTAGCCTGGTCCATGGGCCGACAGCTGTCGTACAGCGCCAGATAGAATAGCCGGCGATCGGATTGTAAACGATCTTGCTGCCGGTAGTCGCAGTATCATAACGCGGCTGTGACCACCTGATTATCGGAAAACGCCGTGCCCCCGCCCTCGCAACCGTGTCAGGCCTGGGGACGGCGCGCAGTGTGCACGTGAACCCGCTGTCGAATCCTACGCCGAAGCGCAGCCTGATTCCCATGCATCCGTAGTAGCCTTTGTGCGCGGCAACCAGACTATCTAATTCGAATTCAAAAACGCACACAGCCGTGTCGTTGTCTTTCCAAAAATACTGAGGTTCAAAGTTCCCAGGATTCGTATTAGCTTGAGATATCCCCGGATCGGCAGCCTGATGACTCCAGGTGGCACCTCGTGATGGGTTATTCTCTCTCTGCTGCCACGTGTCCCTTTTCGTCATCGTCTTGATGTTGCTATAGATGTAGTTGATGAAATACAACTGGCTCGTGTCAGTCAGCGCAGGTAGATCGCGGTAGATCCGGTACGGGGTCGGATGAGCACCCTGGCTGAACACGGCCGCTGGTAACAATAACATCGCACCAATTATGACTGATTTGCCGTTCATCACACACTCCTTGTTTGGTTAACCTCCACAACGTCAGCGTACGAGAGACACCTTGATAGTTTTGCGAAACGACCGCGTCTCCATTCTGACAAAATAGACCCCATTTGCAAGCAGTTGTCCCCGCTCCCCGCGGCCGTCCCATGTGAGCCTGTAAAAGCCCGGGGCCTTTGGCCCGCGTACTAGACTCCGCATGGCCTTCCCCGCCGCGTCAAATACCTCAATCACCACACGATCTCCAACCGGAAGTTGGTATGCAAGAACTGCTGCCCGTGAAAACGGATTGGGCGTGACGCCCGTAAAGTCAATGCAAGTCGGAAGGACCTCTTCGGTTTCTTCAGCAAGCCTATACATATCACGTGCGCAGTTGGCCGAAAGCACCTTTGACTCGTGCCCACCGACATACACAAGTCCGAGAGCGTACTGCGCTTCCGCCGGTGCCCCGAGGTCGAGATACGTACTCGTCGTGAGCACGCTGGCGTTCACCTGTTCCGGATAGCATATGCCATCTGCGCCACGATACAGCAGGTAGCCAAGCACATAGCCGTTCCGGACCGGCATCCAAGAAATCAAATTGCCCGAGTCCGTTCTTGTCACCCGCGGCGTGGGGATCGGAGCCAGCGCAATCGTCCCGCACCACGTACCGTTCTCGGTCGATCTCAGCGTCGAAGCTGCAATGGCAAAGTAGCCTCGATGCCCTGCCTTTCCGGCCTCGAATTCACCAGAAAACGCCGCCAGCATCTTCTCCCTGTCCCGCCACGGTGAGAACAGGTTGCCTGGCTGACACCACCAGAGTGCAGTTTTCCCGTTCCCGGTGACACCACAACCTTCGGCGGCTTCAGTCAGGATCTCATCCGGTCGATTTAGCACATACGCCGTCATTGTGATCCTACCGCCGGCGGTATTGCCCAGATAGCCACGAACAAGATGCGACTCTCCACCGGCAAAGCGCTTCGTCTCGGTAGCGGCGACCGCACTAGCTGTCCCGCTGCCGTGCATCTCAACCGGACTCAATTCGTTCGCCGGAAACCGCGGCTTCAATAGGGTCGGACCGGACCGAGAGACAGCGGGCACCAATCGACCTCGGCTGAACGTGCCTCCGGTGAGATTATTGATGACCCTTGGCTTCCAGAGCGTGTCCTTGGAGACAACCATCTCATAGCCCATGCCGCGTACAATAGGAAAGTTGTCAACCCAGCCCATCAGGTCATCCCAGTAACAGGACTTGTACAGCTGGGTCGTCGGGTCCCTCTTGGTGAAGGACTGGCAGAGATATCGTCCGACTTCGCCAATGACGTCGCTCGCCGAGTCATATACTGCATTGTAGGGGATTGAGACCCAGTTCTTGTCGGTATTGCTTGGATTCTCGTTTAGGGGAACACTGAAGTCCGGATCGTGCGAACCGACGATCCGTGCGGCCGTGTCAGCACCGATGACCACTTCATACATTTGGCCCTTCTCGATCGCGAAGTTGTCTACCCAGCCCATCAAGTCATCCCAGTAGCACGACTTGTACAGCTGTGTCGCCGGGTCGCGCTTGGTGATGGACTGACAGATATAGCGATCGACATCGTCGATGAAACGGCTGGCCGAATCATACGGCGAGTTGTACGGGATCGTAATCCAGTTCTTGTCCGTCGTCGATGCGTTCTCGTTCAAGAACTGCCGGAATTTGTAGGCCATGTTGGAGGGCTTGGAATACTGGTCGTACACATCCCGCGCCTTAACAAGGTAGAAGTAATCACTAGTCTGGATGACCGCGCCGGCGTCGGTATAGGTCGTTTCAGGTTGACCGATCAGGAACGAACCGACTCCGGGCACATAGCGCGGTGTTGTATCGCGATAGACAACATAGTGGTCGACCTCCGCCGGATTGCCCAGCGTGTCCTGAAGGATTTTCTGCCACCGCGAATAGACAGCATTGTTTCCTATCCCCGTCTTGTTCGCAAAAACGTACGGCGCCTGTGGGCTATCCATGCGCCGATACTTGACAATCGCTTCGATGTTCCAGTCGCCGAGCAGCGGATACCACCAGGTCGAGTCCCGATTCCGGTCGTAGTAGCTCCGCTCATGGTGCAAATACGCGTCAAGCATAAAGTCGGGCTGGTGTGTGCCAGTGTTGGGCGTCCAACCTCCAATCCAGAAATCTTGGTTTCGATCGTAGAACGTGGCCGGAATCGTTCGTCTGAACCATCCCGCAGTGTCGCCCGGGTTGGCGGGAGTCCATCGCTCCGACCAGACCAGTCCACCCGGGTAAGTCCGGCCGTTGCCTCGCCGATTCCATAGGAATGTGGAACATGGATTGACCCATTGGTTGTTTCCGTCTCGCAAGGCAATCCAAGAGCCAACCACGCTGCAAGGTTTCTCCGGCGTGAAACGCACGCACGCGTAGGTCGAGTCGCCCCAGTAGTAATAAGGACTCGTGGAATAGCTGATGATGTCCAGATCACTGCAGTAGGTGCTATCGATCAGACTATCGTTGGCCGGGTTTTGGTCACCAGCGAGCATGGTCGTAACTCTTTGGTGATAGTATTTATAGAGTGATTCGGCCGAGAACGCATCGAAGTTGACCGCCGCTGTCTGTGTCGGCATAAGGCTGGTCACAGTCTTCTGTGAGGTGTAGACAGTCACACCCGAGGTGTCGAATGTGCACCGTACATTGAAGCTCTGTGTGTTGTTCCCATAATTCTTGATGGTCGCACTGGGCGTCACCGCGGTCTTCTGTTTGATCACCGCGGTCGGCGCATCGATCGATTGCACGCCGACATCGTTGCTGTAGGTTGACAGGTACTTGATATTCGCATGAATCAGCCAATTGTGGGAACCAAGGTTGAAGGGTCCGGTTCTTGTCGTACTCACATAGGATCGACCATTATTCGGCGGACTCACGTTGTCGCCCATCACGGACTTCCCGTCCGGATTGCCTCCTGGAGAAAAAGTCCCGAGCCAGAAAGGTCCAGCCGTGTAGTAAGGTGCAACTGCAATGTTGTTCCATGTCGGGTAGTACGGCGAACCCGAATATGAAATCGGCCCACGCACGATACTGCCAGGAACACCACTGTTGTCATCCCAGACAAAGAGGGTGCAGGCCGTGGCGCTTCCGGCACCGTAGGTGTAGATCGTGATGCGACCGCTCATTACCGAACAAGCTCCTGCGGGTGTAAACTTCACTGCGAAATAGCCACTGCTGCCGAAATAGTACGCCGCCGACCCTTCGCCGGCAGTCAACTCAGCCGTGGTGTTTGACGTGATGTTCAGCCGCAACGTGTCGTTGCGCCGGTTCTGATCCGTGCCGAGGTCAGTGTAAATCGTCATGTTGTACGTGCCGCCTTCCCAGTTCGGAATCCAGGGGTCGAAAACCACGCGGGCCGTATCCCCCAGACTCAGACTGCCGACGGCCTTGGTCGATAAATACTTGTTTACGCTTGCCGAGTCTATTCTGCAGACGACGTTGAATGAATTAGAGGCTGACCCGACGTTCCCAACCGTTGCTTGCGGCAGCTGGGCAACGCCCTTGACGACCGCGCCTGGCGGAGCAATGATAACTCTGGATGCGACGTCATTCGTGTTGACTCCTTGATAAGCTACAATCGGCCTTAGAAGCAGGTCCTCACCTAGTGCACCCCAATCTCCGGCACCGGATCCCCCACCCGACGCAGCGTAGTAGCTCATCCCCGCGTCCGAGCGACGATCTAAGCAAGGTGCAACATAGTTCGGTGCACTTCCCGGCGTCTTGAACCCGACCCAGACCGGCTTGGCAATGAAAACTGGAGAGCCTAATGAGACCGTGTTCCATGATGGCCCTGCGCCTGCTGTGTATGCCTGTGCCGAACCGATTCGAGAACCGGGTTTGCCCGCAGTCTCATCCCAGACTAACAGAGTGCACGCAACGCCGCCTCCGTAAAGCATAAACTGCATGGCCTTCAAGGTACATGATCTATCCGGTACAAACCTAACCGCCCACGCTGCCCACGGATCAGTATAGGCGATATCATAGTCACCGATATCGTATTGGACTGTATCATTACGGGTGGACCGGGCGGTGATGCCGAATGTGTCATTGCGGCGGTTGTTGTCACCGGTAAGGTCGGTGATGACGTTGATTCGGTAATTGAAGTTGTCGGCGCCGACTCTGAAAGGATCGAATTGAACCACCTTGGCCTTGGATGAAGCAAGACCGGTCACCAACTGCCGGTTCTGGAAGATCCTCGTTCCGGCAGAGTCAACGGTGCATGTTACGTTGAATGATTCGGTCTGCTTGCCGCGGTTCTGGACCATGGCACGAACGCGGGTTGAGACATTAGGTGCGAGCGACTGTGAATGCTTGCCGTGCAACGAATCTCTTACGTCAAAATCAAGGTACATATCTTTACAGTTGACGTACGGAACGTTATTGGAAGATGCGGCAATCCAGTTCGTCGAAACATTCTTGTCGTACGCCATCAAGGCTTCATACGCATTGGCCCGGCCCGAACCCATCAGTCCATAATACGGCGGGTGCCACATGAACTTACCAACGCTCAAATACTCGGTCTCATCGGCGGCACGCTCCATCACGTCCCTAAGAGCCACTCCGCGGATATTTCGGTAGTTGACAACCATGGCGGCGATAGCTGCGACCCGGGGTGTTGCCCACGAGGTCCCGCCATAATTCCCGGTGTAGCCAGTGGCATCACATGACCAGTGCAAGTCGCCCGGACCAAGGATGTCAATGTGAGAGCCATAGTTTGAACCCGAAGAGTCATCCCATGCCCAGTGTCGATCAAGATTGTTCATTCCGCCAACCGCTACAACACCGGCAAACATGGCCGGGGCATAGTACGTAAGATCGTAATTGTTCTCGTTTCCCGCGGCAGCAAAAGACAACACATTATTGGCCAACGCAGTGGCAAAAGCATCCTCAAGTCCCGCAGTGTTCCCACTGAAGGCAATGGATTGGGAGATAACGCTGGCACCGTTAGTGATCGCATACGTGATGCCCGCGATATTGCCTGCTAAAGTACCAAAACGATAGGGCAGCCATAGGATGCCTCGGGTCGCTCCCCACCCACCGGCCGAACCTGAGATGCCAGCGGCATTGTTGATCTCAGCGCACGCGTGACCGGCGCAACCGGTGCCATGCCATGAGCCAGTGCCGTTAAACGGATATCCACTTTCATTACTGCCGTTTCCAGAGTAATTATTATCCAGGTCAGGATGTGCTATATTGAACTGTTCGATGTCGAGAATCGCTATCGTGTCCGTGGAACTGCCACGGCTAATTGTCCATGCCTCGGGCCCCTGCGTCAGATTCGGCGCCCAATCGAAATACGTGTCGTTGGGATAGGTCTTTGCGACATTACACTTCTGTCCGTAGTAGTTCGGGGAACACCCTTTGACCTCGGTAATCGAGCGATACTCCTTCGCCACCTTCTCCAGATCGAGCGATTCGTCAACCTTGAGAACGTAGATCAAATCCAGCCTGAATTCTTTGGCCTTGGGCGGAAGCTCTTCATCCTTGACAACCCGGGCCATCTCATGCGCACCATACTTCGCATTTAGCGCATCGACCGCGTTGATCCCGGTCATGATCATTCCGTCGGTAGAACGAGCAACGTTGAGTTTGGCTCGCCCCTGCTCATTGAACTGGATGACCAGCTCGCCCTTTACATACGGATTCTCTTTCGGCGCATGGAAAGTCTGCGCCCCGGAAACCTTCCATCGTTCAATAATCTGTTTCGGACGCACAAATCTGTTTCCCTCTACCGGAATGGGTATAGGCTGGAGGATCTGCTGACCGCCGCCTTGATTCTTAGGAAGATACGGCTTGATCGGCGTGGTAATGCGACGAAATTCCGGCAGGTTGTTCACATCGTCGGTTGCCCAGATTTTTGGACTCGGTGTCTGGGGATTGGTCGGAGCGTCGGCGGTCTGGGCTATCAGGAGGGAATTAAGGACGACCAGAACGACAAAACACTTGTTCCACATAGAACCTCCCTTGTTCAGTTTCACGGCACCGAGATCGCCTCTATTAGTCTGCGTTGTCAATACTTATGACAGCATTTCAGTGCATCCCGGTGTAAAGGACGTCTTACTGCACTGAATCGAGCTTTGAAACTTTATCTTCTCCGTTTTTATTTGGGGCTTTTGGTAAACCTTCTTTTCCCTACAGGACACAGTCGTGTCTTTGCCATCACGACGACTCTTCTTACTCTTCTTCACAGGCATCTCCTTTATTTAAACCTGACAAACTCTTACGTCCGGTACGATTAGACTTCAGATGAGAATCCTACCCCGGTATCATTCCTCGTATAACAGCATTCTCTGACACAAATCAGGTGCGTAACTGCTCGTATGACGATACTACATACATTGGGGAATTTGTCAATGGTAAAAAAGAGGCCGGCGGCCGCCATCCGCCGCCTCTGTCATCCTGAGCCCCGAGGGCGAAGGATCTAATTGAGACTCTTCGTTTCCCTCAGAGTGACAAAACCCGACCCGCGATACATCTATCGATATCTCTCCTTTACAAACCCTACCAATGGGCTACAATTCGCCGTGCGAAAATTCGGTGCAATCGTCAAAGACTGTATCCGGAAGTCGGTTCCCTTGGGCACGATCTTGGAGTTGACGTACCGCTGCAACCTTGACTGCCTCCACTGCTACCAAACGCCCAAGAAGGGACGGGAGCTTACTTACGAGGAAGTGAAGTCGGTACTGGATCAGCTGGCCGGGCTCGGCTGCCTGTACGTATCATTCTCCGGCGGCGAGCCATTGGTAAGAAGAGATTTCTTCAGGATTGCCCAGTATGCGCGGAAGAAGAGCTTTGCCCTGCGTCTGATGAGCAACGGCACCTTGATAACAGAGCAGGTTGCCCACCGACTCGCACGGCTTGGCTTCGAGTGCGTCGACCTGAGTATCTACGGCGCCAATGCCTCGACCCACGACCGCTTCACACGCGTCCCAGGTTCCTTCAGCAGAATGATGGCCGGAATCGAGAAACTCAGAGCAAGTCGCGTGCCGGTCCGTCTCAAAATGACGATAAATCGATTCAACGTGCGTCAGCTGACCAGGATTCGGCAAATGGCCCGCAAGCTCGGCGCCGACTTCCAGGCTGAGCCCTACATCACGCCGCGGAATAACTCGGATCTCACGCCGCTTCAGTACCGCATTGCACCCGAGGACGCGGGCCGGGTTGCCGCACACTTTGTCAAAGCAAATCAGAAGTACTTCTGCGAAGACCAGCGCATCGGACTCGTCTGCAATGCCGCACGCAGCGTTATGGCGATTTCACCAACCGGTGACGTTTATCCGTGCGAAGGAATGCAGATTTCGGCGGGGAACATCCGCAAGAAGCCACTGGTCGACATCTGGCAGAAATCGTCTATATTGAAAAGAATCCGGGCGCTTAAAGAAAAGCACTTTCTCGATTGTTATCGCTGCGCCCTGCGGAAATACTGCTTCAAATGCATGGGGATAGCAAACCTTGAGAAGGGGAGCTATCTGAAGAAAGCAGAGTTCTTCTGCATGATGGCCCGGGCGGTGCGAGAGATAGCCGACTCCGGCCTGCCGAAGGCAAGTGGATCAGGGTATCAGTGAATCAGTGGGAGGGGTATCAGCGAATCAGAACATCAGAAAGGCAAAGCCACCGAACCGACAGGTCGGGCACAAGACCCGACGCTACGGTTCCCTCATCCCTGTGCCCTGTATCCTGTATCCTGTCAAATCCCTGTATCCTACCAAAGGCGGCAGCCGGATTCGCACCGGCGAATAGCGGTTTTGCAGACCGCCGCCTTGCTACTTGGCTATGCCGCCATGTGATTTTGCCAAAAGCAAAAATCACGGCTGATGGCTTATAGCTTATAGCTGATGGCCGAAAAGTGAGTACCGGACTTTTACTGTCAGACCACACGCCATTGGCTATTAGCGATCGGCTGTCCCGCCCTCGGCGGGGCAAGCGGGAGGCGGGATTTGAACCCGTGACCCTCACCTTGGCAAGGTGACGCTCTACCGCTGAGCTACTCCCGCAGAATCGGCAATGAGCTGAACGAGCTTCATTATATGCAAAGCCGAGGGTGTGTCAACATAAAATGCCGGTTCAGTCCACCCTTGACATTCGTCGATTCCTTCATATACTCCTCCTCATGGTTCCAGCTCCTGGCGAAACGCAGAAAGTCGATCTGGACTGCCCCCTTGCCAGCAAGACGATCGGCATGATCCAGAAATGCTGCGAAGTATTCGACACCCACAACGCCGAACAGAAATGTGAATGGATCAACGATATCTGCCTGAATCGCCTCGAGTGTGAGAAGAAAAGCATTCTGTGCCGCTATGCCACGCGACTCTACTCCGACCCCAACCCATTCAAGAACCTCGAAATATGAAGACCTTCCGTCCGATCACGCGGCCTTGATTCATTCGTAGGGTGGCATTTTATATGCCACCGAGCCGAACAGACTGGTCGGGCACAAGACCCGACGCTACAACTGCACCGTAGAACAGACCCCGGTCGGATGTAAAATCCGACCCTACGAAAGATAGAACAGCCTGGTCGGGCACAAGACCCGACGCTACAACTGCACCGTAGGGTGGCATTTTATATGCCATCGAACAGATGTAGTCGGGTATAAAATCCTCTCGGAGACTCCGCCTCGTGTCAAACACTCGGCGTGAGACAGAGACCTCCGCGAGACCTCCGGCCGACGCTACGAATGGAAAGAGGACAAGGAGGGAAATGGAGCACTGATATTTCATAATCATAGAACGGTTAAACTGTTACGAGAAGAAGAATTGCGGCGATTGAAGAAATGAACGGGGGTGGGCTTTGGCCCACCCCCCTTTGTTCTTCAGATATCGGCTATCGTGTCAGTACGAGCTTGCGAACCAGTGATTGATTCTTAGTCTCCAGGCGGTAGAAGTAGACTCCATTGGCAATCTCCGTCCCGTCGCTCGTCGTTCCGCTCCAGCTCACCGTTTTCAGACCGGCGTCCTCGGTGCGGTCAAGCAGGGTCGTGACCAGACGTCCCGAAGCATCGTAGACGTTGAGCGCCACCCTGGTTCTCGCCGGCAACTGGTAGCTGATCTTCACCGTCTTGGTGAACGGATTGGGTTGGCACGGATAGAGATAGAGGACGTTTGCCGTCAAGGCACCGCTTAACTCCTCTTCAACCAGGTTCTGCGGTCCGTAGAAGCCGGCGATTTTGACGATCGAACGGTCCGGCGACTGCGGCGTGGTTATCCAGTAGTTGCCGTCGCGCGGGTCGTATTCGATACCCCGTGCATTCCAGCCGGGCAGAAGCAGGCGTTGGACGATCGTCGCATCGGCACGCCTTAATTCATAGAGACCTATCGAGTCGATCTGAGTTCCACCGGTGTTGAACGAGGTGTAGATGTGAAGCAGCGAACCGCTCCCCGGTCCCAGCGGTTCAAACGCCAGACACCGTGGTCCGACATTGGCCCTGAGCACCTCATCCATGCGACGGACGGTCGCGCCCAGTGTGTCCGCCACATAGATATACTGAGGGAACGTATTCTGGGCGGTTCGTCGGTCGGCGAGGAACAGCTGACGGTCGCGTTCGACCCAGGCCAGGCCGGTCGGATAGTCATTGGCCGGATTGGCAAACTGCCTCAAGACCGTGCCGGTTGCGCTAATCTTGTAGACCCGTCTCGTCATCGGGTTGCAGGCAACCCAGAACGTGTTATCATAGGCGCAGTATTTGATGTCAGTGGCTATAGTGTCTGGGGCGGGTATGGTCCCGATGTATGTGACATTGCTGTCGCTCGAGTAGATGTAGATTCTGCGGCCATAACCATCGGTCACATAGATCCGCTGGTTCGCCGAGTTGTAAGCCAAACCGTACGGGAATCCGCCGGCCGGGAAACTCGGGAGCGGTTTTGGTCCCCAGATGCTGATAATTCCGGAAGAGCCGATCATCAGCTCGAACGGAATCGTCTGGGCAAACCCGCCGCCGCCGAAGAGGGCTATGGCGAATTCAATCACCGTCCCGGGCGGTGTGCTCGATAATGCCGAGAGACGAAAACGACTTGCCCCGTTGTGGGCCGAGCCGCCGACCGGTATGTCGCCGAACGTGCCTACCGTATCCAGCAGTGTGATATACGAAGACGGCCGAACCAGCCGCAGGCGGCCGGTCACGGCGGTCACCCCGACGACGGACAGATTCCTGAGCGTATCGGTAAGATATACGGTCTCGCCCGGATCAACCCGCCCGTTATTATTGGCTGGTGCCGGGTCTTCGATCCGCTGACCCTTAAGGCTGAGCACCGCTTGGGAGGTCGGCCCGATGCCGCCCGAAATCACCACTCCGAAAGCCTGGCGCCCGCCGGAGGGGACATTGGTGCCGGTCACGCGCACCGTCCAGTTGCCCGTCTCCGGGACGTTCCGCCGGACACACTCTTCCACGTTCCGGTTATCCCAGGTCGACGGATTGGGTGTGGACTGGCCCCCGGTATATTGATTGCCCCGGTACTGCACGGCGTTGGGGCCGGTAACCTGCAGGTCGAGATTGTTGACGATAGCCGGGTTGGCGCCGCCCGCACCGGCATAGTCGGTCCAGACCACCGTGATCTTCAGCGGTTCGCTCTGGTTGTTGACGCTTACCGTGTATTCGCGGAACTGGCCGGTCGACAGACCGAGCGTATCATCGTAGGCGGTCAGTTTCCGCACGTCATTGGTAAAGTAGAGAGCATCGTCAAGCAGGGCGCGTCCCCAGCCGGTGTTGTTGTCCGGTATGGTCGAGCCGACAATGTCCGGGGCTGCGCTATTGATGATGCACGCTTTGACCAGCGCGGCACTGATGTAGGTCCAGCGATTGCCGACCACCGAGTCGCCGGTCGGGTAGAAACCCTTGGCAAAGTAGTTTCTGACCAGGGCGGCATTCCCGGCAAGGCACGGCGTGGCCATGCTCGTGCCCTGCATGAATCCGTAACTCGTGGCATTGGGACCGACCGAAGACCTCATTGCCATACCCGGAGCGGTTACCGTCGGCTTGTAGCGGGTATCGACGCACGGACCGCGGCTCGAGAACGAGGCCATCTGGTTGGCCGACGTGGCGTTGGAGACCGCTCCGCCGGTAATGATGTCCTTGGAAGTGCCGGGCGGAATCACCGTGGTTGCGCCTGGTCCGCTGTTGCCGGCCGCGTAGCAAATCAGGAATTGCTTGTTGGTCCACATGAACTGATCGGTCTGGGCGCAGTTAGTAGTATACGTACCGGCGCCCATGGTGTAGCCCCATGAATGCGACGAGACGCGGGCAGCACCGCCGGCATTGCCGTTGTAAGGTAATGTATACAGATTGGTCAGATCGGCCGGGATCGAAAGACCGTTGGTCGCATTACCAATGTCCATGAAGAACATCTTGGCCTTGAGCGGCATGCCGTCGCACGGCTCGACGCCGCTGACATAAGAATCGTCTCCGCAGATCGTTCCTGCCGTGTGAGTTCCATGCCAGGTCTGGCCGGTGTGGTCATTGAAGGCCGCCGCCGAGCCGGCCCAGGTCCGGTAAGCAATGATCTTACGGTGGGTTGGGAAATCACCCCAGGTCGTAATGTTGACGGCCGGGTCACGGAACATGTTGTGCTGGGTTGGCTGAACCAGAATACCGGTGTCGGCGGTATTGACGACCTGGCCCTGACCGTCAAGGCCCTTGGCCCACACCCGCCGGATGCCCTGTTTCCAGGTCTGGGTGACCCACTGGGCGTTGTCGTTGACCAGTTTCGCCTCAAACCACGGCTCAAGATACATCACTTCCGGCATCCGCGCCAGCTTGGGCAGTTTGGCCAGATCGATATCAACCAGAACGATCTTGAAGTGCTCGGTCACCGATGACTCGACGACGTCTCCGCCCAGGGATCTCAGCGCCGATGCAACTTTGTTGATATCCTCGCCGTAGAAGAGCACAACATATATCTTCTTGCGGCCTTGCTCGGCAAAGAGCGGGCTTATTTTATACGCCGGCTCATAGCTGCCTACCCAGTTGACGAAAGGCAGGTTTTCGATCACCAGTTTGGACGCACCGTCCAGTCGGACGATGAATGCGTTGAACGGGATGTACTGAATAAGCTGTGCCCCGCGCGCTTCGAGCTGCGCGGTCATGTAACCGTAAACCGGCCCCTTCAGATGCACCAGGTAATAGTCGGAGTTCCCTATGAGTTCGGCCGGAAGCTCGGGCAGTTTTTCCCGGGGATTGAAGTGATACCCGGCGATCGAGATGTAGTCGTACTCAGCCTCGGTCCGCGGCGTGTACGTCTGGATGTCCGACACGATAAGATTCGGGTCGCGGTCCGCCGCGGCGACCAGGACGCAACACAGCAATAGAACCACCATCGCTATCTTCATTTTTCCTCCTTTAAAAGTGCCTGCACCCTAAACCGCCTTCTTCTCCACGCTCGTTTACCCGCCCCATCTATTACGGAATTATATCCGGGCGGGCGAGACTGTCAATCGGAATAACTTGGGGTTGATAAGTCCAGGAATTGCTGACGACATGGCGCTTGACAAAACATGGTTATGAGCTATAATTGCGCCAGGAGGTTCAGAAGATGGGCATTGGTTGGCAGGAAATTCTGCTTATTCTTCTCATCGTCCTGCTGTTTTTTGGCGCGAGGAGAATTCCCGAGATCGCCAAGGGACTCGGCAAGGGTGTGCGTGAGTTCAAAAAAGCCGTGCACGACGTCGAGTCCGAGGTTGACAGCAAGGGCGACGGGACCTCTTCAGAAAAAGACAAGTAGGCGTCGGCTCTTTGCTGGCTGGAGCCACTTGGTTCTTTATGGAGAGGTGTCCGAGCGGCCCAAGGAGCACGACTGGAAATCGTGTATCCGCCGAAAGGCGGGTCGCGGGTTCAAATCCCGCCCTCTCCGTGCCCCGGCAGAGCGGGGCAGCGCATAGTTAATAGCGGATGGCAGACGGTCTGTGGATTTCGCCGTACATACTTGAAACTATGCGCAACATGCCATTAGCCATTTGCCGACATTAAGGAGGCTAAATGTATTTTAACGGCACCAGGGTATTCGTCATTTCCTTTATTGTTTCGCTCTTTACCGCAATCGTCGTCTGTCTTGTCTTCTTCTTTGTTGTGCCCAACCTATCGAGCGGCAAAGGTGAGGTTGTCGTTCCGGAGCTCACCAAGTCGACCGCCGAACAGGCACGAATGCTCGCGGACAACCGCGGACTGTTGTTTGTCCTGGGCGGCGAGGAAGAGAGTCCCGATGTGCCGACCGGTCAAGTCGCACGCCAGAGCCCATTGGCTGGTTCCGTCGTGCCCCGCAAGACCGTGGTCAGCGTCTGGTTGAGTAAGGGCACTTCACGCATTTCGGTGCCGGTTATGCGAAACATCACCTTGGTGGAGGCAACCCAGCGGCTCGCCGAATTGGGCCTGCGTATGGGCGAAGTCAGAATGGTGGAGAATGATTCGGTCAGCAAAGACCTCGTGGTCTCGTCGTCGCCGCCCTTTGGGTCTCTGGTCGACAAGGGGCAGTATATCACCCTGTCCGTGAGCAGCGGCGCGCAAGAGGTCATCGTACCGGCCATGGTCGGCCGGCGCCTCGAAACCGCCCGGCGTTCCCTGGCCGGGGCCGGACTGGTCGTGGGGGCAGTCAACTACGAAGTCAGTACTGAATTCGATGTCGGTATCGTGATCGGCTCGTCACCACGGGCCGGCACAAAAGCCAGGAAAGGCAGCAGCGTCAACCTGACGGTAGCAACCGTTCTTGAGTGAAGAAACCACTTATCTATCTTGCCGGAATCGCACTCTTTTTTATCCTCGGGGTTTTGGTCTTTAACTTCCTGGTCATGCCGCTCTTGGTCAGAAGCGGACAGGCAATCACCGTACCCGATGTCTGCGGCAAAGACGAGGCCGAGGCGGAAAGGATCCTCAGGGAAGCAAGGCTCAAAGTTTCTATCGAGGCCCATCGCTTCGACCCGGTGATTGCCAAGGGCAAGATTGTGATTCAAGAACCGCTGCCCGGCAGAAAAGTCAAAGCCGGACGCACCGTCGCGCTGGTTGTCAGCAAAGGAGTCGAGAAGCTCGCCCTCCCCTACATCCTCGGTCTCGAGCTTGAAAAAGCGCGGCAGATTCTAGATAAGTATGACATCCAGATCGTGGCCGTTGATTCGGCCTTCAATGACTCGGTAATGGAAGGCAGAATTGCCGCCGCCAATCCCGGGCCGGGCGAAGAAGTACCCAAGGGCTCAAAGGTGAGCGTCACCGTCAGTCTCGGCCAGGGCATTGCCGTGCCCGATTTCAGTGGTATGAAAATCGATCAAGCCACGGCTTTGATCAGAGAGAAAATGCTGTCCCTGGGTGAAGTCAAAGAGATCGAAGGCAGCGGTGAACCCGGAATGATAATGCTGCAATCACCCAACGCCGGAATTTTAGTCCAGGTCGGCGATTCGGTGAATCTCGTCGTAGTGAAGAAGAAATAGCCGGTCGACGCGAGGCGACCATCGCATGAAGATAGCTCCTTCCTTACTTGCCGCCGACTTCTCGCGACTCGAAGAGGAAATCCGGAAGGTCGAAGCCGCCGGCGCCGATCTGCTGCATCTTGACGTCATGGACGGCAACTTTGTACCCAACATAACCTTCGGCCCCATGATCGTCGAGTCCATCAAGAAATTGACCAAGCTGCCGGTCATTGCCCACCTTATGATTCTCCATCCCGAGAAATTCGTCAACGACTTCATTACCGCGGGCGCCGACATCATCACCTTTCACATCGAGTCCGCCGAAGACGCCAACTTCCTGATCAAGCGGATCAAGAGCCAGGATCGCAAAGTCGGCATCGCCCTCAACCCCGACACCGGTTTCTACCGGGTCACCCATTATCTCTTTGAAATCGATGTCTTGCTGCTGATGAGCGTTTTCCCGGGATTCGGGGGTCAGGAGTTCATTCCTGAAGTGCTGTCCAAAATAAAAGAAGCCAGCGAATGGATCATCAAGCACAAATTCAAGTGTGAGGTCGAAGTTGACGGCGGTGTCACCCAGGGGAATGTCAAAGAGATCGCCGAAGCCGGCTGCAACATTGTCGCCGCCGGTACCTCGATATTCAAGAAGGAAAGCTACGCCGAGGCAATCGCCGCCCTACGATGTTCGAAGGCCTGATTGACCGTTTCGAAAAAGTAAAGCGGCGTATCCTCGGTTACGGACGGATCACCCGGCAGGAACTCAGCACCTTCGCGCAGGACCTCCGTCTCACGTTGCTTGAGGCCGACGTCAATTACTTGGTTGTCAAAGATTTCATCACCCGGGTTGAAACCCGTGCCCAGGCCCTCGAGCTCGGCCGTTCGCTCAATCCCGGCGATCTCCTTCTCAAGGTCGTTCACGAAGAACTGACCAGCTTGCTTGGGGGCAAACCCAGCGTCTTGGTCATTCCGCCCGGCGACCTCAAGGTCATCAGCCTCGTGGGACTGCAGGGCACCGGCAAAACGACAACCGCCGTCAAGCTGGCCAGCCGCTTCAAAAACCACAAACCACTACTCGTCGCCGCGGATACAAAGCGGCCCGCGGCCCGCGAGCAACTTGCGAGCCTGGCGGCAAGAGCCAACCTGCCGGTGTTCAGCACGGCCGAACCCGACCCGGTCAAGATCTGTCAGCAGGCGAAAAAACAAGCCCAAGAGGACCGGAACGGCCTGCTGATAATCGACACCGCGGGCCGCCTCCATATCGACGATGACCTGGTGAACGAGCTTGTTGTCCTCCACCGAAGCCTTAATCCGGATTGGAAATTCATTGTCATTGACGGCATGACCGGCCAGGATGCGGTCAATCAGGCGCGCGAGTTCAACGACCGCGTGGGGCTTTCCGGCGTGATCATCACCAAGCTCGACGGCGACGCCAAGGGGGGCGCCGCCCTTTCCGTGGTCGCGGTCACTTCGGTGCCCATATACTTCGTCGGTCTGGGCGAAAAGATCGATGGACTGGAGGAGTTTCACCCGGACCGGATTGCCGGCCGGATTCTAGGCATGGGCGACGTCAAGACGCTGGCCGAGAAGATCACCGGCCTCGGCGCACCGCCCTCCGCGGCGAGCGTCAAGAAAATAAGAAAAGGCGAAATCAGTCTGGAAGATTTCCGCCTTCAGATGCAGCAGATGAAGAAACTCGGGCCTCTGGCGAATCTTGCGGCCATGATACCCGGAGTCAAAGCCGAAGACATTGACGAGAAGGAAATGGTCCGGGTTGAGGCGATCATCGATTCGATGACCAAGCAAGAACGGAATCAACCCGAGCTTATCGACGGTTCCCGGAAACGGCGCATCGCCGAGGGCAGCGGCACAACGGTCCAGGATGTCAACCAGCTTCTCAGGCAGTTCTCTATGGCGTGTGAAATGTTGAAACAGATGTCCAGGGGCAAAATGCCGTCACCGGGCAAGTTCAAGATTCAGGAACCCAAAAAATGACCCACCACCTTGCCTCCCCCTTGAGGGGGAGGATTGAGGAGGGGGTGAAAGGAGAAGCGTGAGAAAAGTTCTGATCTTTGGCCGGAAAACGTGCCCGGTCTGCAAGGATGTGCTGCACAAGTTTCAGTATTTTAAAGAAAAGACCAAGTTCGAACCGGAAATCCAGTACATCGACGTGGACCAACTGGACGGTATGGCCGAGGGCGCTTTCTATGAGGTCGCCGAAATACCGACGGTGGTCATTCTGGACCAAGACAAGGAGATCAAACGCTGGGTGAAAGACCCGCCGGTCAGCGAGGAATTCCTGCCGTATCTGAAATAGCCGCGGTCGCCTGACCGCGTTGATTACGGTGATTAGAGAGGCCGATTACGGAGATACAACCGATGCAGACGGATTGCAGCGGATTCAAACTGATACACATGGGTGAGTAGCGAGTAGTAAGTAGAGAGAGAAGATTGCTCAATTGCCCTTTAAGTGCCGGTCGAAGAAGGCGACCACCCGGTCAAAAAACTCAGGATAGGCGACGGCTTCCGGTGCCTTCATGCCACCATGTTCTGCTCCGGGTACGATCCACAATTCTTTTGCGCCTTTCAAACGGGCAAAGACCTTCTCCGACATCCAAGCCGGCGTACGATTATCTTTTTCACCCACGATCAGGAATACCGGTATCCTGATCCTTTTTGCCGCGTTGATCGGCAGCAGCTGCCTGGGGTAACCGATCGGCGGCAGCCACTGCCGCTCGGGTTCAATAGCTTTCAGTACGACCAGAAGGTCGTCGAACGATGTCAGCAGCGCCCGGCCAGCGTAGGCTGCAATATCCTTTCGCTTGGCCGCGATCGCGAAAGACAGATAAGCGCCGGTGGAAAAACCCATGACGCCGATACGGGAGGTGTCGACTTCCGGCTGCTGTCTTACATAGTTAACCGCGGCATCGTAATCATCGATGTACTTCGGGTAACACAGCCGGTCTTGTTCCGTCGGCCAAGCCGTACTCTTACCGAAGCCGCGCCAGTCAAAGAGAAAAACATTGTAGCCCTTCGTAAAGAGATGGTAGGCGTAGAAGATCAATTGTGTCATATTGCCCGCGTCGCCATCACAGATGATGACGGTTGGTCGGCGGACCGTATCCTGTGCCGCGTACAACCTTGATTGACATTTCATATCCGGCGGCACCGGGATGATGCGTCCGATGATTTCATTGGCAATTCCGGCGGTATCCTGTGCGGGCAGAAACCAACCTCTCAATTGCAGACTCTCTCCAGAATAGAAACTGCACTCTCGGCAGATAATACCGTAATCCGAAGGGACCGCCAGGTATTCCTTTTGCGGTTTGAGCGCCTGCAGGAGATGGCAAGATACAAGCAAGATGCCCAGCCATAAGAATACTGACTTAGCTCGGTTCATATGACCCTATCCCTTCTCCGGTAGATTCCGTTATCAGACTGATGAATACTCCATGCGGTCATGAGCCAATCATAGTCAGAAAACGTAGCCCATCAAGTACTTTCGTTCCGCGCTCGTCGGTCATTAGTTGTTGGGTTACTCGTTACTGATCAACGATGGCGCTGATTCTCTTGTCTGATCTTCTGCTGCTCTGATATCCTGCCCACTGATTCGCTGATCCTCTGATCCACTTGCTTGTCATCTTTTCCCCTCGAAATTCCGTTGACAAAAACCCTTTTTTAGCCAATACTTGGGGATGGAGCAGGCTCGATCTCTCCGAGATACAGTCGTGGAAATACCCCTGGCGGTCTTCAGTATCGAAAGCGAGACGTACGCCATTCATCTTGACCACCTGGTGGAGATCTTGCTCGATTTCAGAATCGACCCGCTGCCCCACGTCGGTGGGCACTTCGTCGGAACCATATCGTTTCCTCTCGGCGATGGCGTCAACATACCGGTGGTCGATCTGGCGTCGCTTTTTGGACTTCCCAGTCCGCCCGACAAGCGCCACCTCCTGGTTGTTCAAGAAGACGGAAGCCGGGCCGGTCTTCTTATCGACTCCCCTACCGAAATCGTGCGCGTCAAACCTGAGGCGTTATCACCGCCGCCGGCCGTCTTCTCCGAATTGGAGCGCGGTTACGTAACGGCGGTCGCCCGCCTCGGCTCAAGACTGGCCAGCTTGATTCGTCCCATGAGGGCGGTCGAAACGTTGTCCGGCCAGCCGGCCCGGGCGGAGCCTGGAGGATAAGTGAAGAAGCGATACCTTGTTTTCACGACCGTGTCAAACCTGCTGATCGGTTTGCCGGCCCTCTTCACCTTTCTATCTTACACGACCTCGATAACCCTGGGTCAGCGTCTGGTTGTCACCCTGTTGGCCCTGTTCGTCAGCCTCGTCTCCACTTTTCTACGCCTAAGGTCGAAGCTGGTGCCCAGCCCCATGGCCATTTCCATGCTTTCATTACAGTGCTGGGCGACTTCCGGCCTGACCGGAGGCCTGTACCTTCTCTTCTTCTATCCCCCCTTGACTCTGCTCTACGCCTTCTTGATAGGTGTCTTCGTCGGAATCTTCACCTCATCCATCCAGTATCATATTGCCCTTCAATTGTCGGAGACTTTGGAGTTGGAAGAACTCGGCCTCAGTCTGCGCTGGCAGTTCGCCCTGGCCCTCTTTGTCTTCTTCCTCTTCTTTGGACTCTTGCTGGTTCTTATCTATGGGCAGGCCGGCTTTGTGCAAATCGCGGTGGTCGTAGTTCTGAGCTTCATTCTCTCCTATGTGCTCAGCCTCTTCTTCTTCATCCCGATACTCAACAGCATCAAGCGGATTCGGACCCGCGTTGACCAGCTCGCCACCGAAGGCGGGGACATCAGTCAACGTCTGTTCGTGCGTTCCGGCAACGAAATCGGCCGCTTGGCCGCCTCGATCAACAACCTGCTTGATTCAATCGAAAGCATAATCAAGAGCCTGGGCGGCATCAGTTTTGAAATAAGCGAGCGCGCCGAATCCCTCTCCTCGGCAACCGAAGAAATGAACGCCTCGCTGGAAGAGGTCTCGTCGACCGTCCAACATATCGCTAAAGGCTCGCAGGAACAGTCGGCAAGCATCTCCAACATCGCCAAGGCGCTCGATGATTACTCTAAATTCACGGTCTCGGTCACTTCCCAGGTCAAGATGACGGTGGTGTCGTCAACCAAGGCCACCAAGAGTGCCGAAGAAGGCATGGCCTTATCCAAGGCCGCGGTCGAAATCTCGCAGGATATCTACGAGCACAACCTGGTGTCCCAGGAACGAATGGCCCTGCTCAAGAAGAATGCCAATGAAATAAGGAAGGTCCTTGATATCATTCGCTCGTTTTCCGACCAGACCGACCTGTTGGCCCTGAATTCCGCGATTGAAGCGGCCCGGCTGGGTGAGGCCGGACGCGGTTTTGCGGTCGTTGCCGATGAAATTCGTAACCTTGCCAATGAAATTCAGAAATCGTCCGAGACGGTGGGCAACGTCATCGCCGAGACCGAGCGGTCGATCGACGAGCTGTCCGACTCGCTCAATATCGAACGGGACCGCGTCGCCCGGGGACGCGACATCAACCAGAAGAGTGAAGAGCATTTCGTCCAGATCACCAAGGCGGTGAGCCTGGCCAACGAAATGGTCAAGCAGATCTCATCGGTCGCGACCCGACAAGTCGAATCGGTGCGTTCGTTGCTGCAGGCGATCGAGGATGTTGCGAAAGTTGCCACCGATACGGCGTCTTCGACCGAGCAGGTTGCCTCCGCCACCCAGGAGCAGACGGCGTCGATGGAGGAGCTGTCCTCAACCGCCCAGGCGCTGTCTCAGATGTCGGTCAAGTTGACCGAACTGGTCAGGAAATTTGGCAAATAGCAGCGGAATATTCGTTTTTCATGTCGGGAGCGTTCTCCTCGGGGTTCCGGTCGAAGAAGTTGTGCAGGTTGCCCGCCCCACCGAGCTGACGCCCATCAAAAAGTCGCTCAAGAACATGCTTGGGACTTTCGTGGTACGCGACAAGAGCATACCGCTTTTCGACCTACCCGGATATTTCGGCTTGGCCAGAACCGGCACGCGTCTTAACTCGGTGATTTGTGATATCAAGGGTCAGCTCGTTGGGTTTCTGGCCGACAACCTCTCGGGCGTGGCATCGGTTCCCGACAACCTGCCCGTGCTCGACCAGAATATCTTCAAGACCCGACACCCCGTCCACATCGCCCACCTGCAGAACCGGGTCGTCCAGGTCATTTCCCTCAAGAACCTGATCGCCCCCGCCACCATCACCGCCCTGAAGAAAGTCCTCGCCGCGTAACCGCGTCACTGAATATGGATGAGGACATCTTAAACCGAGTCCGCGACACGGTTGACCGTTACGCAATGCTGCGCGGTGTAACCCGGCTCCTGATCGGATTCTCCGCTGGGCCCGATTCGGTCGCGCTCCTGGACATCCTGCACCGTCTGTACGGCGACCGTATCCGGTTCTATCTTGGATACGTGAACCATGGGTTGCGCAAAGCCGCCGCCAAAGAAGAAGCGATGACCAGGCACTTTGCCCAGCGCTACAACGCCGGTTACCGGATTATGCGTGTCGATTTGAAAAACATTCACATGCACGAAGGTTTGGAGGCAGCCGCCCGCGACTTAAGATATAAGAACCTCATTTGCCTCGCCGCGAGCGTGCACGCCCAGAAGATTGCGCTGGCGCACCACGCCGACGATTTTCTCGAAACCTTTCTCCTCAATCTCGCCCGGGGCGGCGGCATGTTGGGGCTGTCCGGAATGCCCCCGGTCCGCGGACCGGTCATCCGGCCGATGATGGCGGTCAAAAAAAATGAAGTCCTCGAGTACGTCAGGAAGCGAAAGCTGCCTTACTCATTCGACCGAACCAACCTTTCGCTTCGATTCCGACGGAACTACGTCCGGAAAGAAATCGTACCCCGGCTCTGCCGACTGAACGCCAATATCCACACCACGTTGATGCGCGGCATGGAAGTCATCAGGGCTGAAGATGAACATCTCCAGGCCGAGGCCGACGCCGTGTACCGTCGACTCGTCAAGAAGACCCCGGGCGGGGTCAGCCTTGACATTAGAAGGCTTTTCCGGTATAATATCGTGTATCGACGCCGTGTCGTCAGAAACGCGATTTTTGCGGTTCAAGGCCACCTTCACGGCATCGAATTTCAGCATATCGAGCGGATTCTTGAATTCGCCAAGAAACGCACGGGCCGGATCATACCCCTGCCCAATTCGCTTGTTGCCGAACGCGAATACGGCAACCTGCTGATCGTCAAGCCTCGAGCGGAGCAGCCGGTTATCGACATGAAGGTGTCCTTAAACCGGCCCGCCGTTCTGCCCGAACTCGGGGTAGTCATCATGACCGGCCTGGTCCGATCACTGCGCGAGCGTCATCACATCTTTCAGGCGCCGCGGCATGTTGCGTATTTCGACTACGATGCGCTGCATCCGCCGCTTGCCCTGAGAGGCCGGCGGCCGGGTGATGTCTTGGTGACGTTCGACGGGCACCGAAAAAAGATCAAGGATCTGTTCATCGATCAGAAACTGCCGCGACGGGACCGGGCACGAGTGCCACTGCTGGTTGACCAAAAGGATATTCTCTGGGCGGTCGGCGTGGCCCGTTCCGGATGCGCCAAAGTGACCGGACTGACCAAGAGAATATTGGTGGTGAAAGTTGAGAGTCTTGATTAGTGAAGCACGCATTAGAACGCGGGTTGGGCAGATGGCCCGCGCGCTTGATGCTCGTTACCGCAATCGCCGGCCGGTCCTGATCGGCATTCTCAAAGGCGCGGTGGTTTTCCTGTCCGATCTTATCCGGCAGATGAGAATACCGGTCGAGATCGACTTCGTCACGGTAGCCAGCTACAACGGCCGCACCAGTTCGTCAGGCCGGGTGAAAACCAAGAGCGAACTGTCGGTCAACCTGGAAGGTCGAGACGTGATTCTGGTCGAGGATATCGTCGACACGGGACTGACTTTACGCCGGATCGTCAAGCGGTTGGCCCGAAAAAAACCGCGGTCGATCGCGGTATGTGCCCTCCTCGACAAGAAGGACAACCGGAGGCAAATCGTGCCGATTGATTTTGTTGGATTTGGAATACCGGACTGCTTCGTCGTCGGCTATGGCCTTGACTATAGAAACCGTTACCGTAACCTGAAGTTCATCGGAGCCCTTGATGGAAGAAAATCAAAATATTAGAAGCCGCAATATCAAATCATTCTTCTTTTTTCTCCTACTCGTGCTTTTTCTCTGGGTAGTCTCGTACCAGCTTTTCTTTTCGAAGAAAGTCGAGGAAGTCCCGATACCGTACTCGCGCTTCAAATACGAATTGAAAATGCGTAATCTGAAGAGCGTTGTCTTGACCGAAAAGACGATACGGGGTGAGTTCAAGCAGGTCATTACCGTCGAGGACAAAGAGGGTAAAGACAACAAGACCTACAAGAATTTCCTTACCGTGCTCCCGCTTGAAGACGCCGATCTCATAAACGAACTGGTCGACACCGGAGTCGAAGTAAGGGCCAAGACGCAGTCGATCTGGCCCAATGTTCTGCTCCAGATCGTACCTTTCGTGCTGATCATCTTCATCTTCTGGTACCTTTTCTTAAGGCAGGTGCAGAGCGGTCAGAGCCGCGCTTTCACGTTTGGGCGCAGCCGGGCCAAAATAATCCTCGAGGACAAACCCAAGACAACCTTCGCCGATGTCGCCGGGGTCGAGGAAGCCAAGGAAGAGCTCGAGGAAATAATCGAATTCCTGAAAGCGCCGCTGAAGTTTCAGCGCCTGGGCGGACGTATTCCCAAAGGTGTGCTGCTGCTCGGTCCCCCCGGGACCGGCAAGACGCTCCTGGCCAAGGCGATCGCCGGCGAGGCCCGCGTGCCGTTCCTTTCGATTTCCGGTTCGGATTTCGTTGAGATGTTCGTCGGGGTTGGTGCTTCGCGCGTACGCGACCTGTTTGATCAGGCCAAGCGGAACGCGCCTTGCATCATCTTCGTCGACGAAATCGACGCGGTGGGCCGCCAGCGGGGCACCGGCCTGGGCGGCGGTCACGACGAACGCGAGCAGACGCTCAACCAGCTGCTGGTTGAAATGGATGGTTTTGAAACCAATGAAGGGGTCATCATGATGGCCGCGACCAACCGGCCCGACATTCTCGACCCGGCCTTGCTCCGGCCCGGCCGGTTTGACCGCATCATTGTCATCGACCGGCCCGACGTCAAGGGCCGGCTCGGCATCCTCAAGGTCCACACGAGAAAAATCCCCATCGATGATGACGTCAACCTCGAAATACTGGCCCGGGGTACACCCGGGTTCTCCGGCGCCGACCTGGCAAACATGGTCAATGAAGCGGCCTTGTTGGGGGCGCGCCGCAACCGGAACAAAGTCGTCATGCTCGACTTCGAGGATTCCAAGGACAAGGTGCTGATGGGAGTCGAACGGCGCAGTCTGATAATCTCCGATGACGAGAAGCGACTGACCGCCTATCACGAGTGCGGCCATGTGCTCGTTTCAAAATCGTTACCCGGCACCGACCCGATTCACAAGGTGACCATCATTCCCCGCGGCATGGCCTTAGGCGTGACCCAAGCCCTCCCGATTGATGACCGGCGCACCTACTCCCGAGCGTACTGCCTGAACCAGATTGCCTATATGCTGGGGGGACGGGCCGCCGAGAAGCTCGTTCTCAAAGATCTCTCGACCGGCTCGGGCAATGACATTGAAAAGACGACCGAACTGGCCCGCAAGATGGTCTGCGAATGGGGCATGAGCGACCGGCTCGGACCGCTGACCCTGGGCAAACGCGACCAGGAAATATTCTTGGGACGGGAGATGGGCTTGCACCGTAATTTCAGCGAGGAGACCGCCCGTCTCATCGACGAGGAGATCAAACGGATTGTCGATGAGGCCCAGGACCGGGCGGAGGCGATCGTCAAGGAGAGCATCGACAAACTGCATCTTCTGGCCAAGGCCCTGCTCGAAAAGGAGATCCTGAGCGGCGACGAGATTGACCTGATCATCAACCGCGTGAAGTCCGAGAAGAGTGATGGACAAAAAGAAAATTGAAGAGGCCGTGCGGCTATTCCTGAAGGCGGTGGGCGAGAATCCCAACCGGGACGGTCTTAAGCATACGCCACGTCGGGTCGCGGAGATGTGCGAAGAGATCTTTTGCGGCATTAAGGTCGACCCGGTCGCCGAGATGGCGTGTTACAAGGCCAAGAATGAAGACGAGATGATAATGGTCAAGGGTGTGCCGTTCTACTCGCTCTGCGAGCACCATCTGCTGCCCTTTTTCGGCAAAGCCCACATTGTCTACATCCCCAAGGACGACCGGGTTACCGGATTCTCGACATTGGTCAAGATAATCGAAATAATGTCCAAGCGGCCCCAGCTCCAGGAGCGGCTCACCACCGAAATCGCCGACTTGCTGATGAAGACCCTGCAGCCGCGCGGGCTGTTGATCGTCATTGAAGCCGAGCAACTCTGCCTTTCAATGCAGGGCGTGAAGAAGCCCGGTACCCTTACCATCACCTCCGCCATCCGCGGCGTGATGCGCTCCCCGGCCACCCGCGCCGAAGCCTTCTCGTTGATCCGCAACGGAAAATAGCCGGATCTACCGGCCGGCCCCGGTCAATATTCTCCTTGACTTTTCCGCGATTTTGGATATGATAGGCACGGAGGTTCCATGAAGAAGGCATGCGTTGTTGGCTTGGTTGTTTGCGTTCTCGGATGGGCTGACACCACGTCGGTTGACTGGACCAGTCTGACCCTCAAGGCAACCGTTTCGCTGCGCACCACGACCGCGAGCGAGCGTCCGGATGTCGGAGAGAAGTTGTTAACCCTTCTCAAAGCAACCTGTTTCGACGCCAACCAGAACGTCGGCGATGTTCTGAGATTTGATTTCCAGAAAGAGGCCCAACTCATACCCTACCTTCAGGACTACCGGCGAGTTGATGAGCGGTACCTGACCGACGGCACGCAGGAAGTCGACTACGAGATCCCGCTGTCGGACCGGCTCCTCCGGCTCATTCAACCCAAGCCCGAACCCATCAAGCTTGTTGTCCCGATGTGCTGTCCGACCTGCGGCCAAGTCTGGCCCCAGAACAAGCACGTGCCCGAAGGCATAAGCCTTGTCCCGAAGGAAGAGAACGTCCCGGGCAACTATACTTCGATCGTAATCGATGCACGCGGCACCAGTCTCCAACCAGCGCTCTTCCCCCGAGTCAAGAATGACCGGGGCGAGGAAGTCTACAGCAAGGACTTCGCACAGCCCGAATACGTCGCCGAAAACGGCCTGGTTCTCTACCTCAACGATATCCAGGGCATTTACAGCAATCCCCGCATCGGCTACAACCCCATGCGCATCAGCGCCATCGGGGTTAGCGGGCGGAACAAAGTCGACCCGGTTATTTCCCAGTTTGACGCCGCCAAGATACACGGCTCCCAAAGTGCATTGGATCTCCTCACCAAATGCCGCGTTATCTTCGTCGTTGGTCGGTAGCTCTTCTCTGTCTTCAGCTTTCCTGCGCCGGTCTACCTTTTTTCAAGAAAGACCACCTTACCCGAGGCAGCCGTAACTACCAGACCAAGGACTATTCAAAAGCCATCACGAGCTTCAACAAGGTCCTCAAAAAAGAACCGGGTTCGCTCATCGCCTATCGCTATCTTTACCTCTGCTATAAAGCAACCGGCGATGAAGCGAAGGCATCCTACTGCCTGCTCAAGCAGATCGAGCTTAAGACTACCGACATCAATGTCTACCGGCTGACCTACGACCATTTCCGAACCGCAAGAGACAGCAAGCGCTGCTTCGAAATAGCACTTGCGGCCGGACTGAACGTTCCGAGACAACTCGACCCATTCGTGAAGATCACGCGGGACAACCTTGCGTTTCTGCTGGCCGGAGCAAGTTCGCGCCCAACGGGAAAGGACCACCTCGCCTATGTTGAAAAAGCCGGACTCATGAAGCGATTCCCGGACGGCAATTTCTATGCTCAAGACCGGGTAACGTTGGGCAACTTGATTATCACCCTGGCCGAGATCGTTCCCGAACCGAAAATCCAGCCGCTCGCCGCCCCTTCCGGGCGGTTGAGAATTGACCGTAGTGCTTTCTACTATCATCCGGCATCAAAGCTCGTCGCAAGCCGGGTCATGGAACCGGCCGAGCTGGGCAATACTGAGGAGTATGTGTCGCTGACGACGGTGGTGAACGCGCTCAACCGGCTACGCAAGGTGGTCAACTTTTAGCAGGTCGCGCCGCGGCGCTGTCATCCTGAGTCCCCTCCGGGATGAAGGATCCCGATTAGATTCTTCGCGGAGTTAATCCCTTCATTTCTCTTGCGGCTGTATCCACGTCTGTGTCTCCCTCCAGGACACAGGAGTGTCGGAGAGGTCGTAGAGACAGAGCAGGCTCTGAGCAGCGAATTGAGATTCTTCCCCTTCATGGAATTTAGGGTCAGAATGACACTTCGTGTCAGACATTGTCCTGAACGACGTAAAGCAACTCACCGAGGCAATCTTCAATCCCCCTATATCCCCCTTTATCAAAGGGGGAAGCGAGCGGGATTTTGTCCTCTTCATCAAAGAGCAATGAAGGGGATTGCCCTTCGCCCCGGTTTTCTCGCTTTGTACTTTCCATTTCTCACTTCTTGCTTCTGACTCTTCCCGTCCGCTGGGGATCGTGCCGGAAGGCAGGCCAGGACGGTGCCACGGTCGTGCCGGAAACCTGCAGCGCATACAGATAACCGTCGTGGCTGCCGAAACACAGGCGGCCCTGTGCATCGATGATGGGCGACGAACTTATGTAACCGCCCGCCGGGTAGCGCCATTTGAAGGTTCCGGCAAGATCGAAAACATACAGGTGCTGGTCGTTCGACCCGATGTAGACCAGATCGTCGGAGCTGAGTACGGCCGTGGAGTGAACAAGGTCGCCGGTCCGATAGCGCCATTTGAATGAGCCATCGCTGTTCAACGCGTGCACGTACCCGTCATCCGAACCGAAGTAGACACAGTTATCGATGTCTAAGACCGGTGACGAGCGCACACTCGAGCCAGTCGAGTACCTCCAACGCAGTGTCCCATCCGGATTGAGGGCATACATGAAACCATCGAACGAGCCGATCAGTATCGTGCCATCGGCGGCAAGGGCCGGCGAGCAGTAGACACAGCCGTTCGTCGCGTAGCGCCACTTGAGACGGCCCGCGGTATCCAGGGCGTAGACGGCCTGGTCGTAGGACCCGAAGTAGATGGTGCCGTCCGTGCCCACGGCCGGGGATGAATAGACGGCACCGCCGGTTGGGAAACCCCACTTGATCGTGCCGTCGCGATTGATCGCAAACATCATACCGGTGGTTGAGCCCACATACACCGAACCATCGCCGGCCAGTGCCGGCGAAGAATAGAGGTTGCCCTCGGTCAAGCATCGCCACCGCAGCAATCCATCGGGGCGGACCGCATACAGATAGCCGTCGTTGGCGCCCACGAATATCGTGCCGTCCGGACCAACCGCGGGTGACGACAAAACAGCACAGGCCAGGCTCCACTTGAGCGATCCGTCCGAACTGAGCGCATAGAGCTGATTGTCGGTTGACCCGATGTAGATTGTTCCGTCAATGCCGACGGCGGGCGAAGCAAAGACGATGTCACCGGTCTGGTAACGCCAGAGTAGTCTCGCGGTATCGCCGGCCGGTATGCGATTTCGCACCATGACCTCGACCGGCGCCGATGTGGCTTCGTTCTCGGACTCATCCCAGGCCCGGGCCTTGATGCAGTGGTAAGAACTCTCGGGGAAAAGGCCGGTCGCCCAGTAGCACGCATAGGGTTCGTAAGCGGTGGATCCGACGACCGAATCGTCGGCCACGAACTCGACCTTCTCGACACCCTCATTGTCCCAGGCATCGGCAACGAGCAACACGGAATCGCCAACCAGCGTGCCCCCGGCCGGATTTACGATCTTGACTCGAGGCGGCTCGCGATCCGTGCATGCCGCAGAGATGATGAAGACCGTAGTCAGGGCGATTCTGTTCGGCACAAAGCGAGAAGGATCTCTGTTCGTCAAAACGGTTATGCCGAAATCACTGACTGCGGCCGCCCACGTTTACATCATTGAACAGCAGCCAGGGGATACCGTTGCTGTCGACCTGACGGCTGATGCAATTCAGCTGATTGAAAAGCTGGTAAACATTACCCGATATCATCGTGTCTAGAGCCCGGCCCTGGATCTTGCCGTCCTTGACGTAGTACCCCAGGCCGACGTTGACCGAGAAATCGCCGGCCGGGATGTTGCCGGAGTGGGCGCCGTTCTGGAACTCAAGCAGGATGCCTTCGTCGACCCGAGCCAACATCTCGTCGTACGAGACATCCCCGGGCACGACGGAGAGATGGGTCGGGTACGGACCGACCGGGGTAGTAATGTCGCCGCCCCACATCGCCGCCTTGTACCCGGCGCCGTTTGACTTCATGGCCAGCTTCGCTGCGGTGCGGCAGTCATAGACGTAGTTCTTGAACACACCGCGCTCAATGATCGGTATCACCTCGGTCGGCGTCCCCTCGTCGTCAAACGGACGGGAGTCCGGATGGCCAACGCGGTGAGGATCTTCACACACGGTAAGTCGTTCATCGGCAATCTTCTGACCCAGACGATTCTCCAGAGGGGTGATCTTGTCAATCAACGACTGGGCCGATACCGCGCTCGCCAGCCGCCAGAAAATCGTCTCGATGCACTTGGGCGTGAAAATCACCTTCATCTTGCGGGTCGGGACCGGCACCTGTTTCTGACTGAGCAGGTAGTATTTATAGACCTCGTTGAGGTGCTCCTCGCTCAGCGCACGGTACGAAGAACCGATGTCGTAAGACACGGGGCCGACCCCTGAACTCTCAAGCAGCATCATGCAGTTGGTCGCCGCTCCGGTCGATACGTGCTTCGCCCCCAGCCCATTCGAGTTGACGATTGAAAGGCTCTGGACAGAAATGTGGGTGCTGCAGCCAATCGATGCCGGGGTCTTCTTTGACTTGAGCCACTTGATGACCTTGGCGATGTCGCGCGCCACATCCTTGAGTTTCACCGCTTCGAGCCCCGGATCGTAATTCTCGACCGCCGGGAAAGAGCCGGCGCCGGGCAGCTTGAAGCTGACCTCCTGTCCTTTCCGGGCGACGCGCAATGCTTCCTTGATGAGCGCGGAACGGTATTTGAGCGAAGCCGCGTAGCTGAAACCGAGCCGGCCGTCCCGGATGACCCTCAGGGCTACTTCCGAGTAGTTCCCGAGTTGTATGTGCTTGAGCCTTCCGTTCTCAAATTCAATCGGCGTCACCCGCACCGTCTTCACGTAGACTTCGGCCTGGTCGCATCGCTTGGCTGCTGAATTCAATAACTTTTCTACGTCTGTATCCACTTCTGTGTCTCGGAGAGATCGTAGAGACATGTTCCCTACCCTATCACGACGTTGTCAATGACCATATGCGGGCCGCCGCTGCCCGATTGAGGGTTGGTCTGATTCCTTTTGCCGCAGCCGCCGGACTCGCCAAACTCGGAATCGCCGCCAACCGCGACGACTTCTTTCAGCGTCCTGAAGAGGTTTCCCGACATATTGATGTCCCGGACCATCTTGCCCAGCTTGCCGCCCCTGATCTCGTATCCGTACTGGGCTCCAAAAGCAAATTGATCGCCCATGGTTGAACCGCCCTTGGCATCACAGATGTACAGCCCGGTCTCGATTGATGACAAGAGCTGGTCAAAGCCGGCCTTACCTGGTTCGACGTAGATGTTGCCCATCCGCACCACCGGGGTGTGCTCGCACCCCACCGCGATCGTATGGCCGTTAAGCGGTTCGTCAAGATCGGCCGCCGTCTCCATGGAGTGGAGCCGTCCGCTCAAGACACCGTTCTTGATCAAGCTGACCTTCTCGCACCTGATGCCCTCGTCATCGTAGATGCGGTATCCGGGCCGGCCATAGAGACCGGGGTCGTCGGTCACCGTGAGAATGTCATTCCCGATTTTTGCACCCATCGGCATCTTGGCGAGCAGGCCGGGATTTCGGACCACCAGATCGGCTTCGCTGAAATGACCAAATGCCTCATGAATGAAGACGCCGACCATGTGCGGGTTCAAGAGGACGCGGTAAACCCCGCCCCGGACCGGATCCGCCTTGAGCAGGTCGACGGCAATTTTCGCCTTCGCCTCGAAGCTCGCTTCGCGCCCAATCATCCGCCCGAAATCCTCGCTGCCGCCGACCGCCACGCGAGCATTCTGAATGTTGGTCCCGTCGCGGGCCATGATCTCGCCGCTGATGAAGGTGATGATCTGCTCCATCTCGAGTTCAGTGCCGAGGCTGTTCACAAAGTACTTCTTCTTGATCCATTCACGGTACCCAAGATTGGTCGTCTGAATCCCGGAGACTTTCAAAACCAGCTTGTTGTATTGCTGGAGAAGCTTGAGCTTCTCGGTCAAGGTGACCATCCGTGGGTCGCGTTCCGGTCTTGCCGTCACGTTCTCCTTGACGACCGGTCCAAACCGAAACTTGATCGGTTCGCCCACGTAGCGGCTGGCCAGATGCGCCGCCTTAGTCGTCTCGCGCACCGCCTTCCGGAGGAATTTCTTGTCACTGAAGGTATGGGTGGAGAAACCGCCGTCAACAAGACACCGTAAGTGAAAGCCGTCCCGGGTACTATCCGAGATGCTGTGCGTCACTTTGCCGCGCAGGTTGATCATGACGATGTGGTCGACTTCGTACCGCAGGTCAGCGTACTCGCCCGGGAATCTTCCGAGACATGTTTTGAGAACATCAATCATGTTGCTCAACCCCCCTTGAGGGCTGCGATCTTTTCCTTGAGTATCGGTACCACCTTGAACAGGTCATCAACAATGCCATAGTGGGCTTCGGCAAAAATGGGCGCATTGGCATCCTTATTGATCGCGATTATCGTCTGGGCCGACTTCATGCCGGCGATATGCTGAAACGCACCGCTGATACCGATTGCGATATAGAGCTTCGGTTTCACGGTCTTGCCCGACGAACCTACCTGCCGCTCCTTAGGCAGCCAACCGGCATCGACCACGGGCCGGGAACAGGCCAGCACCCCGCCCATCGTTTGTGCCAGCTGTTCAACAATCGGCATGTTTTTGGACTCTTTGATGCCCCGTCCGACCCCGATCACGATGTCGGACTTGGTGATATCGACTTCACCGACTGCAGCTTCGACGTATTCGAGGAATTTCCGGTACGCAACATCACCGGCCGCCGCCGGGGTTACGGCCTCCACGCGTCCCGTGTAGCTCGCCGACTCGGGCGGGAAGGCCGCCGGTCTTACGGTCGCAAGATACTGAGCCGCGGGACGCACCCGGGTGTCACAATTGAGTTTGCCGCCGTAGACGGTGCGCGTTACTTTCAGACTGGTACCGTCAAAATCGAAACCGACACAGTCGCTGGCCATCGGTATGCCCAGCTCGACGGCCAGTGCCGGGGCCAGGTCGACACCGAACGCGGTATGACCGATGAGGGTCAGCGTCGACTGCTGCTTCTTGATGAAGTCAGCAAGGGCCGGTTGGTAAAGCTCGCTATTGAAGTTGGCGAATCGCGCATCCGTGATCGTATAGACGTTTTCCGCCCACCCCACGAGCTTGCCGGCAAGACCTTCCGTCTTGTCGGATAGCAAGATCGTCGAGAGTTTGCCGCCCGATTTCTCGGCCAGGCGTTTACCCAGGGTGAGCATCTCAAAGGTAACGTCCCGGAGCTCGCCGCGCCGGTGTTCAGCCAGTACGAGGATCTCGCGGTGCGCGTTCATTGGAGTACTCCTTTCTCCTTGATGATCTGAGCCATCTTGGCCGTAACTTCATCGGCGCTGCCTTTGATTATCTCCGCCTGTCTCGTCCTGGGCGGCACGTAGAGTCTTTCGATCACCGTTGACGAACCGACCTCGCCCGTGTCCTTTTCGGAAAGACCTAACCCGGAACAGTCCAGAACTTTTATCTCTTTGGAAGATGCCCGCTTGATGCCGATCATCGATGCGTAGCGCGGCTCGTTGATTCCCGTCTGGATCGCCAATACCGCCGGGAGTTTCATTTCCAGGACTTCAATCAGACCGCCTTCCAGTTCGCGGTGGACCTTGGCGGCGCCGCCGCTGACTTCCAGCTTGGTAACATAGACGGCGTGGGGAATACCGAGAATCTCCGCCAGGGTCGGTCCGGTCTGACTGAATCCATCGTCACTCGCAATACATCCGCACAGTATAAGGTCGTACTTCAGGCCTTTCACCGCCTGCGCGATGGTCCGTGAGGTCGTATAGCCATCCGAGCCGACGAGTTTGGGGTCGGTTATCCGCACGGCACGGTCGGCGCCTTTGGCCAGGCCCATCCGGATGACCTCATCGGCTTCCGGGGGCCCAACCGAAACCAGCGTGATGCTGCCGCCCAATTTCTCCTTGAGCCGAAGGGCTTCCTCGAGCGCGTAATTGTCCGATTCGTTCGTGTCAAAAACCAGGTTCTCTTTTACGATTCCCTTCCCGGTTGCGTCGATCTTGAGTTCGGCCTCGGCGGTTTCCGGCACGCGCTTGATGCAGACGACTATTTCCAAATAGCCTCCTTACTTCGGGCAAATCCTAAATACCAATATCTAAACTCTAAATAAGCCTCAAAGGCTAAACTTTGGGATGAACTCGGCAGACACCTGTTTCAAAGATTGGACCATTAGAATTTGATTAGGATTTAGGATTTCGGATTTAGTGCTTGACATCTACTTTAGCAGTTCTCTCGCAATGACCAGTTTCTGAATCTCGGAAGTACCTTCGTAGATCTCCAGCACCTTGGCATCCCGGTACATGCGCTCGACCGCATACTCCCGCGAATAACCATACCCGCCATGAATCTGAACTGCCTTGCGCACAACATCATTCGCCACGGTCGAGGAAAAGAGCTTGGACATCGCCGATTGGAAAGAAAAACGCTCGATGCCTTTGTCCTTAAGGTACGCCGAGTAGTAAACAAGGAGCCTTGCCGCCTGAATCTGGGCGGCGCTTTCGGCCAGCATCCCCTGGATGAATTCGAATTCGCAGATCGCCTTGCCGAACTGCTTCCGCTCCTTCGAATATCTGATCGCTTCATCGAGCGCGCCCTGCGCCAAGCCGACCGCCTGCGCACCGATGTCGATACGCGACACGTCGATGGTCTGCATCGCTACTTTGAAACCCGCGCCTTCATCGCCCAGGATATTGGCTTTCGGAACCCGGCAGTCCTCGAAAACAAGCTCGGTGTTGGCCGTCGCCCTCAGGCCCATGGTCTCTTCATGTTTGCCGACGCTGAAACCGGGGCTCCCCTTTTCGACAATCAGCGCAATAATGCCTTTATGGCGCAAGGTTCGGTCTTTCGTCGCAAAGACAATATGAATCCCGGCCGCGCCCGCATTGGTGATGAATCGCTTGGTGCCGTTCAGGATGCACGAATCGCCGTCAAATCGGATCGTCGTCTCGAGACTCGCCGGATCGGAACCGGCGTTGGGCTCGGTCAGGGCGAAGGCGCCGACCGTTTCGCCGGACGCCAGCGGCGGCAGAAACTTTTTGCGCTGCGCTTCGTTGCCGAAAGTGACAATCGGATATGCGGCCAAGGAATTGTTCACGGCGGTGATGACGCCGGTCGTAGCACAAACGCGTGATATCTCTTCAATAGTGATCGCCAGGCTGACAAAGTCAAAACCGGACCCGCCGTAGGCTTCGGGTATGATAACACCCATGAAACCAAGTTCCGCCATCTTCTTGACGCTTTTCCAGGGGAATTCCTGTGATTTGTCAATCTCCGCGGCAATCGGCTTCAGCTCTTTTTCGGCAAACTTGCGCACCGTATCCTGTAACATTTTTTGGTCACTAGTTAGATCGAAATTCATCTTACCTCCTTGCGATTCTTGCTCCCCTAATTGAAGGAAATATAGACACGCAATGTCACACGTCGATGGAAATGTCTGCAATTCTATTCACTTTCCAGCAATATGCAAGGGTTTTTTCAGGGCGGGCCTTGACATGTGATGGGCTGAAGCTATAATGGCTCATGTTCTTCATCTTTCCGGTGGGCAGCGAAAAGGGCGTGCGTCGCTTGCCCTACTTCACGATTGGACTTATCGCCGTTTGCACCCTGGTCTGGCTCATCACCAACAGTATCAGCTCATCGCAAGTCAGGGAAATCGAACAGATATCAAGAGAGGTATTCGAAATCCAGAACCGGTATGTTTTCAAACTTCTTGAAAAAGACCCGGAACTGTTAGCCCGGTGTGATTTTCAAGAACTTATGGAGAGGTTCGATGCCGACACAATCATTCCGGCGGGAACTGTTGACTATGTCCGGTGGCACCAGCTCCGCGATCGATACGAGCATCTACAAAAGCATAACGTCTTCCAAATGCTGGGGTTTGTGCCCAAAGACTTCGGCTTGATGTCGATATTCACTGCCCTGTTCACTCATATGAATTTCTGGCATCTCCTCTTCAACATGCTCTTCCTCTGGCTGGTCGGCTGTAACATCGAAGACGACTGGAGCTGGAAAGTTCTCCTGGGACTGTATTTGGTTTCAGGAGTCGCGGCGACCCTGCTCCACGCCGCGGTCTTCCCAAAAAGCGACATCCCGCTCGTCGGAGCGTCGGGCGCGATCGCCGGCATCATGGGTGCGTTTATGATTCGTCACTACAAGACCAAGGTTCGCTTCGCCTACTTCTTCTGGCTGTTCATCACCCGGCCCTACCTGGGTACCTTCGCGGTCTACGCCGCGGTTGCGCTCCCGGTTTGGTTTCTGCTGCAAGTTCTCGGAGCCGGCTGGAGTTCGCCGAGCGGGACCGCGTACTACGCCCACATCGGCGGATTTGTCTTTGGGGCGGTGGTTGGGCTTTCGATGAATGTCTTCGGCTGGGAAAAGCGCTACATCGCGCCGATGGTCGAAGACAGCTTTGAGAAGCTCAGGGTTTCGCCCCGGATGAAAGAAGCGAACCGGCGGCTCGAGGCCGGAGACACTCAGGCCGCGTTACCCCTCTTCCTGGCCGCGATTTCCGAGGAACCGGGAAGCATCGATGCCCCGCTCACGCTGGCGCGCCTTTATCATCAGAACGGTGCCGCCCCCGAGGCTGCAAATATGTATAACCAAGCATTGAGTATCGCGGTGGTCAACAAAGACAAAGACCTGGCGCAGTCGATCTATGATGAAATGGTCGACCGGAACCTTGCCGACAAGATTACCGAAAGCAATTGCTATCGCCTGGCGGCATTACTGGATAATGCCGGGAGTTTCGTGCCTGCGGTCAAGTGCTATGACTCCTACACTCAGCTCTTCCCCCAAGGACGGTTCCGGCCTAAGGCGATGCTGCGTATCTATCAGATCCACAAAGAAAAACTGAATCATCCGGATCTGGCCCAGCAGGCCCTGGACAAACTCAAGACCGAATACCCGGACTGGGCCTGAGGGACAGACCCCTTTTATCTCCCCGGACCCGCCTTCACACCAAAAAGAGAACCGCAACGCCGGCGATGGCAACGAGTGTTCCGATCACCGCCCCGGGCGTAATCCTTTCTTTGAAAACCCAGTGCGATAGCGGGATGAGAATAATCGGCGGCAGCGCCATGAGGGTCGAGGCAATGCCAACGTAGGTTTTTTGAACCGCAATCAGGGAGAGCCAGACCCCAAGAAACGGTCCCAACATGACCCCGCCACTCAGGTAACCCACGGCGCGGGAATCTGACATCTTCCGCAGCGTCGACGGAATCCGGCCGGTGACACCGGTTACGAACCACAGACTGACGACCGCCAAAAGCACCCGGATGAAGTTGCCGGACAGCGGTGCAAAACCGTCATTCAACCCCTGCTTCGACAGAATCAGGCCCAGCGCCTGACCGGCGGCGGCGCCGATGCCGCATAGAATCCCGGCCGAACGCTTCTGATATTCAGCATCCTTTTCCTGACGCTCCTTGATCACCCAGGCGATGCCGCCCAGCGTCATCACGATGGCCGCCATCTCCATCGGCCGCAGCACCTCACCCAGGAAAATCCATGCCGCGGCCGCCCCCATGACCGGAGCCAATGCCATCATCAACATCGAGAGCCTGGGTCCGATCAAGAAAAACGCCCGGAACAACAACGTATCACCGATCGAGAACCCGATCACCCCGGAAAGACCAAACCAGAACCAGTGTCTGGCGGTAGCGTTCACGGGTACCGGATGCCCGGTGATCGCCAGGTGGGTCAGCATGATGACCACCAGGGCAAGAGCCAAGCGGACACGGTTGACGGTGTTGGAACCGATCCGGCGCGACGCCAGGGTAAAGAAGATCGACCCAAACGACCAGCACAAGGATGTTGCCAGTGCCGCGATTTCTCCAGCATAGTGGTTCACGATTGCCTTGCCGACGATTATACCCGCCGATCGAGCCGTCGTCAAGGATGCTGGCAATCTTGAGCGATCAAACAATGAAGCAATCAGGCCGAAGAATTAACAGCGCGACGACTCAGGAAGCGACGGAAACCTAGAAAAGTAAGGAACAATGAAGGCTCAGCGATGAGAAAAATACCATTTGACAATCGGCACGATTCAAGTAGAATATGTCGAAGCCCATTTCGTTACCGAACTAGTCTTGACCTCAGCCCGCCATGACGTGTGGCGGGCGACCCGGAAGAGTGGACTTTCGGATGCTAAGCTATACTAAATGAACCAAAACAGGCCGAAGATTATAGTGATTGACGATGAAGCGGCGATCGGCGACGCCTGCGCCCAGATTCTCGCCGGGGAAGACTACCTCGTAAGGACTGCAGCCGAAGGAGTTTCAGGTTTGAAGCTGGTCGACGAAGTGAAACCGGATGTTGTCTTTGTGGACCTCAAGATGCCGGGAATGAGCGGCATGGAGGTCCTTGAGAACCTGAGAAAGAGAGACCGAAGCATTGTTCCCATCGTGATTACTGGGTACGCCACGATTGAGTCAGCCGTTGAATCGATGAAGAAGGGCGCCTATGATTTTCTGCCCAAACCCTTTACGCCCGACGAACTCCGGCTTATCACGAAGCGGGCTGTGGAAAGGCGCCATGCCATTCTTGAGTCGGAACGCCTCCGCGAGGAAAAAGAGAGAATGCGCCAGAATTTTGTGGCATTGGTTTCCCACGAACTGAGAACTCCCTTGGTCGCAGTGATGCAGTATATCGAAGTGCTTGCCGGGGGTATTGCGGGCGCCCTTTCCGACGAACAGACCAAAATCATCGGCCGGATGAAGATCCGGCTGGCTGAACTCCTTTCGCTCATCGACCGATGGCTCATGCTCTCCCGTATCGAAGAAGTGAAATTAAAAGAAGGTTTCCAGAATTTCGGCCTTGTAAGCGTCATCAAAGAAGTGGTTGAGCTGACCAGCACGATGGCCCATGGGAAGAAAATCAAAGTCCGGCTCGACACCGCCCATCATGACCCGGCGGTTAACGGCGAACGAGGCATGATCAAAGAGGTTTTCACGAACCTTATCACTAACGGCATCAAATACAATCGTGAAGACGGCACCCTGATTGTGCAACTGCGGGAGGACGATAAGTACTGGATTGTCGATGTGACCGATACCGGGCTGGGCATACCGGACCAGGAATTGCCGCGTATTGGGCATGAGTTCTACCGCATCAAGCGCGAAGGCAGTGCGGTCGGCTCCGGACTCGGCCTGGCGATCGTGAAGAAGATAATCGACATCCACGACGGCCGGCTCGACATCAGAAGCAAGGTCGATGAGGGCAGCACGTTCAGCGTCTACCTGCCCAAAACCCATAATTGAACCTACAGGAGAAGACATGAAGAAAACGAAAATCCTTTTGGTTGACGATGATCCGGACTTCGGTGCTGCCACCAGGTCGGTTCTTGAGCAGGCTGGGTATGATGTCTTCCTTACCCCGACCGGTAAGGAGGGACTTGAGCACGCCCGCAAGGATCGTCCGGCCGTTATCGTCCTCGATGTAATGCTTCCTGATATCAACGGATTCTCGGTTTGTCGAGAGCTGAAGGACGATCCCGACTGCGTCTCGATACCAATCATCCTGCTCACCTCAGTCAGTGCCCAGCCGGGCGGCTATACCGAGAATATCGCAAAAGAACACAAGGCCGATATGTACATTTCGAAACCGGTCGATTCATCGAAACTACTCGACGCGATCCGCCGGCTTCTCGCCAAGAGCGGCTCTCAGGAAAAAGAAAAGCGGCAGAAGGCCAGAATCCTTGTGGTCGATGATGATCCCGATCTGCTGGAATCGGCCAAACAGGTTCTGGTTGCCCACGGTTACGAGGTCCTCACCGCCAAGGACGGCGAGGAAGGCTTGGCCAAGGCTCGTTTCGAATCCCCGGACCTTATCCTACTCGACGTGATCATGCCCGGCAAGGATGGCTACACGGTTTGCTACGAACTGCGCAAAAGCGCCCAGACCCGCCCGATACCGATCATCATGCTCACCGCAATCGGTCAGCAGCTATCCCGTCCCGAATACGGCATGGACATTGCCATTGACCATCTGGCCGATGACTACATCAGCAAGCCGTTCGATACCCAAACATTCTTGAAGAAAATCGAAAAGCATTTAACGTTTTATGGAGGATGAGCATGGAAGAGCTATATCCCAAGTTCAAATACGAGATCGCTCAGGAACCGGGCGGTGAGAATATCAAGCTGTGTTTTGCCTGCGGTATTTGCACCGCCAGTTGCCCGGTAAGAGAGATTGACCAGCGCTACAACCCGCGTCGGATAATTCGCATGGTCCTCTTAGGCATGAAGGAGCGAGTCTTGAAAAGTGACTTCATCTGGTTCTGCTCAACATGCTACGCCTGCACCGAGCGGTGCCCCCAGGGAGTGCGCTTTACCGATGTTATTAATGCGATCAAGAACCGCGCGGTAAAAGAAGGCCACATCCATCCTTCATTTGCAATGCAAATCGATATCCTCAAAAAACAGTGCCGGCTTTACGACATTGATGAATTCGATAATAACAAGCGGACGGCATTAGGCTTACCGAAGGTTGCCAAACCCAAAGGTTTCACAGCGAAAATTATCGAGCTGGTTGGACTTGACAAACTCGTGAAGAGGTGATTATGAGATACGCATTTTTCCCAGGTTGCACCGTCTTGGGCCGGGGTAGAAATTATGAGATCGCCGCGAGAGAAGTAGCCAAACTCCTGGATATTGAACTTGTTGATCTAGATGATTTTGAATGTTGCGGATTTCCTCTAAAATCAGTAAGCCATGAGACATTTTTCCTTATGGCGGGTCGCAATATACTGGCCGCAGAAGACAAAGGGTTGAGCATCTGCACCCTCTGCAGTGCCTGCACAAGTTCGCTCACCGAAGTGAACAAACAGCTCAATGAGAATTTTGATGAAAAGAGCAGAATGCTTGGAATGTTAAGGAAGCAAAGTGTTGAGTATCGTCTAAGCAAGAATATCGTCGTTAAGCACTTTGTGAAAATCCTTTATGAAGACATTGGCATAAAGGAGATCGCAAAACGGATAATGAGAAAGTTATCGAGTCTGAAACTTGCCCCTCACTATGGATGCCATTATCTGAAACCCACCGACATCTACAACAATCCAGAAGACCCGGAGAATCCTTTCTCGCTAGATGAACTCATACGTCTTACTGGCGCGGAGACCGTCGACTATCCACTGAAACTGAGATGCTGTGGAGCCGGGATCCTGGCCATTAACGAGGACCTGGCTTATGCGCTGGCCCGCCCGAAGCTTCAAGCCCTGTCCAAGAATTCAACCGATGCGATTGTCTTGATGTGCCCGTTCTGCAGTGTGATGCTTGATGACAATCAGAAAAAAATGGAACAGAAGTTCAATGAGCAATACAATCTGCCGGTTCTGTACTATCCACAATTACTGGGCCTGGCATTAGGTCTGGACGAGAAGGCGCTCGGGCTCAGGATGAACCGGGTGTCAACAAGAACGCTGTTGGAAAAAATCAAGGGACAATGATCGCGGATTCAAAATCCAAAACCCAAATCCCAAAGTTCAAACAAAACGTAAGTCGTTTTGGTCACATGATTCATGAATAACAACAAGATTGGTGCGGTTTTAGTCGTGGGTGGTGGTATCGGCGGGGTTCAAGCTGCCCTGGACTTGGCTGATTCCGGCTTCAAGGTTTGTCTTGTTGAAAAAGACCCCAGCATTGGCGGGATCATGGCACAGCTTGATAAGACTTTTCCGACCAACGACTGCTCAATGTGTATCTTGGCCCCGAAACTCGTGAGTGCTGCCCGGCATCCTAATATCGAGCTGATACCTTATGCCGATCTGGAAGAAGTGAATGGCGAAGCCGGGAATTTCAATGTCAAGGTCAGGCAGAAATCACCATTTGTGGATTGGGAAAAATGCAATGGCTGCGGCGAGTGTGATTTGGCGTGCCCGGTCTACACGGCAAATGCATTTGAATGTGATATTGTTTCAAGAAAAGCAATCTACCGGCCCTTTCCCCAGGCAGTTCCGAATAAATTCGCCATTTCAAAACTTGGACACGCGCCCTGTCGTATAGCATGCCCTGCCGGTGTTAATGCTCAAGGTTATCTCGCGCTTATCCGCGCCGGAAAATATAAGGAAGCGCTTGACCTGGAACGACAAGCCAATCCCTTTGCTAGTGTTTGTGGACGGGTATGCAATCACCCCTGCGAAACCGAGTGTGCACGCGGTGAGGTGGATGAGCCGATCGCCATTGCTTCGCTAAAGAGATTTATCGCCGACCGTAATCACCCCGACCACATCGCGTCAGAAAAGAACAAACCGACCGGTGAAAAAATCGCGATAATCGGTTCCGGCCCGGGCGGTTTGTCCTGCGCCTATTTTCTGGCCTTGAAGAACTATCAAGTCACGGTATATGAAGCTGAAAAAGTTGCCGGCGGGATGCTCGTCTTGGGCATACCTGAATTCCGGTTGCCGCGGCACGCCATCGCGGCTGATATTGACTATATAAAATCATTTGGCGTTCAAATCAGAACTGGTATCAAGATCGGCGAGACAATAGGTATTGCCAATTTGACCACTGAGTACCGGGCGGTCTTCCTGGCAACGGGAGCTTATGAGGAGATGAAACTGGATGTCGAGGGGGAAAACCTAGAGGGTGTGATCCACTGCATCGATTTCCTAAAGAAAGTAAATTTAGGTGATAATGTCAGATTGGGTAAGAACGTATCCGTCATTGGTGGTGGTAACGCCGCGATCGATGCCGCGAGAGTGGCCAAGAGACTCGGCAGCGAAGTAACCATTCTTTATCGCCGTTCCCGCAAGGAAATGCCGGCCAACGCGTGGGAAATAGAGGAGGCGGAAAAGGAAGGTGTTAAGATTGAATATCTTGTTGCACCTTCAAAAATCCATGGTGAAGAAAGTGTTCAGGCCATAGCATGCGTCCGTATGGAACTCGGTGAACCCGATGCTTCCGGCCGGAGGCGACCAATACCGATTCCCGGAAGCGAATTCAGGATCCCGGTTGATAATATTATTATTGCGATCTCCCAAAAACCGCAAATCGATTGGCTGGGCAAGGAATACGGGAGAACGAAATGGGGAACCCTGGTCGTCGACCCGGAGACGCTTGAGACGACGGTAAAGGGTGTCTATGCAGGCGGAGATGTCGTCACGGGTCCGGCAACCGTGATCGAAGCGGTTGCGGCCGGTAAAAAAGCCGCGGACGTGATTGATGCCAGTATCAGGGGTATTACGATTGTGCATAAGGAATGGAAAAAAGCGTGTCCTCAGCCAGAAGAATTGAAACTAAAACGGAAGGCGCCAAGGGCGGTAATGCCGAAAACTGAAGTCAACAAGCGTCAAGGATTTGACGAAGTTGAGTTCGGTTACGATGAAGAAACAGCAAAAAAGGAAGCCGAGAGATGCATCGCTTGCGCGATCTGCTGCGAATGCGCCGAGTGTGTGAAAGTCTGTGAACCAAAAGCCATCAACCACAATCTCGAGGGAAAAACCATCAACCTTAAGGTTGGCGCCATTGTTCTTGCTCCAGGTGTTGAGACATTTAATGCTCGTCTGAAATCAATGTATGGCTACGGGCAATATCCGAATGTTATTAAGTCTATTGAATTAGAAAGAATTTTGAACGCTTCGGGACCGTTTCATGGGCACCTGCGCCGGCTTTCGGACCAAACGGAACCGAAGAAGATTGCTTTTATTCAGTGTGTAGGCTCGCGGGATACGAAGCTGGGCAGCGGATACTGCTCCTCGGTCTGTTGCGTTTATGCAATCAAGGAAGCCATACTAATCAGGGAACACTCGCGCCGTACCGAGTGCACAATATTCTGCAATGATATAAGAACATTCGGTAAAGGCTTTGATGCCTATTACGAGCGCGCGAAGAAAGAATACGGTGTAAAATTCAAGCGGGCGCTCATTGGCGAGCTTTCCGAGTCCAAGGAAAAGAAAAACCTGTTGCTGCACTATGAAGACGAGGATGGCGTACTAACGAAAGAAGAATTCGACATGGTGGTATTGTCCGTCGGTTTAAGACCAAGGGAAGAAATCAAACGGTTGGCTGAGATCTGTAAAGTGGAGCTGGCTGATTGGAATTTTCTCAAGACGCTTCCTTTCTCGATGGTCGAAACCACGCGACCAGGTGTATATGCATGCGGTGCCGTTTCCGCACCCAAGGATATTCCAGAAACGGTGACCGAAGCCAGTGCCGCAGCCGGGAGAGCCATTGAGTTACTTAAAGAAGAAAGGAATACGCTGGTCAAAAAGTACGATTACCCTGCGGAGATTGATGTTTCAGAACAGGCAGCGAGAATCGGCACTTTTATCTGTCATTGCGGAATAAACATCGCGGGAACCGTGGATGTGAAAACGGTGGTAGAATATGCAAAAACACTGCCCAATGTTGCCTACGCCGAAGATAATCTCTATTCTTGTTCAGAAGATGCCCAGCGGCATATCAAGGAGATGATTGAAAAACATAACCTGAACCGCGTTGTTGTTGCAGCTTGCACACCCAGAACCCACGAGCCGCTATTTCAGGAAACAATCAGGGAAAAAGGATTAAACAGGTATCTTCTGGAGTTTGCCAATATACGAGACCAGTGTTCTTGGGTGCATTCGCTTCAACCTGAAGAAGCGACAGAAAAGGCAAAGGATCTTGTGAAAATGGCCTGTGCTCGGTCTATTCTTTTGGAATCTCTCCCCGCCATTACCATTCCCGTGCTGCAGAAAGGCTTGGTTATCGGTGGTGGGGTCAGTGGCTTAAATGCAGCCATTACGCTGGCCAATCAGGGCTATGAAGTATTCCTGGTGGAACGGGAAACAGAATTGGGTGGCAATGCACGCAATTTCCACCATACAATCGACGGCCGGGAAGTCAAGCATTATCTCGATGGCCTTATTGGCAAGGTAAAATCCCATCCTAATATCCGTCTATACAATAATAGTAGGGTGGAAATGGTTTCAGGATATATTGGCAATTTCAAGACAAGGATCCGTACCGGCGAAGCATCAGTAGAGCTTGAACATGGCACAGTAATCGTTGCGACCGGTGCCCAGGAATACAAGCCGACCGAATATCTGTACGGCAAAGACAAACGCGTCATTACCCAGCGCGAGTTGGAAATACGGCTTGAAGAGGCAAGCAGCAAGAAGTTGGACGTTGGAAATCGGATCGGAGAAAAATATCTGACGTCTGACATCTCTCATCTGACTTCTGTTATAATGATCCAGTGCATCGGCTCAAGGGATGCGGACCGAAAGTATTGTAGCCGCATATGCTGCACCAAAGCCATAAAAAATGCATTGTCCATCAAAGCGCAGAATCCTTCAGCTGAGGTTGCCATTCTTTACAAGGATGTCAGGAGTTACGGCTTTAGCGAAATCTATTATCAAAAAGCAAGGGATCAGGGTGTCATTTTCATCAGATACGACGACAATTTCAAACCAGAGTTAAAAACCATGCCGGATCGTCTTTCGGTCGAAGTCAGAGACCCTATCCTTGACGAAAAAATCGAGTTACCGGCCGACCTTGTTGTCCTCAGCACCGGCGTGATTCCCGATCAAACAAACAAAGAGACTGCCCAGCTATTGAAGGTACCCTTGAATGAAGACGGTTTCTTCCTTGAAGCCCATATGAAACTACGCCCGGTTGACTTTGCCACCGACGGGATATTTATCTGCGGTCTGGCTCATTCACCGAAGCATCTTGACGAGGCCATCGTCCAGGCTATTGCCGCGGCGAATCGGGCCGGGATTATTCTGGCGAAGGACTCGATTGATGTTTTGCCTGCAGTGGCATATGTCGATGAAGACCGGTGCATAGGTTGCGGCATTTGCGAAAATCTTTGCGCATTTCAAGCCCATCACGCAAAAAAGACTGAAAAGGGCAATCGTTCCGAGGTCGTTTATGCTTCCTGCAAAGGTTGTGGCAGCTGTGCATCATCCTGTCCACAACAGGCGATTATCATGAAGCACTTCACGAATGATCAGATCGAAGCTCAGATAGAAGCACTGGCTGGTTGATGTGAATGATTTTAACCCCAGAATCCTTGGTTTCCTATGCAATTGGTGTTCCTATGCCGGAGCTGATCTGGCTGGTGTTTCCCGGATTAAATATGCGCCCAACATCAGGGTAATTAGGGTAATGTGTTCAGGTCGTGTGGATCCTATTTTTCTCATTGATGCGTTTCTAAGACATATCGACGGAGTCATGGTGTTGGGCTGCCATTTCGGCGATTGTCACTATCTGAATGGGAATTACCATGCAGAAAAACGGATTATCGGTGTGCAGAAACTCCTTTCGTTAACAGGCGTTGGACAGCAGAGGCTCTACTTAGATTGGGTTTCCGCGGCTGAAGGCGAGAGATTTGCCAGTCTCGTTAATAACTTCGTGAAACAAATAAAAGAGATAGGCCCTTTAGCCAGAACCAATGAAGTGACAGATATGCTGTGGGCGGTCCGGGATGTTGTTGGCAGTGAGGTATTTCGCCATCTGACCGGAGTAGAGTGGCAGGTGACCGAAAAAGAAAACGTCTATGGCGAAAAGATTCCAGCCGATGAATTCCGGAGTAAGACCGAGAAGATCCTGCTGCGGGAATTTATCAGGGCTCGAATATTACGCTTTGTAAAAGACAAAGCCTGCTCAGTGCCTGAGATCGCATCTGTACTAACCATTCCTCCTGATGAAGTTTTTAACGAGATCTGTTCATTGCAGGAAAAAGGGGTCGTCACACTTTCGGAAATAAAAGATGAATACCCAAGATACACGACGATTTGACAAGATCGGTGCCGTCCTGGTCATTGGTGGCGGGATCGGCGGGATTCAAGCTTCTTTAGACCTCGCCTATTCAGGGTTCAAAGCCTATCTTCTTGATTCCGGTCCTACGATTGGCGGCATAATGGCCATGCTGGACAAGACGTTTCCAACCAATGACTGTTCGATGTGCATCATGGCTCCGAAACTTGTAGAATGTGGACGCCATTTGAATATCAAAATCATACCAAACGCTGAAGTCGAATCTTTGACCGGCGAGGCCGGCGATTTTACTGTTGCGATAAGGAGAAAGGCAAGATATGTGGATATGGACAAATGTACCGGATGCGGTGAGTGCCGCAAGCATTGCCCAATAGAAATCCCGGATAGTTTCAATCAAGGATTGAGCCAGCGGAAAAGCGTTTACATTGATTATCCCCAAGCGGTACCGGCAAAATATACGATCGATAAGGCGAATTGCCTCGGGTGCGGCGTTTGTGAAAGAGTTTGCCTTGCCGGTGCGATTAAATATAAAGAAGGCGACAGCACTGAAGAGATAAGAGTCGGAGCAATCATCCTGTCCCCGGGTTCAGTAATATTCAACGCTAAGAACTACTCCAAATTCGGCTATGGTGTCTATAAGAATGTCGTTACCGGCCTGGAATTCGAGCGCATTTTGTCAGCCTCAGGACCGTTCCATGGTCATGTACTGCGCCCTTATGAAGGCAAGGTACCCAGGCGCATCGCCTTTATCCAGTGTGTCGGTTCAAGAGATCCAGAGGCCGGTGTGAGTTATTGTTCCTCAGTTTGCTGCACATATGCGATCAAGGAGTGCATAATTGCCAAAGAGCACGCCAAAGAAGGTCTTGAGACAACCATATTCTATATGGACATAAGGACTTTTGGCAAAGGCTTTGAAAGCTATTATGAACGGGCAAAAAATGAGTACGGCGTAAGATTTATCCGGGCGGGCGTCTCAAAGATTGACGAAAATCCTGAAACAAAAGATCTGAAGATTCATTTTGAGAGTGAAGAAGGGGAAATAAAGGAAGAAGATTTTGACATGGTGGTCCTTTCTGTCGGCTTGGTTCCAAGAGATGATATGGCCCATTTAGCGAAAAAACTGCGAGTTAATCTAAATAAACACGGTTTCTGCCGCACTTCAGAATTTATGCCGGTCGATACGCTCCGTGATGGGGTGTTTGTCTGCGGCGCTTTTGCCGGACCCAAAGACATTCCGGAGACGGTCACCCAGGCCTCGGCCTCCGCGGCCAAGGCGATGGGCCTGCTGGCTGAAGCCCGTCATACTATGATCACACTTAAGGAATCGCCGCCCGAGATTGACGTGACCAACCAGGAGCCGCGGATCGGCGTTTTCGTCTGCCACTGCGGTATCAATATCGGCGGTTATGTCGACGTCCCCAAGGTCGTAGAGTTCATCAAGGCGCTGCCCAACGTCGTCTATGCTGAGAACAACCTGTACACCTGTTCTCAGGACACGCAGAAAAGGATCACCGAGAAGATCAGAGAGCACAACCTCAACCGCGTGGTTGTTGCCTCATGCACCCCCCGGACCCACGAACCCCTTTTCCGTGAGACCATAAGGGAAGCCGGGCTCAACCCGTATCTTTTCGAAATGGCCAATATCCGCGACCAGTGTTCATGGATTCACATGAACGAACCCAAAGAGGCCACCCGGAAGGCGCAGGACCTGTTAAGGATGGCGGTTTCCAAGGCCCGTCACCTGTCGCCGCTGAAGCGGGTCGAGATCTCGGTGGTCCAGAAGGCACTGGTTGTCGGGGGCGGCGTCAGTGGGCTTGTGGCCAGCCTCTCGCTGGCCGAGCAGGGCTTCGAGGTCTTTCTCGTCGAGCGAGACAAGGAACTCGGCGGCCATGCCCGGCACATCTACTCCACGCTTGAGGGTCGTGATGTGCAAAGTTTCCTCAACAAGACAATCCAGAAGGTCCGGGACAACAAGCTGATCCGCGTCTATGCCGGGGCCAGCCTCGAGTCCATTGCCGGCTTCATTGGCAATTATGAAACTGAGATCCTGAAACCGGACGGCAGCAAAGAAAAAGTCAAACACGGCATCGTGATTGTGGCCACCGGCGCAAACGAGTATACACCAACCGAATATCTGTACGGTCAGGATAATAAGGTTGTGACGCAAAGAGAACTTGAGGAAAAACTATATAACCATTCATCCGCCTCAGGCGGAATTCAACCATTTAACTATGATAATATCGTCATGTTGCAGTGTATCGGTTCGCGCGACGAGCAACACCCCTACTGCAGCCGCATCTGCTGCATGCAGGCGGTCAAGAATGCCCTCCGGATCCTCGAAGTGAATCCTCTGGCCAACATCTACGTGCTATACAAAGACGTGCGTACTTACGGACTAAAAGAAGATTTCTATCACAAGGCCCGTGAGGCCGGCATCATCTTCGTGCGCTATGACGACGAACACAAACCGGGCCTGCACCGGACCGTGGACGGCCGACTCATGATGTCGGTATTTGAGCCGATTCTACAGGAGAGCATTGAGCTTGCCCCGGATCTAATCGTGCTCTCAACCGGGATCGAGCCCAACAAAGACAGCGAGCATCTGGCGAAGATGCTCAAGGTCCCGCTCAACAGTGAGGGCTTTTTCCTTGAGGCCCATGTCAAGCTAAGACCGGTCGACTTCGCGACCGAGGGCATCTTTGTGGCCGGTCTTGCCCATAACCCAAAGACAATCGACGAGGCGATCGGTCAGGCTGAGGCCGCCTCGGCTCGTGCCTCGACCATTCTGGCGTATGACAAGTACTATGCCGAAGCCACGATCTCCTGCGTCAACGAGGAACTCTGCGCCGGCTGCGGTGTCTGCAGCGCCCTCTGTCCGTACGAGGCAATCGAGCTTACGGCGGTTGACGGCAAGCGCAAGTCCAAGGTGAATGAAGCGCTCTGCAAAGGCTGCGGCACCTGTGTCGCCGCCTGCCCTTCCGGGGCCATGGAACAGTACGGCTTTACCAAACAACAGGTCTTCGCCATGCTCGACGCGCTGAGTGAATAGAGGTCAGATGCAGAAAGCTAATATGAATTCTAATATCGAAATCCTGAGTCCCGTCTCGTGCCTCTCTCGACGTCGAGTCTTGAGACGAGACGGAATACTCCGCCTCGTGTCGAACACCCCGAAATATCGTTTGGAGCATTCTTGCCTCGCGATTGGAATTTGTTTAGGGTTTAGTGCTTCGTATTTAGGGTTTAGATTGGTCCCGGTGATTCTCAGGAGGACCGGTGGTTAGTTTCCAACCCAAAATCGTGGTCTTCTGCTGTAACTGGTGCTCCTACGCCGGTGCCGATCTGGCCGGCGTTTCGCGGCTACAAATGAACCCCAACTTCAGAATCGTCCGGACGATGTGTTCCGGCCGCGTCGATCCCGAGTTCGTGCTCGGCGCCTTCAGAAACGGAGTCGATGGTGTTCTCGTCGCCGGTTGCCACCCCGGCGATTGCCATTACATCTCCGGTAACTACAAGACTCTTCGCCGGTACCATATGCTCCGGCATATGCTCCGACAGTTCGGCATCGAGGACCGCCGTTTCAAGCTGGAGTGGGTTTCTGCCGGCGAGGGCGCTCGATTCCAGAAGGTCGTCAACGAATTCATCGATCAGGTCGCCGAGCTCGGCCCCATAACATAGGGCGGCGGGCAGACTTGCCTCCTCTCGGCGAGAGAGTGCCTGATCTTCAGCATCAACAAATGAACCGATTTCTCCTCACCGTGGTCGTTTTCGCGGCGCTGTTCCTTGGCCCCGCTTCGGCCCGCGGCCTCAAGCCTCTGGTTGCCCTCCAGCCCCTCGGAACATTCGACACGACCATGACGCGCGCGATCGTCGACGGTATTAAGGCCACATTTAGCGTCGAAACGGCGGTGCTTGCCGAGAAACCGATTCCCGAAAGCGCGTATTACGCGCCGAAGAAACGCTATCGCGCCGAGAAAATTCTACGGAATTTGGAGACCGACTCGGACATCCGCTACACGAGAATCGCCGGCCTGACCAATTTTGATATCTCCACAACCAAGGGCGCCTACTATGATTGGGGGATCTTCGGGCTCGGTATGTACAACGGCCGGGCCTGCGTCATTTCGACATTCCGCCTCAAGAAAGGTAAAGCGAGCAAGGCGGTTTTGACCGAGCGGCTCATAAAAGTCGTCAACCACGAGCTGGGCCATACTTTCGGCCTCTGGCATTGCCCCAACCAGTGCTGTCTGATGGAAGACGCCCAGGGCACGATCAAGACCGTCGACCGCGAGACCGGCAAGTTCTGTGCTGACTGCGCGGCCCAACTCAAAGGCATCATCAAATAGCCCGGGCACGCCGCCGCTCACCAGATTTCGCACCGTTGCCCCCCTCCCGCGACCAGAGCCTCCCGAGATCGTGTCCATCGCCCCCCTTCATCGCTTGCGCATGTCAGCGCTCAACGATTTCAACATGTTAACATTCTAACATTGTACAATGTTAGAATGGATACGGGGGATATGCACACTCTAGACCCAGGCCGCAGGTGCCGCCGAGATTCGTGCCCGGATGGGCCACGCCCATCCGGGCGGCTGCGCCGCGCGACCGCGATCCGCCCCTTCGGTCAGAATGACGGCTTACTCCGGTTTCCCCGGGCACGCCCGTCCGGAATTGACAAACCTCTTTTTTGGACTATACTCACCGTCTAAGGAGGCGTTTCATGAAGAATTTTCTGGCATTGATCCTTCTATTATCAGTCGCTTTCATTTCCTGTCCCGGCCCCAAGGCGCCAATCGACATAACTACGCAGCGACTTCTCGCCGGCGAAAAAATCCCCTTGAAGGTCACTCTCGTCTCGCCGCTCGGTTCGGTCGAGGGGCGGATGGAGACATTTAAAATTCTGGTCGGATTCAATCAGGCCATGACCGCCCTGCAGGCCGTTCCCCGTGACCAGACCGATGGTCCAATCGAATTCGAACCGAAGGTGAAAGGCAAATACCGGTGGCTCGGCACACGCACCCTGGCCTTCATCCCCACCGACACGCTCAAACCCGCCACCCTGTTCAAGGCAAGATTGAAGAAAGGCAGAATTCAGTCCCTGACCGGCATGCGCTTGGACCGCGACACCGCGTGGGCTTTTGAGACGGTCCGCCCCTACCTCAACTCGTCAGCGCCCTACTCCGGCTCCGAATACATCGACACCAAGGCCAGTATCTATCTCTATTTCAATCTGGCGATGGACCCGGGGCGCGCCAAGAAGGGAATCAAGGTCTATGCGCACCGCGGCAAGCCGTCCTACGTCTGGTGCGGCGCCAAAGAACCGAGCGAAGGCGATCGCCGTGAAGAAGTCGGGTTCAAAATCCGCAATCTCACGGATAAAGAGAAAAAAGACTGGCCCCTCAAAGAGTGGGAGAACAAAAAGTGTCTGGTCATCAGTCCGAAGAAGTCCTTCCCCAGGGAAGCCGAGGTCGAAGTCAAACTTGAGCCAGGGCTCTTGTCCCGTCAGGGAAATCTCGGCCTGGCCGAAGAACGGACCATGACCTTCAAAACCTTCAATTTCCTTACCCTGATCGACCGGTCTTCAGACATCCCGGGGGGCAACCCGCTCAAACTATGCTTCTCAAACCCGGTCAGCATTCAGGAAGTGGTCAAGAACATCATCATCACACCCAAAGTCGATGTGCCCCCGGAATACCTGGAAGAGACATACTCATACAACTCGGTCAACCTGTACCTATCTTTCAACCTCAATTCGAGCTATCGCATCCAGCTCAGCCGGAATCTCAAAGATCAATTCGGCAACCAGCTGGATCAGGACTACGACTTCAACCTCGGCGTCGGTGACTATCCACCCTATGCCGAGATTCCGACCGGCGTCAATGTTGTCGAAGGCAAGGCCGACCTCCGCCTCCCCGCCACCCTCCGCAACATTGACGAAGTCTACTACCAGCTCGGCCTGGTCAACCTCGAAAACGCGATTCCTTTCCTCAACCGGAGCGATATCTTCAACCCTTACAAGAAGCTCGTCTTGCCCGGTTTCTTCAAAGTCAACAAGCGCTGGCCGGTCAATGCGATGCAGAAACTCCGCAACAAGCGTATCCGTATGCCCATTGAACTAAAGGAAGTCCTGGGCGGTAATAGGAGCGGTCTGGTCTTCGCCCAGTTTGACAACATGGGCGCCAATCAGTACAACCCCGACTACCGGTATTTGAAATCCTTCCTCGTCACCGGCGACCTGGGCATTACCTGGAAGTATTCGCCGGAAAATAACTTAGTCTGGGTCACTTCGCTCAAGACCACCGAACCGGCCGCCGGGGTTAAGATCGAGCTGCGCGACAACGAGAATCAGGTGCTGGCCACCGCCTACACCGATGAAGCCGGGTTCTGCGAACTCCCTGGCTGGGCCAAAACCAACATGAAAGAGGAAGTAATCACCCACGAATACGAGAGCGAATACGAAATGGAATCCTATTCCGAGCGTTCCGAACCCAACTTCTGGATTCTCGCGGCCAATGCTGATGATCAGGCGGTCTATTCGAACCGCTGGGGCTTTGGCGTCGACCCATGGCGTTTTAACATCTCGTACAACTGGGAAGCACGCGCCGAGGAATACGGCGGAGATATTTTCAGCGAAAAAGGGCTGTACAAGTCCGGCGAAACGGTCCACATCAAAGGTATCGTTCGCAAGAAGAAGCTGGGCGAATGGGCGCTCCCAGACTTGGCCAGCGTCAATTTCCTGGTCAAAGATTCACGGGGCGAAGAAATCCTTAAACAGGACCTGGCCCTCAACGACTACGGCGCCTTCAGCAAGAGCATCGCGCTGTCAGTTGACGCCCCGACCGGCACCTACTCGGTCCAGGCCCGGCTGCCCGGTAAGGACTACACATTCTGGGGTTCTTTCCGCGTTGAAGCGTTCAAGGCGGCCGAGTTTGAGGTGAAAGCCTCGGCCGACAAAGATACATTCTTGGCCGGCGAGAGTTTCAAGGGTACGGTTCTGGGCCGTTACCTTTTCGGCATGGCCATGAAAGAGGCGGACCTATCATGGAACGTGCGCAAAAGCTACTACTATGTCGACTACCCAAAGTACGAAGGCTACGATTTCACCGGCTACTCGGACGATGATTATGGGCGCGAGATCCTGGGCTCGGGCAGTGGACGGCTTGATGACCAGGGTCAGTACAAAGTCGATGTCCGCCTGTCCCCCGAGGATATCAAACGCCCCTCATCAATCACCCTCGAGGGATCAGTAACCGCGCCCAACAAGGTGACTTTGTCCGGCAGCCAGAACTGGATTGCCTTCCCGTCCAACCTGCTCATCGGCCTGAAATCCCCGAGCTATCTCTACATCATGGGCGACCCGGTCAACCTCAGCATGATAACCATCCGGCCGTCCGGCGCGCAAACCTCGGGGCACCGCGTCGACTTCAAGATCGTGAAGGAAGAATGGAAGTCGATCAAGAAGGCCATGCTCGGCGGTCGCTATGAATGGATCTCTGAACTCGTCAGCAAAGACATCAAGAAAGAAACCAAGACAAGCCGGCCCGACTCAACCGTCCTCAACTTCTCCCCGACTGAACCCGGCTACTACTACCTCAAAGCCCAGGCCAAGGATGAAAAGGGGCGTGAGACCTCCACCAAGATCTATTTCTACGTCGGCGGCAAGGGGTATGCCGGTTGGCAGATGCGCGATGACGACATCATCGAGCTCGTGCCCGACAAGCCGAAGTATCAGGTCGGCGATACGGCCCGCATCCTCGTGAAGTCTCCGTATGATTCGGCCAACGCGCTCGTCACGGTCGAGCGGGAATTGATCCTCCGCAAGTATCCGAAAAAGCTCAAAGGCAATGCCGACTTCATTGAGATTCCCATCGAAAAGATCGACCTGCCCAACGTCTACGTCAGTGTCGTACTGGTGCGGGGTCGGGTCCCCGGCCAGGGCTGGGACGAAGAGAAGGAAACCGACCTGGGCAAGCCGCAGTTCAAGATGGGTTACGTCAACTTGACCGTCGACACCCGTGAGAAACACCTCGTAGTCAAGACCTTCGCCGACAAGAAGGAATACCGGCCGCGCGACAAGGTACGGCTCGACTTCGAGGTCAAGGATTTCAGGGGCAATCCGGTGGCCAACAGTGAGGTAGCCCTCTTCGTCGTTGACGTTGGGGTCCTCAACCTGATCGATTTCCAGACTCCGAATCCCTTCGACTACTTCTACGGGCCGCGGTCGCTCTCGGTCAAGACCGTTGAATCCCGCCTTAACATCATCGGTCAAAGAAACTACGGCGAGAAGGGCGAGGACCGGGGCGGCGGCGGGGCACCGGCGGCAGAGGCGATGTCCCGGGCCGAAGGCGTTTCCTATCGTCAGAAGTTCCTCTCCACCGTCTACTACAAGCCCGATCTCGTGACCGACGGCGCCGGTCAGGGCACCGCGGAATTCGAATTGCCGGACAATCTCACCAAGTTCCGGATCATGGTGGTGGCCCAGACCAAGACCAGCGAGTTCGGCTCGGCCGAATCGACCTTCATCGTCAACCTGCCGTTTATCGTTTCGCCTTCCATCCCCAGATTCGCGCGGGTCGGCGACAAGTTCCAGGGCGGCGTGGTTCTGCACAACCGGACCGACGAATCGAACCGCGCGCAGGTCGAGTGTCTGGTTGAAGGCCTGAAGATTAACGGACCGGGCAAGAAAGATGTACTCCTGGCGCCGAACAGCAGTCAACAGGTCCTCTTTTCCTTCGCCGCGGACACGATTGGCACCGCGGTCTTCAGGTTCCATGCCCGCATGGGCGACGAGCGCGACGCCTTGAAACTGCCGATTCCGGTAAGAAATCTGCCCCTGGTCGAGGCCGTGGCCACCTTCTCGTCGACCCCGGACTCGGCACTTGAAGGCATTATCGTACCGTCCAATATCTACACTGAAATCGGCGGCCTGGAAGTGCTGCTGTCCTCCACGGTACTGGCGGGCATGAAACGCGGGATCGAACACCTCCTTGACTATCCGTACGGGTGTTTGGAACAACGTCTCTCAAGGATCCTGCCGCTCATCGTGGGCGAGGAAATAATCAACCAATTCGATCTCGCACCGGTCAAAGGCAAGGCACTCCGGGATACCGTGGTCAAAGTACTCGCTGACGTCGCCGACTATCAGCTGACCGACGGCGGCATGGTATATTTCAAGGGAGGCTGGTATCCATGCCCCTATCTCACCGCCTACACAATCTACATCCTGAAACGCGCCGACGATGCCGGGTACGACGTTGACCAGCATGTCGTCCAGAAAGGACTCGGTTTCCTGAGCGCCGTTCTGCGCTGGGGCGAGTCAGACTGGAACTACCCTTACAACGAAGACGCCCGCTTGACGACCAAAGCCTTCTGCGTCTATGCGCTGAGCCTCTGGGGCCGCAATGAAGGCGGTTACGCGTCGACCTTGTTCGAACGACGTTCCCAGCTGTCGGTCTTCGGCAAGACGCTCCTATTGAAAGCCGGCCGGAAGATCGGCATGGGCGTACAATTCGAGGGCGAACTGGCCCGGATGATCACCAACAAGATCAAGCTCTCTCCAACCACCGCCCACTTCGAGGAAGCCGAGGACCGCGGCTGGACCTTCCCGTCCCCGGCCAAGGTCACCGCCTTCGTGATCCAGGCGTTCACCGAACTTGGTCTTGAATTTGCCTACAAGGACCAAGTCATCAAGTGGCTGGTCGCCGAGCGCGGCAAAAAGACCAAGCCGACAACCCACGAGAACGCCTTTGTCTTTGACGCCTTCGAAACCTACTACCGGCGCTACGAACAGGAAGAGCCCGACTTCATTGCCCGCCTTGTGCTGGGTCAGAAGGAAATCCTCAAGGAGACCTTCAAGGGCCGGACCAATGAACCGCCCCGCCGGTTCATGTTCGGGCTGGGAGAGATACCGAAAGACACGCTCCTGCCGATCCGGATCTCAAAGCAAGGCATCGGCCGGCTCTACTACACCCTGCGTATGATTTATGCCTACAAGCTCAACCCCATTCCGTTTGATGAAGGGTTCTACGTCTGGAAAGAAATCTTGACCCTGGACGGCAAGGAAGTGAGCCGGTATGAGCGGGGCAAGATCTATAAGGTCATCGTCCACATCGTGACACCGGAAACGAGGCTCTTCGCCGTCGTCGAAGACCCGTTGCCCGCCGGTTTTGAGCCGGTGCAGACCGACTTCGCCACCGAGGCCAGCGCGGTTGCGCGTCAGTACTGGCAGGAAGAGTATCAGCAAGCCGGTCACTGGTGGGGCTCGTTCGATCACAAGGAGCTCTACGACGACCGGATTCTCCTTTTTGCGCAGGAGCTCTTCCCGGGGGAACATACCCAAGTCTACTTTGTCAGGGCGAGCACCAGCGGCGAATTCATTGCCCCCTCAGCCAAGGTTGAAGAAATGTACTCACCCGAAGTCTTCGGTTCCACCACGCAAGGACCGGTCACGGTATTCGAGTAGCCGGAAGATTAGGACTGCAGCCCAGAGGGATTTCCCCCTGAGGACGAGGGGCAGGGGACGGATAGTGAGCAAAGAGTGTAAAAATTAGATTGTGCCCTTGAGCATCGGCCCGATTCTTTCTTTCACGATCTCGGTTAGTTCGTCGATTTTGACCATGAGGAAACAGCAGAATTCGTTGCCCTTTTTCAATGACATGACCGCCAGTTTGTCGCCCGCCCTGATTCCCGCGCTCTTTCTCAATTCCTTCGGCAACACCATCTGACCGCGTTCATCCACGGTTACAACTGATTCGACTCTGCAGCATTCGGCCTCTTTCGCCGAAGAACCGCAAGCTGACTTCTTGACTGTGATCTTCGCCATAAGAATGCCTCCGCATCGGTTCCGGATCTGCTGCTACTTCACGGCTTCGATGTTCACGCTGACCACGCTCTCCATGATCGACTTCACATCGGAAAGCCATTTAGTACTCGCCTTGCCCGAGGCTTCCCGGATTTCACTGAAGATGCATTCGGAAAGCTGGTTGACCGAAAATCGTGCCTTTCTGAAACCGGCGGCCCGGACCAGTTTCTTGTATTTATCGACCGGTAGTGCACCGCCGATACAGCCGGCATAAGCCGCGATGTTTTTTCGAATCCGCCCCGGCAGTGGTTTGACCAGTGCTAAGTCTGAAATCGACACTCGGCCGCCCCGTCTCAAAACGCGCCATGCTTCCTTGAGCGTCCTTTGCTTGTCGACCGACAGATTCACGACGCAGTTGGAGATAATGACGTCAACTGAATCGTCGGCCGCCGGAAGGTTTTCGATCTCGCCGAGCCGGAACTCGACATTCCGGTACCCTCCCTGCTCAGCGTTTTCCCGCGCCTGGTCGATCATCTCCGGCGTCATATCGACACCGATAATTCTTCCGGACGGCCCCACCTTCTTGGCGGCAAGAAAACAGTCGAAACCCGCACCCGAGCCGAGATCGAGCACCCTCTCGCCTCTTCGCAATGAGGCAATTGCTACTGGATTCCCGCAGCCCAGACCCAGGTTCGCCCCTTTGGGCGCTGCTTTCAGGTCCGCCTTGGTGTAACCCATCATCTTGCCCAGCGCATCGACGGAGACCGTTTTGGTGCCCCCGGAGGCCGAGGGCCCGCAACAGGAGGCCTGCTTCTGGACGGTCCGGGCATACGCCGTCCTCACCGCTTTCCTGATCTCTCGTTGTTTCATCATTTCCTCCTTGCTTCGAACCGCACCCCCGTCGCCATCTTGCAAGCTTTGCACACCTTTTCGACCATTCATGATTTATCTGATTTTTCTGATTTATCAGTACTATTGTTTAGACCCGGGCGGGCCGGATTGGTTTATCGGTCTCTTCGCTGAAATCTTGATTCATTCGTAGGGTGGCATTTTATATGCCGCCGATCGGGCGCAAGACTTGACACCACCGATGAATCGGCTAAAATGATCCTGGTGACTCCCCGAATACCGAGGTTCCGCATCGAGTATGTGCTGGCGCTGCTGACGGCCGCCGCGGCCGGCTATTTTCTGCTCCCACCATCAAGCGCGCAGCTCTATCCTCCGTTTCAGTCGTTCCGGGTTTTGGACCGTAACGGCCAGGTCCTCCGGGAAGTACTGTCCCGGGATTACAAGACCAGCATCTGGGTACCGCTTGACCAGATTTCGCCCCACATCATTGAAGCCACGGTCCTCGAAGAAGACCGGCGCTTCTTCTATCATCACGGTGTTGATCCTATCGCCCTGGGCCGCGCCTTGTTTCAGAACATCAAGCGCGGCCGCACGATCTCGGGCGGCTCGACCATCACCATGCAGGTGGCCAAGATGATCCTGAACCTTCGAACCCGGAATATCCTGTCCAAACTTCTTGAAATGGCCTACGCCTTCAAGCTCGAGCTCCATCTTTCCAAGAAGAGAATCCTCGAGATCTATCTGAACCGTACCCCCTACGGCAACCAGACCTACGGCGTCGGTGCCGCCTCGAGCCTATACTTCCGGAAACCGGTGCGCGACCTTTCCGCCGGCGAGGCATGCATCCTTGCGGTAATCCCCCGATCCCCGGCGTGTTTGAATCCGTACAACAGTCCCCGGCAAGTTCACCACCGCAGGGAAGCGCTCCTGGGGAAATTGCTGGAAGAGCGCCGCATCGACTCGCTGACTTTTGCCTGCGCCCGTGCCGAGTCGCTTAACATCCAGTCGCGTGATTACGTTTTCAAAGCACCCCACTTTGTCGACTACGTCTTGGCGGCCGCCGAACAAGAAGCTGTCTCAACCACCGCCGACATAACCACGACGCTGGACTTCGAACTCGAGCAGGACTTCGAAAAGCTGCTGGCGACCACCCTCGCGTCGCTTGCAAAGTATGGCGTCGGACAGGGGGCAATCCTCGTCGCCGACACTGAAACCGGCGAGATCTTGGCCATGGTAGGTTCAAAGAATTACTACGACGAGCGTGAAGGCCAGGTCAATGGATGTCTGGCGCTGCGCCAACCGGGGTCAACCATCAAACCGTTCCTGTACGCCCTCGCGCTCGAGTCCGGCATACCGACGAGTTACGTCATACCGGATACGATCCTTGAGTTTCGCCTGCCCGATGGCTCGTACTTCGCGCCCCGTAACTACGGTGACCGGTATCACGGCCCGACTCGGGCCCGTGAGGCTCTCGGCTCTTCGTTCAACGTGCCCGCCGTCTACCTGCTCGAGAAAATCGGTATTCAGCGCTTTCATCAGTTCCTCCGCGAGCTAGGTTTCACCAGTCTGGCCAAGGAAACCCACTTCTACGGTTTGTCCCTGAGCCTCGGTGCCGGTGAAGTAACCTTGCTTGATCTGGTCAACGCCTATCGCGCGATCGCCCGTCACGGCCTTAAGTCGCACGTCAAAGTCCTACGGTCAACCACGACCCGATCCGTCCCGGCCTTCTCGACCGCCGCCGCCGCGATCATTACCGATATCCTGGCGGACAACGCGAGCCGATTCAAGGCCTTTGGGGACGACAGCCCATTAAACCTTCCTTTCCCCTGCGCGGCCAAGACCGGGACCTCAAAGGATTTCCGCGACAACTGGTGTATCGGTTTCACCCGAAAGTACTCGGTCGGAGTCTGGGTCGGCAACTTCGATGGCTCGCCGATGCAAGGCGTATCGGGCATTTCCGGTGCCGCACCTCTGTTCCGCGACATCATGATCGAGCTCCATCGCGAAGCCTACCCGTCCCGCTTTGAGGAACCCTCCGCCTTAAGCCGTCAACGAATCTGTGCCCGCTCCGGCAAGATTCCCGGCCGCGCCTGCCCCAACTTTGTCGAAGAACTCTTCATTCCCGGCACGCCGCCTGATGATTCATGCCCGGCCTGTGCAAATCCGGATCGCTCCGCCCATCATTTTCCGACCGATGACCCGCGCCTCCTTAAGCGCCTCGCGATCCTGAAGCCGCAGGATGGTGATCTCTATTCACTCGATCCCCAGGTTTCGACCGCCACGCAAGCCATATTGCTGCGCGCCCGGGCGGCGTCGCCCCAAAGCGAGGTGGTGTTCCGGCTCGACGGGCGACTGCTCGGCACGAAGCACTCCCCTTTTGAAATTCTCTGGCCGCCCGTGCCGGGCGAACATAAGCTGGTCGTGTTTGACCGGGAGCATGCGAATCGCGCCGACTCGGTCTCATTCCGCGTCTACTAATACAAACCCAGTAGCTAGACTGTCATTCCGAAGAGCGTGATTCCTCGCTTACGCTCGGAACAGTCTCCGCAATCTCAAATCCCCCTATATCCCCCTTTACGAAAGGGGGAAGTAAAGGGGGATTGCCTCGCGTCCTATCGGTTGGTCGCAATGACACTGTCATGGCACTTGATGCGTTTGTATTAGGTGGCGATGCCCGCCTCCGGTCGACGCCTCTCCCCATTCTCCTTGACGCCGCGGTCTTTTAGGTTATCATTACAGAAATGAGGTTCCTGCTCCGAACCAAGATCCTTGTAAGCCTGATTTCCGTCATCGTGATCAGCGGCACGGTCAGCACGATTGTCGGGGTCCGGCTGATCGGCGACCGCATCATCAAGCAGGCGCAAGACAAAGTGAATACTGACCTCAACTCGGCCCGCGAGATCTACAACGAACTGACCAAGGATGTGTTGAACGTCACCCGGTTCACGGCGTCGCGAACCCTCGTCCGGGAAGCAGTCCTCAAGAAAGACCGCCGCTACTTGACCACGACCCTCGGCAAAGTACTCGCCAGCGAGAATCTCGATATCCTTAACGTCATTACGGTTGATGCCGTTGTCCTGGCCCGGGCTCAGAATCCCGGCCGTTACGGTGACAATGCGGCCGGGAACCAGGTCGTCGCGCAGGCGCTTGCGACCCGCAAGCCGGTGGCTTCAACCCTGATACTCTCTCAAGATATTCTCCGGCTTGAAAGCACCCGGGCCGCCGAACAGGCCGTCATCAAGATCCTGCCCACCCCCAAGGCTAAGTTCCAGCGAACCGGCCAGGAAAAGGACGGCATGCTGATCGCCGCCGCCGCCCCGATCATCGACGAGCGTCAGCATCTCGTCGGCTTCATCTACGGCGGCAAGCTCATCAACCGGAACTACGAGATCGTTGACAAGGTCAAGAACACGGTCTTCCAGGATGAGAAATATCGCGGCAAGGACATTGGCACCGCAACCATCTTCCAGAAGGATCTCAGGATTTCGACCAACGTCAAGAATCTCGATGGGACAAGGGCGATCGGGACTTTGATCGCAAAAGACGTCTACGAGTCCGTTCTCGAACGCGGCGTTCCCTGGACCGCACGGGCCTTCGTCGTCAACGCCTGGTACATCACCGCCTACGAGCCGATAAGAGGTCTCGGCAACAATATCATTGGCGTTCTCTACGTCGGTATCCTGGAGCAGAAGTTCACCGACATCAGGAATAACATCGTTCTCACCTTTCTCAGTATCACGATTATCGGTATCGCGCTGGCCGTCTTCATGTCATTCATCCTCTCCGGGAGCATTGTCCGCCCGGTCGGCCGTCTGACAACCGCGGCCCAGCACATTGCCCAGGGCGACTTCACCTACCAAGTGGCGGTCGAGACAAAGGATGAGATCGGCCAACTCGGTGACGTCTTCAACTTCATGGCCCGTTCCGTCGAAGAACGCGACGCCAAAATCAGGGAATTCGCCCAGGCCAAGATCGCCGAAGCCGAACGGTTGGCGATGATCGGCCAACTCGCGGCGGGCGTTGCCCACGAGATCAATAATCCGCTTTCCGGCATCCTGCTCTACAGCCACATGCTGCTGGAAAAAATGCCGACCGATGACCCGCGCCGCGACACCATGGAGAAGATCGTCAAGGAGACCCATCGTTGCCGTACGATCGTGAAAGGATTGCTCGATTTTGCGCGACAGACTGAACCGGAACGCAAGCCCAGCACAATCAACAAGCTCATTGATGCCGTTCTTGCCATGCTCCATAGCCAACCGATATTCCTCAACATCAAGATCGTCAAAGACCTCGATCCTGAGCTCCCCATGGTCGAGGTCGATACTTCCCAGATTCACCAGGTGCTCATCAATATCATCATGAATGCGGCCGAGGCGATGAATGGACAGGGCGAGCTGAGGATCACGACCGCATTGACTGAGGATCACAGCAGCGTGGCCGTCTCGATCCGGGATACCGGATGCGGTATTGCGCCCGAGCACCGGTCGAAGATATTCGAACCTTTCTTCACAACCAAAGAGGTTGGCCGCGGCACCGGCCTCGGCCTGGCGATCAGCTACGGTATCATCCAGAAGCATGGCGGCAAGATCGAAGTCGCCAGTGTTGTCGGCAAAGGCACAACCTTTACGATAAGACTCCCGGTTGCCAAGACGTAAATTACACGCCGGTCGCTTTCTGGATGCCTATTGATTTTTTGGGCATTTTCCGTATAATTGCCCTGTGTTCTTGAAGAACCTCTATTTTCTTAAGCATTTCACCTTTCCCGGCGGCCTTCGTCTTCCCGATATGAGGTCCACCAAGGATGCCGCAATCGAAGCGGTGCCGGCTCCAAAAATCGCCTACGTACCGTTTTCCCAGCATACCGGAATGGCCGCAAAACCAATCGTCGCCAAAGGCAGTCGTGTCAAAGTCGGGGCGAGAATCGGGGAAGCCCGGGGATTCATATCGGCCCATGTCCATTCCCCGATCAGCGGGCACGTCGTCGGAGTCAGAGATCATCCCCACCCCAAGCTCGGCTCGGGATCGACCTGCATCATTGAAAACGACGGCAAGGGAGAATTCGCCGAACCGCTCAAGAGATACTACGCCTGGGCCGAAGCGTCCGGCGAAGAACTGCTTGCCGTAATCACCGAGGCCGGTATCACCGGACAGGGCGGCGGCTCTTTTCCCACCCACGTCAAGTTGTCACCGCCGGCCGGCAAGCCCATCGACACGTTGATCGTCAACGGCTGTGAATGCGAACCGATGCTTACCGCCGACTACCGCATCATGGTTGAGATGACTGCGGACATCATTGAAGGCGCCAGGATCATGCAACGCGTGCTGGGCGCGGCCCGCCTCATCATCGCCGTCGAAGAAAACAAACCGGCCGCGGCGGCTTGCCTCGAGGACCAAATCAGAGCTGCCGAAGGCACGGTCAAGCTGGTCCCGACCCGATACCCGATGGGCTCGGAAAACCAGCTGATCAAAACTTTGCTGGGCCGCACCGTCCTGTCCGGTTCTCTGCCGTTTGATGTCGGCTGTATCGTGCACAACGTCGCAACCGCCCTCGCCGTCATGCACGCCGTCAAGTTCGGCAAGCCGCTTACCGACCGTGTCATTACCGTAACCGGCGACAATATCCGCGAACCGAAAAACGTCCTGGTCAAGTTTGGTACCCCGGTAATCGACGTCATCGCCTTCTGCGGCGGGTACATCACTCAGAACGCCAAAATCATCCTGGGCGGACCGATGATGGGCGTTGCCCAGTACTCGGAGGAAGTGCCGGTCATCAAAGGAACCACCGCAATCATCGTCTCCCGCGAAGCATCGACCGCCCTCGAAGGGCCCTGCGTGCGCTGCGCGCGATGCGTCGATGTCTGCCCGGCCCGACTCATCCCCTGCGAACTGGCCAGTTTCGCCGAGCACCGGAAATTCGAAGCCGCCCGGGACTATTCGGTTTTTGACTGCATTGAATGCGGTTGCTGCGCCTATGTCTGTCCGACCCGGCGTAAACTTGTGCACCATATCCGCTTCGGGAAAGCAGAGCTTGCCCGCACGGAGTCGGCACCACGATGACCCGCCTGTTACTCGTCGGTTCATCACCCCATATCAGGAGTCGATCTGATGTGCGGGTGGCGATGCGTGCCGTCATCATCGCACTGCTGCCGGCCCTGGCTGGTTCGCTCTACTTCTTTGGCTACCGTGCCGCGGTCCTGATCGCCCTCAGCATTGCTTCAGCCCTGGCTTTTGAAGTCATCGGCAACCTGCTGTTTGGAAGAAAAATCAGTGTCGCTGACGGCAGCGCCGTTATCACCGGGCTCCTGCTCGCTTATAACCTTCCCCCGGGCGCGCCTTTCTGGATTCCCCTAGTCGGCTCGGCCTTTGCCGTGCTGATCGTCAAGCAGTTTTTCGGCGGCCTGGGTCACAATTTCGTCAACCCGGCGCTGGCTGGACGGGCCTTTCTCATGGCCTCATGGCCGACGATAATGACCAAAGCCTGGCTCGCGCCGCGCGGGGGAACCCTTTCGGGTTTTGATGCCGTGACTGCCGCCACGCCGCTCGGTGTGCTGCGCCTTAGCGCCGACTCGGCCGTGGCGCAGCTCGGTCAGCAGGAGACGCTTATCAACCTGTTCATCGGCCGCAAAGGCGGGTGTCTGGGTGAAACATCGGTGCTGCTCCTGCTGTGCGGAGGCCTCTTTCTTCTTTTCCTCAAGATCATCGACTACCGTATTGTGGTTGGGTATCTGGGCACCGTGGTAATCATGGCCCTGACCCTGCCGGCGCGGGCCCCCGTGACGTTTCACCTTTTCTCCGGCGGCCTGATGCTGGGGGCAATCTTCATGGCCACCGACTGGGTAACATCACCGGTCACCAGAATCGGCCGCTGGATCTTCGGCGTCGGGTGCGGTCTTCTGACCATGATCATCCGGCTTTGGGGAGGGTACCCGGAGGGGGTCTGTTATGCGATTCTCTTGATGAACCTGGTCACACCGCTCATCGACCGGTACACGAAAGGCCGCACCTTCAGCGCGGCGATGAAATGAAACAGCATATCAACATGGTGCTGAGCCTTTTTATCACCGCCGTCCTGGCGTCACTCGTGCTCTCCTGCGTATACCGGGCGAGCAAACCGCGCATCGAAGCCACGCAGTTAAGATTGATGGAGCAGAGTCTGCGCGAGGTCATGACCGCCGACCAGTTTGTGCCCGTTATTCCTGAAACCCTGTACCAGGCGGTCCAGGGTAACGAGACCGTGGGGATCGTCTTCCGGGTATTCCCCCAGGGCTACGGCGGACGCATCCCGGTTACCGTCGGCCTCGCCAATTCCAACACCGTCACCGGGATCCGCGTTGCTTCGCCCGGCGAAGGCCTGCGCGAAACTCCGGGTCTGGGCAGCGGTGTGACCGAACCCGATTTCGAGCAGCAGTTCGAAGGCAAGCCCGTCGAGATGCTTCAGCTGCGGATTGACGGCGGCGTCATCGATGCGGTCACCGGCGCCACGATTTCCTCACGCGCGGTCACCGAGGGCATCCGTCTGGGCACGGAACGCTACCAGCAGTACTTAGTCAAGAAAGACCTGCGGCTCGAGATCTTTCCGACCGCGATTAGGTTCGAACCGCTGGCCGCGGACTCGGCCTGGTTTGCGTACGATTTGGCCGGGACCCTCTTGGGCCTGGTCGGGCCGTCTTCAAGTATCGGCTACTGCAGTACAATCCGGATCTTAGTTGGCCTCGACCCCCGGGGCCGAATCGCCGGCGTACGCGTCATTGCCCAGCAGGAGACTGAAGGCATGGGTTCGCGCTGTGCCGAACCCGAGTTTCTCGACCAGTTTGCCTGGTCGACTCGTTATGAAACGATCTCCGGTGCGACCATTTCTTCGCGGGCGGTCATCGACGCGGTCACCGCGGCCGTCAAGAAATACCAACCCTCGCTCAGAAAGCGATGAGAAGACCTGAGCCCTGGCGCATCTTTACCAACGGCCTGATCAACGAGAACCCGGTGCTGATCCTGATGATCGGTTTGTGCCCGACGCTGGCCGTCTCGGGCTCGGCCCGCGATGCACTCGGCATGGGCATTGCCGCGTCCTTCGTTCTCGTCGGCTCTAATATCATCATCTCAATGATTCGCCGCGTCGTTCCGGACCAGGTTCGCATCCCGGTCTTCATCATTGTCATATCAACCTTCGTCACGATTATCGATTATGTCATGCAAGCCCAAGCCCCGGATCTCTATCGGGTGCTCGGCGTTTTCGTGCCGCTGATCGTTGTCAACTGCATCATCCTCGGTCGCGCCGAGGCGTTTGCGTCAAAGCAACCGGTCTTCCATTCCCTGCTGGACGGCCTGGGCATGTCGCTCGGGTTTGTCTTGGTCATTACCCTGATGGGGGTGTGCCGGGAACTCTTGGGCAAAGGCACGGTCTTCGGGCAGAATATCCTTGGCGCCGGATTCCGCCGATCGCCGGTCATCTTCATGATTCTGCCGCCGGGTGCGTTCCTGGTCATCGGCATCATGAAGGGGCTGGTCAACCGCTACTTCAAAAAGGAGAGTTAGCGCAATGAACAACCCGATGCTCATTTTCTTTTCCGCGCTGCTCGTCAATAATATCATTCTCATCCGGTTCATCGGGCTCTGTCCTTTCTTCGGCGTTTCGACCGCGGTCGAAACCGCCACCGGAATGGGACTCGCCGTTATCTTCGTCATGATGCTGGCCAGCTGGACCAGCTACCTTGTTTACTACGCAATCCTGCTGCCGCTGGGCTTGGTCTTCCTTCGGACCGCGGCGTTCATTCTCATCATCGCAGGGCTGGTTCAGTTCGTCGAGATGTTCCTAAAGCGAACGTACCGTGGTCTCTACAACGCGCTGGGCATCTATCTCCCGCTCATCACCACCAACTGCGCCATCCTGGCCGTTGCTTTTCTCAATATCGATTACCGGTTTTCCGTTTTGAATGCAACTTTCTTTGCCCTGGGCACCGGGATGGGTTTTACTTTAGTCATCATCATATTCGCCGCACTCCGCGAGCGCCTTGAGCTTGCGCCGATCAGCCGCTCGCTCAAAGGTTATCCGATCGCCTTCATCGCGGCCGGCCTGGCTTCCCTGGCATTCATGGGCTTTGTGGGGCTGTTCGGCCTATCCCTGGGTGGATGACGGTGTTGATTGCGAGATCGGTCCTGGTGTTGGGTGGTCTCGGCCTGGCCTTCGGCCTGGTCCTGGCCGTAGCCTACGCCCGCCTTGCGGTAAAGCGCGCGAAGAACGAAGCCGAAATCCGGTCCGCCCTGCCCGGCCTTAACTGTGGGGTATGCGGCCATCCGTCGTGCGACGCCTACGCCACCGCAATTGCCTCAGGCCGGTCGGAACCGACCCGGTGCCTGGTCGGCGGCGCGGCGCTCGTTGATTCACTCGCCGACATCCTGGGACTTGAAATTGAGCCGCTGGCGGCCCGCATTGCTGTTCTGAGGTGTCAGGGCGGTTTCGAAGAAGCGGTCGAGCACTACCGTTATGACGGCCCCAGGGATTGCCGCTCGAACTACACTCTGCTCGGCGGCAACAAGGCCTGCCGCTACGGCTGCCTGGGCATGGGCCACTGCGTGACCGTTTGTCCCCACAAGGCGATCGCGATGGGTCCAAACCGCCTGCCGATCATCGATGCCAAGGCCTGCACTGGCTGCGGCATCTGCGTCAAGGACTGTCCGCGCGGTGTGCTGGAACTGATACCCAAAGTCCAACTCATCTACGTGGCGTGTAAGAATCTTGACCGGGGCAAAATCGTCAAGAAGGTCTGCACCAAAGGTTGCATATCCTGCGAACTCTGTGTCAAAGTCTGCCCCGTACCCGCCGCTATTGTCATGGTTCAAAGCCCCTTGGTGCCGGGCGGCAGTCTGCCGGTGATGGATTTTCAGAAGTGCACTTCGTGCGGCATCTGCCGGGCGAAATGCCCGACTGATTCGTTCATCGATCGCATTAAAGTCCGGCCTTACGCCATAATCTCATTAAGCTGCGACGGTTGCGGCGAATGTGTGAAAGTGTGTCAGCTGGGTGCAATCCAGGGTGCGCGGGGCAAGAAGCACGTCGTGCTCAAGGACAAATGCATCGGCTGCGGCCAGTGCTTCGGGGTCTGTCCGATTCGCGCCATTACCATCGCCGGCGCGCTGGGCTACGCCAAAGCAATTTAGAATGCAAATATCAAGAATCAAAACGCAAAAACACAAATCAGAATTCAAAAAGAGTGGGCGGTTAATCGATCCTTCCCTTTTCGTCTCTTGCTTCTCATCTCTTGCTCTCTGACTCTTACTTCTTACGTCTTCCCTTCTATCTTCTACTTCTTCATCATCAATTCTTGATTTTTGATATTTGATTCTTGATTTTTGATCTGCTTTTCTACTCCCGCTCCCCTTCCAGCTGGAATTCCCGAATCCCAAACCAGAATCCGGTATTCTCGATATGGTCGATCTGGGCCTGGATCATGTCGTAGTGCGACTCTTCCATCCCAACGAGCCGGTTGAAGATTTCAACACCGTTCGTATCCTTGAGCTTGGCCTGTTCCCCCTTGTAGAATGCGATCGACTTCTTCTCGCCGTCCAGCGCAGTCTTGAGCGCATCCAGTTCCTTAAGACCCTGCTCCGACTTCTTCTTCTCTATGTCTCGCAACTTCGGAGCAACCTTTTCGAGTATTGACTCGGGTATTTCAGCCCGTACCCAGCAGCGATTTGTCAACAGACTCTTCAGCTCCCGCTCAAGAATCGTCATGTGGTCGAATTCATCCCGGGCCAGCTTCAGAAACATGTTCTTGCCGGTCTCGTCCTTGGTCGCAAATGAATAGTCGATATAGTTCTTAAGCCCGGTCTTCTCAAGCTCAATGCCGATGTTCAAGATCTTGATCGCTTCTTCCATTAAGCCTCCTTGAAAACCAACGGATTTGCCGGGACTATTCTACCAAACTCGGCGCATAAGTCAAGCGCTTCGTCGGGCGCCTTTTCTGGAACTGTAGGGAGGCGCCCACGACTGTGTCCCTTAGGGAATGGCGCATCCGACGGCATCGTGCACAGTTCTTCCTCTCATCCTCTGCTTGACACCTGCCTTAGATACAATATAATGACCTCGGTCGATTTCACATTGTCTCACCGGATACTGTCGGAGAAGAAAACAATCAAGGAGGTTCTGATGTTGTACCCATTTATTCTGTGTCTAACCCTCAACCTGGGCAAGATTACCAATCCCGACATGCTCAATCAGCTGAGCGCCGGTGAAAAAGATGTCCTGGCCCGGTATGGTTACGTGGCCAGGCCCTCAGGCCTTGAGCACTTCTATGAGGTCTATAAGGGCGCCAAGACCCAGAGCGAACCGATTCTTGTCACCATCGACCCGGTGCTTCACAGCTATCACATTCTGTTCGACTACTCCCTACGGGACCTGGAAATGAAGTATCTCAAGCAAGATTTGACTTCGCTCCTCGAGAAGATGATTGCTAAAACCAATGCTTCATTCAAAGAAATCGACAAGAAATTTCACCCGCACCTGTACAAGAATCTCGCCTATCTCAGCGTTCCCTACAAGATCCTCAATCCCGCCTGGAAAATTCCGAAGGAGGCCAAGCTTCTCGCCGAGAAAGAGCTCGCTCTAATCGAAGCCCACCAGGGATTCGAAAAATCTCCGCTCTTCGGCTATCTTGAAGATTACAGCCAGTACAAACCGCGCGGCCACTACACAAGAACCAAGGAATTCGAGAATTACTTCAAGGCCATGATGTGGCTGGGCCGGATGACGTTTCTGGCCAAGCCCGGCGCCGCGGCCGGCGGCAAGGCAAAGGGCATTGAGCAGACGGTCTGCGCCCTCCTGCTCTTAAAATCGGTCATGTGCAAGTGCACGGGCCAGGACCTGACCGCGCTCTGGCATAAGATCAACGATCCCATCATCCTCTTCGTCGGCAAGAGCGATGACCTCACGATCGAGGAATACAAGAAGATAAAAGACGACGTCTTCCCCGGTACTAACCTGCCCGAGCTGATCAAAGATCAGAAGCTGGTCGAGAAATTCATCGGCGAGGTCATGAAGGCCCGATCCCCGAAGATTGTCTCCGGTTTTGTGACCGACCAGGAGACACCCGAAGTAAGCACCAAAGGCCTGCGCCTCTTCGGACAGAAGTTCATCCCGGACTCCTACATCTTCCAGCAGCTGGTCTACGACAAGGTTGGCACGATGTCGGAGCCGAGGAACTTTCCGCGTGGGCTTGACGTCCTAGCCGCTCTCGGCTCAGAGCGGGCGTACGAGATACTCATCAAGACATACAAGGAAGATCGGTACGCCAACTACGCCAAGCAGATGGTACTCCTCAAGAAGGAATTCGCCAACTTCAAAGAAGACACGTGGTACTCAAATCTGTACTGGGGCTGGTTATACACGCTCAAAGCAGTGATCGTACCTTCCCCCCTTTTCCAGCCGGCCTGGGCGGACCGCTGCCTTGCGACCGCATTGGGCTCGTGGGCCGAACTGCGGCATGACACAATCCTCTATGCCAAGCAATCCTATACCGTCTTCACGACCTCAGTGCAACCCGAACCCCAGATGGCACGCGGTTATGTGGAGCCGAACCCGGTTGCCTTCGAACGAATCAAAAAACTCGTCGATATGACCCTTGCTGAATTGAAAAAGAACGAGATTCTGGCACCGACCATCGAAAACAAACTGACCTCTTTCCAAGACCTTCTGAACACTCTTCATGACATCGCCCTCAAAGAGACCAAAGGCCAGACCCTGTCTGAGGAGGACTACGTTTTCATTCAGAACATCGGATCCCGGTTTGAGGATCTGATCACGGTTCCGGGCATGGAGGAGTACAGTTCCGACGCCGACAAATCATCCGCCCTGATTGCCGACGTCCACACCGACCCCAACACGAAGCTGGTGTTGGAGGCGGCCAATGACAAACCCGCCTACTTCTATGTGCTGGTCAATGCCGGCAAGACGCCGACGTTGATGAAGGGTGCCGTCTACAACTACTACGAGTTCACCCAGCCCATGGATCAGCGTCTCACCGACGAGGAGTGGCAGGCGATGTCGCCCAAACCGGCCAAGCCGGAATGGATGGGTTTTTTCGGGAAGTAGTCATCATGGTCGATTCAGACGGATTGTCACGGATGCAGACAGATATTGATGAGCGAGTCGAGAGTAGCAAGTAGAGAGACGTCGGAAATCAGCGGCTAGAGCTAACGGCCCCCCATTGCCCATCGCCTATTGCCTCTCGCCATGTATCTGGCATCGTGTATCCTGGATCGTGTATCATCCGTTGCGTCCTTCGTCCTAGTGAGCGCAGCGAACGGACGTCCCTCGCCCTTCG
>CAYGYG010000006.1:0-1153 GCA_964354155.1 uncultured bacterium | reverse complement strand
TCCGTTGCGTCCTTCGTCCTAGTGAGCGCAGCGAACGGACGTCCCTCGCCCTTCGTCCCTATATGTATTCTATCGTGCTCGGCGGCTTCGGCGTCAAATCGTACACGACCTTGACCACCGACGGAATGTATTTGAGGATGCGGTTGCGCATCTTTTCCAGCGACCGCCAGGGAATTTTAGAGGGCAGCGCCGTCATCGCATTGCTCGATTCAACACTGCGGATGGCGATGATATGACCAAAGGCCCGGCCCCCGGCTTTGACACCGGTTGCCTGATCCCGAAGCAAGACGGCGAACGCTTGGAATGGCTTATATTTCATGACTTCTTCTTCGACAATGGTCGTAGCCCGGCGCACAATCTCCACCCGCTCCGGAGTAACCTCACCCAATACCCTGGTGGCAAGACCCGGACCCGGAAACGGCATCCGTCGATATATGCTGGGCGGCAGCCCCAATTTGCGGGCAACAACCCGGACTTGCGGTTTGTAGAGTTCCTTCAGGGGTTCAACTATCTCAAGGCCATACTGCTTCGGATCAATGCCGATCTGACTTAAGACATTATGTTGTGTCTTTATCCCTCCCTTGGTTTCAACAATATCGGCCGCGATCGTGCCCTGGATCAAGAACTTCGCGCCGGCCTCCCGTACGACTCGGCCCAACACCTTGTAGAACGTATCACGAAATGCCTTGCGCTTCTCCTCAGGGTCTTCCAATCCTTTGAGCGCGGAGAAGAATTCATCCTTAACATTGACCAGCTTGGTTCGTACATGTCTCTTCTTGAGCAGCGAAGTGACATCCGACGGCTCTCTCACTCGCATCAGGCCATCATCGATGAATGCGGCAATCAACCGGTCACCGAGCGCGTGATGGCCTAAGAAGGCGCACACCATCGAGTCAACCCCGCCCGACGTGGCACAAATCGCGATCGCGTTGTCGACTCGCTTCTGCAATTCAGGAATTGCAGCATCAATGAAATTCCGGGCATTGAATCGCATTATACCTCCAGGGGCATTGATTATAGCTAAGGCGGCCCATTTGTCAAGAAAAGCTTCCGCCAGCAAGATACCAGGGCCGCCGGGCCGTGGGACAATGACAAAACGGTGTTATTACTAAGTCAATATGTTAATATTTTCCCAAGGGAAAATGTTAAGGTT
>CAYGYG010000005.1:0-136427 GCA_964354155.1 uncultured bacterium | reverse complement strand
CGGGGATTGCCCTGGCGGATCTTGCCGATACACAGAGGTGTCCAGCCGTGGCGTTTGGTGGTTCAAGCTATCTTGTTACTTGGGCCGACAATCGGAGCGGGCTACCCCAGGATCTTGACATATACGGTGGCCGAGTCACACCATCTGGGGGTCTGCCCGACTCATCGGGTCGGCCTATCTCCACTGTAACTTACCGGCATGACAGCCATTCGTCGGCCTTTGACGGGACGAACTACTTGGTCGTCTGGCCGGACAACCGCACTGGGAAATCCTTTGACGTGTATGGCGCGCGGGTCAGTCAAACGGGGGCTATTGTTGACCCAATGGGTATCAGGGTTATCTCCCGGGCAGACCTTCAGATTGCACCGGACGTGGCCTTTGATGGGACGAACTACTTCGCGGTCTGGCGTGACTCGGTCAATCCATCGCGCATCGACATCGTCGGTGCCCGGATAACGCGCGCTGGGGTTGTACTTGACACCCAGGGCGTGATCGTATCAAACCGGGGGAGCATATTTGCGCATCCAGACGTCACGTTTGACGGAACAAATTACCTTATAACATGGGAGAGTGATTCCCAGGCCATATACGGCGCACGCGTGAGCCGGTCTGGGGTGATTATCGACACTACTGCTATCACCATTTCGAGCGGCACCGGGGAGAAATGGAGGCCGGCGGGGTGTTTTGACAGCAGCAACTACTTCATTGTCTGGGAAGACGAGCGGGCGGGCCCACAGGACATCTATGGAGCAAGAGTCAGCCCGGCAGGAGTCGTCATAGACACCGCCGGCATCGCCATCGTCAGACGGGTTTTCAGTCAGTGGTGTCCTGCAGTCGCCGTCGGCGCATCCAACTACCTGGTGGTGTGGGAGGATGGACGGAACGGGGGCAACTGGGACATCTACGGCTCGCGAGTGACCAAGTCAGGCATAGTCCTCGACACTGCGGGGATTGCGATTACGGTTGCGCCCGCCGATCAGGAATATCCCACGGTTGTTTATGATGGTCAGAACTTCCTTGTCGCATGGACCGATCGGCGGTATGGTTACGCGGCGATAGGCGGGGCCATGGTAGATGAAGGCGGAACAGTCATCGACTCGTTCCGATTGACAAACATGCCGGGTAGACAAGTGATACCCAGGCTTGCGGTGGGGCCAGGCGGCCAGGTGTTGGTTACGTTCGGCTGTTTCACCGATTCGATCAACGGTCGGCCCGTGTCTGTTTTCCGAACGTGGGGCAAATTCTTCACGCCGAGTGAAATACGGGAAACCCCAGTCGCACTGGTTACGACAAGAGGTGGGTTGCGTGTATTTCCGAATCCTTTTAGAAGACGGTGTGTGATTAGCGGTCTGCCCCTTGAGAGCGGACGAATTGTCTTGAAAGTCTACGATGCTAGGGGAAATCTTATAAGATCGCTGGCCGCGGTCAGGGCCGAGACCTCTGTAGAATGGAACGGTAGAGACAACGATGGCCACGTGGTGCCCTCGGGCGTTTACTTCTGTGTTCTGAGAAGCCACGACCGAATCGCCGTCAGAAAAATCGTTAGAGAGCATTAGGCATCAAGCGGGATCGAGCGGTTGGCGCTTGTGGAGCTGGGTGTTATGTTTCAGTCAAAACCGCACGTTTTTCATATTTGCACGATGCGCTTACTATGCAAAATGTGTCGACCTGCCCGCCAGGGCTGACCGTTTCTCTATGCGAGACCATTTGCTTACGACGGTTTTCGCAATAAATAACTTCTTATCCGCCTTCGCTTTCACAAAATAGACGCCGGCGCTCATTCCTTTGAGTGAGACCCTTATCTCACCTACAAAGCCCTCCTTTCTTCTTTCTTTCACCAGCTTGCCGCAAACGTCATAGATTCTGATGGATTGTACCGGGAAATCAGTGTTGACGGCAAGAAACCTGCGGGCCGGATTGGGATAGATGTTCAGTGAAGCTCCACCCGGCGCGGTAATGGTGCGCTCCTTGATGCCGACGTCACCGCTGATCGCCGATATTTCGCTCGACCTGTCCTGATTGTCAAGAGATACTTGCGGGGGATAGCGGGAGCTTCTTTCCCTAACTAACGTCGCAGATATTCGAAAGGTCAGCACATAACGTCTTCAGGATTTCCGCGGTCCCGAGGCTTCAGACGCTGTATTAGGTACTCTCGTTCCGGTTCGGCTGTTTCGGACCGACCAGGCGCTTGATGAGCAGGGTTGCGTAGCTGCCCGAACCCAGGCTGAAATTCAAAGCCAGGGCCGCCTGCCCCCGGAAGTACGCGTCATCGATTACCGCTACTTTGTCAAAAACCGGACGCGCCACCAAAGGTCGGTTGAAGCTCTTCACCCGGATGCGCTCCGGAAACTTGATTTTGAGCATACCCTGAGACAGATTCATCTCCTCCAGAACCTGCTCGTAGATTGGGACCAGGTCCCGATCTTCAATCACGGTCTGGTGGTTGAGTACCGGTATTTGGTAGTCGAAATAGCACCCCTCGATGCGGTGATAGAAATAGAATCGGCCCAGGAAATAGCCGAACTCGAAGCCGTCCGGGGCGACTCTACGCAGGAACCGCTGGGCGACTTCGTTCCAGAGAAAAGATTGAAACGCGCTGATGAGAAATTCGAGATAGTCATGCTCAAAAAAGTTCAAGGCCCGGCCGACCGCATCCGGTGCTCTTTCCAGCTGGCGGAACAGGGCTTGATATTTTTTCGGCGCCAGCCGGCCCAGCGTACGCCACTCGCCCCAGCACTCGACGGCCAGGCGCTTGAATTGCTTCAACTCGGAGGAGTCAAGCTTGAGCGGCTGGGCGATGAGCAGTCGGAGAGCGCCTTCATACTGCCCCAGCATGAGCCGCCGGGCCACGAAATCGTCGGCCCCTAATCGCGACTCAAACCTCTGCTCATCAAAATAGTTGGCCAGACCGGCCGCCTTGACCTCATCGATACTCTCAAGGAAACGCTCGATGCTCGGCCGCTTAAGGTCGCGAATCATGATTTCGAAGTGATTTGCGAGCAGGTCGCCGGCCCCGAGCGCATGGTCGATTCGGCCGACAAGTTCGAGCTCGAATTTCTTCACGCGGTGCTGTTCTGCCAGACGCCGCGGCGATGACATATATTGGAAGGCAATAGCATTACGATCCTTGAGGCCGCAGAAAGACAGCAGGCGCGGAGCGACCCGAAAGTGGCGGGCAATGAGACGTTGCACGTCCCACGTTGTGATATCGGCCTTCCGGATCAGGTATAGATAGTGTTCGCCTGGCTCAACCTTCTTCAACTCCTCGTGGACGACGAAATCCTCGATGCGGTATTTGATTCTCAAGGCCGGGATTCGAAGCTGACCATGTCTTCAAGCCGTCCGACAACCTTTTTGCTCATGCCGTCGATCTTGAGGAGGTCCTCGGCACGGCGGAAATCGCCGTACTTCTGGCGGTGCTCGACAATACGGGACGCCAGCACCGGGCCGATGCCCGGCAGTCCTTCCAGCTCCTCCGCGGTTGCCTGGTTGATGTCAACGCGGCTCACGATTTCCTCAATCGTCAGCCGGCCGTACTGCCGCTTGATCCGCTCCCGTTTTATGAAAAGGACGATGTTGCCGATAATGAAGGCGGCGATCAGGAAGGCGACAATCTTCTTCTCAGTATTGCTCATAACTCAGCTGCAGCAGGAGCTTGAGGACCAGATTCATGCTGGCCTCCGAACACTTGTCCGGCGTATCCTGGAGTGTATGCCAGTGTTTGTAGTCGAAATCAATGATATCGATCGCCCTGATACCCCGCTCGATCAACGACAGGTGGTCATCCACCACCTGGTATCTGACCTCATCGCGGAAAACCTTCGGGTTGAGCCGCCGTCCGATTTTCCAGACCGAATCGACTAAATCCGGGAAGAAGCGGTTGGAATACCCTTCACGGAACAACGTTAAGTCTTTGTCGCCAACCATGTCGATCAGGATGACGAACTCATAGCTGCGATCACACTTTCGGGCGAATTCTTTGGAGCCTAGGAGCATCGGTTCCGGCCCGAAGTCCTCGCCATCAAAGAAGATCAGATCGACCGCCAGCCGCGGTGCCCGTTTCTTGAGCGAGTCGGCCAGCGCCAGCAAGACCGCCACACCCGAGCCGCCGTCGTTGGCGCCCAGAATCGGCCGCGTCCGTTTCCTCAAATCCTTCTCCAGGTCGGCGGTGGGACGGGAATCCCAGTGCGTGGCAAACCCGATGCGCCGCGCCCCGCCGGGGTTGAACCCGGCAACGATATTGTAGAACTTGGTTCCGCCGTGGACGAAGGAATCGACCCTGGCCTCGCCCAGGTAATTGACAATGTAGTCACGGGCTTGGCGATGGGCGGCCGACCCGGGGACGCGCGGACCCAGATCACAGAATCGGCTCAACAGCGACGCGGTCTGACCGATGATTAGAAGAGGAATAATACCCAGAAGTTGACTCCGATGATCTTGGTGTTGATATTGGTATTGTTATTCTTGTTCTGCGAGTAATCAACGTCCGAACCGCCGTTGATGCTGTTCGAAAATTGATAGGAAAGCCCCAGCCGGCTCGTGAACGTCGAATAGTCGCTCGGCTTGGTCAAGGGATACGTCTCGGGTATCCATTCTAAGTGCTTGCTATACCCCGCGCTTAGATTGACGGTCAAGGTCGACTTGAAATGTATCTTCTGCAGCAAGGGCAGGTGAATACCGGTCGGGGCGCTGAACGAATAGGCCAGTGAGGCATCCACCCCTTCGGTCTTGTGATTGGTACGGAATTCGCCGGCGTCGTAACGGATTGAATAACCCTGCGAGTGCCGGACATCGACCGATGAGTTGATACCCTTCTTCCAGTTGATCTGCCAAGATGCCAGCGGCGAAAACTCGTAGGTCCTTGACTCCTCGGTGATGTTGAGCGCCGAGTCCGGCTTGAAGTCGCCGCGCGTTTCGATGACCTGATTAAATGAGCTGCTCACCGAAGAAGTGCTGACGTACCGGACCAGGAAAGGCAGTTTCTCCACCTGGGAGACCGTTACCGTGAGATCCGGGTATTCACGCGTGATGGTCTTAGTGTTGTTGGTACCCCACACCAGATTGGTCGTGATGCCCTTGTTGTAGCCGAAAGAAACATTGAACATCGCTACGCTCAGTCCCGAGCTGGTCCCAAGGTTATCCCGGATCTGGCGATTCTGCAGTGACTGGTTTTTGAGCAGTTCGGACGGAACCGTATCCTGGACGCCGAATTGATAGCGCCACTCCGGCCGGGCCCGAATCATCTGGTAACTCGAGGTCTTGGAACGGCTCAGGTTAAGAGTCGGATCGCGCACCTGGTTGCTGAACTTCTCAATCTGCATCAGGACCCACTGTGGCGACCCGGAGAGCACCACGGTGTCCTTTGACTCATCCCGCAGACCGGTCAGGCTCTTGAGCATCTTACTCATCTTGAAACTACCGCTGGCCGAGTAGTCGCTGCTGTTGCCGACATTGCGCAAATCCTCGGGCCGCCGCAGCGCGAAACCATGGTCTTCGTTGTACCCACCGCGGTAGGACAAAGTCGGCGCCACTACGAAAAGTTCTTGAGAAACGGACGCGCTCACACTCTGGTTACGGGCGACCTCCTCACCCCAGCGGCGGCGCCGGCTCACCGAGTCCCGCGTCTCGGCAAAGCTGTAGGAAGTATTGAGAATCCGGTGGGGCGAATAGCTGGTTGAAAAAGACGGCGACAGCAGGCGGCTGCGAACCGTGGTGCTGCGGCGATAGGCCGAGTCAACATTCGGTCGGGAAAAGCTGGTCGCGTAGTTGTCGTTGTATCCGCTCTGAAAACTGATCGACTGAGGGGCCAGCGAGAATCTCTCCCGTCCGATGGCAAAGCCGATCTTGGGATCAAGCCGGTACCCGCCCCGCAGACTCAACTGCCGTGACGAATCGAGGTTAGTACTGCCCTTATTGTAGCTCTTGCCCAGATCGGCGCCCAGGGACAGATTGTCAAACGCGTATTTCGGGAACCAGTGGCGCGACCCGGATTTGGAAAACGATAGACCGTAGCGGTCACTTCGACTCGTCGAACGCTGACGCCGCGCCTCGCCCGGATCAAGCTCAAGGTCTTCTGAAAGATACGAGAAGCGTGGATCGGACTGGGAGCGGCTAAGGCTGTACGAAAAAGGAAGGCTGAAGTTCCAGCGGTCGGGCAGGACCTTGTTCAGGCTGTAGGTGGAAGAAAAACTGAGGCTTTGGTTGTTCCCGCTCGTGCCGATGCCCTTGCCTTCGGAGAGCCGCTTGAACCGGCCGTTTGACTCGCTGAATCCGAAATTGAAGGTCGCCAAATCGGCCCAGGTCAGGCCCACCGAACCCTGACTGATGCGCCCCACCTCGCGCCGCGGCGCGGAAAGCCGGATATCGTTGACCCAGATCGTATCCGAAAGCAGGGCATCATTCTGGTTGCGCAACGCAATCTGGAAGAACCGGACTGCCGAAATACTCGGATTGCCCCGGACCGCATAGCCGTTCCGGGCGGTCGTGCCCACACCTTTGGTTATCTCCTTGAGCGATATGAAATCAGAGAGGTTCATCGTGATCTCCCGGTAGTCGTTGTAGCCCTTGACGCCCGAATCGGCGTAGGTGGTATATTCGTAGTAGTTCGACGTATCACTGCCAAATCGGAAATTGACCTGGGGGTCGGAGTGTTTGGTGTGAATCAGAAACGAGATCTGTTCGTATTCACGATAGTCCTCCGGCTCGTCGGTCGGCCGAAAAGCAACCGCTTCGTGGTACTTCTGCAGGTTGTGCACCCTGAATTCCAAACCGCCTTCGGCCCGGAAGCGGCCGAATTCGTCACGCAGCAATGGGTAGGGCGGCCGGTAGTAGGTGTGGGTTCGCGTCGTGACCGGGGTCAGAACGAAAAGCTCGGTCGAATCATCGGGCGGGGGAAAACGCGCGACGATGCCCCGGTTCTGCCAGCGACTGCCGGTGGCCGACAGCGTATACAGGGTCACCGTCTCGGGTGCCGTAAAGCCGTCAAACCAAATGCGACAATTGTAGATGTACTCCCAGTTGGGCGCCGCGCACGAGTAGAGTGTATCGCGATTAGCCGAGTCCTTGATTGGTATCCGGAACATCTTCCAACCCGGTTGGAGCTCGGCATTGCCCACCAAGAATTGCGTTGAATCGAGGTCGATGGTGTAGGAGTAGTAGGCGTTGTCCAGCGAGAAACCACCGTCGTGATTGATGTCCTCGGAGTCGTAGATGCCGTTGTTCTCGGTACCGTTGCGGCGTGCCAGATCGGTCTCAATGTAGTCGTCGTTGCCGTCGTCGCCGGGCTGGTTCGGATCGGTCCCGAAGACCGTGTCCAAGCCGGTGTCTTCGATAGTCCGCTCCCAGGTGGCATCGTTGTTGCGGTCTTCAGTCTGATAAGAACCCACGCCGACGAGTTCGCCGGCTGCATTGCGCCGCAGCTGGTCTTCGCTCATCTTGGTGGCCAGATCGATGTGCATTTTACCGCCCTTGCCGTTGACGATGAACTCAAGGTTCTCGCAGTCGAGCAGATTCTCACCGAATTGCGATGCTTGAGTCAACCCGGCAAAGGTTGTTTCGTTCTCCGGTTGGAAATAGACTTTCAACACCTCGGCTAATTCCTGAGGATCATCGGGGCTGCGGAAAATGCCGCCCTTGCTCATCCGGTCGGGCGGGTTATACCACACCAGCCGGGAACGTGCGAAATGGCCGTCCGATTTGTTATGCGGCTTGCTCGCCGCATTCCAGCTGCGGTAGGGCATGTAGAAGTCGCTGGTGATCGTCGTCCGTTCGAAATCGTCGACATAGACCTTGTCTTTAGTGTTGGGGTTGGAGAAGGAGAGTGCGGTTTCAAGATTCAAGTTGAGATTGGACGGCGCGTCGGTCTCAACCAGCGGCAGGCGATCGGCGGCGTCGGTCAAGAATCCCAGCGGCTGGGGATGGGCGACGTCGAACTCGCAAACCACCCGGCGATGGGGTTCGGATTTGAGCCGCGCGTGTTCCTCAGGGTAGCCCTCAGATCGGTAGAAAATGCTCGATCCCAGCTTGGTCTGGCCGAAGGGCGTCATCGACGCCCGCATCCCGAGGAGCGACTTCTGCGAAGCCGCAAAGAGCGGCGTGGTCTCGTAGATGATCTTGACCTCGTCATTCTCCTTGACCGGCTTCAAAAATTTCACTTTCCCCTCAACGTAGTCGACCGTGTAGTCGGTACCCTCAGTCCAGAGGATACTCTGGACGTAGACCTTGACACTTCCATCCTCAACGTCGGGCGGCAGGTCGTACTCGGCGGCGGCTTGCACCGACCGAACGACCATGTAGAATCTTCTGCCTTCGGCCGGCAAGAGACTGCGCTGGGGCTTGCGGTAGATGATCGTGTCCTGTTCCTCGGCGGTAAGCTGACTGCTCCAGAAAGGATAGGCATTGGGAAAGACCAGCAGGCCGTTGTAGGAGTTGAAATAGGGATAGTCAACGAAGCCGTTGCCGTCCGGGTCAAGACCCAGCAGCGCGCGGTAAGGCTGGCCCTGATCGTTGACATCGCGGTCCTGGCCTCCGGGCACATCGTAGTAGATCTTGAAAGATGTCATCTGAATGCCCTGGCCCAACTCGTAGATGTTGCGCCGTTCGTACTCCCACAAATAGGAACGCGGTTCATCGAGTTCCGGCACAATCAGCTTGAGCTGGATCGAGTCCCGGGTCGTACTGGTGTCACCGACGATGTGACCGGACCTCGTGCAGTAAGCAATCGCCAGAACGTACCGGTCGTTGAGCGGCTGGTTGAGCTGAAGGATGTTGGCGTCTGCGTCGAAACTGTAGAATTCATTGACCCGCTGGAGCGTGAACCGTCCCGCGTGCTTGTCGCTGGGATAGGTTGTGTCCGGAATGTTGTCGTTATTTATGTCAAGATAGGCATAGGCAAAGCGCGGCCGTTCGGTCGGGCTCTCGTACCGATCGTCGAGCCACACCCGCAGTACATCCACGGTGTCGGTGTCGCCGATCCAGTAGAAGCGCCGTCCCTCGTAGTCCCGGATGAAGACTACGGTCGAGTCGGTCCGGACCTTGCCCTCGTACCTCGACTCCTGCGATTCACTCTTTTCCTGAGAAGCGATAGCCACCACGCTCACGGGACCGGCCTTGGACGTCGTCTTGATACCGAACAGGCCCTTGTGGGCCGGGATATCACCGGTGTAGGTGGTGCCCGGTATCGAAAGCTGCGTATCGCCGGCCTCGATCTCCTGCACGATCTCGTCTTCGGTTCCCTTGTAAGTCAACGTTATCTTGTTCTTGGACTCGCTCTCGCGCTGCGAGTCATGATCGATGAAGACTTTAAGCCGGTCACCGACCTGCCCGTCGAGGTTGATCCGCAGTTCCTGTTTCATCTCAAGCTCGGGGATGAGCGAAGGCTGATCACCGGTCAGTCCCTCCACGAACTGCTGGCGCCCGCCGATCGTTATCTTCTCCTGACCCCCGACATCGAGTTTGGTTGCATCACCGATGAATTCGCCCAGGCCGCCTTTAATCGGCATCGGCACCTCAATGGTTTGAATCAGTCCCTGACCCCGGTCACCGTAAGCCATTTCCCGCTTCACCTGACTCCGCTTCGCCTCCAGCCTCAGAAGGTCGCGGTTCTTCTCACGCAACTGGCCGGCCAGATACTCCTCGATGGCCACCACGCTGTCAACCCCGATGAAATCGCTGCCCCGATAGCGCTTAAAAACGACAAACCCCCGCTCGTAATTTATTTCCACCTTCTGCTTGATTTCCGTCTTGGAAAAGTCATCCGCCGCAACCAGCCCGGCCAACAGGCAGCCGCCCACCACCAGCCATCTCATAGTTCTTCCTTCACCCTCTTGGCGATGGCGCCGCTCGACAGACCGCAGTTCTTAAGGAGTATGCTCCGCGCGCCGTGCTCGACGAACCGGTCCGGCAGGGCAATCACCCGGACTTTGTCAGCCAGGCCGTACCGGGCCAAGAGTTCGAGCACCGCACTGCCGAAGCCGCCGGCCTGGCTGCCCTCTTCAATCGTGAACACCTTTTTCGCTTTCCGGGCAACGCTGGTAAGAAGCGCCTCGTCCAGGGGCTTGATGAAGCGCGCGTTGATGACCGACGTCTTGATCCCGTCCTTCTTGAGCTGGCCGTGGGCGGCGACCGCTTCGCCAACCATGGTGCCGATCGCGATTAGCGCGATATCGCCTTCTTTGATGATGGTCTCGGCTTTCCCGATCTCGATCTTCTCCGCCGAGACCGGACCGCTGCTGATTGCCTCTCCCCTCGGGTACCGCACGACAATCGGACCGCCCTTGTGGTCGACGGCGGCGTGCAGCATGCACCTCAACTCACTTTCATCTTTCGGCGCCATGATCGTCAGGTTGGGAATGATGCGCAAGTAAGCAAGGTCAAAAGGCCCGTGATGGGTCGGTCCGTCCTCGCCGACCAGGCCGGCCCGGTCCACGGCAAAGACCACCGGGAGATTCTGCAGGGCAACGTCGTGGATGAGCTGGTCAAAGGCGCGCTGCAGGAAAGTGGAGTAGATGGCGCAGACCGGCCGGAACCCCTCCAGGGCCAGCGCCGCGGCCATGGTTACGGCGTGTTGCTCGGCAATGCCCACGTCGAAGAAACGGTTCGGAAACTTCTCGCGAAAAGACGCCAGTCCGGTACCCAGGCACATCCCGGCCGTAATCGCCACGATCTTTTCGTTCTCCCCGGCAAGCTCGACCAGTGTCTCGCCGAAGACCTGGGTGAAACTGCGCGCGCCTTCCGGGCATTCGCCGGTCGCTGCGTCAAAAGGCCCGATACCATGGAAGAGTTCCGGCCGGTCCTCCGCCGGCTTATAGCCGCGGCCCTTCGCCGTTACCACGTGGACGAACAGCGGGCCTCGGAATTCTCTGATACGGCTGAAAGTCTTGATCAGGCCGTCAAGGTGGTGGCCGTTTAGCGGCCCGATATACCGGTAGCCCAACTCCTCGAAGATGATCGACGGCGCCACCAGGCCGATGAACCCTTCCTCGACCCGCCGCGCGAGCAGCCGGACCCGGTCGCGCGCCGGCACCGGCAAGCGGCCGGAAGCAATCCAGATATCATCGCGCAGCCGGTTGTAGGTGCGGGTTGTGATTACCCGGTTAAGGTATTGGGCCAGTGCGCCGACGTTTTCGCCGATCGACCGCTCATTGTCGTTGAGCACCACAATCAGGTCTTTCTTGAGCTGTCCGATATGGTTGAGCGCCTCGAAAGCCATGCCCCCGCCCAGCGAGCCGTCGCCGATGAGCGCGATCACCTTGTACTTCTCCTGACGGAAATCGCGGGCCAGGGCCAGGCCCAGCGCCGCCGATAGCGAAGTTGACGAATGGCCCGTGTCAAAACTGTCATAGCATGATTCGGCCCGTTTGGGAAAACCGCTCATGCCCTGATAAGTTCGCAGCGTCCGGAACCGGTCTTTTCGCCCGGTCAGAATCTTGTGGGCGTAAGACTGGTGACCGACGTCCCAGACAATTCGGTCAACCGGAGTGTTGAAGACACGATGGAGAGCAATCGTCAGTTCAACGACGCCCAGGCTCGGGCCGACATGGCCGCCCGTCTTCGAACAGACGTCGATAATTAGCTTTCTTATCTCCGACGCCAGGACCTCCAGCTCTTCGATTGACAGGCGCTTTAGATCTTGCGGATTATTTACCTTTTCCAGAGTGGACATAAGGCGGGACGGTTAGGAGTTTCTCCGGACAATCAGTTCGGTCAATGCGGCCAAGAATTCAAAACGGCCGGCGCGCTTAAGAACCAAATCCGAATAGCGCCGGGCGCGAAAACGCGCCCCCGGGAGCCCATAAACCCGGGGATAAGTCAATTTATTCTGCGGTTCGTCTTTGTGCGTGGCCTTGCCCACGGTTTTGGCGTCGCCGGTCACATCGAGAATATCATCCGTGATCTGAAAAAGCATCCCGAGATACAGGCCGGCCCGGCCCAGCTCTTCGATACGCGGTTCCGCTGCGTAAGCCAGGATGGCACCACACCTGATGGCCGCGGAAAAAAACTTCGCCGTCTTGTTGACGTGAATCGTGCGCAGGGTCCTGGGGTCGAAATCTTTCTCGGCCGTGATGTCCAGCGCCTGGCCCCAGACAATGCCGCGCGGACCCGTCACCTGCGCCATCTCCCGGACCACCCTCAATTGGGCGTCGGCATGATTGTCACCCTGGCTGAACAGCTCAAAAGCCAACGCGTACAGGCCGTCGCCGGCAAGGATCGCCATTGCTTCACCGTACACCTTGTGGTTGGTCAGCTTGCCGCGCCGATAGTCATCATTGTCCATCGCCGGGAGATCATCGTGAATCAGTGAATAGACATGAATCATCTCCATGCCGCAGGCCGCCGGCATAACACGGCTTGAGTCCTTGCCGCCAAGTGCTTCGAATGTGGCCAGGGCCAGGATCGGGCGCAAGCGCTTCCCGCCGTCGACGGTCGAATAGGCCATGGCCTTGAAAAGGGGACTCTGGGATGCGAGATACTGCTTCAGCGCGGAGTCAACAAGGGCTTTCTTTTCTCTAAGATACTTTTCCAGGTCCAAGGCTTCTCCTTGCTGCGTAAACGACATTCTTGAGAAGCATTATTACCGTCAGCGGGCCAACCCCTCCGGGCACCGGGGTAATCGCGCCAGCCACTTCCTTCACGCTGTCAAAGTCAACATCCCCGACCAGCTTGTTGCCTTCGACCCGATTGATGCCAACGTCGACTACAACCGCACCGGGTTTGACCATATCCGCGGTGATTGCCCTGGCCCGACCCATTGCCGCAACAAGGATATCAGCTTGACGCGTCACACTGGCCAGATTGACTGTCTTCTGGTGACACACGGTAACGGTAGCATCCGCCATCTCGCCCTTCAAGAGGAGGAGAATGGCCAGGGGTTTGCCGACGATGTTGCTGCGGCCGACGATGACAACGCTCCGGCCTTGCGTCTTGATCCCTGAGATCTTAAGCATCTCGATGATACCTAACGGCGTGCAGGGAACGAAATCCGGGGCTCCGGCGAGAAGCCGCCCCAGATTGATCGGATGGAAACCATCGACATCCTTGGCCGGATTGATGCTCAGCAGCACCTGCTCGGTGTCAAAGCCTTTGGGCAGAGGCAGCTGAACAATGAAACCATGAAGCTTCGAATCCCGGTTGAATTCATCAATCACTGCCATCACGGCCGGTTGCTTGGTGTCGGCCGGAAAACGACGGACGTCGACCTCGATGTTCAGTTTCTTGCCGGTATTTTCCTTATTCCGTACGTAAACCACGCTCCCTGGGTCTTCGCCCACCAGAATCACACCCAGCTTAGGTACAACACCCTGCACACGAAGTTGATCGATTTCGCCGCGCAGGTTTTCAGCTATTTTTTCGGCGATTACTTTCCCACTTAGAAGTTCGGCGGTCATAAGGCATCTATTCTATTCTAAATCGCGTCTTTGTCAACAATTAATGCTCGTTTTACCCTTGATTTACGAGCCGAAATGGTTAAATTCTCAGGTGTGAAACCGTACGTAACCGAGAAAAATCTCAGACTGAAGACCAAGAGGTGGCTCAAGGCTATCGCGCCCTACAATACCCACCGGATGAAGCTCAATCCGCGGAAAACGGCGCTTCTGGTCGTCGACATGCAGAATGACTTTCTCCTCCCTGATGGGCCGCTCTTGACCCAGGGCGGCGTTGCCGTTCTCTCCAATGTCGCCCGGCTCGTCGGGGCCTGCCGTAGACATCGCGTGCCGGTCATCTACACGGCGCATGTTCACGAAAACCCGAAGATCGATGGTGGGATGACCGCGGCCTGGTGGCCGGACCTGATGGCAAAACGAGCCCTGGTCCTGGGCAAGAAGGGCGCCGCGCTGATCAAAAGTCTGGCCGCCAAGCCGGCCGAGCCGGTAATCTTGAAGCACCGCTACAGCGCATTTTACAATACCAAGTTGGAGATTGTCCTGCGTAGTTTGGGCGTGACGGACCTGATCATCACCGGCGTGATGACCAACATCTGCTGCGAGTCCACCGCCCGGGATGCCTTCTTTCGGGATTTCCGGGTTTTCTTTCTGGCTGACGCCACCGGCTCGGGGACTGAAGAACTGCACGTCGGAGCCCTGCGTAACATCGCCTATGCCTTCGCCTACGTAACGACCACCCAGGCGGTGCTCAAACGCCTAAATCACTGAGAAGATTGTTGACAAAGCGGTAAAACCCGCTACCCTTTGTCATAATTAGGTCTTTTCTCAAGCCAAGGAGGCTCTTCATGAAATACATTTTCGCATGCTGTGCTCTGTTATCTGTTGTCTCCAGTGCCGGCAACTTGGTCGCGGTCTTTCCCGCCGGCAGCACCGACCTTGACCGGCTCGGTACGATGAACCTCGACCTTTATGCGCGACTCGATGACAGCTACGTGGGAGTCATTACCCCCGGCCAGGCAGCCGTACTCGATCAGTATGGAATCACCTATCGCGAGCTCGGCCCGGTCCCGACCCAGGGCGACTTCTACATTGTCGCCCCGCCTGCAGACATGAAGATGGCCGACGCCCGCCACCTTGTGTCCGACTATGCGGGTGTTCTGTTCGAACATTCCGGTTCCTTTTTCGTAGTCGGCAGCCCGGCAATGATTGAATACCTGCCCTCGCGCCGCTGTCACATCACCCGTGTCAACCGGCGGCCCATTGTTTTCAACTCCTCGTTCCGGCCCGAACCGGCCTCACCCTCAAGATACAACGCCGTCGTCAAATGGGTCATCGACCAGATTACCCCGGGAGAACTGGCGCGCCTGGTCCGCGACCTTTCCGGCGAGAACGCGGTGGTCGTCGGCGGACGAACCGATACGATTCGCAGCCGGTATACTTACAACGTCAAGAACTCGGTAGCGCTCAAGTACTACTATGAAAAAATGCAGTCTTACGGTGTCGATTCAATTGCCTATCACCTGTTTAACGCCGACAGCAACGTCATTGCCACCCGCGTCGGCCGGGTCTACCCAAGACGTCAGTATCTGATCGGCGGCCACATCGACGATGTGCCCAGCTCGGGTAACGCGCCGGGCGCCGACGACAACGCCACCGGAACCATAGCCGGTCTCATCGCCGCCAAGTACATCCGGGGCATACCATTTAAACACACCATCAAGTTCGTGGCCTGGAACGCCGAAGAACAGGGTCTTATCGGCAGCGACTACTATGCAGGTGAAGCCGCGGGCCGCGGCGATTCCATCCGGGGCTATCTGAACGGCGACATGCTGGCCTATGAGACTTCCAGTATGGATTACATCTGGTGTTACAACGCGGGCCGACCCGGCTCGGTGACAATCAGCAACAAATTCGTCCAGATGAACACCGACTACAGCCTCGCCCTGCGGGTCCGCGTCTCGACCCAGGCGCCTTCCTGGTCTGACATGTATTCGTTCTGGATCAACGGCTATGATGCGATCTGCAATATCGAGAGCGACAACAACCCGTACTATCACACCACCAGTGACCGCATCACCACCCTTGATACGCTCTACTTCTGCCGTGTCGTGAAGTGCATGGTCGCGACCCTCCTTGAATTGGCTGAGCCTGATACGCTCTTTCCCGGCGTCGCGGAAGAGAGTCCGGGCGCACTTGCCGGCTCCCGGCTCACGGTCCATCCCAATCCGGCGCGCCGCTCGGTTCAGTTCACCATCAACGGCTTGACGGTAAAGATGGGCGAGCTTGCCATCTACGATGCCACCGGTAAGCTCGTGACTGGCGTCGACCAACCAGTTCTGGTCAATCAACCCGTCACGCTGGAACTGCCGGCCGGCGTCTATTTCGCCAAATGCCGGCTTGACGGCAGCACGATAACCAGAAAGTTCGTGATGTTGGAATGATACGGCAATAGCTTATCATCCGAAATCAAAAAAGGCCCGCCCGGGCCTTTTTTGTCGAACCACCTTGGGGGCAGGCGTATACTTTTCTAAACCTTTCCCGGCGACCACCTAACTACCGGCCCCCGGAGTCGAGCGTTGCGTCTGCGGTAAGCAACTGTGGTTCAGTCGGGCCGTCAGCCAATCACAAGCAGAGTATCGCCGCCGTTGACCTTGTCGCCCGGCTTAACCTTGACCGTCGTGACCCTGCCGGCCCGGGGCGAACGGAGCTCGTTCTGCATCTTCATCGCTTCCAGGACGACCAACCCCTGGCCGCTCTTTACGGTATCGCCTTCTTTCACTTCGAGAGCCACGACCATGCCCGGCATCGGGGCCTTGACCAGCAGTTCGCCGGTGCCGGCACGGGCCTTGCTCTTGCCCAGCATCTTCTCCCTGATTTCATCCTCGACCGTAACCCGGTAGGTCCGCCCTCGCACCGTGACCAGAAGCTCTTCACCATCCTGGTCGATATCGACATCATAGGAGCGGTTATCAACCAGCATCGAAAGGCGTCCCGGGCCGCTGAAGGAAGAAACATCGACTTCATAGGTCTTGGGTCCGACTTGAATTTTGAAGACCTCTTCCCCCTTGCGGCTTGAGAACTCCTTCACCTCGACCTTATGCTTTTTGTCGCCGATGGTTGTAACGAGAGCCATGGTCAATTCGTCCTAGTGTCCTGTCGCTTAAATGACCTTTCTGCAGTAAATGTATTTGCAGGACATGACACTAGCGCCGCATCCCCTGCCAGCGTCCGGTCACCCGCCATTTGCTTTCCGTGGTGCCGGCTTCGACCTGAAGAGAAGTCTTCGCCTTAAGCTTCAGGTGCGCCACCACCGCCGCTAGTACCGCAAGCTGTTCGTCGTCAGCGCCCCGGGGCATCCCGCGTTCCAGAAAGCGGGCCACAAAATGCGTATCGTACTGGCCGGCGAGAAACTCCGCGTCATCAAGAATCCGGCGGTGGAACGGGGTCGTTGTCTTGACCCCCTTGATCCAGAACTCGTCAAGCGCCCGCCTCATACGACCTATCGCTTCATTGCGGTCTTTGCCCCAGGTCAAGAGCTTGGCAATCAGCGGATCGTAATAGATCGGAATCTCGAAACCCTCGCTGATGCCGCTTTCGACCCGAACTCCGGGCCCGCCGGGCCAGGATAAGCCTACAACCCGACCGGTCGAGGGCATGAAGCTGTTGTCCGGGTCTTCAGCTGAGATGCGACATTCAAGGGCCGCACCCCGTAGGGGGATTTCAGCCTGCGTGAACCTAAGCTCCTCGCCGCCGGCAATATTGATCTGCTCCTTGACGATGTCGATTCCGGTCACAAGCTCGGTTACCGGATGCTCAACCTGAAGCCGCGCATTGACTTCGAGAAAATAGAACTTCCTCGCCGCGTCAACCAAAAACTCCACGGTGCCGGCGTTGTTATAGTTGGCGGCCCGGGCTGCTTTTTTCGCGGCCTCACCCATCTCCTGCCTGAGCTCAGCATTGACGATCGGCGAAGGCGACTCCTCAATCATCTTCTGGTAGCGGCGCTGGACCGAGCATTCACGCTCATTCAAATGAACGACATTGCCATGGTTGTCGGCCAGAATCTGTATTTCCACATGTCTTGGCTGGGTAATGTACTTTTCGATGTAGATCGTCGGGTCGCCAAAAGCCGAAGCCGCCTCGGCCGCGGCCGATTTCAAAGCCCGGGCAAGCTCCTCGGGTTTGTCGACGATTCTCATCCCCTTGCCGCCGCCACCCCCCGCCGCCTTGATCAAAACCGGGTAGCCGATTTGAGCGGCGATTCCCGCGGCTTCTTTCTCATCCTTGATCGGGTCTTTGGTTCCGGGCACGATCGCCACGCCGGCCGCGCTCATCGCCTTGCGGGCGTTGGTCTTGTCACCAAGCAGCTTTGTCGCCCTGCTATTCGGACCGATGTAGACTATCTTGTTTGCCTCACAGGCTTCGACGAAACTGCTGTTTTCGGCAAGAAATCCGTAGCCGGGATGGATCGCTGCGACCTTGGCTTTCAGGGCGGTGTCGATGATCTTGTCAATCCGGAGGTAGCTCTCACCGGACGGGGGCGGTCCGATGCAGTAAGCCTCATCGGCGTACCGGACGTGAAGTCCATTGCGATCGGCTTCAGAATAGATTGCGACCGTGGCGATGTCCATTTCGCGGCAGGCCCGCATGATGCGGACGGCAATCTCCCCGCGATTGGCAACGAGGATCTTCTTAATGGCCATACTCGATCGTGAACGCATCGAATTCGTCGGTGACCGTCTCCCAGCCGACATCGATATCCCGCACCAGGGCACCGGGCGGTCCGCGATGGCACCATTCTACGAATCTCTCAACATCATCTTTCTCGCCCTCGCATACCACTTCGACCCGGCCGTCCAGCAGGTTCTTCACCCATCCCTTGAGCCCGAGACTTTGTGCCTCTTCTTCGGCATACGCTCGAAAACATACCCCCTGGACTCTTCCTGATATCAAGAGGTGGGCTCGTGCGGGTTCCATCGTCGATTCATTCTACCACAAATCGTATCGAAGTCAACCCAGAATTTCGACGCGCCCGACGAGCCATCGGCAGTCGTCGACATTGTTCTTGACAAGCCGGTCTTTTCAGTTACGCTAATGCGTGTTCGCACCGACTCTGAATCAAGGAGGTTTTATGAGGTGTCTATTTGTCGTAGCAGTATCGATTGCCGTCACCGCGGCCGCAGGCAATCTGGTGCAGGTATTCCCGGCCGATGGCGCACAACTCGACATTCTGTCCGGCCTCGGCATCGCGTTTTACGCCCAGATGGCGAACAGCTATGTCGGGGTCTTGAATCCTGAACAGGCTGCCCATCTGGACCAGAGGGGCATCACCTATCAGGACTTCGGCGCCGCGCCGAGCCAGGGCGAGTTTTTTATCGTCACCCCGCCCGGGGAATACGACCTCGAAGGGGCATCTAAAGTCGTCGCCGAATACGCCCGGATTCTTGTGCCCTACGCCGGGATGTTCCTCGTCGTCGGACAACCCCCGATGATTGAGTACCTGCCCAACCTACGCTATCATATCGCTCACGTCCCGCGTCAGCCGATTGTCCTGCCGCACCGGTTCGCACCGGTAATCACCTCGGGCACCAAGTACAATGCGGTTGTGCAGTGGGTTATCAACCAGATAACGCCCGGCGAGCTGGCCCGGTTCATCCGCGACCTCTCCGGAGAGAATCCAGTCACGGTCGGGGGCCGAACCGATACGATCCGCAGCCGTTACTATACTAATACGAAGAATTCGGTCGCGCTTAGATACTACGTTGAGCGAGTGCAGTCGTACGGCGTCGACTCGGTTGCCTATCACCTGTTCAATCAGGACAGCAACGTGATTGCCACCCGCGTGGGGCGTATCTACCCAAGACAACAGTATCTTATCGGCGGTCATATCGACGACGTGCCGAGTACCGGCAACGCTCCCGGCGCCGACGACAACCTCACCGGCACCGTCGCCGGACTGATTGCCGCGAAATACATCCGCGGGATTCCCTTCAAGCGCACGATCAAGTTCGTCGCCTGGAACTCTGAAGAGCAAGGTCTATATGGCAGTGCCGCTTACGCAAGCCAGGCCCGGGCGCGGGGTGATTCGATCCGAGGCTACTTCAACGGCGATATGATCGCTTATGAAACTTCGAACTTCGACTCAGTCCGCTGTTGTAATGCCAACCGTCCGGGATCAATAGCGCTAAGCACCAAGTTCAACCAGATGAACATTGACTACAGTCTTGGCCTGCGCATACGGGTCTCGACCAGTGCCCCGGCCAATTCCGACCATTACTCGTTCTGGCAGAACGGCTACGAAGCCGTAGACGTTTTCGAGGATGATGCGAACCCGTGGTACCATACGGTCAACGACCGGATCACTACCCTGGATACGGTCTACTACTGCAAAGTCGTCAAGTGCATGGTGGCGTCAATACTGGAGCTGGCCGAGCCCGACACGGTCTTCCCGGGTGTGGCTGAACAGAATACGGTGGCCATCAACCGCGCCGGACCTCTCGCAATCAGATCGAACCCCACGCGGCGCGTCGTTCAGTTTGAGATGACCGACCCCGGCGCGGCGCGCGGCGCGATCGATATCTACGACGTTGCCGGCCAACTGGTGAACACGAAGGCCCATGTCGTCACTCCTAATCACGGACTACGGTTGACCCTGAAACCGGGCGTGTACTTTGCCCAGTACCGTTCCGGGGACAAGACTAGCACCGGGAAGTTCGTAGTCCTTGACTAGTACGAGACAGTCCATTGGAAGACAAAGGCCCCATGCGGGGCCTTTGTCTTTTTCCATCTTGTTTGAATACTGACACGACTCTTGCAAGAGACAAGAAAAGGATAGATTTTAGGTGAAGTGAGGCTCATCTGAGCCACGGGCAGAACCTAAGCCACGCCACGGCCAAAGGGCGTCCGCCTCAGACGGATTAGGGTGGCGCCCTAACTTTAGATGGAGCCATACTGATCGCAAATGGACCAAGCCTCGTCGTAAACCTTTATTTGGGCGAATATGAGCCCACGAACCTGAATTCTATCCGCATTATTAAAAAAGTTAAAGTCGTATACTGGCTACCGCACTTTCACCAAAATCCGGTCGCCCTGCTCCCTGATCTCAAGCACCTCATACTGCCGGTAGATTTCCGGCATCCGGTCCCACTGGTTGCGCGCCAACCGCAGGGTCTTGGTCTTGCCGCCGAAGGCGATCTTATACAGAAGCTTCTTGAATTCCTCGAGACCGTCCCCGTACTTGGCCGAAACGCACACCCGCTTGGGAAAGTCCTTCTCGAGCCGCCGCATAACGTTAGTCTCAAAGACCCGATCGATCTTATTGAAAACAAGAAGCTGGGGTCTCGTGTCGGCATCGATCTCAACCAAGACCTTCTCGACCGCCTCGATCCTCTCTTCCCAGCCGCTCTGCGCCAGGTCAACGACATGGAGCACCAGATCCGCCCGCCTGACTTCCTCCAGGGTCGCCCGGAACGAGGCCACCAGCGAGTGCGGCAAGTTCTTGATAAAACCGACGGTGTCGGTGAGCAGGATCCGTTTCCGGGGTGAGAAGTAGAGAATGCTGGTATGGGGATCCAAAGTCGAGAAAAGCATATCGTCAACCTTGACATGGGCCCGGGTCATGGCGTTTAAGAGCGATGACTTGCCGGCGTTGGTGTAACCGACGATCGACACATTGAACATCCCCGACCGTTCCTTACGCTGCTCCCGGCGTTCGGTCTCGATTTTCTTCAGAGCCTTCTTCAAAACGCTGATCCGGGTCCGGATGCGGCGCCGGTCAACCTCCAGCTTGCGTTCGCCCGGACCGCGGGTGCCAATGCCGCCCCCGAGGCGGGAAAGCTCAACCCCTTTGCCGGCCAAGCGGGGTAATCGATACTCAAGCTGAGCCAGCTCGACCTGCAGTTTCGCTTCCCGGGTACTGGCGTGCTGCGCGAAGATGTCAAGGATCAGCGTGGTCCGGTCGATGGTACGGATACTCGAGAGACCTTCGATGTTTCGAATCTGGCTGGCGGATAGCTCAAGGTCAAAGATCAAAAGATCGATCCGGAATTGCCGGCCGAGGTTGGCAAGTTCCACGACCTTACCGCGGCCGACGACGGTTGCCGGGTGGATGCGTTCACGGACCTGAAGGATCTTCTCAACCACCTTCGCCCGCGCGGTCTCGCTGAGGTAAGCCAGCTCTTCTAACGAATCGATCTTCGACCAGCGCTCGTGGGAAGACTGCGCCAGACCGACCAAAAGAACTCTTTCACCCCGGCTCTCCATTACGTGCCGGACATTCGGTCCGGCCCCCCGGCCCGATATTTCTCATAGACAAAAAGCACGCGATGGACAACCGTCGACAGCGTGCCGAGGACGAGAATCAAAAGGACGACCGTCATGACCCTCGGCCCCAGGAATGAACCCACGAGCAAGAGGAAAAGGCGTACCCCCCGCTCGAACAGGCCGACCCGGCCGGGCAGGTCCAGGCCTTCGGCCCGGGCCCGCGTATAGCTGACCAGGAGCGAACCGGCCAACGCAACCATGGCCAGGGCGGCGTAGCGAACATCGAGCCCGACCAGATGCAGGGCGATTCCGGTGAAGACCGCCGACTCACCGGCCCGGTCCAGAGTTGAATCGAGAAAAGCCCCGAAGCGCGTCACCCGGTTCTCGCGGCGCGACAATTCACCGTCAATCATGTCGAGAAAGCCGCTCAGCAGCAGCATAATGCCGCCCGCGGTGAAGCGCCCCCGGCTGAAGAAGAATGCGCCGACAACGGAAAAGGTGAAGCCGGTGAACGTAACCGCGTTGGGCGCGACGTGCCAAAGCGCCAGCGCTTTGGTGACCGGCCGGAGGATTCTCTTGAGCAAACTGGCTATTTGATCAATCATCACGGCCTTTCAGCATGACAACGTATTCGCCCCGCGGCTTGATCTGATCCAGGCCCTCGACCACCGAATTGACCGTACCCCGGATGAAAGACTCGAATTTCTTGGTCAGCTCCCGGGCCAAGACAATCTCGCGGTCGCCGAAAGTTGCCGCCAGCTCGGAAAGCAATTTCTTGATACGCATCGGCGATTCATAGATCAGCACGGTCCTCGTTTCCCGGCTCAATTCGCTGAGTCGCTTGACCCGCCGGCCCGGTCGTTTCGGCAGATAGCCTTCGAACACGAAGTGGTCGGTCGGCAGGCCCGAAACGACCAGCGCGGTCAGCAGCGCCGAGGCCCCTGGTACCGGAATCACCCGGATGCCATTCTTAAGAGCCTCCCGCACCAGATAGAATCCCGGGTCCGATATGCCCGGTGTTCCCGCGTCCGTCACCAAAGCGACGGCGCGGTTTTCCTTGAGCAGTCTAATGATCGGCGGCGATTGTTCGGCCTTGTTGAAATCGTGAAATGAAACCAGCCGGTTCTCGATGCCGTAGTGCTTGAGCAGAATACCAGTATGCCGCGTATCCTCGCAGGCAACGAGCTCAACTTCCTTGAGCACTTCCAAGGCCCGCAGGGTGATGTCCTTGAGATTACCGATGGGTGTGGAAACGATGTACAGTCCCGGTTCGGTCATTCAAGCTTCCACTTGGTGTGTTCAAAGAATTTCGCCGCCTTCAAGGCAAACCGGTAGTCCTTGATCGCTTCCTGGACAATCTTGGTCGCATCTTTCCCAAGAAAGGTCGAGAACGATTCGTAGATAAGATCGAGCCAGCGTGCGAAGCCCTTGATGAGGATGTCGGGTTCAACCAGCGCCTCGCCGACAACCGACAGGTCCGAATTAATCTTGAAGTTTGCGAGAAATGAGTGTTCCCTCTGGCTGGTTTCTTTGGCAATGCTCGACGTCCTCAGCACGAGGGCTGCCCCCAGCGCCTTGCCGAATTCCTTGTGCAGAGCCGTGAAGACCTTGACAAACATCTCAAGCTGCGACGGTGTTGCCTGGGAAACGTTGCCCCCCGGCGTCTTGTCAAAGACCGAGATTCTGACGTGAGGCAGTCCCAGAAATTCCATTATTTTGTCTTCATCGTGGACACTGCCGGACCGGCCGCCGATATAGCAACCGGCGATGACGCCATCCTCGAGCCGAATGAACGATTCATCGACGTTATGCCTAACCCACAGAAAACCGTTGAACTTGGTGTGCCCGAGGCGGTCGAGCAGGGTCTTGGGCTGAATCTTGGTCGTGTCGATATCGGCCTTGATCGGCTTCTGAGTGAGCGTTGCGAGAATCATCTCGAGCAAGACCGGTTCGACCGCGTAGGAAGAGATAATTCCTGAATCCGCCTTCCGGGCTTTCTCGACCACCTCTTTGATCCCAATCAGCCCCCGTTCGTTCGGCATTATCCGCGCGGCATTGAACGGTTCGCCCTGGTTTAAGAAGATTATGTCCACCGAGTCCGGATAGATGATTGAAATATACCCTGAGATCTTATGGGCCCGCTCGCGCTTGCCGGCATGAAGCACGTTTTCGAAGTTTACAAATTGGAGTTGGGCATTGTCAAGAATCGCTTTGCCCTTGGGTAATTTCATATCCATATTATATCCAAAAATCGGTAATGTCAAGTGCGATTTGTCGCGCCCGACCAACAATCTCCAAATAAATCAGGACTTAAGACCCACTAAGTCCATTGACAAACCGTCGGTTTCCCTTATAATGACTGGGTAGGAATGCTTTTTTTACCTTATACCCGGCAAGCAAAGCACCGTCAGCCATTCGGGAGGTATGATGCTCGGTAAGAAGAAAATACTGGATTTGATTGGGTTCGTTCTCAAAAGGAGCCGCGCGGACCAGACCGAAGTCCTGGTCTCGTGCTTCACCTCGTATTTAACCCGCTACGCCAACAACTATATCCATCAAAACGTCGGTGAGGAGAATGTGGCAATCACGATCCGCACCGTAATCGGCAGCCGCATCGGTATCGCATCCACCAACCATTGCGGCAAGGACAAATTGACCGAGACACTCGACAACGCCGTGGCCATCACCAGACTCCAGCCCGAGAATCCCGATTTCCGGACCCTGCCCTTTGCCGGCAAGAAAGCGTACCGTTCGACCTTGACCTTCTTCCCCCCGACCGCGGCATTCAGCCCCCAGAAGCGGGCGGACGCGGTCAAATCGATAACCGAGGTGGCACGTGAGGCCGGCGTCAAGAGCTACGGCTCCTTTACGACCGGAACTAGTCAAATCGGCATCGGTAATTCTCTGGGCATCATGGTTTATAACCAGACCACCGACGCCTATTGCAATGTCGTGATGATGGGCGAGAGTTCCACCGGATACGCTGAAGCGGCCTCGCGCGACGTCCGCGCGATCAAGCCGGTCAAATGCGCCGAGGTCGCCCGCGACAAGCTTCGGGCCAGCCGGGACCCGATCGATATGCCCGCCGGCCGCTACACGGTCATTCTGGAGCCGGCCGCGGTCGCCGAAATGCTCGACTTTTTCAATTTCCTTGGATTCGGCGCCAAAACGTACCATGAGGGTCGTTCTTTTCTCAAGGGAAAACTCGGTACGAAAATTGTCGACGATCGGGTAACCATCATCGACGACGCCTATAGCAAGAAAGGGTTCGCGTTTCCATTCGATTTCGAAGGCATGCCAAGGAAACGGATCAAGCTGGTCGAAAAGGGTGTCGCCCGGGACTTGGCATATGATTCTCTCACCGCCTTCAAAGAGGGTAAGGAATCGACCGGTCATGCCCTGGCCCAGCCCAACTACATGGGGCCGGTCGCGGTTAACCTGGTGATGAAAGGCGGGGAAAGCTCCCTGGAGCAGATGGTCAAATCGACTCAAAAAGGGATCCTCGTGACCCGATTCCACTACACCAACACGGTTGAGCCGATGAAGACGATCATCACCGGCATGACGCGCGACGGCACATTTCTCGTCGAAAATGGCGCGGTCACACGGGGCGTGAAGAACCTCCGCTTTACCCAATCGGTTCTGGAAGCCCTCAACCGCATTGTCGCCATCTCAAAGAAGACCACGCTGGTGGGCGGCGGCGCCGGCTACGGCGGCCGCTACGCAGTCGGCAGTATCGTCCCGGCCCTCAAGATCGACGGGTTCAATTTCAGCGGCACGACTCAATTCTAAGAAGACACTTGGGCTCGTGAGATCTCCACGTTCGACATGACCGTCTGGTTTAAAATCCTCAGGCCAACCCAGTGGGCCAAGAACCTCGTCGTCTTTGCCGGCATCATCTTCGCCCGTCATCTTAACAACACCGCCGACCTCGCCAAGGTGGTTCAGGCCTTCTTCATCTTCACGCTGGTTGCCAGCGGCAACTACATCATCAACGACATTTTCGACGTCTTTGAAGACCGGCTCCATCCCCGCAAGGCAAGGCGCCCTCTGGCCGCCGGACTTATTTCACCGTCCACCGCCAGCTGGATCGGCTCGATGTTGATCATTGCCGGCCTGGTCTGGGCTTTTGCCGCTGACCGTCGTCTCTTCCTGCTGATCGTCGCCTACTCAGTCGCCATGATGGCCTATACCCTCTACTTAAAACACGTTGTGATCCTGGATGTTTTAACCCTGGCGTTGGGATTCGTGATCCGGGCTGCCGCCGGCGCCGCGGTGATTAATGTTGAGATATCTTCCTGGCTAATAATCTGCACGATCCTACTCTCGTTATTCTTGGCTATCAGCAAGCGGCGCTTTGAGCTTATCCTGCTCGAGGACAACGCGCCGGCACATCGTCCCGCACTATCATACTATTCGCCGGTGCTCTTAGATCAGATGATTGCGGTCGTCACCTCGGCAACGCTGGTTTCCTACTGCCTTTACACGCTCTCAACCGAGACCGTCGCCAAGTTCGGCACCAAGAATCTCGTCTTCACGATTCCGTTCGTCATCTACGGGATCTTCCGGTACCTCTACATAATTTATAAGAAGGGGCTGGCCGACGCCCCGGAACGGGCGCTGTACCGCGACGGGCCGCTGCTCGTTGACGTCGTGTTGTGGATTATCGCCTGCATGCTGATGATCTACATCAGGGTTTGAGAACGAAGGACTCGCCACCCTCCTGAGCAATGCGATCCACCGTCTCGGTTCTTAAAACCACCCCCTCGACCGTGCTTGATGACATTGCGCGGGCAATGGAACTCGCGCAGTTCCGCGCCTGCCTGCCTTCGGGCACCGAAACGATATTGAAGATCAACATCTCCTGGCAACACTACTATCCAGCCTGCTCAACCACGCCCTGGCAGTTCGATGGCGTCACCCGGACCCTGACCGCGGCCGGGTATCACGGCCTTGTCCCCGCCCAGAATCGGACCGTGGTGGTTGACCCGGAAGTCGGCGCGGTCAACAATCACCTTGTTTCCGTCCTCGAGAAGTACGGTCTACGATTTCACTACCTATACAAACCCGGCGTCAAATGGATCGTCTACCGCCCTCAAGGGAAGCTTCTCGTCCTGGACAAAATTTTTCCGGACGGCATCCAGATTCCGGACCTGATGATGGGCCGGAATGCGGTCCATCTGCCCACCATGAAGACGCACGTTTTCACGACCACGACCGGCGCGATGAAGAATGCCTTCGGCGGCCTGCTCAACGACAATCGCCATTGGACGCACCGCGTCATTCATGAAACCTTGGTTGACCTTCTGATGATTCAAAAGGAGATTCACCCCGGTATTTTCGCGGTCATGGACGGTACGATCGCCGGTGATGGCGCCGGCCCGCGGGCCATGGTGCCGCACGTGAAAAATTACGTCCTGGCCAGCGGTGATATGGTCGCCATCGACGCGGTGGCCGCAAAGATGATGGGGTTCGACCCGATGGCGCTGCGCTACATTCGAATTGCTCATGAAAAAGGGCTGGGCAAGGGAGACCCCCGCGACATCAAAGTCGTCGGCGCGGATACGAGCCGCGTGAATTTCGGGTTCAAAGTCAAAGAGACTCTCGCCTCGCGTGGCCAGAAGGCGATCTACTATGGTTTTCTGAGACCTTTTGAACACCTTCTTCTTAGAACTTGGCTCGTGCCCTGGTCGTATTTTGCCTCAAGGCTGTATCACGATGTCTTCTGGTATAATTTGATCGGCAAGCGCCGGGTTAAGAAAATACTCAAGACTGAGTGGGGCGTGTTATTCCAGAGTTATGCCCGCCGACCTTCTTGACCGGGTTAGAACGAATGCTTCCTGGCCGGAAACTTTCCCGCTTTCACTTCCTCCCGAAACCGACCGACGGCCTTTCTGATCGTCTGGTTGAGCTCGGCGTACCGCTTGACGAACTGCGGTCTCAACTTTCGGAAAAGCCCGAGCATGTCATAGATGACCAGGATCTGCCCATCGCAGTGCGGCCCGGCCCCGATGCCGATGGTCGGAATTCTGACGCTTTCGGTAATCCGCTTTCCCAAACCGGCCGGTATCTTCTCGAGCACGAGGGCAAAACAGCCGGCCTGCTCAAGGAGTTTTGCTTCCGCTAGAATCCGTTCCTGATCCTTCTCCGTAGTTCCCTGAAGGTCAAGGCCGCCCAACTGGTGCACTGACTGCGGCAAGAGTCCGAGATGGCCCATGACCGGGATCCCGATCTGGACCAGATAGCGAATCGTGCGAATGATCGGCTGGGCGCCTTCGACCTTCACGGCTTTGGCGCCGGCCCGCAGGAATCGTCCGGCATTCGCCACCGTCTTGCCCCGGGAAAGATGAAACGACATGAATGGCATGTCCCCGACGACTAAAGCCCGCCGGGCCGCCCGCGCTACGATGCGCGTGTGATAGAGCATCTCTTCCAGGCCGATCCCGAGCGTTGTTGTCTCCCCGGCGAATACGTTGGCCGCGGAATCACCAACTAAGATCAGGTCGACACCGACGTCGTCTAAGATCCGGGCCGTGATGTAGTCGTAGGCGGTAAGTGCCACAATCTTCTCCCCGCGCTCTTTCATCGCCTGCAGAATTTTTATTGTTACCGGTTTGATTTTGCGCGCCATTGCCGGGGGTTCTCCAAGTAACTCTCCAGCTCATTCTGTTCCTTGTCGGTGAAGTAGCCGCGCCGGAGAAATTCGGCCCGGTGTTTCCAGAAAGCAACCTCGATGTTGGTCAGGGAGTAGAAATCAACATCCTCCTTCTTCACCAGTTCTGCGCCGCCCTCACCCCGGTCAAAGATGACCAAGCATTTGTTCACAATCGCGCCGCAGTTCTTCAAGGCCTGAATGAATATCTGCTTCTTGTTGCCGGTGGCAATCGCATCCTCAACGAGCAGCACCACTTTGCCAAACAGCTCATGGGGCTTCACCCCTTCGATCTGCGATGCGCCCGGATACGACTTGGGCCTCTCGCGTACCCAGATCTTGGGCTTGTTCAGCATACGCGCCAGGTCAGACGCAAACATCAGACCGCCGGCCTCGCCCCCGCAGACGAAATCAAAATCCTCGCCGATCAGCTCCTTGGCATAGGCAAGGATGATCTCGTACTCTGAAGGATACTGGGTAAGCCGCCGCACGTCGATGTAGATCGGGCACGGTTGATTGTCAATCGTGAAAAACGGCTTGATGTCACCGAGGCTGATCTCGACCGCCCCGGTTTCCCACAGAATGGTCGCGACCACGAGTTCCATCTCGTCCTTGATGTTCTCAATGGCCGGGTGTCTTATCTTCTGTCCGCGCAAGATTCGAAACAGCCGTTCCGCCTCACCGGCGTTGTAGCACTCGCAGGTCAGGCCCATTGAGGACTGATACTCGATGATGTGGATTATCGTCCCTGACGGACGGGCTTTGACTTCCAGCGTGAATGTCGTGGCATTCATCTCAACCGTCTTAGGTCCCAGGCTTACCTTCGGGTCGATTTTCGACTGATAGGTATTCAGAAAGGAGGTGCTCACTTCGTCAATCGTGAACTTCCGCGCGGTTTCGGCCTGGACAATCGTCTTATCGATCAGTTCAACCGTTTTGAACGCGATTTTGCCGAAATCCATTTCCGGGTTCATTTCCGTCGATCAATCCTTTCGGCGGCAACCCCGATCACCATCGGCCGCCGCACAACCAGCCGCTCAGACGCCGTACTGGACCTTGCGCCGAGGCTTTCGCCGCTGTTCTTTCCACAAGCGGCGGTCCTCTTTGGTGACCTTGCCGGTTTCGATCAGGCGCCGGAATTCCTTCTCGCTCAACAGCCGCCGCCTTGGAACTTTTCTGCGAACTTTCTTCCTGCGCTCCATAGCATGACCTCCTGAAAGCTTCTCGGTCAGTATTATCCCTCGTTTCTTTCAAAAGTCAACTCATTAATGTACCCCCCCTTTCTTCAATCCGTGGCCGAGAAAGGTGAATTTCTCCAGGGTGAGAAGAGAAAAGAAAACCGGCTTACTAACCGGCGGGGCGTTCGAACGAGGGGCGAGTAGCGTTTTATTGACGCATGTTCCATGGGACTCCGTATTGCCCCGTCATTTTGTCATTTCGTTAATTGACTAAATGACAAAATGAGGAAGAGGCAAGAAACATTTGCCGACCGAGATCGTTCTCTGGGCCACCCGGATGCTATCATTCCCTTCGTCTCTGATTCGGAATGTCCAAACATCGCTGAAACAAGGCACTACTTCTTGAAGATGCGAAAGATCATGCTGCATATACTATACCCTAAGACAACAATACCCCCGGCAAGCAGGGGCAAAACAGTGAGAAGCCATCCTAGAAGTACTGACAAACAACCTGTTACTACTAGAAGTACGGGCACGAACGTTACTATTCTCGCTCCAGTGTTCTTCTTGAATTTCCTGAAATCGTACAGGTAGTATGCCGTCTTGTATTTTGCATAGAATACTCCAGCGGCCAAGGTGATGCCGGAACCTGCAAGTATCAGGAATTCTGACTTCAGAAGAAAACCTAACAGCGTAGGCAAAGTAGCAATACCCACTGCTATTATTGAGAGATTGTAGCGTCTTTTTTCAGGAGAGTCACCGATCAAGCTCATTTCAGTCGATCCTGAATGTTCTGATTCTTCTACGAACAAAACCACCGGGCAAGCTAACGCCAAGTCCGATAGACCCTCCACGCCAACGGCTCGTTAGGCTTGGTGACTCAGAATAGAAATATGAACATTGAAAATACAGCAAAGAGAGTTCCCATTCTGTCAACCAGCCTTCCCAGGATCCATATCCGAGTGCAAAAACAGCAGTGAATGGAGAAACTCCGAATTCTGCACCCCATGATTCACCATATGTTACATACTCTCCAGCGGTCGATCTGGGCACACGCATCCAGGTGACCGCATGCGAATAGCCCTTTACTATTAGCGCAGCTGCACTCTGTATTTGCACGCCGAAGGCAAACTGTGTCAGAGGTGATGACACAGGAGCCTCTGATGCGCGACTTGTATTGACAACCCCTCCCCTGGCCGGCAGGAGTGCGTCCAATCCGGTATCCCATGTCGTGCTGCTGTACCGGTTCTTGCCCGTGTTGGCCCACCCCCAGCCGCGCTCACGTGGGTCCTGACGTGGGAGGTTCCCAATGAGACTTCTTCCTGGTCTATATGGTCGGTTTGCGGTAACCACACACTCTGAACCGCCACTCCAACCTACGACCTCCTCGTAACCCTCCGGATTGTGCTTCGACAGCCACCTTGGCCACAACCCCAGCGGGTCAACATACTTCAACGGATTATTGATGCAGTAGACATGCCGGTTCTGACTCTGCGGCTCCTCAAGATAGCCAGCAATGGGATCTAAAGTCATGAAGCGGCCGATCGTGGGGTCGTAGTATCTCTGGCAAAAGTAGTTGAGACTCATGTCCGTGTCCCACTCTTTCCCCGTAAACTGGTGGCTGTTGGTGACCTGTTCGCTCTCCGGCCACTTCTGCTCACCAAAGGGATAGTAGAAGCAGTTCCAGACCTGGGACCCGGACGTGTCGGTCATGACTCTGGCCGATCCCAGGGCATCACAATGATACCAGAAGGTATCCGAGGTTACTCGGGCCACGTGCAGGTTGCGCAGGCGTTCAGACCTCGATAAACGACCGACTGCTCGCGGTACGTCCTGCCCGCCTCTCCCGAGGCCGACCATCAGTCGATAATGGAAATAAAAGCTGTCAGTGAGGCAGGGGCAAGCCTGACAGTAGTACCATCAAAGTGTATGTGGTTCATCTTGGGTCTTTCAGAAAGCTCTACAAGAAGCTGTCCCAAGTACCGTAATCCGGCTGGATTACCGAAGATTCCGATTTCTTTGTCGTGACACGAAAATCGTAACACCGCATCCGCAGGGATGTCGGTCCGTGATGATGAGAAAGAGAACATCATGGCCTTGCCTCCTGTCGTTTCACTGCATCGGCGGTTAACGGGGGCCGATCTTCTCCCACGGATGTATGTGGGGAAATCGATGGGGATAAGGTCGAAATATGTCGAAACGCGTCTGGCGACCAAATCTCCATTGAATTAGCAGGTCTGTTTTTCCGCTTCCGCCTAAACGGGGCACGCGCACCGCGCTCATGCTGCTCCCAAGCGTGAAAATGGCCAGCGTAACATCGGTGACATCGATGAGACCGGGCTCATCTTCCCAGAGAGGAATTTGTTCCTCAACAGCATCGCGACGCTCGATTGGATAATCATCTAAGATGACCCGGGGCGTGACGTATGGCATGCCATGCAGACCATAGGAAACTGCATCAGGAATGGCCGAGTATCCTCCAAAGCGGCTCCATGCACCAGCATCCATGCCGACATAAGCACCCGGCCCTGCTTGCGCAAGACCTCCGCTTGCTGAACCACGACCCCGTGTAGTGTAGTCCTGCCCCGGTAGATCGCCGATACGCATCCGCCCCGGAGCACTCGCCGGATGGGGCGGCCCAAGGGGCCTAGGCGGCCGGGCGGCAGTAACCGATGAACCGCACATTCCCAGGGGGTTGTCTTCCGTACCGCGGCCGCTTCTATCAAAACCTGCTTCGACCACAACCAACCCCACCGGATCAACGTATTTCAAGGGATTGTTGAGACAGTACGCATACCGGTTCTGACTCTGCGGCTCCTCAAGATAGCCCGCAATGGGATCTAAAGTCATGAACCGTCCAATACTCGGGTCGTAATACCGCTGGCAGAAGTAGTTGAGACTCATGTCCGTGTCCCACTCTTTCCCGGTGAATTGATGGCTGTTGGAGATCTGCTCACTCTGCGGCCACTTCTGCTCACCGAAGAGATAAAGGAAGCAGTTCGACGTATCCATTCGTGCCGTCCTGCAGCTAGTCCTTGATCACGTCTTCGAGCACAGCGAACACGACTTGCACTTTCTGCCCCAGTTTTCTGAACTGCTGCTTTCTGATTTGAAATTCGACATCGCCTACGACTCTACCATGAACGATTTCGGACTGGGCAGGGTCGGGGGTTCGACTGGCTTCTGTGACGTCGGCCTCGAAGTGAGCCCTTCCAGTCATACTATTTCCAACCCGCTTTTCGGTCACGATGTGGCCGATCAAGTTCTTCGCAAAACCACGTGTCATGCGTCGCATTCCCAGTGCCGTGTAGCTGAAGTATGACGTCACCGAGGAGCGACTCAGGTCAACAGAGTCGCCGGCGCGAAAATCGGCGACCGAAATGCAGGCCGTATAGATAACCCCATGACCATCTACGATCTCCCGTCGTGCGTCAGTGCCACTGAGAACAATAACGGTCCTATCCCCGCGGCCGATTGCCAGGATTGCGAGTCTCACTGGCTCCAACGTCTCCCTCCAGCTCACAATGCGCATGCTGTCTGCGAAGAAGCCATCAAACGATTTGCCTTGGATATGGACCACCCTGCTATTCTCCCCAAACCAAACTAGTCTCATGGCGCCGCTTGTTGGTGGACGCCTTCCACTGCACGCCAGCAGCATGATGAGCGGTACGATGAACGCACCGGTGATGCCCCGGGCCATTCTCCTCATTCAGGCTGGCCCTCGCCAGTCGGGACAAGCCTCGCCGGCGGCCAGAGTGCACTATGATACATTACGTAGTAAATCATCATCGCCACCATGTTTTGTGCCCTGAAGTCAGGAGACAACAAATCACCATATCGAGCAAGAGTTCTCCCGTATGCCTCGAGTTCATTCCTGCCCTTGGCCTGCCACGCGGTATGGCGATGGCCGCCGCCAAAGTCCCTGCGTTCTCCGCTTTCCTTCTGAAGATGGTGGGTAAGTTCGTGTTCTATTGTGCACATCAAATCATAAATGCTTATCGCCATGATACCGTCATCGCCAGCGTTAAGAAAGATGCGAAAACGGTCGTTCGTAACGGCGGCATACTCGCCATCTGTAGCACCAGCCACCAGCGTAATGTTCATTGAGATGATTGCCAGACCGGGATTGAATTCTACCCAGCCATGCTTGGTGAGAACATCCCAATCCCACAGCCCTGATTTCAACCAGAACATGGCCTGATAGACCTTCAGGCCAAACGCGTTGTCACCGTAACTCTCGCGCCACCAGCCCTCGCCAAATATCTCCGGGGCTAATTGCGAGATACCTGATTGCGCCAGCGTCCACTTCTCATCAAACAGCTTCTCCAGAAACTCCTGGGCTTGTACTTGGGCTTTTCTGCCCAGCGGGTCGATGAAGCGCAATGGGTTGTTATAACAGTATGCGTACGGACTCGATGCCGCCGGCCGCTCTGGATCCAGGGCCATGAAGCGCCCGATACTCGGGTCGTAATACCGCTGGCAGAAGTAGTTGAGACTCATGTCCGTGTCCCACTCTTTCCCGGTGAATTGATGGCTGTTGGAGATCTGCTCACTCTCCGGCCACTTCTGCTCACCGAAGGGATAGTAGAAACAGTTCCAGACCGCAGATCCTGACCTATCCGTCATCCTTCTCGGCGAGCCCAGTGCATCGCAATGATACCAGAAGGTGTCGGTGGTCACCCGGGCCACATGCAGACCCCCGGCGTAGACATAATTAGCCGTCACAGCACCATAATCATCAACCTCGGTGATCGGGTTGATACCGTCGTAGAAAAAGTAGGTAATCGGATCAATGACCTGCATGGCATCGGTGGAGTCGTCTTGCGGGGTGAAGACCTGGACAAAGCCCGGGATTCTGCCGGGGAACTCCCCTTGCCCCGGGAAGATGTCGATACTGGAACTGCCGTGGTTCTTCGGCCCGTTGTTCTTGAAACCGGGCTTCTGGGTGGTAACCGCGAACCGCACACAGGAAGGGTTGCTGATCAACGATTTGGCGACCGAGACCGTGATCAGCTTCTCCGGTCCGTTCTCGATCTCAACGGCCATGTTCGATGGTTTCGATAGCTTGCTCATTGAGTTGTTAGTGAATCGGTAAAGGCCGTGTCATTGGCGTCGGGAGACGCCCGAATTCTGCGAATGATGGCGAATTTAGCGAATGACGACACAAGTATCCTCCGCGTCGGATCTCGAGACGAGCATTGGTAAATCCTTCCCTGACGGGATCTCCGATTTCATGAATCACCGACCGGCAGAACAAGCTTACCTTAGTTCTTGACCGTGTCAATATCCAAGGTGATGAAGAGCCGGGCATGATTACCGGTGGCAGCACCCTTTCGTACGATCGCTCTTTTTCTGCCCTACCAGAACGAAGAGCCCAAGCAACCTTGACGCTTTTTAAGGCGCTTGCTGATGTCCGTGATCTTCACCGAGGAAACTCCTTCGGGCATCACGACAAACTCCCATCTGTGCAGCATGATATATCTGGCGACATACCAGGCCGGGCGACAGGTAATGTCTTTGAGAATATCCGCATCATTTGCTCCTGCGGTCATCAGCAGGACATCATACCCGCCACCTTTTCTCATCCTTACACAGGCATATTCGTCATCCCATTCCGTGCGACTCGGTGAAGCGTAACAGGCCAGCCCCTGCTTGCAGTTATCCCAATGCTCGATGCGCCTGCCAAGAAACATGAAATTGTCGAGAGAAGGATAAACCGAGTCAACCACTGCACCCCTGGAGTCCATCGATTCCGCCAACACCGGCAATTCCTCGAGAAAGAAACAGCCGAACCGATACGGATGGTGAAGAGATAGACACCTAACGTAGAGCCTCGCGACCTCTAAGGCCATATCCATCGTCATGGGGCGAATGCCCTCAAACGCTAAGAGGGCATTGAAGTCCTCGGTCGATGCAAGCGCTGAACACACTGACGTAGACTCCGGCCGGTCAACCCAACATACGACCACACCAAAACGCGGCCGCCAAGACCTCGCCGAGTCGTATCTCATGACAAGGATCATGCTCTTGGTGATGAGAGGTGACACAATCGAGGCCTCATACCGACTGTATGCAAAAGCGGTGTCGATCGTGCTCAGACATTGCCGTGCAAGTGCGTGGACGTTCTTGGTTTCAGTTATACGGTATTCGTACTGAGGCAGCCGTTCCAGCATTGGGCTTGCTCCGCACACGCAGAGGTAGGTGAAACACCTTGCAACTAGCATTCCGAAAATAACCACGCGTCTCACCGCCGGGGACCGTAGAGGTACCCCCTCCAGAGAACATTCTCCCACCAAGTCCCGTAGCCGCCGCCAAAAATACTTCGCTCCGTCCCGTAGGTCCCAAAAAAAGTCCCTGCATCAGGCGACATGCACCCGTAATAGTATCCGACTTCCAGGAAGCAAGCCATACCTTCAGTAATGTATTCGAATCGCTTGTACGCCCAATCTGCATGGGGAGTTTGCATCAACGCCGCGCGCTGAGGCGAACATATCTCCTGCAGCCACGCGTGGGTTCCTTCGTGAACAAGCACTACTGCCAATTGGTCGGCCTCATTGAATACCCACACGGGCAGGTGAATGGAGCCACCATCGCCTGGATCGAAGAACGGTAGTCCTCCCTTCTCCAGCACGTACTTCCACTCCTTAAGCTTCCGGAGAAGCTCTGAATACGGGTGCTTCTTCCCTGCTTTCTCCGCTTTCATGCGGGCCTCTCTGAGACTGCCCCACTTCAGCTGGTAGCTCAGTTCCCACGTCGCCCGCCTGACCTTGTCCATCCACGTATATTGCCATCCGGGTCCAAATATCTCCGGGGCCAGCTGCGAGATGCCCGACTGCGCCAGCGTCCACTTCTCATCAAAAAGCTTCTCCAGAAATTCCTGGGCTTGTACCTGGGCTTTTCTGCCAAGAGGATCGATGAACCGAAGTGGATTGTTCAGGCAGTACGCATACGGACTCGAGGCCGCCGGCCGTTCGGGATCCAGACTCATGAACCGTCCGATCGTGGCATCGTAGTACCGTTGACAGAAGTAGTTCAGAGACATTTCAACATCGTACTCTTTCCCGGTAAACTGATGGCTATTGGATATCTGCTCGCTCTCCGGCCACTTCTGCTCACCAAAAGGATAGTAGAAACAGGTCCAAACCTCAGATCCCGACCTATCCGTCATCCTTCTCGGCGAGCCCAAAGCATCGCAATGATACCAGAAGGTGTCACTGGTCACTCGGGCCACATGGAGGCCACCGGCATAGACGTAGTTGGCGGTGACGGTTCCGTAGTCGTCCACCTCCGTGATCGGATTGATACCGTCGTAGAAGTAGTAGGTGATGGGATCAATGATCTGGATGGCATCGGTGGTGTCATCGTCGGGGGTGAAGACCTGGACAAAGCCCGGGATTCTACCGGGGAATTCACCTTGTCCCGGGAAGATGTCGATACTGGAACTGCCGCCGTTGCGTTTGCCGTTGTTCTTGAAACCGGGCTTCTGGGTGGTAACCGTGAACCGGACGCAGGATGGGTTGTTGATCAGGTACTTGGCCACGGTTATCTTGATCATCTTTTCCGGTCCGTTCTCGATCTCAACGGCCAGACCGAGCGGCTTGGACTTCTTGACGACTGAATTATTGCTGTATTGGTATAGGCCGAAGTCGTTCATTCCTTGAACGTAGACGCAGTATTCCCAACCGGCTTGGCGTGAGAGTTTCGTCATTGCATCCTCGGGCAATGAAAGTCTACCCGAGTTCATCAGCGTGTCAACGTCTAATGTTATGAAGATGCGCGCATGATTACCGTGTAAAGCACCATAAGCTTGTTTCATCTTGAGATAGAACTTCAGATATTCCTCGGTGTTCTCGACTTCAACCATACCCAGATCCCGGGCCGGATCATTGGTGCTGTCCGGGCCTGAAGTCTTGAAGGCAAGATCCTGGAGCGGTTCTTCAAAGAACTTGCCGCCCGGGTTCCCGTCACCGCCCCCCGCCGTGATGATGACCTGTTTTCTGACCCTTAACCCCGAGGCGTCGTAGCGTAGGTAGACCGTGGTGTCGCCGTCATAGAGGTTACCCCGGTAGTACTGGGTCATCCGGTTGTTCCAGTCGTAAGTATAGTGGGTGTTGCTTCGATCGGTGATATTGCCGTTGTAGTCGTAGGTGTAGGTCCAGTCCCGGTGGTCGGTGGAACAACGGTTGGTGGAGGTGAAGTACTTGTAGTTGTCAGCTAAGCTGTCCTTCCTGACTCGATTGCCGACCTTATCGTACGCAAACCAGTGGCTGTCAGCCGGAGTATTGGGGAATTTGACCTTGACCAGCCGGCTCAGCGCATCGTAGAGCAGGGTCTCACTTCGAGCCCGGGTGACGGTATCGTGGATGCTCATGATGTTGCCGCAGGGATCGTACCGGAAAGCATTGTCGAAGAGCTTGGTGCCGCCCTTCTGATGGACGATCGAGAGGGGTCTTAGGCGCCTATCGTAGTTCGCCGCGAAGTAAGCATCATTGGTGTAGTTCATCAGCTTGGTTTGACCCGCGGCATAGTAGTCGATAGCACTGACATAGTTGGGAATCGTCACCAGACGACCCAGCCGGTTGTACTGGTATCTTACTGACGACGCAAAGCCCATGCCGAATTCATCAAACGGGTAGGTCAACAGGGTACAGAGGTCGGCATCATTGTAGTCGTACTTGATCGGACCGATCCAGGATAGGTCTTTGAGCCCGACTTTCTTCATCCGCACTCGTCCCCAATCATCGTAATAGTAGATGATCGAGTCGGTTCCGACCGTCACCATCTTGGTCAAGCGACCCTTGGGGTTGTCCTGGCCCGAAGGCGGGCTGGGCGGGGAGGTGTCGTACGTACAACGAACGGTGTCGGGCCAGCTTGAAGTGTCGGGGGAATTGGTGATCAGGGTCGGGCGGTTGAGGTTGTCGTAGGTGTACCGGGTACACCCTTTGCCGTCGATCTTCTGGGTCAGATTTCCAATGTCGTCATAGTCGTAGGCCGCGTCAAAGCTGTCAGAGGATGAGATCCGGGCGTCCGGGCTATTCATCTTGATCAATCGGCTCAGGTTATCATAGGTGTAAGTGGTCTTCTTGCCGGTTCCGTCGGTCACTTTGGTGAGATTCCCCAGCAGGTCGTGTGTGTACCGGGTCGTGTCGTTGAGCGGGCCGACGACCGAGTCAAGGTCGGCAAAGGCGTTGTAGAAGTACCTGGTGGTATCACTTTTTTCGTTGATGACTTTGCGCCAGTTGTCACCGTACTTGATCATCGTCGAGTCGCCGTTTGGATAGAGGGTCTTGATCATGCGGCCCAGACCGTCGTAGTAGAATCTGGTGCTGAGGGTATCGGCCGGATCGCCCCAACTTGGTTCTGAACCGTAGGATACATAATAAGGATTGCAGACTTTGGCAACTTGACCGTTCTTGTTATAAGCAGTTTTGGTGACAATCGTCCGGCCGCTGTCCGGATCGTAGTTATAGGTTATGATGGCCCGGCCGAAGCCGTCGAAAGAGGTCTTGCTCCGCATCCACCGGCTGTTGTCGAGCTTGGTTGAATCGACGACGGCACGGGGGCTTTCCGTGTCCTTGTACAGAATCCAGCGGGAATTGTCATTCTCACCCATCCGCCACACCTTGGTGAGCCGGCTCATGTTGTCGTATTCGTACCGGGTACTGTCAAGATTGGGGTCGACCGACCGGGTCACCAACCCAGTAGGCAAGTCGTACTCGGCTCGAACTACTAACGAACACGGTGAACTGGCGAGGTGTTCGACCGTCCGGTAGGGATAGGCGTACTGGTATTTCGCCTGATTGGCGCCTTCGTCGTAGTATTTGTAATGAACAAAAGTGGTCTCGGCCTTGCTGCCCGTTACCCAGTTGATGGTTCGGACCACATTGCCGCAGGAATCGTGGCGGAACTCGGTCTTCGTGTACGAACTCCCGTCTCGCCACTGCTCGACTTTGGTCAGATTACCGCGGATTGAGGGAAACAACGTTGGGCTCTGCCAGCCTTTGATGTACGGATAGTTCAGGGCGACGATGTTGCTGGTGTCATCGTAGGAGTATACCGTCTTGGCGATTGGTGTCAAGCCGTTGGTGTCCGAACAGATACTGACCGTCTCGGGCAGACTGACAATCCACTTCCGACGATAATGGCGGTTCAGACCCTTGTAAACCGGATTATTGCCTTCGGGTCCTCCCAATTTGAGCGCATAAGTATCGCACACACAGATGGTGTCGCCGGTTGTTATTTCCCGCGCCGTGACCCGGACAACTACCACCGAATCGCTGTCATTACTTGATGATACCCTTAAATGCTTTTCGATGAAGGTCGGGTGGGGACCTTGCCAGGCCGTGTCGAATCTTAGCGTATCCGGCGTGTAGGTGCCGATCCATTTACGATAGGTTTTGAGACTCTCGATGCCGACCAGGGAAAATGCCTGGATGAAGAGCGATTCGGCCGGATCGCCGTGGGGCCAGATCTTGAGCCAGAAGGTGTGATGGGTCGTGCTGTCGTGGCTATAGCGAATCCGGGTCGAACGGTCGTCCGCAGAAGTGCCGCGGTCGCCCTTCTCGTAGATCAGCCCGACGTTGCCGTAGTTGTCGTAGTTGCGGTACCGGGTTACGTAGAGCTTGCCGCCGATCCGGGTCGTGACCGAATCGATGACCCCGTAGCGCTTGCCGGCCACGGTGATCGAACTGTCCCGGATATACTCTCTTTTGACAATTGAGTCATCGCGGTCGTAAAAGACCGTCGAATCAAGCACGCCGCTGCGGTAGTTCCATTTGTAGATCGGTCCCAGTCGATGGCTTGACTTGAAGGTCATGGTTGTCTTGTTATGCTCCGCATCCACGATCAGCACCGAGTCGGGATTGCTGAGACAGTTGCCCGAACCCAGGGGCGTGAACCGGCGTCGGTAGCCGGTGGTGCAGACCTGGGCAGTTACCGGGTCGTAGGTGAAGATGGTGTCGACCCCGCGGCTGTGCTTGCTGATCTCGCCGCCGGTCGAGTACTCGGGCGGCTTGCAGGAGTCGGCGCTGGGCACGTGATAGTAGTACGATCCGTAGCGATACCGGGTCACGCCGCCGAAGGCGGAGATGATACTGTCCAGTTCGAGGAATTTATTGTAGGTGTACCGCACCGAGTCGCCGTTGGGATAGACCACGGCCCTCAGCAGCCAGGTCCGACCCCCGGCACCGAGACTGTCGCAGAACGAGACGGCGCCAAAGGGCGAGGAGTCGGCCCGGGCCGATTGATAGCGATAGCGAATCGCCAAAGTCTGGCCGTTGAAGCCAGCATACCGTATCGAGTCAAGCCGCACCCATCTTGCATCACCCGGAAAGGTGTCCTGCTGCCAATAGAACCGGACCGCGGCGCCCAGGGATGAATGGATTGAGTCGATCGGAAACGTCATGCGCTGGAAGGGCGACTTGCCCAACCGGATCACGCTATTGACCCGGAAGAATTTGAGATAGTTGCCGGCAGCATCGGTGATCGATTCTACAAAGCAATGTTTTCCATCGTCGCTATAGCCGAAGGCGGTTCGCGAGCCGTCTTTTGAGGTGATATACTGGTCCATATGGTACCTCAGAAAGGAACCGTCGGTCGAGAGACTATCGATGAAGGTGATGACTTTGGTGGACGGCATGAGGTAGTTCATCGTGTCCGACCAGTCATAGAACTCGCCCCAGTCTAAGTTCCAGCCTTTGCCCAGCCAGGAATAGGGCCGCAAGGTGTCCCGGTATACCCGGTTGGCCGAGTCCTCGACCGTCCCGAACCAGATCTTGCTCGAGTAATACCGCGCAATCTCGAGGTCAAGCCCGTTGCGCCCCCGGATGACGAGATCGACATGCTTGAGCAACAAGGCCCCGTTGATCGGGGTCACGCCCTCAACCTGGGGCAGTTCGTTGAGCCGCACCAACGGCGTTCGCAGAGGCAAGGCAAAGGGGGCACGCTTTGAGATAGGGAAATTGCCGCCCTCACGAAAACCACTTTCTTCAACGTAACCCGGCCCGGGATAGTTGTAGCCTACTAGCGCCCCGTATTGCTGGGCACGAACCAAAACGATGGCCAGAAAACCCACGACAATGATCCTCCACATCAGTTCCTCCTTCGCTCATGGTTTGCTTGATGATCAATGGTGAATACTCCGCCTTCACGGCCGCGGCCGATTGCCCCCGGGCAGCCTGGTCCACCCGGGGAAACCACAAATCGGGGCCGGCGCGGCAGAACCGTGTGAGCCTCGCGACCGGGAGGTCGCTCCCACACCGTAGGGGAAAAAGCTCTTAGGTGGTTAGGAAGTCTTGTCTTGTCTTGTCTTGTCTTGTCTTGTCTTGTCTATGCCAACGGCTGACAACGGCATCTCTGCCCATCCTTTGACTGACAGCACCAGTCTGGCAGAATTGTAGCCGCAGGATGTGATTTGTCAAGCACAATATTGCGAGGGTCAGATGTGGACAACGGCGTATCTGCCTTTCGCCGGGCATCGCGACCTGGATTCCATTTGCAGAATCGAACGCACCCGCAGGCGGTCGCGACATTGTGAAGCATTTGACGCTGGTTTGTGCGCAACTCAAGATTACGCGCCGACGAACCAAGGGTGGTCGTAATCCTGCAACGGATGCCGGTCTTGTCTATTCCTTCTGACCCGAGAGCAGGGAATGTATCAATCTGAGGACTTCTTTTTCATCCGGCGGCAGCCAGTGGACATCTTTCATTCCTCGGAACCAGGTCAACTGGCGCTTGGCATAATTCCTGGTGTTCTTCTGGGCAAGCTTAATCGCCTCATCAAGACCGAGTTTGCCGTCAAGGTATGCAACCATCTCTTTGTAGCCGACGGTACTCAGGGCGTTGGCGTTTCTTGGGCATCCCTGGTCAAGCAACCTCTTCACTTCACCAATCAAGCCGTCGTCAATCATCCTGAGAAATCTGTCATCTATTCTCCGGTAAAGCACCACCCGCTCCACTTCAATACCGATGTAGCAAGGCGCATAAGGAACCACCGGCCGGTCCTTGATCCAGTCCGAGATCCGGCGGCCCGTCGTCTGGAAAACCTCAAGGCCGCGCTTTATTCTTTGCCGGTCTCTAGCGCCAACCTTCTCGGCCCAGACCGGGTCGATCGCCGCCAGTTTTTTAAACAGATAACCAAGTCCCTTTTCCTGCTCAAGCCGGTCAAGTTCTTCCCTCTTTCCTGGGGCCGGCTTCGGACTCTTGAACATCGGCGAAAAAAAAGCCCTAATGTAAAGGCCGGAGCCACCCACCACCAGCGGCAGCTTCTTTCTCGCTCTTATCTCCTCAATCGCTTTCATGGCATCCTCGGCGAATTGCCCGGCGGAATAGTCCGCGTCCAACGCAACGTGGTCAATCAGATGGAATCGCGCCTTCTGCCTCTGGACAAGTGTCGGCTTGGCGGTACCGATATCAAGATATTCGTAGACCTGCCGGGAATCGGCCGAGATTATCTCGGCCTTGATTTTGGGGGCGATATTGACCGCGATGTCGGTCTTGCCCGAGGCGGTCGGGCCAAGAATGACCGGGATGACAGGTTGGGACTCATGCATAGTTTAGAGAACAAATGCTGGGGATTGCTTCGTCATCCGCTTCAGGCGGATTCCCTCGCAATGACAGTAAGGCAAACAAGTGTTAATACTCCATTTTCCAATATCGCTGTAATCCATCAAGAATCGTTGTAATCTTCATGTCCTTCCAAAACGGTGCCCGAGCTCATCGAGTGAGAATTTGATTACCGTGGGCCGGCCGTGCGGACAGATATAGGGATTCGCGCAGGCGAACAATCGATCAATGAGATTCTGCATCTCGGCGGGGGTCAACCGGTCCCCGGCCTTGATCGCGGTTTTGCAGGCGATGACCTTGGCAATCTCCTCGCGTTTCCTGACCAGTTCGGTCTTCATACCGGAAACTTCAGCGAAAAGATTCTTCAGTTCGTCGCGATTCGCCTTGGTTCCCGCCGGCAGAGTGTCGATAACCACGACATTGCCCGAGAATTCTTTCGTTTCCATGCCCATCTCGCCAAGATGGACCTTGATCCTCTGGTAGGCCTCGAACGCCGGGGGTTCCAGTTCTATGATGACGGGAAAGAGCAGGCGCTGCAGTGCGGGCTTGGCCTTGAGGATACTTTCGAAGATGATTCTTTCGTGCGCGACGTGTTGGTCGACGATGATCATTCCCGTGCGCGTCGGCGCCACGATATAGGTGTTGTGCAACTGCCAGAATTCCTCGCCGCGCTCCCGATCCGCCTCAATCCCGTAGGGAAACAACCCTTCGCTCACGGTCACCGTCGGCTGAGTCGTCTTGGCAAGCTGGCGTTTGATTGCCTGGAAGATGAAGTCCTGGGCATAGCGCTCGTCCTTGAACTTCACCTCGGTCTTGGCCGGATGGATGTTGACATCGAGGAAACCGGGATCCGACTGAATGTAGACACAGAAACTCGGTTTGTGTTGGGGCCGTCCCAGCGCTTCGACCACCGCGCGGTAGACTGCGCGGTGTTGCACCGGCCGGCCGTTGATGATGATGTATTGAAAGCCGTCCTCGATCGTTTCGTCGCCGGGGCGACTCAAGAAACCGGTGACCTGGAGTGGTTCGCCTTTTTCATCCAGGGCAAAGAGCTTGGCGTACGTCCGTCCGAATACCTGCTTGATTCTTGCCGCATAGTCTGGGACCGGCTCGAATTGAAGGAGTACTTTGCCGTCGCTCGTCAATTTGAAACCGACCTGGGGATTGGCGACGACGTAACTCCTCACCAGGTCGACGACATTACGTTTTTCGTACTCGGCCGACTTGAGGAATCTCCGCCGGACCGGCAGATTGAAGAAAAGGTCGTGAACCGTGACTACGGTGCCAAAGTCCCGCCCCCAGTCCACCGTCTCTTTCATCTCACCGGCCTCGATCAGGACCCGGGTCCCGACATCCTGATGTCGGGCCCGCGTCTCGACGGAAAGCCGGGCAACGATGCCGATGCTGGCCAGAGCCTCGCCGCGAAACCCGTAGGTCATGATCCGGGACAGGTCCTCAATCTTCGAAATTTTGCTCGTGGCATAGCGCGCCACCGCGAGCAAAACATCGTCGCGCTCCATCCCGCAGCCATCGTCGCTGGCGCTGATCTTCTCCTTGCCGCCCTGCCGAATCTCCACCTCGACTCGGCCCGCACCGGCGTCCAACGCATTTTCGAGGAGTTCTTTCACGACCGACCTGGGATTCTGGATAACCTCACCGGCGGCGATTTTGTTTCTGACGTCGGTATCAAGCAATCTTACTCTACCCATGAATGATACGCACGTCAATCTTCACATCAGGCGCTCATTGGTTGCCGGTCGGGCCGTGGGCAAGCCGACCTCGGATGTACTCAGCCCGCATTTGATCCCGCTCCGCCGCCTCCATGCTGCGATCGAAAAATAACTGCAGGTTGGCCGGCCTCGTAAAGACCAGGATCTCATTTAAGGTCTTGATCGTGACCGACTTGGTCAAACCAAGGCCGACCCCGAGACGAAGGGCGGAAGTAAGATTTATGACTTCGTCGGTGGAGATGGTGCGGGCCGACTTGAGAATCGCCTCGGCCCGGAAAATCTTGTCCTCGATTTCGACGCGGGCGCTGTCAAGCAGGGTCGCCCGGGCTTTTTTCTCGAAATCTATCAACTGGTGAGCAATCTTCTCCATGATATCCATCACTTCCTCTTCCTTCTGACCCAGAGTAATCTGGTTTGATATCTGAAACAGGTTGCCCTTGATCTCACTCCCTTCACCGTAGATACCACGCACGGCCAGGCCGATCTGCATCACACCCCTTAAGATCTTTTCAACCTCTTTGGTCAAAACCAGGGCCGGAAGATGGAGGAAAATCACCGCACGCAGTCCATTACCCATGTTGGTCGGGCATGAAGACAAGTACCCGAATTCATCGTCGAAGGCGAATTCCACCTCTTCGTCAATGCTCTGTTCCAGCTGGTCGACCATGGCGTAGGCCGATCGAAGACTCAACCCCGAACTGACCGCCTGGAGACGCAAATGATCCTCTTCGTTGATCATCGCCGATGTCGAACCGTCCTTGAGGACGTAGAGTGCTTTCTTGCGTTCGCTCTGGACAAATGCCGGCGACACCAGGTGGCTTTCCAGCAAGGACTGCACCTCGATCGGGCTGAGCTTGCTCATATCAACATACTCGCCGCCGGCAACCCTGGTCAGTACCGCCCTCAGCAAATCAAGCAGCTGCCGGTCCTTCTCCTCAGTGAGCTTGATCTCAAAGGGGAAATCGTTTAGATTACGGGCCAGACGCATGCGGCACGAGAGTACGATCTCCGACTCGGGGCCGCTGCCTTCGAGCCAGTTAAGCCGACTCGTCAACTGATTCACCATACTTCTTCAGAGAATCCCTGATCTCGGCGGCCCTTTCATACTCCTCTTTCTGGAGTGCCTCTTTCAGGGCGGCCCGAAGCCGGAAGACCTCGCTCACGACGCCCCGTTTCTGGCGCTTGGGCACCTTGCCGATATGCTGCTTGGCGCCGTGGATCTTCGAAATGATGGGAACGAGCCGCGGCCGGAAAGTGCGGACGCACGCGGCGCAGCCGAATCGTCCCAGGCGCTTGAATTCGCCAAATGAGAGCAGGCATTGCGGGCAGATCAAGGTTGCATCATCAACCGCATCGCTCCTTAGCATGCTTTTGAGCAGTTCGGCCGGGGACAGCTCTTTCTTGATTACGATACCACGTTTCTCAGCACATTCATCGCAAAGATGCAGCTCGATCGTCCGGTCCTGATGGGTCTCCCTGTAGACTCGACTCGCCTGGTTCTTCCGGCAGTCGTCACACAGCATACAGCCTTCCTTCTTTGAGTGCAAAGATCCGATCTGCGTGGCCGGCGATCGCCTGGTTATGCGTAACCATGATCACAGTCAAATGCTCCTCGTCCCGCAGTCTGCGGAAAGTCTCAATCAGCATCTCCCCGTTCCGGGCATCAAGATTGCCAGTCGGCTCGTCGGCCAGGATCAGGCGCGGGTGGTTGACCAGCGCCCGGGCTACCGCCACCCTCTGCTTTTCGCCGCCCGACAACCGGTCGGGACGGTGTTTGACCCGCGCCCCGAGCCCCATCCGGACGATCAAGGCCTGGGCCTTCGGCCAAGCCTCTTTCCCGCCGCCCGATATCAGGCACGGGAAAACGACGTTCTCGATGAGATTGAATTCGGGCAGCAGGTGATGAAACTGAAAGATAAAACCCAGATAAGTGTTCCGGACCACGGCCAGCTGGCTCTGGGTCATCTGCGACAGGTCCTGGCCGTCAAGAATGATCTTGCCGCCGGTCGGGTAATCCAGGGTACCCAGAATGTTGAGCAGGGTCGATTTACCCGAACCCGATGGCCCAACAATGGCGATCATCTCGCCCCGTGCAACCTGCAGGTTGATATCGCACAGAACTTGAACACGCTCACTGGGCGTTACGTAGTCCTTGGCGATACCGCGCGCTTCCAGGATGATCGGATCAGGACTCATAACGAATCGCATCAACGATGGTCAGCCTCGCAGCTTTGTAGGCCGGGTAGAGCGAAGCGATAAACGAGATAAGGATTGCCGCCACGGCAACTAACAGGAAATCGGTTGCGTTCATCTCCACCGGCAGGGTTTCGATGAAATAGACATCACCCGGCAAGTTGATAACCTTCCAGCGGTTGAGGAAATAGCAGGCGCCGACGCTGAAGAGGATGCCCAGCACCGTCCCGAACGTGCCGATGATCGTCCCTTTGTAGACGAAGATTCGCATGATCGCCCCGGCCCGGGCCCCCATCGACTTTAGGATCCCGATCTCCTTGGTCTTTTTGTTGACCAGCATGACGAGCACGCCGACAATGTTGAAGGCCGCCACCAGTACAATCAGCAACAACACTATGAAAGCCAAAACCTTCTCAAACTTAAGGGCCGCGAACAGGGAATGGTTAAGGCGCACCCAGTCGGTCACCTTGTAAGGATAGCCGATCGCTTCCTCAAGCCTTTTCGCATAGTCGGGTGCTTTGTAGATATCGGTCACTCTTATTTCGATACCCGAAACCTGGTCATTCAAATTGTAGAGCTTCTGGACATCTTTCATGGCCAGGTAGACGAAGCTGGAATTATATTCGTACATCCCCAGGTCAAAAATCCCGCGCACCACGAAGCGCTGGGCAGCCGGCAAGACTCCAAAGCTGGTCGTGAAGGGCGTGGCAATGAGAATGGTGTCCCCGACCCGCGCGTTCAGGCCATCGGCCAGGTCAACACCGATTACCGCCCCCCTATTATCCAAGGAAAATTCCCCGTCCACCATGCTCTTGCCGACATCCGTGATCTCACGCTCGCGCTCGGCAACAACTCCCTTGATCACAACGCCGTCGGTGTTGAGGCGATACCGGATGATCGATTTTGTGTAGACGAACGGCGCGGTATGCTCGACGAAATCGAACCGCTTGATCTCTTCCATCACCCCGCGGTAGTCGCTCATCGGCTCGTTGAAATATTTCTGAATCAGGATGTGCGGCGTGCCGCCCAGGATCCGCCGTTTCAGTTCGTTCTGAAAGCCGTTCATGATCGAAAGCGTGATCAAGAGACAAGATACGCCCACGAAAACGCCGCCGGTCGCAATGATCGTGGTGAGCCGTGAGGTCAGATAACGGCGGGCGACGAATAACTCGAGGTTCATTCTTTTCTCAGATGAGGAAAGGCAATGACGTCCCGCAGTGACGGTTTATCGAGCAAAACCATGCAGAGCCGGTCAATGCCGATCCCCAGACCTCCGGTGGGCGGCATGCCGTGCTCCAGGGCAAGCAGAAAGTCTTCGTCGATTTCTCCGATACCTTCCTCTTTTTCCGCCAGCTGTTCTTCAAAGCGACGCCGCTGTTCGACCGGGTCGTTCAGCTCGGAGAAGGCATTCGCTAGCTCCACCCCGAACGCAAAGAGTTCGAAGCGCTCGACCAAGTCCTTATTCTGCCGGTGCTCCTTGGCCAGGGGCGAAATCAACTTGGGGTAGTCGCAGACAAAAGTGGGCTCGACGATTTTCTTTTGCACCAATTCCTCGAACAGCTTGTCGATTATCTTGCCCTTTGAGAGACCGGCGCCAAGCTCCAGACCGAACTTCTCAGCCTGCTGGCGCAGCGCCTCTTTGCCCAGGGTCAACGGATCGGTACCCATCATCTGGGTAAGCTCGGCAACATAGTAAATCCGCCTGAATGGCTTGTTTAAGTCCGCGGCCCGGCCTTGAAAGACGAGGCGATTGCCGCCGTGAAGGTCTTTGGTAATGCGAATGAGCAGATCCTCGACCAGCAACATCACATCGTTGTAGTCTTTGTAGGCCTCGTAGGCTTCAAGCATCGTGAATTCAGGATTGTGAAAGCGGTCCACGCCTTCGTTACGGAAATCACGACCGATCTCGTAGACTTTCTCATAGCCGCCGACGATGAGCCGCTTAAGGTACAGCTCGTCGGCAATGCGCAGGTACACCTCCGACGCCAACGCATGGTAGTAGGTCTTGAAAGGATTGGCGGTCGCCCCTCCGTAGACCGGCTGGAGAATGGGGGTTTCGACTTCGATAAAACCTCTTTCATTCAGAAAATCTCTTATAACATTGCAGATCTTCGCTCGTTGCCGGAGCGCGCTTCTGGTCTCTTCATTGGCCAGCAGGTCCAAGTACCGGTAACGATACCTTAGTTCAACGTCCTTGAGCCCGTGCCATTTCTCGGGCAGGGGTCTCAAGGATTTGGACAAGATGACGAAATCCTCAACCATGATCGTTGGTTCGCCGGTCTTGGTCTTGAAGGCTTTGCCGCGCACACCCAGAAAATCCCCAATATCAATAAAATCGACGATTTCATAGCGCTCGCCCAAGGCATCGGACCTCAAGTAGAGCTGAATTTTGCCCGACTCATCGCTGATGTTGACAAACATCGCTTTGCCGTGGCGCCGGATGGCCACGACCCGGCCGCACGCCGCGACCACGGTTCCCTGCGTTTCAAGGTCGCCGAAAGATTGGACAATCTGACCGGTAGTGTGGGTCCGGTCAAACCGGTAGGGGTATGGATTGAGACCTTTGGCCCTGAGTTTCTGAAGCTTTTCCCTTCGAACTTCTTCTTCTTTCAGCACTTCCGGAGCCATGGCCATATCATAATCCAACAGAATCAAAAGTCAATACACGACTTTTGTGAAACGCAAGGAGAAGATGGACTCCGCGGTTGGGACTCAAGAAGGTGCCGGCAGTTTGAAGCTTTGACATTTGTCCGTGTCTCATAGCGACATGACCGTTATATGAATTGACAGAAGATAAGTTTTGGGCGCAGTTAGGGTTCATTTGAGCCACGAGGATCACACCAGCTACCCCGCCGCCCAAGGGCGTCCGCCTTAGGCGGATTAGGGTAGCGGTCTAACTTTTGATAAATCGCAGGTAATAAGAACGAGTAATAATTCCACGGAATAGAGTAATTGGGCGAATATGAAACCGCAAGCCCAAAATTTATCATCGTCAGGAAAATGCAAGAGTCGTGATAGTGACATGAAATGGGACTTCGCATTTCTTGTGCGGTACCCGGTGTCGGCGAAACCGCGCCGGGGCACTCACTTTTCTTGACTTACTTGTGTTTCTACGCTATAATCCTCAATGATTCACGACACCCTGGAGACCGTCACCTTTTCCCCGCGGGGCCCAGTCGGTCACGTCATCTTGAATCGTCCTTCAGTCCACAATGCCTTCAACCGGAGAATGATCCAGGAACTGATCCTGGTCTTCAAAGCCATCGAGCAGATGCCCGACCTGAGGCTGATCGTGCTCCGCGGCGAGGGCAAGTCCTTCTGTGCCGGTGCGGACCTGAACTGGATGCGTGAGATCAAGGATTACACGTACGACGAGAACCTGCGCGAATCGCTGGAACTGGCCGAGATGCTTCACCTCATCTATTCGTCGCCCAAGCCGACGATTGCCCGGGTGCAGGGGGCGGCAATCGGCGGCGGCACCGGCCTGGTTGCGGTCTGCGATATCGCGGTTGCCGCCCAGGATGCGAAGTTCAGCTTCAGCGAGGTGAAACTCGGATTAGTTCCCGCCTGCATATCGCCCTATGTCATCAAGAAGTGCGGCGAGGGCGCCTGTCGCGAGTTCTTCTTGACCGGTGAGCGGTTGAGTGCCGAACGGGCGCTGACCGCGGGCTTGGTCAACCGGGTTGTCCCGGCCGACGACCTCGACCGGACGCTCGACGAACTTGCCAATCAACTCATCTCGAGCGGTCCGGAAGCAATTCGCAGGTGTAAGGAACTACTGAGCCGGGTGCCCCAGATAACATTCGAGGAGGCCCGGCGCTATACCGCTGAGGTCATTGCCCAGCTCCGGATCGCAGCTGAGGCTCAGGAAGGTATGTCCGCCTTCCTGGAAAAACGGAAACCGGGCTGGAATCAGCCCTAGGCAAGCTTCGACATGATCACCACCGCTTCCGGTTTGAGCAGCCGGTCAAAACCGCGCGGCGAAGGCGAGCGACGTTTTGTTACCCTTGTCTTTGCCGACCTCTCCGGGTTTACGGCAATGTCCAAGGCGCTGGAGCCGGAAGAAGTCCGCGATGCCGCCAATCTCTGTTTTGAACACCTCAATTCCGCCATCATCAAGCAGGGGGGTACGATCTATAAGTACGAGGGCGACTTGGTTATCGCGATATTCGGTCTGCCGGATATGCACGAGGACGATCCGGAACGTGCCGTACGCGCCGCTCTTGAGATGATGGAATACCTGCCCCAGATAAACTCCGCCCTGTCCGCCAAACTGAAAATCAAGAACACTCTGGGCCTCCACATCGGTATTAACAGCGGTACCGTCTACGTCGGAGAAGTCGGTTCCGCCGACAAACATGAATATTCGGTAATGGGCGACGTTGTCAACTTCGCTTCCCGGCTCAAGGATGCTTCCCAGCACGGCGAAATCCATGTTGCTGAGTCCACCTACCGCCTTACCCGTTATCTTTTCGACTACGCGCCGATGACCGAACTGGCTATCAAAGGCCTTGAAGGACGGGTTCGCGTCTACCGGCCATCGGGCATCAAAGCGGAGCCCGAACCAAAACGCGGTATCCAGGGACTATACTCACCAATGGTCGGGCGGGACCGCGAGTTCAACGCCGTCAAAGCCCTGATGAGTGAAGTGTTCCAGGGGCAGGAAAGGGTCGTCTTCATAACCGGCGAGGCCGGGGTTGGCAAGTCGCGGCTGGGGTTTGAGATGTTACATGACCTGGCCGACCGGGGGTCGCCGGTTACCATCCTCGAAGGGCGGTGCCTGTCTTACGGCCGCGGCCTGTTCTACCATCCCTTTCTGCACATCTTGAAGAATCTCTTCGGCATTAAAGATCAGGACTCCTCGACCCAGATCAAAGAACAGCTTCTCCGACAAGGTCCGCTGGTGATGGGACCAGAATATGCCCAGATTCTCCCCTACATCGGCTACCTGTTCTCGATCCGTTTCGAAGGCGAACTGGACGAGAAGATCAAATACCTTGATGCCAAGTCGCTCAAGATTCAGATTCATCTCAGCATGCGGCAATTGGTCACGCTTTTGGCCCGACGGCAGCCCCTCGTGCTCATTATCGAAGATTATCACTGGATTGACTCGGGCTCGCTTGAGCTTTTGGAATTCATCGTCGACCTGGCCGGGCCGCTGCCGGTCGCGTTCGTCTGCCTCTCCCGGGTCGAAAAGGGCGTTGAGTGCTACAAGGTCAAAGACCGCCTAAGCAAAAAAATGGGCAGTAAGTTCTCCGAGATCATACTCAAGCCCCTGGAATACGAAGCCAGTAGTCAGCTCGTCTACAATCTGTTGCAGATCCCCGGCATCACCGAAGGTTTCAAAGACCGGATTTTGGCCAAAGCCGAAGGCAGTCCCTTTTTTCTCGAAGAGATTGTCCGTTCCCTGATTGACGCCGAGGTCCTGGTCTTCACCGAAGGGGTGTGGCGTTTGACCGCGGACGTGGCTTCGATCCGGATTCCGGATACGGTTCAGGCCGTCATCGCCGCGCGCATGGAACGTCTCGAACCGGAAGTAAAAGAAGTACTCCAGCGGGCCTCGGTTGTGGGCCGCATCTTCGACATCGAAGTCTTAGAGCCGATCTGCAACCTCGATCGTCTCATCCTCAGCCTCCACCTCGGCACGCTTGAGGCTTTCGAATTCATCGGCGAAGACCGTATCGATTCCAAGTTTCGTTATCAATTCCGGCACCCAGTGGTTCATGAAGTGACCTACAACAGCCTTCTGAAAAAGCGCCGGATGGAACTGCACCGCCGGGTCGGTGAGATTATCGAACAGATGTATCCGGATCGTCTCGCCGAATTCGCCGAAGTCCTGGCTCACCAGTACAGCAACAGCGATGACCTTGATAAAGCGGTGCACTGGCTGAAGCAAGCCGGACACAAAGCCAAGGAACGTTTTGCCAACGACGAAGCCGTGCAACATTTCAAGCGCTTGATTGAACTCGTCCGCGATGATCCGGACACACGCTCCGAAGACCTGGCCGGTGCCTATGAAGCACTGGGCGATGTCTTCGACCACAAAGGCAATTACCGTGAATCAATCGACTGTTATTCACTGATGCGTTCCGTAACCAAAAGCAACGTCGTCCAGGCCCGGGCCACGCGCAAGATCGCGCTGGCCTACGAAGACTTAGACCGGGCCGACAACGCCCTCAAGATGCTGGACGAGGCGGAACGCCTGGTTGGCGGCAACTCGCGGGAAGAGACGCTGGAACGTTCGGAGATCAGACTGTTCCGGTGTTCTTTCTATCGCACCAAAGGGGAAACCGAGCGGGCCATCACCGAATGCGAAAAAGAGCTCAAGGTGCTTGAAGGACTCGACATCGACGCAACCGAAAAGAAACGCATCTTCGCGCGCAGTTACAACACCATCGGGCTTTCGTACTGGGTCCGCGGCGACTACACCAAGGCGGCCGATTACTTTGAGAAGACGTTCGACCTGTACCTGGAACTCGACTACAAACGGGGGCTGTGCATCGCCCTTAATAATCTCGGTCTGGTCCATATGGACCGCGGCGAATACGATAAGGCGATTTCGCTGTTCGAGAAGGATGCCCGGATATCAGAAGAAATCGGACATAAGCGCGGGGTTGCCACCGCCTACAACAACATGGGCGATATCTACTACTACCGCGGCGACTACCGGACCGCCATCGAGCTTTACATGAAGGACTACAAGATAACCGAGGAAGTAGGACACAAGCTCGGTGTCGGCGTCGCCGCCGGCTACATGAGCCGGGTCTACCGCGAACTCGGTGAGTATCTCAAAGCACTCGAGTATCTGCAGCTCTACCTGAAGGCTTCGACCGAGATCGGCGACAAGATGCAGGTCGGCAACGCCCACTGCTTCCTCGGCGAGACCTATTTCGACATGGGCGAAGTCGCCAAGGCGGAGGAACACCTGCTCCAGGGTGAAAGCATTCTTCTCGACATCGGTAACAAGGACACCCTGCTGTCACTCTACATCGTTCGGGCGGAATTGGAACTCGTCAAAGGTCCTCACGTAAAGCAAGCCCTGGAGTACGCCGCACGAGCCGTCAAACTCGCCGCGGAGCTGGGTTCGCATTCGGGACAGGCCGCCTGCAGTCTGACTTTCGGGAAAATCCACACGGCCGCGGGCCAGTACCGCGAGGCGACGGAGAGCCTGGATAAGGCCATCGACCTATTCACCAAGATCGGCCGGCCCAAGCTATTGGCCGACAGCTACACCGCTTACGCCCGGATGCTTAAGGGCGCCGGAGCGAACCATGATCGAGTCACCGAATACCTGAGTAAGGCGCGCCGCGTCTACGGCGACCTGAAATTGGAACATAAGCTCAAGGAGCTGGATCAACTCGATGCTTAAGAAGATACTCATCGCCAACCGCGGTGAGATCGCGGTAAGGATCATCCGGGCCTGTCGCGAGATGTCGATCCCGACGGTCGCGGTCTATTCCAACGTCGACCGAGACGCGTTGCATGTGCAGATGGCCAACCAGGCGGTTTGTCTCGGCCCGCCGCCGCCGCTTGAGAGCTATCTGAACATCGAACATATTATCAAGGCCGCCCATGAGTCTGGTGCGGACGCGGTGCACCCGGGCTACGGTTTTATGTCCGAGAATCACCTCTTTGCCCAGCGTTGCATCGATGCCGGCCTCATCTTCATCGGGCCGAATCCCCGAGCCCTCAAGCTCGTCGGCGACAAAGTCGAGTCCCGCAACACCGTCATTAAAGAAAGTATCCCGATCATCCCGGGCATGCAGTTTGTCGGCAAGGAGCTTGACGATTTTCTGCGCGGGGCCGGTGCGGTCGGCTATCCGGTCATCGTCAAGGCTTCACTGGGCGGCGGCGGCAAGGGCATGCGCGTCGTGCGCCGCGAGGCGGAGTTGAAAGATGCGGTCGCCGCGGGCATGCGCGAGGCAAAGTCCGCGTTCGGCGATGCCTCGGTCTATCTCGAAAAGTACATCGAAGAACCCCGCCACATCGAGTTCCAGATCCTGGCCGACCAGCACGGCAGCGTTGTTCACTTATTCGAACGGGAGTGCTCGATTCAGCGTCGGCATCAGAAAATCATTGAAGAGACACCATCACCGGTTATCGACGATGTCTTAAGACAGAAGATGGGCGCCACCGCGGTCAAGGTTGCCCAGGCGGTTGGCTATACCAATGCCGGTACCGTCGAATTCCTGCTCGACCGTAACCGGAATTTCTATTTTCTCGAAGTCAATGCTCGGATTCAGGTGGAGCACCCCATCACCGAGATGGTCACGGGCGTCGATCTCGTGCGCCAGCAGATCCTGGTCGCAGCCGGCGAGCCGCTTTCCATCAAGCAGGGCGACCTCCAGCAGCGCGGTCATGCCATTGAGTGCCGGGTCTATGCCGAAGACTCGGCCAATGACTTCATGCCGTCGCCCGGGACGATCCACTTCGTCAAAGAACCGTCCGGTCCCGGTATCCGGTGTGACTCGGCGCTCTACGCCGGTGTCGAAATAAGTCCGTACTACGATCCGATTCTCTCCAAGCTCATCAGCTGGGCCGAGAACCGCGACCGGGCGCGCCAACGCCTCATCGCTGCGCTTGACGAATACGTCATCATCGGGATCAAATCGACGATCGGTTTCCTGCGCGGGCTGCTGATGGATCCCGAATATGCCGCCGGCCGCCTTTCGACCAGTTTTGTCGATCAGCATTTCCAGCGCACCCGGCCTGGTGCCGCCGCCACGTTGCCGGTTGACGTCGTCGCCGCCGCGGCCATTGTGCTTCAAGCCGGTCCGGCCGCGAAGCGGCCGGCTTCCGGCCCGGCGATCGCCCCCAATCCCTGGCAGACCATCGGCCAGTGGGAGATTGGGCTTGGGCCGCAGTAGAATGAGTCGCTCATATCTAGGTCATCTATGGGACGAGACATTGGCATGAACTTCCAACTGTTGATAAACGGCATCGAAGTTAAGGGCGCCCTTGAGACACACGCGAGCAAGCATATCGTAACCGTGGGAACCGAACGCCACGAGGTCGTGAGTCGCCTGGTTGATGACCACACTCTGCTGATCGCGGTCGGTGACCGTCAGTCGTGTCTCTACTGGGCTCGTGCCGGTAAGAAGCTCTATCTAGCCCAGGGCAGCAGGGTATATGAAGTGGAGGAGATCAAAGAATCAACCCAGCGCGGCGTAGCCGACCACCTGGTCGACAACACGATTATCGCGCCGATGCCGGGATTGGTTGTGAAGGTGAACTGCCAGGCGGGCGACGTCGTTGAGAAAGGTCAGATTCTGGTCATCGTCGAAGCCATGAAGATGGAAAACCAGCTGCGCGCCCCCCTGACCGGCAAAGTAAAATGTGTCACCTGCAAGGGTGGCGACCGGGTCGCCGCCAACCAGGTGCTGGTGGAATTGGAGAACGGATAGCGAATAGTGGGTACTTTCGGAATACTATTAGTCACGTCGATCTATGTTACAAACCACTAGGATTTGCGCCGGAACATCCGGGGCCGAGGCCGGATTGCGTTGTGGGGGCAGACTTCGATGCAGCAGTAGCAGAGCATGCACGTCGAGTAGTTGATCTTTGGATACCCGTCCTCAACCCTCCCCAGGGCCTCCGCCGGACAGATGTTGATGCAGGAGCCGCATTGCCGGCACCGGCCCAACTCCAAGACGGGAAAACGGCCGACCTGATAGCCGTGCACAACCTTGCTATACAGGTACTGGGCGGCGGTGAACACGAAGCGGGGGAAACCCCCGCGGATGAAAGTCGGCGGCATTTCAAATCGCTTTAAGCTCTTCACCTCACCGTCGATTTCGATGCGCTCGGGATCAACCAGGCCCTGTTCAATGGCCAGCTTCAGGTGTCCAATCGATTCGGGCTTAACACCCATCATGCGGGCCATGATGACATCCACCGCCGCACCGTTCGTCGATGCAATCAGTTTGCCGATGGGCCGAAGTTTGCCGTTGCCCGGACCCAAACCTTCCATGCCGATCACGGCATCCATAATCGTCAAATCCGGCGGCCGAATCCGGTACAGGTCGACGATAATCTGGGCGAAATGCCGGGGTTGGGCGCAGCGAAAGTGAAGCCGCGACTTGGCCGTGCCGGGAACAATGCCATACATGTTCTTTAGCGCCCCAGTGATCGTCGTCAAGGCGTGGGTTTTGAATTTGGGCAGGTTCACCAGATACTGACATTCAAGCACATCGGTAGAAACCATGACCTCGTCAACCAGGGTCGAAAACCCCTTGACGATACGGGCCGCCTTACTGATGTTCCGGAAATGACCCAGCGACGCGTCGGCGATCTGCGTAACCCGCGCCACCTCTTCATTGAGCGTCGCGCCTTCGGCCGAGTGATTATCGCCCACGGTTACTCTTGCGTGCCGCCTGATGAGTTCGCGGCTTACCGCTTTGACCAAGCTCGGATGGGTCGTAACGTGCTCGTCAGGCCGGCGTGCCGAAAGCATGTTCGGCTTGACCAACACCTTCTTGTTTTCAAGATCCGGCGCGAAGGAATCGAATACTCCGGCAATCGGCCCAGCCAGGCTATCGTAGTCGGCATCAAGAATCATGACCCTGGTCATGCGTTGCCCGACGAGGGACACCGGCGCGAGGCCGACCCCGCCATCGCATCCTGGCACCAGCGGTACAGCTGCAAAAATTCGTCAATCGTCAGCTCTTCGGCACGACGGCTGGCCACCCGCTTCGTCTCGGCCACGGCCTCGCCCAGCATAACATCGAAATACCTCTTCAGGGTCGTTGATATCTTCTTGCGCCGGTGCTGAAACAGCCTCCGGATGAAGTCGAAGAAACCGGCCGGGGCCTCCCGGCGGTATGCACCCGGCCCTGCCGGTTCGTCAAACGTGAGGAGCAAGGAAGCGACTTTGGGTCTGGGAATGAACTGGGTCGGCGGTATCGTTAGAACCCTTTTTATGACAAAGTAATAGTTGGCAAAAACGGTGATCGAACCGTACTTTTTACTGCCCGGTTGGGCCAGGAGCCGTTCGCCGTATTCCTTCTGGACCGTAAGTACGGCCCGCCGGAAGTGCCGGTGCCCTTCAATCAGCCGCTCGATAATCGGCGTTGTGATGGAATAGGGTATATTGCCGACGATGACCGGGTTTCCCCATTCACCCAGCGGCAATCTAAGGAAATCGGCCTTAACGATAGTCACATTGCCGATGCCGGATAGATTCTGTTTGAGGCGCGCGATCATCGCCGGATCACACTCAACGGCAAGGACCCGCCCGGCCCGCGACGCCAATTCCTTGGTCAGCATTCCGGTGCCGGCACCGATCTCCAGCACATCGTCGGCTCCGGTCAAACCGGCCGCCTCGGCAATCCGCCGCGCAATGCCTTGATTCAATAGAACGTGCTGGCTTAGTGCTTTCCGGTACTTCATGCCGGTTGGTTGGCACTCTTGGCCGATGAAGCCGGAGCGATCCGAAATAGTCTCAGCGCGTTTTCGGTCGTCAGCGCATCGACCTCATCGATGTTCAAGCCAAGGATCGCACCGACCTGCTGGGCGACGAAACGCACGTGGGCCGGTTCGTTCCGCTGCCCTCGGAATGGCACCGGGGCAAGATACGGCGCGTCGGTCTCGAGCAGTATCCGTTCCCGCGGTGTCATCTTCAGAACCTCACCCAATTTGCTCTTGGGGAAGGTCAGTGAACCGCTGAACGAAAGGTAGTAGCCGAGATCCAGAACTTTCCGCGCGAAGATTGTGTCACCGCTGAAGCAGTGAAAGACACCAATGTGGTGTCGGCCTTCGAGCAGAATACCGAGGGCGTCATCGAACGAATTCCGCGTATGAATAACCAAAGGTTTGTTGAGCTGCCTCGCAAGTTCAATGTGCCGGCGGAACAGCGCCTGCTGAGCCGGAGCCGGCGCGTAGTCGCGAAAATAGTCAAGTCCGGTCTCGCCCACTGCGACCACTTTGGGACCTAACCCAAGTTTTGTGATTTCGGCAAGATCCTCATCGGCCTTCCCGGCTTCGTGAGGATGGATACCGACGGCGGCGTACAGACCAGGGTAGCGGTCAACCGCGGTACAGGCTTGCCGGCATGAAGCGAGGTTATCGCCAACTGAGATGATGTGATCGACACCATGGCTCCGGGCGTTTTCGATCACCGCGTCCAGATCAGTGCTGAATGCCGGATCCACCAGGTGGGCGTGAGTATCAAACATTGACTAGCAAATGCGGGACGAAACGAGATTGGGGTTCAAACCGGCCCTGACGGGCATCACTACCGATGGCCCCGGCCCAGCCAACGGGTTCGTCAGCTCACCCTGGAACCGGTGTCTATGGGCCGGTCCGGAGTGAGGATGACAACCTGATCGCCATTGACCGCGGCCAGCAGCATGCCCTTTGATTCAGTGTTGAAAATCTTTGCCGGCTTCAAGTTGTAAACGACTACGACATACTTCCCGATCAGGTCTTCCGGTGTGTAGTTCTTGGCGATGCCGGCAACGATCGGCCGGAGCTCGCCGCCGATTTCGACTTCCAGCTTGAGAAGTTTTTCGGCACCGGGCAGCCGTTCGGCTTTGACGATCCGGGCCACTCTCAGGTTAGCCTTCTTGAATTCCTCAATCGATATTTCCGGTACTGAGTTCATATTTTCCTCGTGTTTGCCAACGCTGATGGTCTCGATCTTCGGAAAAAGGATCTCAATTTCGCCCAACTCCGAAGGCAGCATCGCGCTCTTCGCCTCGTCCCAGGTCCGCTCCTTGCTCTTGAGCATCTTGCCGATCCGGGCCGACGTGAACGGGAGGAACGGTTCGAGCACAACCTGCAGCATCGAAACCAATTTCATGCAGACGTACATCGTCCGCTCACAGTGAAGCGGATTAGTCTTGCGTGCAATCCATGGTTCTTCGTGATCAAAATACCTGTTCCCTTCCTGGGCGATGTTCATTATCTCCTTCATCGCCTTCTTGAGCTCAAATCGTTCGATAAGCTGCCCAATCTTGTCCGGCGATTCTTCAATGACCTTGATCAAGCAGTTGGCCCGTTCGTCAAAAGTCGAGGCGGTCGGAATATGGCCGTTGTAGTACTTCTTCACGAAAGCGGCACAGCGGTTGATAAAATTGCCCAGGACGTCGGCCAGCTCGTTGTTGTTCTTGGCCTTGAAGTCCGCCCAGGTGAAGTCGGCGTCGCGGCCCTCGGGCGCATTGATGGTTAAGCAGTAGCGCAGCGGATCGGGCGCGAACTCCTTGAGGTAATCCGGCAGCCAAATCGCGTGGCCGCGTGAGGTGGAGATCTTGGCGCTTTCGATATTCAGAAATTCGTTGGCCGGTATTTCCGAGGGCAGTATGTAATCGCCGTGCGCCATCAACATGGCCGGCCAGACCAATGCGTGGAACACGATGTTATCCTTGCCGATGAAATGCACCATCGTGGTTTCCGGATCAAGCCAGTATTTCTTCCAGGCTTCGGGCTCGCCGATCTTCTCCGCCCATTCGATCGTTGCCGATATGTAGCCGATCGGCGCTTCGAACCAGACGTAGAGCACTTTGCCCTGGGCCTCGCTCAAAGGCACCGGCACGCCCCAGGTCAGGTCGCGTGTAATCGGGCGGTCTTCCAATCCTTCTTTGAACCAGCCTTCACAAAACCGCTTGACGTTGTCGCGCCAGTGTGTCTTGGTGGCCAGCCACTCCCGGAGGGGTCGATCGAAATGGCTGAGTTTGAAGTACCAGTGAGTCGTGATCCGTTCCCGGGGTGAGGTCCCACAGATCTGGCACCGGGGGTTTTCCAGATTGGACGGTTCGAGCCACCGCCCGCACGCTTCACATTGATCGCCCCGCGCCTCGCCGGCCTGGCAATGGGGACACGTTCCCAGCACATAGCGGTCCGCAAGGAAACGGTCGCATTTCGGGCAGTAGAATTGCTTCGTTTCCTTGGGATAGATGAAACCTTTTTCGTAGATTTTTAAAAAAAAGTTCTGCGAGAAGCGATGATGCAGGGGCAGCGAAGTGCGTGAGAAATTGTCGAAATTGATGCCGAAATCCTCAAAGGATTTTCTGATCGATTCATGGTACCGGTCGACGATTTCCCGGGGCGATTTCTTCTCCCGGTCGGCGGTGATCGTAATCGGTACGCCGTGCTCGTCGGTGCCGCAGATGTGGACCACATCACGTTTCTTGAGCCGCTGGTAGCGCACATATATGTTTGACGGCAGGTACGCACCGGCCAGGTGACCGAGGTGAATATTGCCGTTGGCATAAGGCAGAGCGCTCGTAACCAGAATCTTCATAGCTTGATTATATCCACGACCGGCGCACCGTCAAGCGGTTTCGGTAACAGTTAGCGGTTTCGAGGATCCGCTGGATTAAGGACGATATAGGCAAAACAAGGACGGGGGGCGAGCTTGACGTCCGTCCCCGTTCAGTAATCGGGTGCGCTGACCTCAGTTGATCACAGCCATCTTCTTCAGGTTGGTCCCTTCATCGGTTTTTAGTCGGAGGAAGAATACACCTTCGGGCAGTTTTTGGCCGGTGCCTCCCGTCCGTTTCTTTATCTTCTGTTGACAAATGCCGTTTTTTCCATACAATTGTCGCTAAGGAGGCAACATGAAAAAAGGCGCTTTCATCGTTCTGGCGGCGATTGTACTCTTGCTTGTGGTCTGCGAGACCGGCGTTGAAATCAACTTGAATACGATCAAACTAGCCACAACCAACATTGTAAAGTTCGAGAGCGGTCTGCTCGGGAATAAGTCCACCGGATTGCTCACCATCACCTGGCGTTGGGCGATCGCAAAACCGGAAGTCGGCGATGGCATTATCGTCCAGCGTTCGACCGACAACAACAGCTATTTTGACGTCGAAACGCTCAAAGTGATCGACACGGCGATGACCTACAAGACCAGCGATTCGCTCTATGTCCGGGGCGGCACCAAGCTCTTCTACAAACTTAATTACCTGAACGGCCAGAATATCGAACCGTTCGACACGATCGAAGTCAATCTCCTCCCCTACATCAGCTTCAAGGCCATCAACAATGATACCCTCCTCAAAGATACCCTCAGCTTCAACAACGACACTTTGACCGTGACCTGCCGGACCATCAAAAACCGGAAGGGCGAACTGCTCACCGGTTACAAAGTGGAAGTCTACAAGGGTAAGGTTTCGACCAACATCGACAGCGTACTCAACCTGGTCAACCCGCTGGACAGCAAGGAAATCACCACCGGCGCGTCGGATTCGGTCTTCACCTGCACCTTTGCCGCGGACACAATCAAGTACACGAAACGATCCATCTATACGATCAAGGTCGCGCCCAAGCTCCCGGTCATCGAGGTGATTGCCGGCAAGGCGCTGACCCTGACCGACAATTCATTGGGATTCAGAGCCTTTTTCCGATACTGATGATAAAAGGGGGCCTTGCGCCCCCTTTTCTTAGCTGGCCATGGCCACCGTAGAACTCGACGTCCTGCTCGAAGAGCTGGTCCTCCGCGAGGGGTCTGACCTCCATTTGCGGGTCACCGAGCCGCCCGTCTTTCGCGTCTACGGCGACTTGGTGCGGACCGATTATCCCCCGCTTAGCGCTGAAGATATCGAGGCCATCCTCTATCGCATCATGACGCCGGAACGCAAAGCCCGCTTTGAGAAAGAGCTGGAGCTGGACATGGCCTACGAGATACCCGGCGTGGCCCGTTTCCGAGTCAATTGTTTTAAGTTCATGGGCACAATGGGCGCGGTGATGAGAATCATCCCGCTCAAAATCAAGACCATCGATGAGTGGGGCTTCCCCCAAATTTTCAAGGATATCGCCACGCTGCCCCGCGGCCTCGTGCTCATCACCGGACCGACCGGCAGCGGCAAGTCGACAACGCTGGCTTCAGTGATTGAGACGATCAATCAAGCCCGGCGCGCCCACATCATTACCATCGAAGATCCGATTGAGTTTCTCCACCGGGATAAGATGTCGATCATCGAACAGCGCGAGATCGGCATCGACACGCACTCCTACGCCCGGGCCCTCCGGCACGTAATGCGCCAGAACCCGGACATCATCCTGGTGGGCGAAATGCGGGACCTTGAGACGATGGCGATGGCTCTGACCGCGGCCGAAACCGGGCACTTGATTTTCTCGACGCTCCACACCATCGATGCGGTCCAAACGATTGACCGGATCATCGACGTCTTCCCACCCCAACAGCAACCGCAGATCAGAATCCAGCTCGCCGCTACCTTGCAGGCGGTCGTAACCGAGACCTTGGTGCCGAGAAAAGACCGGACCGGCCGAGCCGCGGCCTTCGAGATCATGACCTGCACCGCGGCCATCCGGAGTGCGATCCGGGAAGCCAAGACGCCTCAGATCTACTCATTCATTCAGACCGGTTCCAAGCTCGGCATGATCCAGATGGACCAGTACCTCAAGAATCTCTACTTTCAGGATATTATCTCATTCGAAGACGCGCTCGCCAGCAGTACCAACCCGGATGAATTCGAAAAGATCGGCAAGGCGTCATGAAACTCAGAGAACTACTTGATCTCCAGATGCAGCACGGTGCTTCGGACCTGATCCTGAAGGTCGGCACCCCACCGCTGCTCCGCATCCACGGCGACCTGGTCCCCCTCAACGCCCCGCCCCTGACCGACGTCGAGGTCGAAGGCGGGATGGTCGAGATGCTCAACCGGGACCAGATCACCGAATTCCGCCGGGAGATGGAGTTCGACCTTTCCTACGAGATTCCCGGCCTGGCCCGGTACCGGGTCAACCTCTTCCGGCAGAAAGGCCACTCCGGCGCCGTTTTCCGCCATATCCCGACGTACATCCCGACGCTTGACGGCCTGAAGTTTCCGCCGATTGTCAAAGAGATGGCAATGCGGCCCCGGGGCCTCATCATTGTGACCGGCCCCTCGGGCAGCGGCAAATCAACCACCCAGGCGGCCCTGGTTGATCACCGTAACGCCAACGATACCTGTCATATCGTTACGGTCGAAGACCCGGTTGAATTCGTGCATAAGAACAAGAAAGCGGTCGTCACCCAGCGGGAAATCGGCCGGGACACATCATCTTTTTCCAGCGCCCTCAAGTTCGTCCTGCGCCAGGACCCGGACGTCATATTGGTCGGCGAGATGCGGGACTTAGAGACCATCGCGCTTGCGATCACCGCCGCCGAAACCGGGCATCTGGTCGTCACGACCCTCCACACGACCGATTCGATCTCAACCATCGACCGCATCATCGACGTCTTCCCCGCCTTCCAGCAGAATCAGATTCGAATGCAGCTCTCGCTCAACTTGGTCGGCGTCATCTCGCAGATATTGGCCAAGCGGGCCGACAAGAAAGGCCGGATTGCCGCCTTCGAAATCCTGGTGGCCACTTCACCGATCCGCAACCTGATTCGTGAAGCCAAGACGCATCAGCTCGCCTCGATACTGCAGACCTCGCAGAAGCAAGGCATGATTACCATGGACGCTTGCCTGGCCAGCTTTGTACGGGCCAAACTCGTAACGTTCGAAGAAGCGCTCGGCAAATCGTTGAATGCCGAGAATTTCAAGAAGGAATCAAGTGCGATTGTCGCCTAAGAGCCGACGACGAAGAGACGGATGCCTACCCCAACAAGGTAGGTATTTTTTTGACTTTAGGAAGAATGGTGATTGTTCAATGGGGGTCATATGACGAAGAAAAAAATCGTGGATCGTGACGATATCAAACGCATGATCTCACGTATTGCCCACGAGATCCTCGAGAAGAACCGGGGCACCAAAGATACTATCCTGGTCGGCATCAAGCGGCGCGGCGACAAGATTGCCGCGCGCATCGCGGAAGAGCTTGAGAAAATCGAAGGCCGGAGAATCCCCTGCGGTTCAATCGACATAACCTTGTACCGGGATGACCTGGAAACGGTCAGCGAAGCCCCGGTCGTGCATACCACCGACTTCGATTTCGATATCCAGGGCAAGATTGTGGTTCTCGTTGACGATGTGCTCTACACCGGCCGGACGATTCGAGCCGCGCTCGACGAGATTGTTGACTTCGGGCGCCCCAAAAAGATTGAACTCGCGGTACTCGTTGACCGCGGCCACCGCGAACTGCCGATTCAGGCCGATTTCGTCGGCATGAAGATATCTTCCGGCAAGAAGGAAATCGTCAACGTACTGATCCGAGAAGAAGACGGCGAAGACGGCGTCTACGTCACGGGAGGCAGTGATGAAGTATCGACATAAGGACTTGCTCGGGCTCGAACAACTCACCCGCGAAGAAATCATGATGTTCCTCGATTCGGCCCGGGGCTTCAGGCGGATCCTCTCGCGTCCCATCCCGATTGTGCCGATCCTGAGGGGCAAGACGGTCGCCAACCTGTTTTTCGAGCCTTCGACCCGGACCCAGCTTTCCTTCGGCATCGCCGCCAAGCGGCTCTCGGCCGATACGGTCTCCGTCACCGCTAAAGCCTCGAGCGTACTCAAAGGCGAGACCCTGCTCGATACCGCGCGCAATATCGAAGCGATGAAGGTAGACGGCGTCGTGTTGCGCCATTCGGCATCGGGTGCCGCGCAGTTCCTGGCGGAACGCATCGATGCCTTCGTCGTCAACGCCGGGGACGGCTGTCACGAACACCCGACCCAGGGACTGCTCGACATCTTTACGATCCGCGAGCATTTCAAGAAGATTGAGGGACTCAAGGTCCTTATTCTCGGCGACATAACGCATTCGCGCGTCGCCCGCTCCAACATCCATGGACTGGTCAAGCTCGGCGCCCGGGTCGCGGTCTGCGGTCCGCCGACGCTGGTGCCGCCGGGAATCGAGCGTCTGGGCGTCAGCGTCCACTACGATCTTGACTCGGCGCTTGCCGACGTCAACGTCATCAACATCCTCCGCCTGCAATTGGAAAGGCAGAACCGAAGCCTCTTCCCATCGATCCAGGAGTACCGCGAGTACTTCGGACTCACCGCCGACCGTTTTCGACGGCTGAAAAAGGACGTGCTCATTATGCATCCCGGCCCGATCAACCGCGGCGTCGAGGTCGACCCGGAAGCGGCCGACAGCAAACAGTCGGTCATTCTTGAGCAGGTCCAGAATGGTGTTGCGGTCCGGATGGCCGTACTCTATATCATGGTGCGACGGGTCCCCTGGAAAGGAGGAGGCATTTCATGAAACGACTGCTGATCAATAACGGCCACATCATTGATCCGGCCTCGGGCATGAACCGCGTCGGTGATCTGCTCATCGAAGGCGGGAAGATCAAGGCGATCGGCCGCAAGATTGCGGCCCGGGACGCGGCTAAGATCGATGCCCGCCGACGTCTTGTCGTACCCGGCCTGGTTGATATGCACGTCCATCTGCGTGATCCCGGCCGGCCCGACGAAGAGACGATTGAGTCCGGGGCCCGGGCGGCCCTTGCCGGCGGCTTCGCCTCGATTGTCTGCATGGCCAACACCGACCCGCCCATCGACAATGACGGCTTGATCCGCTACATCATCGAGAAGGCGCGGCACGCCGGCCTCGGCAACATCTATCCCGTCGGCACGATTACGAAAGGCCGTAAAGGTAACGAGATCGCCGAGTTCGGGAAGATGCTCCGCGCCGGTGCGGTAGCCTTTTCGGACGACGGTGACTCGGTCGCCAATACCGAGGTGCTGCGGCGCGCCCTCGAATACGCCAAGCGTTTCAAGACTATAATCATCGAGCATTGTCAGGACAAGGAACTGACGGTGAACGCCGTGCTCAACGAAGGGCCTTTCTCCACAACGCTGGGCCTGCGCGGCTGGCCGGCGGTGGCCGAAGAGATCGTCGCGGCCCGCGATGTCCTGCTGGCCGGCTACCTTGATGCGCCGATCCACATCACCCATGTCTCAACCCGCGGCGCCGTGGAAATCATACGCCGGGCAAAAAAAGACAAAGTGAGAGTCACCGCCGATACCTGCCCGCATTACTTCACCCTGACCGACCAGGCGGGTGTAACCTATGATACCAACTGCAAAGTCAACCCGCCGCTCCGCTCCGAGGATGACCGGAAAGCGATCATTGCCGGTCTCAAAGACGGCACGATCGATGCGATCGCCTCCGATCACGCACCGCACGCCGCCAGCGAAAAGGAAGTTGAGTTCGATGCCGCGCCGTCCGGCATCATCGGTCTGGAGACGGCGCTCGCCCTCGTCTTGACCGAACTGGTGGGCCGAAACAAACTGACCCTTAAGCAGGCACTGGCTAAGATGACGATCGGACCGGCACGAATCCTGGGACTCAAGGGTAAGGGCCGGATCGGACCGGGGATGGACGCCGACATCACCATTATCGACCCCGACCTTGAATGGACCTACGATCCCCGGCACGGTCAGTCGTTATCCCGTAACACGCCGTTTGCCGGCCGGAGATTCCGGGGCAAGGCCGTCGCCGTCATCGTCGGCGGCCAGATCAAGTTTAAGTGATTGCGATCGTTGCCAACGGCGGGGCCGGCGGACTGATGTTTTCGGCCCGGAGGAAAAAGGGGTTGGTCAAAGCGGTTGAGGTCGGCTACAAAATCCTCAAGCAGGGCGGCAGTGCCCTGGATGCGGTCGTCGAGGCAACCGTGGTCCTCGAAGACACGCCAATCTTCAATGCCGGCATCGGTTCATCACCCAACATCGATGGCGAAGTTGAAATGGACGCTTCGATAATGACTTCAGACATGCAATGCGGCGCGGTGGCGGCCATTAAGAACGTGCAAAACCCGATTCGGGTCGCCCGGCTGGTCATGGAGCAGACCGACCACATCATCCTGGGCGGTGAAGGAGCGTACCGCTTTGCCCGCCGCATGGGCATCCCGAAGTTCAATTGCCTGACCCGGGAAAAGAAAAGGCTCTTGAAGCGTGCCCTGGCGAAAGTCAGAAACGGCAGGTCCAATCGGTATTTTCCCAAGCTCGGCAAGCTGCTGCCGCTCTATGATTTAGACACGGTCGGCGTCGTCGCAATTGACCGGGAGGGCCGCATCGCGGTTACGAACTCAACCGGCGGTATCAACGCCAAACTGCCGGGCCGAATCGGCGACACGCCGGTCTTCGGCGCCGGCATCTATGCCGGGAAGCACGGCGCCGTCGCCGCCACCGGGCACGGCGAAGAGATCATCCGCCTGTGCATGGCCAAAGTCTGCCTCGACATGATGCGCCAGCTGCCGTGTCAGCAGGCCGTGGATAAGACCCTGTCCTATGCGAAGAGAAACCGGGCTGAGTGCGGATTGATTGGCATCGACCGGCATGGGAGAATCGGGGTCGGGACCAACTCCAAAGGCATGTCCTGGGCCGCGATCAAGAACCACCGTCTTTTCACCTTCTCGGGGACAGCCCCTAACTTCTAAACTTTCTCTTTTCTCAGAACCAGGCAGCCGAGGGCGCCGGTGAAGTGAACTGTTCCCTTCTTGAAAGGCGTTGAGGCGGGAATACCCGCCATCTCATCGACATCGTAGAACGGCTCTTCAAAAGAATGGAGCCACACCAGGTACGACCGGTAGCCCCCGAAATCCTTCTTGAAGCTATTCAGAACATCACGCGGAATGTTTTGCACCAAATCATAGATCAACGCGTAGCCGTCCCGCTTGAGCACCCGGTATACCTCTCGAAATGCCTCATCCATCTTTTTCCAGTGATGCATCGACCCGGTTGAGACGACGCAGTCGAAAGTGTTATCCTGATATGGTAAAGAGTAGACCGAACCGATTCTCAAGTTGATCTTGCCGCCATACCCAGCTTGCTGCATGTTGTGCTCCGCCTGGTTAACCATCGCCGCGGAGATATCCAATCCTTCAGGTTGGATCTTGGGCAGGCGCCGTTTCAAAACCAGCAGCAACCATCCCGGTCCGGTGCCCACATCGAGCATCCTCCCTCTGGTGCAGTAGCGGGCAACATCGTCGGCAACCAGCTGATAGTGGTGCTGAAAGACATCCTTCCGGCTCATGGCGTTGTAGACGAGCGCACCCAGACCCGGGATCCCGTCCGGGTGACAAAGCCGTATTATTCTTCTGAGCATCTTTCTCATTCGTGGCCTCCAGGCTGCCGGGGGCAGCCCCTAACCTGTTGACTTTCAACCGGCAGACTGCTTCAGACGTTAGGCAGGTCCTTCAAGTCCCGTATGACAAGGTCAGGCTCAGGTCCTGTCTTGGGGATCGAGGAACGCTCGTTTTGAATCCAGACCGCCGAGATACCCACCCCCTTGGCCCCGCCAATGTCCCGTTTGTAGCTATCGCCGACAAAGACAATTTTTGCGCGGTCGACGTTGAATGCCGCTATCGCCATCTCGAAGAGCCGCGGCGACGGTTTGAGGCAGCCATGGTCCGATGAAAAGATGATCGTTTCGAAGAAACCACGTATCCCGGCCCGCTCAAACTCATCCAGATACCATTTGCTGTCGGACCAGGTGTTTGAAACCAGGCCCAGGCGGTGCGTGCTTCGCAACATGCCTAACACGTCCGCATACTCCGGTGTGACCGTGCCAATTTCATGAGCAGCAAAGACCTCCTCAATCAGCTTGCCTTCGCTGCCCGCAAACTCGTTGACCGCAGCACAACGCACCATCATTTCTTTCATGCTTGGGAACTGTTCGTAGAAAACGGGGTCAGAATAGCATTGGCCGACGCACGAATAAAGGTTCAACAGAACCCTTCTGACCTCGTCCGGCTTGAGTTTTCCACCACCAAGCCGCACGTAGGTCGCCCAGAAATCCTCTTGCTCGGAGAATCGGTCACAGTCAAACATGAACGTATGTCCCATGTCCAAGAGTATCACCTCAAAGTGGTCGATGAAGCGCACTTTCACAACTCATCCGTCATAGCACGAGGTATGTACAATCCGCAAATGGCCGTATTCGACCGGCGCGCTGTCATCATTTCATCAAACCTGACTCTTGAAAACTGAAATGGCCCCGCCGCGTCACTATCACGTGATCCAAAACACGAAGTCCGAGAATCTTTGCGGCTTCGGTCAACTGCTCGTGGGTACGGCGATCGGCCTCGCTGGGCTGCAGGTCGCCGGATGGATGGTTGTGGACGAAGATCACGGCAGCGGCGCGGTCGGTGATTACGTCAGCGAACACCTCGCGTGGATGAACCGGACTCTTGTCGAGAAGGCCGATAGTGACCACTCGCTTTTCGATAACTTCGTTTGCGCCGTTGAGCGAGATACAGATGAAATACTCCTGTTGTTTCCCGGCAATGTCGGCAACCAGTGGCAAGATATCCTGGGCAATAGTAATCTTGACACCGTCCTTGAGCAAGTACCGTCGCGCAAGTTCAAAGGCCGAAAGGACTTGAACAGCCTTGGCAAGGCCCATACCGGGGACGGCCTGCAAGTGATCAAGAGTCAATCCGTCCTTGTGTTCGCGGATGAGCGCAGTCACTTGCTGGGCAATCGTGCGCACATCAACGCCGGCCGTGCCCATACCGAGAATCGCAGCGACCAGTTCCTGGTCGGTCAGGGCAGATGCACCCTTCTCCCGCAGCTTTTCGCGCGGGCGGCTGTGTTCCGGCATGTCCTTGATAGTCTTCATCGCATGTCTTGATTATGTCGGTGTTCCACTAACCAACCATTATTCGCCCAATCTCTTAAGCTCACGCTCGCTTCCGATCAGGAACAGTTTCGGCGTAGTCATCACCGAGGTCAGGAAATGGTGCCCTGCCTGCAGCTTCCGTCGAAACTCCTGTGGTGGAAACACGGACGGGTTCAATTCCCGGCCCAGCCGTTCCTGCGCCCCACCCAAAGCCGCGACCACTTCACTGAAGGGGACATCGCCCACTACGAGTACATCCACGTCACTGTCGGCCTTCTCCTCCCCCCGCGCCACCGATCCGTGAATAAAAGCTACTGCGATCCGGTGGGCCAAGCCGGCCAGTGCATCCCGGAGCACGTCAGCCACGCCCGCGGTTTTCACCGTCAATGCCTTCAACTCGGAAAACACAGGCGAAGCAGTATTGACCCGATAGTGAACCTGGTTCCCACGCCGCTCTCTTAGAAGCAAGCCGGCATCCACCCAGCGGGCCAGCTCCCTTTGCGTCGCTCCCTGGCCGATTCCCGCTAGCCGCACAATCTGACGCAGATAAAACGATTGCTCGGGTTGCAGGAAAAACATGGCCAGCAACGCCCGTTGCGCCTTTCCGAACAAAACCGTGGCTATCGTATGTTTCAAATCATTCGTACTCATTTTAGGTACGATTGTATCCATTATGGGTGCAGTTGGCAAGCCCCTTTTTCTTCTCCCCACACCTCCGCCAGCTTGGCCTATGTCTTTCCCTTGAAAATCTTCACCAGCTTCCGGTTCGCCTCCACTAACGCCGGCCGTGCCCATGCCGAGAATCGCCGCGACCAGTTCCTGGTCGGTCAGGGCAGATGCACCCCGTTCCCGCAGCTTTTCGCGCGGGCGGCTGTGTTCCGGCATATCCTTGATCGTTCTCATGCGTTCTCCAGTTCCTTCTCGATCTGCTCGATGGTCGGCAGTTGGCCCTTCAAGCGCTTGGGCAGGGACTCCACCAGTCGGGTGCGCCACGCGGCCACGCCGATGGGTTTCTTCAGATCGCGCAGGGCGTACTCGACGGTCAGCTTGTCCTTTTCCTTGCACAACAAAAGTCCAATGGTGGGATGATCGTCCAAATGGCGCATTTGATCGTCTACAGCGGAAAGGTAGAAGTTCATTTTACCGGAGTATTCCGGTTTGAACTCGCCTGTCTTAAGATCGATAACCACAAAACAGCGTAATTTCAGATGGTAAAAGAGCAGATCAAGATAATAATCCTGGCCGCCTACTTCAAGATGAACCTGCCGCCCCGCAAAGGCGAACCCCACACCCATTTCGAGCATGAATCTCTGGAGGTGATCGAGCAATCCCTGTTCCAGCTCGCGCTCGCGCGCCTCGGCAGCGAGGGTGAGGAAGTCGAAGACATATGGGTCCTTGAGGGCTTGTTGAGCGAGGTCTGACTGTGGAGAAGGCAGCGCAACGGCAAAGTTGGTGATCGCCGCACCCTCGCGTTTGTGCAGGCGGGACTCGATCTGTGCCACAAGGACAGCCCGGCTCCAACCGTATTCGAGGGTCTTACGGGCGTACCAGACGCGAGTCACATGGTCACGGACCTTGTGAATGAGCACAATATTATGGCCCCACGGAATTTCTGTCACAAGGCGTGACAGTTCCTCGATCTCCGAATCTGTCACAGGCTGTGACAGATTCTTGAGGTCTGCAGTCCAAGCCAGGTAGAAGGCGCGCATCCGCCACACGTTCAGAGGGGAGAATCCCGTTATGCCGGGAAATTCCTTCTGGAGGTCTTTTGCCAGCCGCTCCACCACGGCCTTGCCCCAGCCCTCGGCGCGCTGGCGCTCGATGATGCCCTTGCCGATATCCCAATACAAGGTGATCAATTCCCTGTTTGCTGAAAGCGTTGCCCGCACCTGTGCTGCACGGATGCGCTGTTTAACGTCCTCCAGAAATTTACTGTATCCCGCCGGAAGTAAGGAGGCGCTGCTCTTCGCCATGCTCACTTCGCTCCCGAACTAATAACGACCGATTCAAAATTAGTCATTCTTTTCCTCGCCCCAAATCTCCGCCAGCTTGGCCTGCAGCTTCTGCTCGAAGCGCGCGATCATCTCCCGATTCGCCTGCACCAGCGCCCGTTCAGACTCCAACTCCGCCACGATTTCACGCTGCACGGCGAGGGGCGGAACGGGAATATCAAAATCCTTGATCTGATCCGTTGTGAGATTCTTGAACACAGCACCAATCGACTGAGAACCGCTGTGCTCTTTGTAGTAGAAGAGTACGTGGTAGAAAAACTCCGGCAGAATCTCATTCAGGAGCCCTCGGAAACCAACGAAACCGTCATGGATATAGGCGTTCACTTGCAGAATTGCGGGCAAGCCGGGATTCCCGCTCACAGCCATGACAACCTCATTTCGTTTCATTGGACGCGAGAAATTCGCTCCTTCCTCGGTTAAGAAGTCGATTTGCGGCGTGACGTACATCCCGTCCCGTGTCAGATCGGCGACCATCAGCCGGGGCACTTTGCCACCATAGTAACGCGGATCAGATTTTGGACGGGGCGAACTACCCCTGACCAGTTCACACAACCGCGCGATTTTTTTTCTCGGCCACTTAGGATCAATCTTGATGGTGGGTTTGTAGTTGGCGAGGACCTGGCGGGCGCCTTCGATGACCTTCCGATACGCCTCCAACTCCGCCACCATCTGCCGCTGAATGTCTAAGGATTGGAGGGGGATTTCGATTGTCTTTACGTCTTTGGGATATAAGTGAATGCCCCTAACCATTCCTTTAATTTCTTTTCTAAATAAATCGGAACGGATAAATGTATTTAGTAATAGCGGACCTATTTTCCCGGACGGTCGAATAATCATAATCTCGCCGCTCGGCAGACACCTATGCGGGGGCAAATGGCTGCAGTAACCAATCTTACTACCAACGTGGGATGAACTATGCGCGGCATTAATAATGAGGGTGTCTCCGAGCTTTAAAATTTTACCAGTATTTACTTCCTTATCTACCCAACCATTTTCGTTTTTATCAAAATAAATGTCTGACTCGTCATAGTCCTTTACCTTGATCACTTTTAATTTACCGATATTAGCATAGTCATTCTTTGCAAAAGTTATTCCGTTAAAAACTTCTGCTATCTCCCCCAACCTCACCATTGGCCACTGGCTTTGGACGGCGCCGGTTTCGCGGTAGCGGTCACCGGAGAGGTTGATATCGGGAGATTCGAGGAGGCGCTTGCGGCTCACGGTCAGCGCCATCTTTCCTTCTTGTGCCTTTGGCGCCTCCCGGTGGCCATTGAGAATCTCAAATGCATCCGCGATTTGGCTCCCCTCAATCGGCCTTCTCTGCGCCCCTGGATCAAATCCGTCGTTGTCGATTTTTACGAACAGAACTTCATCCGTTCGCCTGGCCAGGTTCCGGTCGAGAAACAGGATGCTAGTCTTGACGCCGGAATAGGGGTTGAAGACGCCGGCGGGCAGGCTGACCACTGCCCAAAGGTAGTCTTCTAAAAGCATTTTCCGCAGCGCCTTGTAGGCGTTCTGGCTCTGGAAGATGATGCCTTCGGGGACGATGATACCCGCGCGACCACTGGGGTTGAGATGCTCGGCCATGTAGTCCACGAAAAGCACTTCACTTCGCTTGGCCTTGATCGAAAACCGGTTGTGCGGGCGAATCCCGCCTTTGGGTGACATGAACGGCGGATTGGCCATGATCACGTCGCACCGTTCGTCCCAACGCTCCTCGCTGGTGAGCGTGTCATACTCGTGAATGATCGGGTTCGGGAATCCGTGCAGATATAGATTTGCGCGGGAGAGGCGGACCATGTCCGGGGCAATGTCGTAGCCGCGGAAGTTGGTCATCAGCCGCGCCCGCTCGTCGGGCGTAAGGTTCTCGTTCCTTTTAAGGATGTGTTTGTAAGCAGAAATCAGGAATCCGGCGGTGCCGCATGCCGGATCAAGGACGGTCTCGGTCTTCTTCGGGTCCACCACGGCAGCAATGAAGTCAATGATGTGGCGAGGCGTGCGGAACTGCCCGGCGTCGCCCTGGGTGCCGAGAACGGACAGCAGATATTCAAAGGCATCGCCGAGACGTTCGCTGTGATCGTAGGTGAAGCCGTCAATCTCCTTCAGGAAAAGGTTTAGTGTCTCGGGGTCGCGGTATGGAAGGAAAACACCTTTGAAGATGTCGCGGAAAAGCTGGGGGATGTTCTTGTTCACGTTCATCTTGTCCAGCCCTTCGGAATATAGACTGAGACGTTCATGCCCGCTCAACCGCTTGTCGAGCAGTTGTGCCCAACGATATTTCTTGAACTCGCCGGCAAAGAACGAAGCCTTGCCGCCAACCTCCTCGGACTGGCGGTCCATGTCGTCCATAAATTTGTAAATCAGGGCGATGGTGATCTGCTCCACCTGGGATTTCGGGTCAGGCACCTTGCCGACCAGGATGTCACGCGCGGAGTCAATGCGGGTTCTAGTGTCGGCATCCAGCATGATTACTTGCTCCGTCTTCGTGTGGTGTAAGCGGCGCGGGGTTCCCTTGCGAGAAACCCGATTTTCCGTTTTTTCGGTTCAGGCGAAGTCATGAGTTGCCGGATGGCATCAAAGACCACTTTGAACTGGATATCGTATTTCTTTTCCATTGCATTCAGTCGGCGGTTCAATTCGGCATGGTCGACAAGCCACTGTCGCAGTCGGACAAATGCCCTCACGACATAAACGCTCATCTCAACCGCCCTTGGGCTTCTCAGTACATTGGCGGCCATCAAGGCGCCATGTTCCATGAAGGCATAAGGAATATAACGCGGATCACGATGCTTCTGCGAACCGGTCACAGATTGTGACCGGTTCCCTTTCTCGTTTGAGGTCACATATTGTGACCTCAAAGAATCGGCCGCCTCTTCCGGTGTAAGCCGGAATACAAAGTCCTCGGGAAAGCGATCGGCGTTGCGTTTGACCGCCTGATTCAATGCCTTGGTCGATACGCCATATATTGCTGCAAGATCGCTATCCAGGATCACCCGTTGGCCGCGAACCGTACGAATGATCTGTTCGATCCGCAGCGTCATCGCCAAGGACTTTTCCTTTTTCATCGTTTTCCCTTTCACATAAATTGGTTCAGATGCACGTAATCCTTCACATATTCCGGAATCACATCCCGCCAGCTGTTCAGCTCCTTGATGTCGCTGATTGAAACCTTGGCATTGTCGGCAAGTTTTCCGAACTCGCGGGAGTCCACAATCGCCCGGACTGCGCCATCAGTCAAGTAGGCTTTGAAGAACTGCCGGATAATCGGCATGTGGGCCGCGTCGGGTTTGTGAATGGAAACGAACTTCGCCAGCTCTTCTTCGAGCAGCTCGTCCTTGGTCTTGAAGCGGTCGATCTCACCGAAGGCTTTGGCCAGAATCTCCCGGAGGGTGATCCGGCGGTCGGCCTGCACGGCCTTGCGAAGTTTGTCAAGGTTGAAGAAGTCCTCCGGCTTATTGAATAGGGCGGCAACGACAATCTCTTCCGCTCCCTTGATGTCGCCGCGCTCGTACCGCGCCCTGACCTCCGGCGCGGCCTTGACCTTGTCCTCAAACATCTCGAAAAACTTACGGTCAATCTTCATGCCGTGAACCGGCACAGGGCCTTCGACATAGGTCTCCAACGGGTCCGGATTGACGTTGGTATAACCCGCCGGCCCGGGCGGCGGCAATGGCGACGGTGCTGGCTCAGGCCCCGGCGGACGCAGCGGCGGCAGTTCGATAACCTCGTCGTAGTCGAACTTCTCCTCGAAGTACTCGCAGACAGCAAAGAAGTCGAAGAGCTTGAACTTTTCCTTCGGCTTCGCGTGTTCTTGAGCCTGGCCGCCTTCCTTCTCCGTATAACGGAAGCTGAATTTGCGCGTACCCCGTCCTTTGATTTGGATAAAGTCGGTCGGGGAGAAAATCGGGCGAAGCAGGACGATGTTCAGAAGGTCTTCGCAGTCATAGCCGGTCGTCATCATACCGACGGTGACACAAATACGAGTTTTTGAACTGATGTAACCATCCAGAAACCGGGTGTGCCCGTTCAGGTTGTTGTTGGCGAAACTTACAGCCATCTGTTGAGCGTCCTGAATAACGGATGTCACCTGCACGGCAAAGTCGGAGTTGTACTTGCCGGGGAACATGGCGTGAGCCATTTCGTTCAGGGCTTTGGTGATCCTGGTTGCATGATCCTGCCGGACGCAAAAAACGATGCCTTTGCCGATTTCGCCGCTCAGCGGATCGTGGAGGGCGTTCTTGAGGAAGGTTTCGCAGAAGACACGGTTGGTCTCGTCCGAGAAAAATGTCTTCTCAAAGTCCTTGCCGAAAAAGGTCTGCTCGACCAATTCCCCGTCCTCGTTCTCCTGCATGACGGAATAGCCTTTTTCGGCCAGCAATTCCGTGGTGATCTCCGTCCGCGCGTCCACGACAATCGGATTGAGCAGGTAACCTTCGCGCACGCCTTGAATGAGGCTGTAGCGAAAGGTCGGCGCGCCGCCTTCACAACCGAAAGTCTTGTAGGTGTCCAGCAACTGGCGGCGCTCCCAATCGCGTGGATCTCGCTCGCTGATTCTGGCTGGGTCAATTCTCTTAAGGTAGTCCTTCGGCGTCGCGGTCAGGCCGAGCTTGTAGCCGATGAAATACTCGAACACCGCGCGGCTGTTGCCGCTGATGGAGCGGTGCGCCTCGTCCGAAATCAGCAGATCAAAGTCGGTCGGTGAAAAGAGTCGTCGGTACTTGTTGTTGAACTGGAGGCTTTGCACCGTCGAAACCACGATTTCGGCTTTTCGCCAGTCATCGCGGTTCTCTTTGTAAATGATTGTCCTGAAATCGTTCTTCAGGCAGCGAACAAAGGCCTTCCATGCCTGGGTTTCCAATTCGATACGATCCACAAGGAACAGAACCCGCTTCGCGTTACCCGTGCGCATGAATAGCTTGATGACGGCAGCGGCGGTCAAGGTCTTGCCCGTGCCGGTGGCCATTTCGAAGAGAAAACGCGTTTGGCCTTTGCGCACGGCGTCCTGAAGCGCCTCCACCGCCCGCAGTTGGTACGGGCGCAGGAACTTCAGTTCCGCATCCTTGATGAAGCCGTCACGCCGGCCCAAGTCGTTCCAACGGAGATCATTGCGGTAGTTGGGATTTTGCGTGATGGCAACGTAATCCGCTTCAAGCTTTTCGCTGACCAAAGTGTCGGGATTCGGCTTGAAGGCGTGAAAATGGTCGAAGGACTCGGGCTTCGGAAACTCCGTGATTAGAACGGGGTTCCCTTGCTCCAAGTCCCAGAAGTAATGCAGATTCCCGTTGGACAGCATGACAAAGCGGACATTCTGGGAATGGGCGTACTTCCGCGCCTGTTCCTTGCCGACAAGAGGGTTGAATTTCTCCGACTTGGCTTCGAGAACGGCTATCGGGAAGCCGCGTTCATCCAGCAGGAGATAATCAACGTAGCCGTTTGCCGTCTTCTCAAAGTCGTCGCCGAGGTCTTCGAGGGTCTTCTTCTTGATCTTGACTTGTGCTTCGAGCGCGATGTTGCCGGGGCCGGACTCATCATCAAAGAAGCGCCAGCCAGACCTTCGGAGAAGGTCGTTGATCAGAATCCTTGCTTTGGCCTCTTTCTGCATGTTTGTCTAATCTACTCGTTCCGTGCCGGCGTCATCTTAAAGATACATGATTTCGATCGCATTTGGTCGAACAATCTGGAACGTTTGCTGCGCGGCGTCGTACATAACGTCTGGCGGGTATCTGAAGTCCAAGCCGACAGGCGCGAATTTGAGCAAAGTGCCGAACGCACGTAGCCAGATAACCGCCTGTTATACGCTCCGATCCCGTGCGGCGAGGACGAGGGGGCGAAAGCGACCGAAGAGTCGTGAGCAAAAGGCCATCGATTCCCATTTGTTTTTCCAGTGGGCATATGAACACACATTTTTTAGTCCAAATAATATGATTCGAAATCACAGTTTCTCGACCTCAGTAATTGTCTTTCTCAAATTCTCAATATTACTCCATCTATGCCTGTCTAGAATCTTGGCAAACGCCGCGTAGTCGTCTATTACAATCTCCCAAATGTCGATAACTCCCTCGGTATATTCTTCCGCGAATTTCTTTGTGACTGGATAAACGATATGAACATCTGGATGCATTTGTTTAAAGAAGCAGACACCCACGGTTTGTAGTTTGCTTCCTGTTGGTGACAAAAATATGGATTCAGAAGACCGAAACTCATTGTAGATATCTTCCAACTTTCTTATAGTTTCCACGTAGTGAAAGGTGCTAAGTTCCGTCCACCTGATTTCTTTCACAGGATAGAGAACATCTTTTTCAACATTTCTGTTAAGCCATTGGACGGCATCTTGTCTCCATAAGTTGAATTCTAGGTGTGGCTTCCCTTCTAAGAAAAACGTTTTCTCAGGGATAATTTCGTCTATCAATGCTACCATTTCTACATAATTGAACGCTGGAAATGCAATTAGAAGTATTGGCGTTCCCTGAGTACTGTTCCCATAAAGCGTTCTAGCAATAACAACTTTGAAGACATCAGAAGTTAAAAATGCTGGTGTTGGTTTTGGGAGCTGCGATCGCACCTCATCAAATTCCATTTTTGTAGGATGATACGTTTCAGCCTCACAATATACAATGTGAACTTTTATTCGAAGGTCTCGAAGTGCATGAAGAAGTAAAACGATTAGTAACTTTGACATTGATGAGGTGTCTACGATAGTAGTATCCGACGCCAAGCAAAGTTCTCGAATATCGCTTAATGAAGACAAGAACGACTCGGGGGCATATCTATCGTACAACGCCCACGATTTGTTTCTGACGCCAATCGCATTTAATAATGATTCAAACGCCTGCTTTTGATTTCGTTGATCGAAAGGGGAGTATTCTATCCCGATAGCGTTCCTTGGGGATGTCCTAGATTTGGCGAACAACCGGAGTATCTCTAAACTTCTATCTTCAAAGCCAGCTGCTCCAATATAAGTCACAGTATCACTTCTGACTGATTCTAGATTGAACTTTTGAATCGGAGGAAAAATATTGGGGAAGTCCGTTTTTATCACAGGGGCAACTTCCGCTGGTTTTCATCAAACCTAATTCGTTCTTCTTTGAATTTGTTTGGGTTCACTAAGAGCGTAACGAAGTCTTCTGGGTTTAATCCGATATTGTCTCTTCTATTTGGAGTTAATAGGAAAGTGGGGATTAGCAATTTGCGAAGATACAGACGAGGCACTACGGCACCTCTCTGGCTTTTACCCTTTACGTCTCTTATAAAGACACCATATCTTATTAACGCATTATAATACGTTTCTGCGTCACTCGTCCCAAGATTGGGCGTATCTCTGACCTCAATTCTAAAAGCTTGCCATGGAGGATTTTGTTCCACGTTCTTTGAGTCCTTATTTTTTAAATACCAATTTGCCACATTACCAAAAGACTCAACAACCTTCCTTAAATGCTTTCCTACATTCGGAATCGCTTCTACCCTATTCAAGAAATTGTTACCCAATTCCCTAATGGCGTGATCCTGTACTTCTTCATCCATAGGGATATCTCCCTTTTTGACGCCCGTGAGGACATCAGGACCACCAACCGATTCTAGCATATCCTTTGTTAGGTCAAGGGTATACGCAACATCTCCAGAACAAAGGTCAACTATCATATCCCATCCCCCGTAAAATACTCTTCCGGAGCGTATGGCCCTTGCCAATTCATTATACGAAGCATATCTAGTAGGTTTTAACAGCTTTCTAACATCGTGATATTGTTCGAGGACACTTTCGGTGTTTTTCAGCCTGTTGTTAATAACCTCTAAAAGGAAGTCATTGACAGTTTTATGCTCCGCATCGAGGAAATAGTCTCCCAAATCAACCACAACATATTCTCTACCCTCCTCCATCATCTTTTCTCTGGAATTGTAGGGATAAAAAGAAACAATACTCTCTGTGGCAATCTTGAAGAAGTAGTTAGAATCAGACAATGGAAGCAAAATGAAGTCATGCAATGTGCGCTGTAACTCTTCGTTTATGGTGGGTAATGAGTAGTCGTCGAGGAGGAAAAATATCGCCTTTCCCTTAATCCAAGGAATTGTATCACTTAAAAGACGAGATAGTGTCTTAATAAAGTCTAATGGGAGAAATCTCTTTAGAAGTTGATCCCATTCGCCAGACTCAATAGCCTTTCTAACTCTTCTCTTTTCTGTAGCCACAATGGCTAATGAATGATGAAGAATGTCTGTCCCTTGAGGCCCGACCTCATACCCTGACATGGTATGTAGAAGAAACTCTTGGATTTTTGCAATAGCATCCACATCACAGTCAAAATACGGAGTGCCCTTACAGGCAATCAATGTATCTAAGCACTCAGATAGGACTGAGAGGTTAAAGTATGTAATTATTCCCTTCCTATATTGATTAGTAATCTTTTTAGGGGGATACGGAAAAGCAAAATACAAGTCATTACAATGATAGTAAAATCCAACAAACTCTTGCTCTGCAATCTCTGTAGGACTCTTTCCTGATAAAATCTGCGTTTTTAGGCTCATATTCCGAAATATCATAGTCTTTCCACAACCTCTAGGACCTGTTAGGATTGTGTTGTTCTTTCTCATAAGGTCTTGGTACCCAGGGAAGTTTCTAGAATATAGACTCTGTAATAGATGCATTGATTCTCCCATCATTTCACATCGGAGGTAGTCGAAGGGGTTCTTAAGTTTCTTAGATGGATAGGGCGATTTCATTGTGTACTTTCTTCTGATGTCCTTGAGAATCTCAAGGAGTTTTCGTGGATCACGGACAAAATCTCCTACGGTACTATTTCTTTCAAGGACATATTTAGGAATAAATACATTAACCAGATTGTTGTAAACGTGTACGTCACTGTTATTTAGGTGGGCTGGGTCGAGAGTTAGAAGTAAGTTGTGGGATATTCGAGCAAGTTGAATATAATCGTCTTTAGGAGCCATCAAATTTAGGGAGCCGGCCACTCCAAAATCTGTCGCCTTTATAATAGGCATTTCCGGACTTTCAGTTCTTTTATCAAATACAATCATTATATTTCCTTCATGCAGATCGTGATGTTCTACGTCTACCTCCTTCATTGCAATAAACGCTCTAAGCAATTCTGTTATAAGGTTCTCTATAAAAGAAATCGTAATGCTATTAGGATGAATTTCTATATATTTTCTGAGGTTAGAGCCCCCCTCATCAACATACTGCCATAAGATGCATACGTATGGCTGTCCATTTAATATTTCGGCACAGCAATCGCGATATTGTACAACTTGTTGAATGCCATCCAATCTCGTAGCCTTTGCTATTTCATTCTGCCACCCATCTTTCAAATTTTCCTTGGGAATTATCTTGCAGGCAATCTTGTCCTGGAACGATTCTTCTTCTTTAATTCCCAGATATACAACACCTATCTTCCCACGGCCAATTTCATCTTGAAGTACGTAACCTTTAACTCGTTTGCCGCGAAAGCTGTTTTCCTCAGGAAGCGCCCTTCTTGTCATACACTACCCCCATCATACCTTAAAACAATGAACATTTCTGCCTTCGTACAGCTACATCCGCGTCTTACTCTCCGTTCGATGGGAATAAAATCTTCTGATATTGACTCACAATGGAATCCTTTCATCTCATTTATTGCCACATCCAGAAGTAGCTTGCTAGTGGATATCGTTCTCTTGCCTTTTTGAACATCGCCAAGAATAAATATACACGGTGCGTTTTGACGAAGAGCTGGCTCTATGTTTTCAAGAGTGGACTTAATTAAGTTCTTAAACTCTCTTTCGTTCTTAGGGCCGGCTCTATCATATCTCTCATAGTTTTCGACACCTAGAAACCAAAGCCTTAGTCTATTATCTCGACCGTAAGACAAGGCGTCCATATACGGTGGACTTGTAATGATTGCATCCACACTATTATCCCCAATCTTTAATTGGGATGCATCTTTCTTTACGCAAATCCTCTTTGTTTCCGTTGGAATTCCTGAGAAGGATTTATACATTCTTTTTACTTTCCTCGATAGCCTAGATTTCACTTCCTTATATTCGTACATCTCTGGAAATGTTTCTTTGGGGAATTTTTTCGACCTGAGATAAGGTACACTATGACTCGCAGGAAATGAAAGAAAGCCAGGTCTTTGATGGTGCAGAATCCCCATTAAACATGCAAGAAGGAAATACTCTCGCTGTTCTCGTAGTATTTTAGCATACGTCAAGGTTTCCGCAAGGGTTTTAGGATGAAAAAACTGTCTAATCCATAGAGGAATATTATCAATTGTAATTCTTTGACATAAAGTCGCGACTTTATAATCAACAGTCTCCAGACGGGCAAGAGCATCGTTTAATGTTGGTGGTGGGAACATCTTAGCTTTGCTCAACAAATAGCCATATGGATTGATTTCAGATGCAATGGCACTTCTGTTACTCAGCAAAGCCTCGAGTGGGACGGTTCCTGATCCTGCGAAAGGGTCGAGAATGGTCTGACCTGAGTTTGTATATGACATAATCAGTCTTCTTGCAATCCCAGGCCTCAATCTTCCAATATATGGAGAAATCTGATGAAAGGATGTCTCACGATCTGCAGGGTGCGCCATACGCTCCTCTCCATGATTCAAGAAGTCATTGAATGTATCACCTATTCTGGGGTGCATATGCCTCTGCTTAACCATTCCATTCGTCGTTACAAGTCTTTTCCTCACGATTGCGTATAACGTTTTGTGGGTATGCGAAGCCCTGAGCGTAGCGAAGGGTCTGGGTGAGCGGTGCAAACCGCAAACACGCTGTTAGGCGACGTGCCAATCTGTTTCATTTCAAACCATTCAACAACTCATTAATTTTTTCCGTCAACATCTCTGCTCGTTTATCCAGAAACTCCTGATATGTTTCATAACTCAACAACTCTAAGTCGTAAGGAATTTGCTGTTGTTCAAAATAATCTTTTCCATTGTATTTCTTGTATACTTTCGGAAAATAGACAGATGGGTCATCATTTGTCTTAATTATGTTTCCTTTCTTGGTCATAAACGCAATATTGGTTATTTCATTAATGATCTTTTTTCTGCCAGAATTATCCAATTTATTTTTGAAGAACGATTCTAACTTTGACTTTGGGAAAATATGATCGAACTCAATTTTATTATTTGCTCCAAAATTTGTATAGTTAATAATACTTCCGGTTTCTAAGTCCCGTGCATGATTTGTACGAGCTAATACATACATCATAAAGAAAAGCGGACTGCTTATACTCTTGCCTCTAAAGTCTTCTACAGTAGTTTTTCTATCTTTTCCTACCGATTGCCAAATGTTATCAATCAAGGTAATCCATGGCTTCTCATTTGAAAATGCTACCAAATCTTGAGTTAATCTGGTTTCCATTGAAGCGCTATATCTGCCCCAAATGGCTGCATTATAAAACCAACATAACAACCCTTTCTCAATTTCTGGTGTTGCGCATAAATCCTTCTCAGATGAGTAATAAACAATTGGTACTAATAACATTGGTGAAGGTAATAAGGCTGAACTATCGACAAAAGCGTTATTCTTAAGAAAATTTATAGTATTTTGTACTCCTTTTTTTGTTAGCTCCCAAGAATCTCTTAATTTATCCAAAGACATCCGATTCATATTGTCAAATTTTGCTTGGTCGGTTGCTATACAGATAAGGCATCTTACAAAAAAGTTCTCATCTAGATAGAACTCTTTCTTTATACACTGATCAACAAATTCCTCAAATAATTTCATCGAACCAGGCCATGCTGACGTTATCTGGGCAAGGGCTAAATCTGAACCTCTTAATCTTGTTCCAGAGGTATTTACTCGAATGAATATCTCGGTGGCTTCGTTGTATTGCTTATCCCTTATGATTTGAATCGGATATAAATAGGACTCTTTACGGTTATATAATTGATTAAGCCTTTGATTATATTTATCAAAATTGGGATGGTCTGATCCTATTTTCAGACTCCGTAAAATTGAGCCTACGCCTTCTTTAAATAACTTCGTAATTGAAATCCAATTAGGTTTATTTTCAATCTTTTTATTTTTTATTTGGAAATATAATTCCTTTTTGCTTTCATCGCCCAAGTCTCGCGCTTCATCAGACCAGCCTTCATCACCATCATCGTAGACGATATAATACCTCTTGTTATCAACTGCTGATATTTTTCCAGTATAAAATTCTCCATCTTCCCATTTTGCTTCAACCAAATCACCTACTTCGAATAACGGTACTTCTTTAGTCTTATTAGCATCTTCCTGCGGATGATCAATATTGAAATATATATCAATGAATTTCTCTCTTATCTTTGTCCCCTCTTTTACTCGAACGGAACGCCCAGTTAAGATACTTGCAAGAGAAGTAACTCTTTGTTGTCCATCTAAAAGCAGTAATCGTTTGCCAATTGGAAGTTGACTTGTTTTTTCAAATGAGTGTGTTTTAACTTCAGGAAGGTTGTCAGTTTCCCAAATAAGTATTGAACCTGAAGGGTAATCACGGTATATTGAATCTATCAGGTCCCTAACTTGTGTTGCTCTCCATACATATTTTCTTTGCATTTCGGGCAATAATAGCTCCTGAGCTAAGAACATATCTACAAGAGCTTGAATTTTTCTATTTGTTGGTTCCATTTTTTAGTCCATTTTTGTCTATAGATTGCTATGTCGCATAACTCGTTCATAGACGCAATCGCCTGCACCATCGTCATATTCGGTCATAATCTCCCGTATTCACGTAAGTTCAAAGTATCTGAAAGGCTCTTGCCCAAATTCAAGGCTCGCCGTGATGACGAACCCGGCCACTCCGAGTATGTCTTTCCTCGCTCCACGACTCAGATTCTATACTATTTGTCGGCCTTGTCAAGAAAGGAGATGACATCTTGGGGATGGGATTGCTTCTCCGCCTGAGGCGGATCGCAATGACGGGAAAGAGCGAGGTTATCGCGATCACCGGTCTTGGTCAGCGTCATTCAATTTCAAGTAGCATCGCGGATACAGTCTTCAGGAATCTCTTCGAGGAACAGCGAGGGCTTGCTCGTCGCAAACCCGCCCCGGTATGTCATGCGCTGTCCGGCAGAAGTCAAAAACAGTTTCTTCTTAGCCCGCGTGATCCCGACATAGAATAACCTGCGCTCTTCCTCATACCGGCCTTCTTGTACTGACTTGTAGTGGGGAATCAGTCCGTCCTCGACTCCGGTTATGAACACGGCATCGAACTCCAATCCCTTGGCATTATGCAACGTCATCAAAGAAACCTTCTTTTGGTTTGACCAGTCATCGATGTCGCTGCGCAGCGTAACGCTCTCGAGATAATCCTCCAACGTCAGATTCCTGTCCGCCATGCTCTGCTCGGCGATGGACTTGAGCAACTCCTCGACATTCTTCATACGGTCGAAGTCAATCCCGCTCGCACGCCTGCGCCCGGTCTCGATATACCCTGCCTCCTGAGCGGCCCTTATTGCAAGTTCGTGCAGGCTTGCTTTTTGCCGCACCGCGACCAAAGTTTCGATCATTTGCCGGCAAGCCGCCAGCTTCACCCTGGTTTTCTCGTCGATTGCCTCCATCAAAGCGGCCTCGTTCATCGCATCAAACAGCGACATGCCGTGAGCGCTGTGGCGTGAATCCATCTTTTCGATGACGACTGGAGGCAATTCCCTTCCCGGCATGCTCATAATACGTCTCAGACTGGCCGTGTCGCCCGGGTTGTTGGCCAGCCGCATCAGCGCCACGATGTTTTTCACCTCGGGGCGCTCGAAGAACTTCAATCCTCCCACCACCTCGTAGGGAATCTGTTGTCGTGCAAACACCTCCTCGAACGCTCGGGATTGGTAATTGACGCGATAGAAAACGGCGATATCTTCCGCTCCGCACCCACGTTGGAGCATTTCGCGCACCTTCCGCGCAACAAAAGCCGCCTCATTGCCGTCGTCAACCGCATGAAAACATTCCATTTTCTCGCCCGGCTCCCCGCGGCACCACAGTTTCTTTTTCTTACGGCGGCGGTTGTTCTTGACGACCTCGGCCGCTGCTTTGAGGATCATCCTGGTTGACCGGTAGTTCTGTTCCAGCTTAATGATTTTCGCGTCGGGGTAGTCTTTCTCAAAGTCCAGGATGTTCCTGATCTCGGCTCCCCTCCAGGAGTAGATTGACTGGTCGTCGTCGCCGACAACACAGAGGTTCCGGTGTTTCTCGGCGAGCATTCTGGTCAAGACGTACTGGGCATGATTAGTATCCTGATACTCGTCGACCATGATGTACTTAAACCGCTCTTGATACTTCTCAAGAAGAGATTTCTCCTTTCTGAACAACTCCACGGTTTTGAAGATCAAGTCATCAAAGTCGACGGCGCCGGAATCGGCCAGTTTACGGTTATACAACTGGTACAGCCTCTTGATCATGGGGTGGCCGGACATCCCCAGGTCACGACGCAGATCCTCGGGTGGCACTAGATTCTCCTTGGCCCGGCAGATCATCCGCAGTACATGATTGGCCTTCAATTCACCGCCCACCAGGTTCAGTTCTTTGAGACAGAGTTCGACCAGGGATAACTGGTCCAGCTCGTCGTATATCGTGAAGTTCTTCGGCAAGCCGACCGATTCGGCTCCGCCGCGCAGAATCTTGGCGCAGGTTGAGTGGTAGGTTCTAATCCAGACCGCCGCCGTCCTCGCCCCAAGCAATCTACCCATGCGGTTCTTCATTTCCCCGGCCGCTTTGTTCGTGAAAGTAACGGCCAGAATGTCCTCGGGAGCCGCCCCTATACGGGAGATCAAGTTGGCTATCCGGTAGGTGATGACGCGCGTCTTGCCGCTTCCGGCTCCGGCCAGTATCAACACCGGCCCTCGGACGACTTGCACCGCCTTCAGTTGCTCCCGGTTCAGCTCCTTCAAGAAGTCAGACACCGCTTGATTATACGGAAAGATGGCCATAATGCAAGGAGAGGTTCGTTAATGGCGTCCCGATGAAACAGCTTCGCATTTCACGGGATGAATTTCGAGCGTTAGAACGTTTGTGCCGGAGACACATTGTCGTTGATTATCGAAATTCTTCCTTGACTTCTGGGTTTTGCCTGATATACTTAAGCTTATGCAGACTTGGCGGCAGCTTTCGATCTTCCCGGCGTGAGAAACGACTGAACTTATGGTGTTTCCCTTACTGCAGAAGAAACGACCCGGTGTCTTTGCCCTGCTTGATCCAGACCGGATGTCCCTGCGGGAAGTGGGGCCGCTGGTCGAATCACTCTGTGATGACGGCCTCACTGCAGTTTTGATTGGTACAAGCTTCATGACAACCAGTGGGTTCGACCGGTTCGTCAGTACGGTCAAAAAGAACTGCTCCAAGCCGGTCATCATCTTCCCCGGCGGAACCAGCCAGGTGTCGCCGCACGCCGACGCCATCTTCTTTCTGAGTCTCCTGAGCGGCCGCAACCCCGAATACCTGATCGGCGAACAAGCCCGGGCGGCTTTCATGATTCGGGAATACCGGCTTGAACCGATACCGGTCGGCTACTTGCTCATCGATCCCGGCTCTTACACGTCGGTTGAATTCGTGTCCCAGACCCGCCCGATTCCGCGCACCAAACCCGAAATCGCCTGTGCGCACGCGTTGGCCGGACAGTATCTGGGCATGAAGATGATATATCTGGAAGCCGGCAGCGGCGGCCGCAAATCAGTCCCGCCGCGAATGGTCGGCTTGGTCCGCAAGACGATTTCGATACCGCTCATTGTCGGCGGCGGCATCAAAAGCGAAAAGACGGCCCGGCAGATGATCGACGCCGGCGCCGACTATATCGTCATTGGCAGCGTCATCGAACGGGATCGTAAGACCGCCCGCAGGATCATCCACCACATCCGAGGTAAACCATGAGAGTACTGGTCGTCGGCGGCGGCGGACGGGAACACGCGCTGGTCTGGAAGTTGAAACAATCGCCGCTGGCCAAAGAGGTCTACGCCGCGCCGGGCAATCCCGGGATCGCCGCCATCGCCAAGTGCGTTCCCATCCAGGTCGGCGAGATTATCGGCCTGGCCAAGTTCGTTAAGGACAACAAAATTGATTTTACCGTGGTCGGCCCCGAATTCCCGCTGGCGATGGGCATCGTTGATGAGTTTGAGAAACGCGGTCTCAAGATCCTCGGACCCAAGCAGAAAGCGGCCAAGATCGAGGCCGACAAGTCATTCGCCAAAGACTTCATGCATCGTTACGGAATTCCAACCGCGGCTTTCAAGGTCTTTCACAAGAAGGACGCGGCGCTCAGCTACGCCAAAGGCATGGACTTTCCCGCAGTCGTCAAAGCCTCCGGCCTTGCTTACGGCAAGGGGGTTGCCATCGTCAGGAACCGGCGGGAAGCGGATATAGTCATCGACGAAATGCTGGTGCAGAAGAAATTCGGCGAGGCCGGCCAGCGCATCGTCATCGAGGAATACCTCCAAGGTCATGAAGTCTCGATTCTGGTCATTACCGACGGGCGCAGCATCAAAATCCTGCCTCCGGCCCAGGACCACAAGCGCCTGCTTGCCAACGACCAGGGTCCGAACACCGGCGGCATGGGGAGCTACAGTCCGTATCTGCTTGACCGGAAGACCCAGAACTTGATCGACAACGTCATCATCCGTCCCACCGTGCTGGCACTGCTTGACAATGAAATCGTCTTCAAAGGATGCCTCTTCTTTGGATTGATCCTGACCACCCGCGGACCCAAGGTCCTGGAGTACAACTGCCGGTTTGGCGACCCTGAAACCCAGGCGATTCTGCCTCTGGTCAGTTCTGATCTGCTGCCGGTTCTGCTCGCGGCATGCGATGATCGGTTGGATGAAGTCGAACTGGAGTACAAGAACAAGATGGCGATTTCATTCGTCCTGGCTTCAGCCGGCTACCCGGGCTACTACGAGACCGGGAAACCGATACGGATTGATGCCACCGAGACATCGCAACTGCTCATCTTCCACGCCGGCACCAAACTCGAAGACAAGAAACTCGTTACGGCCGGCGGCCGGGTCCTGACGGTTACGGCGATTGACGAGACTCTGAAATTGGCGAAACTCCGGGCCCTGGCGTCGATTAAGAAGATAAGTTTCGAGGGCATGTACTTCCGACCCGATATCGGCGCCTCCGGCATGAGAAAAGTTCGAAGAAGGAGAAAGAAAAAATGATCTGGGTAATCATGGGCAGTCAGTCCGATGAAGAAATAATGGGTGAAGCATGTGCGGTTCTCAAAGAAAATAAAGTGAAGTTTGACCGTTTTGTCCTGTCGGCGCACCGCCAACCGGATAAGCTGCGCCTGAAAATCAAACAGGCCAAGCGCGCCGGGGTCAAAGTGATCATTGCCGGCGCCGGTTTCGCCGCGGCCCTGCCCGGTTTCATCGCCTCGCATACTGACATCCCGGTACTCGGCGTGCCGATTCCTTCTTCGCCGCTCAAGGGCATCGATTCGTTGTTCTCCATCGTGCAAATGCCTTCCGGCGTTCCGGTGGCCACTTTCGGGATCGGTAAGTCCGGCGCCAGGAACGCCGCCTTTTTCGCGCTGCGACTTGTCAAGCGACGATAGTCGACGCGCCTTGACCTCTAGTTAGCCGGCCTATGAAACGCATTACCCTCGAACCCCAGCAAACCGAGCAGTTCTACCAAGAGATCATCGAAATTTTGCGTCAGGGGGGGGTCATCGCCATTCCCACGGATACGGTCTACGGTCTGGCCATCGACGCCGACAACGCCGCGGCCGCCAAGAAGCTAGTCGCCTGCAAGCGCCGGGCCGAAGACAAGCCGCTCGCTCTCTTTCTCGACCGCCGCGACCGGATCAAAGATTTCGCTTTCGTCAAGAACCGGAAGATCATTGAGTTTTTCATGCCCGGTCCACTGACCATCGTTTTCTGGGCAAAACCGGTGTGCCCGGCCCAGGCCGCGGATAAGAGCATCGGCATTCGCATCCCACAGGTACCGTGGATACTCGAGCTCGTCCGGCGTTACGGCAAGCCGCTGGCCGTAACCAGCGCCAATCTTGCCGACGATGAACCGATTGTCTCGCCCCAGCACATCGCCGAGGCCATGCCCGCGATCGACCTGATTGTCGATGGAGGACCGAGAGTTGGTTTGCCCTCAACCGTCCTTGATCTGCGGTCGAACTTCCCGACCATTCTCCGTAAGGGCAAGATCTCCTTTCTCGAAATCGAGAAAGCGGTCAACCGCCTGATCAAACTGGGACCGACCGCAACCTTCAACGTGCTCTTTGTCTGCACCGGCAACTCCTGCCGCAGCCCGATGGCGCATGGCATCCTGCGCGGGCTGGTTGCCGACCCCCGGGTTGTCATTGACTCCTGCGGCACCGCCGCCGCCCCGGGCAACCACGCCACGGATCATGCCCAGCAGGTTGTCAAGATGTTCGGCTGGGACATATCCTCGCACCGAACCAAGGCGCTGGTCAAGGACCTTGTCAATCAGGCCGACCTGATTCTCTGCATGGAATTCAGGCATTTTGAGAAAGTCCTGGAACTTGGTTCGCCGGCCGCGATCAAAACCTTCTTGCTCAAGGAGTACAAGCGCGGCCAGGTCATGAACAACGAAGTTCCCGACCCCATCGGCCAGGACTTGAAAGCCTATCAGAACACCGCCAAAGCAATGCTGCCGTCGCTCAAGGTCCTCCAGCGCGAACTGGAAATTCGGCTCGACCCGTAGGCCGGCAAGATCCATCACTGTATTCCCGTAATCCCCTGGTTCGAGGGTGAGGCCGCCGGAACGCCTGCATTTTCCCTTGACTATCATCTGATCTCGTATAGTGTTCTTCCAGGAGGCAGACCATGGCTTTATTGACTATCTTGATTCTGGCCTTAACCCCTCAGGCGGTGAGCGTGTATGAAACCGATGGGACGGGCAAGGCCAACTTGGTTGGTGCAATTAGTGCTGCATTCCCCAGTCCAAAAACCCCGCCCCAGCAGATGCCCAATTGGCCCAAGTCCATGGGCACCCATCCCAACTACAAGCCTACCGGCGCAACGCTTGCCGACCTCAATAGTGACGGCGACTTAGAGATAATCGCCGGCTCAACGAACAACATACTCTATGCCTGGGACTATCAGGGCAATTCAATGCCGGGGTTTCCTATTACCCTGCCGGCGATGATTCAAGCTAAAGTCGCGGTCGGTGACCTTGACAACAACGGTGACCTGGAAGTAGTCGTCGCCGCACGCAACGGTTATGTCTACGTCTATAACCACGACGGCTCGGCCTTCCCTGGCTGGCCGCAGAATGCCAACGGCGTCATCGGTTTCGTCTCGCCGTCGCTCTTTGACCTTGACCGCAACGGTGATCTGGAAGTCATCATGCCGCAGATGCAGTCCGGGCAGCCTGGCCACGTCTATGTCTGGCATCACAACGGCCAAGTCTATACGGGCTGGCCCAAGGACACCGACTATCTTGCGGTCGCGACCGCTTCAGTATCGGATATCGACAATGACGGAGTATTTGAGATCTGCGTTGCGGCCTACCGGTCGATCTATGTCTGGGACCAGAATGGCAATACCGAGCCCGGATGGCCAAGACAGAATGTCGCCAGTGGCTCAAGCTACGCCCAACCGGTGATGGCCGACCTCGACAACGACGGCGACATCGAGATTCTCCATGCTTACTACTTGAACAGTCAGGACTATGTCGCAATCTACCATCACAACGGTACTGATTTCACCAACTGGCCGCAGACCTTCCCCGGGCCGCAACATTATACGACTCCCGTGACCGGGGACATTGACCGGGATGGAGACCTTGAGGTCTTTGGCGGCGGCCATGTCTTCGGCGGCCCGAATCTGCTGGCCCGACACCACGACGGCACTGAACTGCCCGGCTGGCCAGTCTGCAACATGCTTGAATGCTCACCGGCGGTCTGTGACGTTGATAATGACGGCTATCGCGAAGTCGTTGTCGCGGACAATCTTGGTCCCGGCAATCTGCATGCCTTCAACTACGATGGTTCGAACGCGCCCGATTGGCCAGTGATAACTTCCGCCGCCGCCCTGGTCAACAGCGTCTCCGTCGGCGATGCTGACGTAGATGGGGACATGGAAGCCGCCCTTGTCTTGATGGACGGCTCGGTCAATCTCTGGACCTTGGATAGCATGCCCTATCGCGGCTACCTGACCGACTGGGGAACCTTTTATCACGATCAGTGGAACACGGGGTGGTTCCATCCGAAGCCTCCGGCCAGCCTCACTGGGGCTCGATTTCCAAACTACGTGCAGCTCATCTGGCGAAGAAACACCGAGACCGATATTGCCGGTTACAACATCTACCGAAGCCTCACGTCCGGTGGACCCTACAACAGGATAAGTCACCGGGTCGTAACCGACACAACCTATAATGACTCGACGGCATCGCCCGGTACAATCTACTACTATTGCGTCACCGCGCAAATCAAGGCATTTCATGAGTCACGACTCAGCAATGAGACAGCGATTGTCAGTATTTCTGAGGACCATACGCCGAGGCTTTCTTCACTCAAGCTCTATCCAAATCCTTTTTCTCGCTCGTTGCGCCTATCCGGTTCCGGCGCCGGCATGATACAGGCTAGAATATATGATGTCACCGGCAAGTTCGTCGGCCAAGTATCGGGCCGCGCCCTAATCGAGTGGCGACCCGGACCCTTCCTTCCGGACGGCGTCTACTTTGTCGAGTTGAATACCAACGGTCGATTAGTCAGACATAAGGTAGTTAAGTCAGACCTTCATTAGTATTGCCGGGTCGGCAACGACAGGGGAAGCGAACGCTGAAGTATTCGAGCATCGACCGGCGAATGGCGAGGTGCGAAACGTAAGAGGTCAAGCTGGGCGAAAAAGAGCTTTCACGTTTTCTTCTGATCTCTGCTCGCGGCGCCATTACCGCATCAGGTCTTCTATCTTTTGCGTCTCGGGATTGAAATTGATGTAGGTGCGGAAGGATTTGCTTAAGAAGAGCGGTATGTAGAGAAATAGGGTAACCACAAAACTCCCCGATATCAACAATCTAACCGGAATGAACTCGGCCAGGACACCGCCCAGGGCAAAGGCAACCGGATTGAGCCCCCCGACAATGCTGTTAAGAAGACCAAACACCTTCCCCCTCATATCCTGGGGCACGGTCATCTGCAGGACCCCACCGAGCAAAGCATTCGAAATGGCATTCACGAACCCGGTGAGGATACCGAAAAAAGCCATGAGCGGAAAATAGAGAGAAACCGGCAGCATGATCATACTGATCGACATCAGGACAAAACAGACACTGAATACACCGAACCGTTCTTCGGCTTTGAACTTGCGCATGCTGGTGAAGAGAAAACCGAGCAGAAGCCCACCGGCGAAGATCGCCATGAGCAAACCGTAGAGACCAGGGCCCAAGTGTTTGAAGCGTTCAAACAGCGGCAGGATAAGCATGATGCCCATGACCGCGAAGAAGTTCAAGATTCCTGCCGAAATCAGAGTCGCTCTCAATCCGCGCAGGCCCCAGGCAAAGGTGAATCCGCCTTTCAAATCGGCGAAGAAGTGCGGCCGCTGTACGCGCTGAGCGATTTTGGGAATCCTGACGAATAGTATGGAGACTGCTGAGGCGATGTACGATACGCCGTTGAAAAGAAACATGAAAGGCGCGCCGAGCACTTTGTACAGAAAGCCACCCGCCGAATTACCAACCAGCCCGGAGCCGGTATAGATCATATTGAATACTGAGTTAGCCTGCACGAGCCGAGACCGGTCCACCAGATCGGGAATCGAACTGCTCACCGCAGGGTTGAAGAACGCTCCGCCCAGACCGATTATGACCCCGGCGACAAAGACCATCCAAACCTTAGCGAAACCCATGTAGGCGGCTATTCCAACCAGAATCACGACCGCGCCCCTTACGACGTCCATGAGAATCAGCAGCCACTTTCGTTCACTCCGGTCAACAATAACACCGGCAAACGCCGACACCAGTACCCGCGGCAGAGATGAGGCCGCCATCAGCGTGCCCATCAATGCCGTTGACCCGGTGACCGCCAGGATCCAGAAACCCAGTGCTATGCTGTAGGTGGCATCCCCGAGGGCGGAAATGAACTGCCCAACCCAGAGCAGGGTGAAATTCATGTTCCAGAGCCGTTTCTTCGGACCGGAATTCTCACCGTTGGTCATCGTTCGTGCTCCTTCCCCTCCGGTCATTTTATCCCGGCCAGGGGCAGAAATATGAAAAGACCAAATAGGACGATGAAAAAGCCAATGACGTCGAACAGAATTCCGGCCCGGCCAGAGCGGTCATCGGAATCGGAATCGCTTCGGTAACCCACGACGTTACGATCAGGACCAGGATCGCAGCTGGCGGTGTGCCCCAACCCCGAGACCGGGCATCGGGAGGAGGTAAATGAAAGCAAATAAAATCGGCCCAACAATCAGGCCGGTGGTCTTTCTCGCCCGGTCCAAACGGGTTTCGTCGACGGTTATCGCTTCCTCGATGCCGGCACCTTGCCGGGTCAGCGGCTACTTTTTGACGTTCGCTTCGCCTCTGGTCTTGGTTGCCGTAGGTTCGATGAGCAAAACCCAGGCCGGTTTGTCCGAACGCGAACGATGCTTCACTCCCCGGCGGACCAGGTATCCTTGCTGCTCTTTCAGTTCTACGCTCTGCTTCTCCAGATCGATGAAGATGCTGCCCTTGATGACGTAGAAGAACTCGTCCTCACTGCGATGCACATGCCAATCATAGACCCCGTGGATCTTCGCCATTCTCAAGCACGTATCGTTGACATAGGCGATATCCTGGGGCAACCACGGTTCATCGATCGTCTTAATAAAGTCGCTGAAGTCAATCTTCAACATTCATCCTCCGATTAGTACGCGCTTGCCGCTCCGACTACATTCGAAATACCCCGAATCGGTGGTCGGGAATCGGCGCGTTCAAAGACATCGAGATGCCCAGTGCCAGCACATTCCTGGTATCGAGTGGATTGATGATACCGTCATCCCAGAGCCGGGCGGTGCTGTAATAGGCACTCGATTCTTCGTCATACTTGTCCAGGATGGGCTTGCGGAACTTGTCCTGTTCTTCCCTCGTCATGCCCAGCCCTTTCTTTTTCAATCCGGCGAGCTTGACGGTCAGTAACACGTTCGAGGCCTGCTCCCCACCCATGACGCAGATTTTGGCGTTCGGCCACATCAATAGGAGCCTTGCCCCATAGGCGCGCCCGCACATCGCGTAGTTACCGGCGCCATATGATCCCCCGACAATGACGGTAAACTTGGGCACATCGGCATTGGCCACCGCGTGGACCATCTTGGCGCCGTCTTTGGCAATGCCGCCGTGTTCGTACTGCTTGCCGACGATGAAACCGGTGATATTCTGCAGGAAGAGCAACGGTATCTTGCGTACCGCGCACAGCGAAATGAAGTGCGCACCTTTGACCGCACTTTCGGAAAAGAGCACCCCATTGTTGGCCAGAATGCCCACTGGATAACCCATGATCCGGGCGAATCCGCATACGATCGTCGGGCCGTAGAGCTCTTTGAATTCATGAAACCGGCTGCCATCGGCAACACGCGCGATGATCTCGCGCAGGTCGAAAGGTTTGCGGAGGTCGCGCGGCACGATGCCGAGCATCTCCTCCGGATCATAATACGGCTCTTCAGGCTCGGTCCGGTCCAGTTCGCACTTCTTCGGCGTGTTCAGGTTCTGCACTATGTTCCGCGTGATCTCAAGGGCGTGTTCGTCATTGAGCGCGTAGTGGTCCGAGACCCCCGAGATCCGGCAATGGACATCGGCCCCCCCCAAATCCTCATCCGAGACCTCTTCACCGGTCGCCGCCTTGACCAGCGGCGGTCCGCCGATGAAAATCGTCCCCTGCCGCCGGACAATGACCGTTTCGTCGCTCATCGCCGGCACATAGGCGCCTCCGGCGGTGCACGAGCCTAGCACCACCGATATCTGCGGAATGTTCATCGCCGACATCCGGGCCTGGTTGTAGAAAATGCGGCCGAAATGGTCACGGTCCGGGAAAGTCCCGGACTGCAGCGGCAGGAAGATGCCGCCCGAGTCCACCAGATAGATACAAGGCAGGCGATTCTCGATCGCGATCCCCTGGGCGCGGATGTGTTTCTTGATAGTCTCGGGAAAGTACGTGCCGCCCTTCACCGTGGCATCGTTGGCAACAACGAGGACCTCACGGCCATGAATAACACCGATCCCGGTGATTATGCCTGCGGCCGGGGCTTCGTCGGCGTGGAGCCCAAACGCCGCCAGGGTGCTCAACTCAAGAAACGGCGTGTTCGGATCGAACAGCCGCACGAGCCGTTCCCGAACAAGCAGTTTCTTGCGTGCCTTATGTTTCTCGATCGCGTCGGGCGGTCCGCCCTTCTTTATCTCGGCCAGGTGCGATCTGAAATCATCGACCACCTGCTTGTTATAGACCAGGTTCTCTTTAAACTCTTGATCGTTCTTGTCGACCTTAGACTCGATTCGGTACATGACCGCTCCTTACACCAACCGCCGGCAGCACGGTGGAAAAACCGCCCCCGGGGACGCTCACCGTGATAGAAAGCCGTCTTCTTTCGAGGAAACCGAGCAACCGGAAAATCTCGTCGAGGTGCGCCAAGTTCATGCCGGCACGCATTTGTACCCGTAGCAAATAATCCCGGATGCGCCTTCCTCCTGGATTTTTCTGAAGACAATTTTGACCGGTTTGCCGATCGTAACTTCGTCCGGCAAGCAGTCAACCACCTGAGTCGTCAGCCGTACCCCATCCTTCAGTTCGACAATGGCGTTGACATAGGGCTGCAGCATCAGAAATGGCTGAGGAGCAACCCGGGTTACCGTGAAACTGATGACTTTCCCTTCGTCACTCAGGACAATGCTGTCAAACTCGCGGCTCTGGCAACGGCTGCAGATGAGCCGCGGCGGAAAAAAGATCTTCCCGCAACGCTTGCATTTACCAGCTTCCATGCGATAACGTTGCGGCATTTCTCGGCGATATCTTGGCGAAGGCATCTGACCTCCTTTACACGCTGAAGATATGGACCACGGACGAAGCGCCCGAACCGCCCATATTCTGAGTAAGACCAAGGCGCGCGTTCTTGACTTGACGTTTGCCCGCCTTACCCTGGAGCTGTTCGTAGATCTCGATGACCTGTGCAACCCCGGTAGCGCCAACCGGATGACCCTTGGACTTGAGCCCGCCGCTGGTGTTGACCGGGATCTTGCCCTCCAGCGACGTCACACCTTTCTCAACCGCTTCGCCGCCCTTGCCTTTGGGGAAGAACCCCAGGTCTTCGGTAACCACGATTTCGGCAATGGTGAAGCAGTCGTGAACTTCGGCCAGCTGAATATCCTCAGGTCTGATGTTAGCCATCTTGTAGGCACGTTCCGCGGCCAGTTTGACCGATTTCAGCGTCGTCAGGGTTTCCCGTTGGTGCAAAGCAAGCGTGTCTGACGCCGCCCCGGAACCGATCACTCGCACCGGTGTGCTGGTGTATTTCCGGGCGATCTCAAGCGGCGCCAGGATCACACAGGCCGCACCATCGCTGACCGGCGAACAATCGAGCAGCCGCAACGGATCAGCTACCATGGTCGATTTGAGAACCGCCTCCACGCTGACCAGCGCCGGAAATTGAGCGTTGGGGTTGAGGGACCCGTGCTTGTGGTTCTTAGCCGCCACCATCGCCAGCTGTTCCCGCGTCGTGCCGAATTCCTTCATGTGAGCATGGGCAATCATGGCGTAGATTCCGGGGAAGGTGACCCCGTTGTAGACTTCGTACTCCTGGTCCGCGGCCGTTGCCAGAGCATACGTCACGTCGGCACCATCCGTCATCTTCTCGACCCCGCCGACCAAGATAATATCGCTCATCCCTGAGGCAACATCCATGAAGGCCTGCCGGAATGCAAAACCGCCCGAAGCGCATGCCGATTCAACGCGCACCGCGGGAACGTTCCCGAACCCCAGGTAGTCGGCCATCAAGGCGCCGACATGTTCCTGGCCCACGAAAAGGCCGCTGGACATGCACCCAACATATAGGCCGTCGATATGGTCGACCCGGGCATCATCGATGGCTTTGAGCGCGGCTTCCACATAGATGTCACGCATTGAGCTCTTCCAGAGTTCGCCGAACTTAGTCATGCCTGAACCGATTATTGCCACTTCTCGCATCGTAATCTCCTGCCGCCTACTCGGCCATTATGATTTTGTGCCGGAACTTGGCATAGGTTCCATAATCAATATAGATCCGGCGCCCTTCCAGCATGTCCCTGACCTTGATTGCCTTGTCGCGTATCTCGTTGATCGTGTCGGTAACCTTGATGAAGAACGCGTCGCTGCCGGCACCGGAACCGAAGGAAACAACCACTATCGTCTCGCCCGGCTTGGCGATATCGAGCGTCGCCGAGAGCCCGGTCGGCGATGAACCTGAGTAAGTATTGCCCATCAGCGGCACAATCCAACCCGGTTTCATCTGTTCCTCGGTAAAACCCAGGGTCTTGCCGGCCTGCATTGGAAACTTGCCGTTCGGCATGTGGAAAACTGCGTAAGTAATGTCTTTGGGTGTAACTTTGATTTTCTTCAGCAACTCGCGGCCGGCACTCACGACATGCTTGAAGTAGGCGGGCTCGCCGGTGAATCGGCCGCCGTGCCGGGGATAGAACTGGTATTCGCGCCGCCAGAAGTCCGGCGTGTCCGTCGTGTAGGAGAAAGTGTCGAGAATCTCCGCCGCCACTCTTTCCTTGCCGATTATGTAAGCCGTCCCCCCGGCGGAAGCGGAATACTCCAGGGCATCGGCCGGCGCACCCTGTGACGTATCGGCGCCGATCGCCAGAGCATAATCCATCAGTCCCGCCTTGACTAAGCCGTAGGCAACGAACATCGCCTCGGTGCCGGCCTTGCAGGCGAACTCAAAGCTGGCGATGTGGACATCAGGTACGATACCGAAAACCTCGGCCACTGTGGTTCCGCTCGGCTTGACCGCGTAAGGATGGGATTCTGAGCCAACGTACACGGCCCCGATCAACTTGGGGTCGACGCCCGCCCGTTTAAGAGCATTCCGGGTCGCTTCGACCGAAATTGTAATAGTGTCCTCGTCCGGGGCCGGGACCGTCTTTTCCTGAAGTAGTAAACCTTTCTTTACCGCTTCCGCATCCATCCCCCATTGCTTGGCGATTTCATCGGCCCGGATCCGGTAGCGCGGCAAGTATGAACCATAGCCAACGATTCCAATCATAGAAACCTCCAATCGTTAGAACTGCTTGGCCACGAAATGTAGAATCACGTTGTTGTCGATGTCACCGCACCTCAGGCGAGATTTTAGGCGAAATCGGTCGAAAGTCAACAACTATGTTAGAGGTTGCTGAAGACTTCTTCAGCAACCTCTGTTACAAGACTGATTGACGAAACCGGCGGATTTGCTATACTTGCCCATGGTTTCCGTGGTGCAACTTGCCCTGCTCCTGCTGCCGGGCATCTTTGCCTGGGCCAGCGGCATCAAGTTCGTGAAGATGGACCGGGGCGGTGATTTTGCCCTTCGCTACTTTCGCCATCAGCAGCGCATCGGGTTGGTTTTCTGGCTCGGCCTGGCGGTCGTTCTTTAAGACCCGACAGGCTCGCGGCCGGTACGCCCCCGGCCAATCCGTCAGCCACCCGAACCGCGCCGCCCCACACTTCCCGTGCCCATACCCTTCACTTCGCTCATTTCGTCAATTGCCTAAATGACCGAGGAGACGAAGACGGGCGATGTCGTAGATCGCTGCCGGCGAGGATCAGCGCGGGCCGTCGGCCCGGGCGGCTTGCTTCATGCCCGCAAACCCCCGTGCCGCCAGCAAGCTCAAGAGCAGAATGAAAGCCCAGATCAAGGGCGAGCGGCCCGGAAAGATATCGAGCAGCATGCCGCCGACGAACGGCCCCAGGGACCAGCCGAGCATCTCGCTCAAGCCGAAAAACCCCATGTACCGTCCGCGCCGGTTCTCGGGAGCAAGTTGCGAGGCCAACGCGGTGACGCTTGGCGCGTTGATCATCTCCCCGAGCGTGATGATGAAAATGGATATCATGAGCGCGCCGACCGATGCACCGAACCCGACCGATAAGTACCCGATCCCGTATAGAAGACAACTGGCGACCAAGAATCGCGTCAGGTGCTCCGGCCGGATAAGGCGGGTTGCCGGATACTGGAACAGAACAATGAGCAGACCGTTGAGCGAGAACAAGTAGCCAAGCTGGAGCTTGCTGATGCCCACCCGGTCAACCGCGTATACCGAGAGCGGCGACACCAGCTGGCCCATGACAATGAAGATGACTGCGCTGAAAAAACAAAGGCGCACGAAACTGCGGTCATTGACGATGGAGAATATGTCCTTGAACCCTGGTGCGCGACCCGGTTCTTTGATTAACGACTCATCAGTCAAGAAGTTGATGAGCAGGCCCGATACGAAACAGGTTCCCGCGGTAATGATAAAGAGCGAAGCGTAGGAAAAGCCAGCCAGGAACCCGCCCAGGGCCGGACCGATCGCCCACCCGGCATTGGCGCCGATCCGGATGAGCCCGTAGGCCTCAATCCGGAGCTTGGCATCAGCCACATCGGCGATCATCGCGTTCGATGCCGGCATGAAGAGCGAACCGATGAAGGAGTTGAGCAGCAGGAACAGAGCGACAACAAGGTAGTGACTGTGAACATGGATCAGGTAGGCGACGACCAGAAACACGACACCCCGCACGACCATCGATACCACCATCAGCGCCTTGCGGCCGAGCCGGTCGCTGATTTCGCCGCCCCAGACCTGGGCCAGCGCCCCGGTTGCCGCAGCGGCCATGAGAATCGCGCCGACGATTCTCATCGGGACGCCGAGTTCGGTGTGGAAATACAAGCTCAAATAGGGCATTGCAACCGCGAAACCAAAAGCCGTAACCATGCGCGCCAAGAAGATCGTCCAGATGCGGCGGTCGTATTTGTCAAGGATGCTCACGGCTCCATATTACCTGGTTTTCCCATGTCAGCAAGCTCTTTTCTCCATTGGACATTGACAACGCGCTGAATTTCAGTACGATGGACAAGAGTAGGCAATCGGCCATCCCGGGATCGATGCGTCGGTTATGTCCTGGCAAACGTGTCTTATGTGGCCCAAGAAGGAGGTTTGATGTCGGAATTCGATAGATTCGTCGATGAAGTTCTGGATTTCTTCTGGCAGTCTTCCCCGTGCGGCGCGACTTTTGCCGGTATCCACCAATACGATCATGAGCTCGACCACATGGACCGGGACTATCTTGAAAACGTCAACAAGCAGAGCAAAGCCTACATCCAGCGTTTGAATCAATGGAACAAGAGTAAGCTCTCGGCGGATGAGTATCTGGATTGGCAGCTCTTGATCAACGCTTTGGAATCCGGCGTCAAAACCTATGAGGACATCCGTCCCTGGCAAAAGGACCCCTCTTCGTACGCAACGCTCTGCCTTTACGGCCTGTTCATCCTTGTCATTCGTGACTTCGCATCCATCGAAGAGCGCACGCGATCATTTCTCGCCCGACTCAAACAGGTCCCAAGACTTCTCGGTGAAGCCCGCGTGAACCTCAAGGACTCACCCGAAGTGTTCACCCGGCTTGCCCTTGAAGTCGTCGAGGGCGGTCAGAGCTTCTTTCAGGATGTAGTGGGCCAGTTGGGAGCGCGGGTACCCGCCTTGGCGGACGAACTCAAACAGGCCTCGTTGGTTGCGACGGCGGCCTTTGCGGAATACGGGGCTTTTCTCAAGAATGACTATCTGGCGAGATCGAAAGGCGATTTCGCAATCGGCGAGAAATTGTTCAACTTCAAGCTTGGTGTTGACCACATGCTGCCCTATAAAGCCGACGAGGTGTTGGCGATCGGACGTGAGGCAAAAACCGCGACCGAAAAGGAGCTGGCCGAAACCAGCCGGATGATCGACAAGTCGAAACCATGGGTGAAAGTGGTCGAAGACGTAAAACTTCACCACCCCGAAGCCAAGGATTTGCTTGCCACCTATAGGCGTGAAATGGAACGGGCCCGCGATTTCGTGCGCGCCAAGGATTTGGTCACCATACCGCCGGGCGAGGAGCTGGCCGTAATCGACACGCCGCCCTTTGACCGGCCCACGATACCCTATGCCGCCTACATGCCGCCGGCTCCCTTCGAGACCCGGCAGAAAGGGTATTTCTACGTGACGCCGGTCGAAGCGCACCTGGACAGAGAACAGCAGCAGGAAACGCTCAAGGGACACCCGATCCATGGCATCCCGGTCATTGCCCTGCATGAGGCATACCCGGGTCACCACCTGCAATTGGTCCATTCCAATCGCGTCCCGCGCAAGCTCCGCCGCATGCTCGGCACATCGGTCTTTGCCGAAGGCTGGGCCCTCTACTGCGAAGAGATGATGCACGACGCGGGATTCTATTCGGATTCAAGAACGAAACTGCTCAAGTTGAAGGACCAGCTCTGGCGTGCCTGCCGCGTCATCATCGATGTCGGACTCCACACCAAGACGATGAGTTTTGACGAGGCCGTCGACTTCCTGGTCAACGAAGCCAAGCTGCAGCGGGTCCATGCGATCAAGGAAGTGACTCGCTACACCATCTCCCCGACCCAGCCTTTGAGCTATCTCATCGGGAAGAAACAGATTCTCGAACTTAAGAAAGACTATCAGGAGAAGAAAGGCAAGGATTTCAACTTAAAGGAATTCCATGACCAGCTGCTGAGTTTTGGTACCATACCGGTGGTCTTGATCCGCGAAGCACTCGGTCTGGCGAAATGTAAGTGCTGATAGCAACCAAAGACGGCCCGGCGGCCGGATCGATCAAGAACCGATGGGTTTTGTGACCTGCAGCATCAGGCAACAGTAGCGTCGGATTTCGTACCCGATCGCTTCTTACCGGTGGCATACAAAAAGCCACCCTACGTCATAACCACCGTTCGATTATTACACAATTGTTCAATGATCGAATGGAGAGTTCGCATTTTCGTAGGGTCGGGTTTTACACCTGTCCCTACGGGACATCGATTACGGTGATAGACAGATAGATTACAGCGATTCCATTCCTGTCATTTTCTGGGCTCATTCTGCTCGACGTTACTCATTGCTCAGCACTCATTACTCATTGCTGCTCACTGAAGGCAATGCCACCCTACTCTACTACAACGACCTTTCTTGTGGTCGATTCACCTTCCGCTTCGAGCCGCACGACATAGACCCCCGCGTTAAGGTTAAGAACAATCGAGCGGGGACCATGGGGCATAGAGCTAAGAGTAAAAGACTGAACCAGCCTGCCAGCAACGTCGAATATCTGCAGTTTAGCTTGCAGCCTATGGCGATCAGGCTCACCGGGTCCGTTACGTCCCTCGTCCCACGTCCAACGTATCTTGATTCCCTGCCTCACCGTCGTGGGGTTTTGTACAATCTTTAATCTCGCTACTATCTTCTCTCTACTCGCTACTTCGCCAACGGCGGTCACATCATTATACGCATACCCAAAACCGGCTGAGGCGTACCACATCTCGTACCGGGTTGCGCTCATCACCGCATTGTTCGAATATAGGCACTTGCCTTCCCATGGTTGAGTCGGAATAAGAACCGGGTTGCCTGAAAACCGAGTCCAAGTACGGCCCCGGTCGGTTGAAGTCGCCCAGCCGATCTGAATCTTGCCGCGGGTATTGCCCAACGTGTCCGCCCCGGTGTACCAGAGATGGTATTGTCCGTTGAAAATAACCAAGCTCGGCGATGCGATCAGCTCGTCCCACTGGGTGGTGTCACCGGGCGGAAACACCGGGCCGCCCGCATGAATCGACCAGGTGACGCCGTCGAATGAGCTTGCCCGGCAGAAACCGTTGTTGGCCATGTAGAGCATGATCACCGAATCGCCGTCAACGTCAGTCGACAGACAGGCGCCGGATGTGATCACCGGCGCGCTGAGAGGCTTCTGCCAGTGATAGCCGTCGACCGATGTCGCCAGGCCAATCCCACAACCCCCGCCGGTTCTCTGGCCGACATAGAGCATGAGATACTCGCCGTGATGGAAGACGACATCCGGGCCGTAGACGCAGTTATCGTCCCACCGTCCCGCCGGCCCGGGAGCGACGACCGAATCAGGATAGCGCGTCCAGTTGATGCCGTCGGGGGAGGTAGCGACACCGATACTCATCGGCTTCGATGAATCACGGCGCGCAGCGTAGTACATCCAGTAGGTCGCGCCGATTTTCCTGACGCTGAAGCAGGTGACCCAATCAGAATCCCAGTGTCCGGGCGTGTTCTTGACGAAAACCGGGTTTGTGGGCCACTTGACCCACGCCCCGGGTACTGGGTCTTCGTTGGGCGGTCGTTGAACCGCCCTCGGGTCACAGGCTTCGACCACCGAGACCGAAGCCAAACCGAGCGCCAACACGCAATAGCAAAATCTCATCATATTATGTTCCAGATTATATGAAAGATCAAGCTGTTGTCAATAGGTTTTCGACGACTCCGTGCAATCATCACGCCCCGGTCTATTCTATCGAACATCTTTGATGTCCGAAAGTTATTAAAAGTTATTACCTGCTTGGTTTGGGTTTGTGTGGTTTGTTGGTTTGTCGCAATGATACCTTGATCGCCCGCCCTGAATCAGTATATCTCCAGGTACTTGTCGAGCTCCCACTTCGAGACCTGGGTTGCGTACTCGGCGTACTCGCGCGACTTGACCCCGAGATATCGCTCAAAAAGCGCGTCGCCCAGAGTCTTTCTGACCAACTGGCTCTTCTGATAGTGTTGAAGCGCCTCAGACAAAGAGCGCGGCAGAACATCGATTCCTTTTTCGGTCAGGTCGACTTCGCCGATCTTGTAGACGTTCTCTTCGACGGCATGGGGCGGTTTCAGCCGGCCGTCAACCCCGTCAAGACCTGCGGCCAGAGCCAGCGCGAAACAGAGATAGGGATTGGCCGAAGGATCCGGCGAACGCAGTTCCAGTCTGGTGCTCTTCCCCCGGTTCTTGCTGATACGGGGAACCCGCACCAGCGCCGAGCGGTTCATCTGACCCCAACAGACATAGACCGGAGCCTCATAACCGGAAACCAGCCGCTTGTAGGAATTGACCAGGGGCGAGATTACCGCCGAGATTTCCTTGATGTGCTTCAGAAGCCCGGACAGATAGTGGTAGGCCGTCTTGGAAAGGCCGTAGCGATCCTTGGGATCGGCAAAGACGTTCTTGCCCGCCCTGAATATACTCTGGTGGATATGCATGCCGTTGCCGGCACCGCCGAAAATCGGCTTGGGCATGAAGGTCGCGTACAGGCCGTGCTCTTCGGCGACCCGTTTGATGACCATCCGGGCGGTGATGATATTGTCCGCCATTTTCAAGGCGTTGGTGTAGACCAAGTCGAGCTCATGCTGGCTCTTGCCGACTTCATGATGACCGGCCTCGATCCATATCCCGAACTCAGTCAGCTTCTGAGTCATCTGCTTACGGATGCGCAGTGCCAGGTCCCCGCCCAAGTCAAAATACCCGACCCGGTCGTGGGGCAGAGGTATGATCTCGGCGCCGTTACGCTGAAATAGATAGAACTCGAGTTCGGCGCCGACCATGAACTGCATGTCCTGCCGGTCAAGACGCGCAAGGACGCGGCGCAGCACGCCGCGCGGATCGACCGGGGCCGGCGTGTGATCCGGTCCGAAGACGTCGCAGATGAACCGCGCCGTCTGCTCCTCGCACCACGGTATGATCGCGAAGGTTTGGGGGTCCGGCCGCAAATACATGTCACTTTCAAAGATCCGGCCAAAGCCCTCGATCGACGAACCGTCAAACCAGATGCCGTCCTTGAGGGCCTTGTTCAGCTCAGTGACCGGGATCGTCACGTTCTTGACCGAACCCAGCACATCCGAGAACCAGAGGTCGATGAACTTGATTCTATGCTTCTTCAGCTGACTTGAGATGCGGCCCGCATCGCCCGCCATTTTACTACCTCCTTTTCTTGGCCTTGACCCGCGTCTTCGCTTTTGCTTTTGCCTTCGGCTTCTTGCCGACAAACTCGGCAATCGCCTTGGCTTGCGTGAACAACAGCAAATAGTCCGGGCCTCCGGCCTTGGAATCCGTTCCCGACATATTGAATCCGCCGAAGGGATGGACTCCGACCAGCGCCCCGGTGCATTTACGGTTGATGTACAGGTTGCCGCAGAAGATTTCCTGCTTGGCCCGCTCGATCTTCTTGCGGTTTTTTGTGTAGACCGCCCCGGTCAAACCGTATTCGGTGTCGTTGGCCAGCTCGATGGCGTGGTCGTAATCCCTGGCCCGGGCCACGGCCAGAATCGGCCCGAAGATCTCTTCCTGGAACAGCCGGGTCTTGGGCCCGATTTCCCCAAAAACCGTAGGCTTGATGAACCAGCCGTCACTGCGGGCCGGTTCGCCGCCGGATAGAAGCTTGCCTTCGGACTTGCCGATCTTGATGTACTCGAGCATGGACTCAAAGGCACTGCCGTTCACCACCGGGCCCATCCAGTATTCGAATTCATTGACCGGGCCTACCTTGATCGCGTTGACGCGCGGAATGAACTTCTCGATGAATTGATCGTAGATCTTCTCGTCGAGGATGAGACGGGAACAGGCCGAGCATTTCTGTCCCTGAAATCCGAACGCCGCGGCAACCGTGCCGGATACCGCACTGTCAACATCCGCTTCCGAGTCAACCACGATCGCGTCCTTACCGCCCATTTCGGCCACGACGCGCTTGATCCAGAACTGGCCCGGCTGAGTCTGTCCGGCCAGTTCGACAATGCGCAAGCCGACCTGTTTGGAACCGGTGAAGGCGATGAAACGCGTCTTGGGGTGCCGTACCAGGTAGTCACCGGCCAGGGCACCGGGTCCGGGCATGAAATTCACAACTCCCGGCGGCACGCCGGCCTCTTCGGTTACTTCGATGAACTTCGCCGCGATCGCCGGCGAGTCGCTCGAAGGTTTGAGAATGACCGTATTGCCGGCCGCGAAGGCCGCGGTCGTCATCCCGGTCAGAATTGCCAGGGGGAAATTCCACGGCGGAACCACGAGCCCGACACCGAGCGGGATGTAAGTCTGCGTATCCTTCTCTCCGGGATACTGCAGCAACCTGGGGCCCGTGTCGTAGCGCAGCACCTCACGTCCGTAGTAATCGCAGAAGTCTATCGATTCGGCAACATCGGCATCCGCTTCCATCCAGTTCTTGCCGACTTCGTAAACCATCCAGGCGGTCAGCTCGAACTTACGACGCCGCATGATGTTGGCCATCTTGAAAAGATAATTCGCCCGAACCCGGGCTGGGGTGTAGCGCCAACGATCAAAAGTGCCGAGCGCCGCCTGCATCATTTTCTCGGCAATCTTCTCGTCCGCCTTGTCGAAAATGCCGACCACTTCGTCCTTCTTCGAGGGGTTATAGGACTTGAGCTTGGTCTCGGTAATGATTCTTTCCTTGCCGATGATGAGCGGATACTCCTTACCAAACTGGGCCTTCACTTGCACCAGGGCCTGTTCCATCTGCTTGCGATTTTGCAACTCGCCGAAATCGGTGTACGGTTCGTTTCGGAAAGGCTTCATCAAACCTCCTTGAAGTAGGTATTATATTCAATAACGTCGGGAAGTCAACAAGGGTGCCGAAGAGATCGAAGATGACCACCTAGTGCCGCACCGACTCTTTTCACCTAAAAGTGCACTTCCGCTAGGGGGGTAAGCCCCCCTTCGGCGCGCGTCCTAAGCACCGGACTCGCTGAGCACCCCCCGGACATGGGGGAGCACTCTCCCCCATACCCCCTCAGTGCCCCTCGGCGAAGATGAATATTATTGGCACCTACAAGTTGGAGGGGCACCAGTACTTCACGGTGCAAGGCCGGCCAAAATCAAATTCAGAACCTCAACAAGAGACCGATATACGTATGGTTATGCATCCGCGTGATCTTCATCTGAGACGGGTCGGCCTCGATACCTTCCCAGAGGGCAAGACGTCCTTTCGGGAAGGAGTATTCGAATCCCAGGACCAACCGATGATTCACGACCAATGGTTCCTGCGCGATGCTGATCCATTCGCGTTGAAAACCGAAATGCCAGGTGATCTTATCGTCGGGGAAGAACTCGAAGTTGAGGTATTGGCCGTTGCCCGCCCGTTTGTAGCGCAGGGTTTCTTCGCGGACCTTGTAGCCGAACAAGTAGGCCAGGCTCGGTTTCCATTTCTCGCTCAGCCGGTATCCGACTCGGGGCTGAAACTCGATCTCCCTCATTGAATCGCCCAACCAGACCGAGCGAAGGTTGCGGTCGATGGATGAACGGCTGGTTTCGTAGAAATTGAACACACCTCCGAAGTCAACCCGGCCGTAGGTATCCAGGAACCGCAAGGCAGCGTTTGTGAACGATTCTTTCTCTTGAAACCAATACGCCCGCCCCGGGCCGTAGCGGCTGACCCGATGCCAGGTATTGGACTTCTCAAAGTACCCTTTGAAAAAACCGTCGTCCCAGCCGCGCTCAAACCGAACATAGCCGTAGAGCGGAAAAGTCCTGAAGACGATCTTGTCCGGACCATCCGGAATGTCCTTGAGCGAGAAATTGTGGCTCGGTGAACGAATCAAAATCCCGGCCTCGATCGAGTTGAGGTCGTTATGGCCTTTGAAGATACCCAGGCCAAACTCGTCGTCGCTCTTACGGTAGCTCGGGCTGGTCAGAACCAGAAGCGAGAGGTCACCTTTGAGTCTGAAGCGGGGCTCGAACCGGTTGTAGTTGCGCTGACGCTCGTAGTCGCCGAGCAGTACATACCGGTAACGAACGCCAAACCAGCCGGCGATCCAGGCCTCGGCCTTAGCGTTCAGGTCGATGTACCAGTTCTTAAGATCGTGACAACCCTGTACCGTCTGCAACCCCTGAAGGCTCGAATCATAGGCCACCTGCCAGTGGTCAGGCGAGAATGACAACATCCGGTCCATATAGTAGTAGGCATTGGAATCCTCGGGGGCGGTGAGGGCGACAAGGAATAAAAGGACCATCATTTAATCTTGCCGTTCGACAAGCAGGATATCACCGAAGAACGTCTCCTGAACGACCCGGGCCCGTTTGAGCCGGACCATTTCCAGCGCGCCGATAAACAGGGCGATGATCTTGATCACGCTGTCCTGGCCCGCCAGGAACTTCACCAGGTTGATCGACTTCTCCCGCCTCAAAGTCTCGGCGAGAACCGCCAGCATCTCTTCGATCGAAACCGTGGGCCGTTCAACCGTGTAGACCGTCTCCGTACGGCGTTGCTTCAACTCCTTGAGAAGCAGCACGAGAAGCGCCGAGTCGAATTCCAACAGTTCATCGTCGGAGAGCTTGGTTCCCGGCCGGGCAAACTGGTGCGACGTGGTATTCTCCATCTGGCCGAAGACATTCACCATCTGCTTGTACTTGTTATACTCCTCGATGATCTGCTCCAGCGTTGTCGGCTGCAACATATCTTCCGGTCCTTCGTCGCGGCTTGATGGCAGGAGCGCCTGGATCTTCATCCGAACCAGAATCGTGGCCATCAGGATGAAATCACCGCAGGTGGAGAAATCCACCTCCTTGAGCGACTTGATATAATTGAGATACTCGTTGGCAATCTGCGCCACCGGGATGTCGAAAACGTCGATCTCCTTGCGCTGAACAAGATACAGCAAGAGCTCAATTGGCCCCTGGTAGACGCCGATGTCGATGGTCTTCACGATGCCGCCTTCAAGCCGGTGATCTCGTAGATATGGACTTCTTTCTCCTTGCCTTTAATCTTGGCCCAGCCGATCTCCCGGGCCAGGACCTTGGCCTCGACGGCCCGGTACGTCGCCTCGCTGACAATGATCTGGGCATCATAGTCCTTGGTCAAGCCCTCGAGCCGCGATGCAAGGTTGACGGCGTCGCCCACTACTGTGTAGTCCATGCGCTCATGCGAGCCGATATTACCGCAGATCATCGACCCGGTATTAACGCCGATGCCGACGCGAATCGGATACTTCTCCCGGATCTGTTCGATCCGCACCTTCATGTCCAGCGCCGTCTTCACCGCCATGAAGGCATGCTCCGGGTAGGAAACCGGCGCGCCGAAGACGGCCATGATGCCGTCGCCGATAAACTTATCGACCATGCCCCGGTTTCTCATGATGTCTTCCGTGACCAGGCTGAAGTAGTCGTTGAGGATCTTGACGATCGCTTCGGCCGAGAGCATCTCGGAAAGGGTTGTGAAGTTCCTGATGTCGGCGAAGAGTACCGTAGCTTCGATTCTCGTGCCGCCCAGCACCGGCGGGCGATCGACCAGATGATCGACCACTTCCTTCGAAACATAACGCCCGAACATCGTTCGTATGGCTTTCTTCTGCCGCTCTTCAAAGAGAAACCGGTAGCCGAGCGTGACCAGCACGGCCAAGGCGAAACCGTAGGTAGGCCGGATGATTTCCAACCAGAAATTGTGCGAGAAGAGAACCTGATTGCCGACCAGAAAGGCAAGATAGAAAACCGCGGCGCTTACGGCACCGGTCAGCGGTTTGAAGCAATAGAACAAGACAACGGCCCCCAGCACAAATAGAAACACGACCAGCAGGGTGACCGCATACGGACTCTTCTTGATGAAGTAATCATTTTCGTAGCCGTAGATCAAGTTGGCATTCAATTCGACGCCCGGGAACACGGGGTCAAAAGGCGCCGGATGCACGTCGGACAGGCCGAGCGCCGTGGCGCCAATCAACACGACCTTGTCCTGAAAGAACTCCTTGGGTATCCGCTCTTCAAGCACGTCATAGAAAGATACCCGACGGAAACTACCCTCTTCGCCGCGGTAGGCAATCTGGCGCACCAGAGTTGAGTCAAACTTCAGGCCCGGCTGGGCGTACCGGGCCATCAGAAAAGCAAAGTTGGGATAGGTTTGGCTCGACCCGATCGCATAAACCGGCGCCGCCCGCCGCACGACGCCGTCGATGTCGGGCACCACATTGCCCAGACCGACCCCTCGCGCCGCGCGCTTGAACGCATCCAGAGGCTCGATCAGTTTCCCATCCTCGTACGAGGCAACCAGGATCACCCGGCCGTTTTCCCTGATCGCCTGGGCCAATTCGGCATCGAAAGAGAGCAGGGGGAAGATCTGGGCTTTGGGCAGACGCAGGGAATCGAGGCGGCGGCCCAGGATCTCTTGCATGTGCGCGCCCAGGGCATCCGTTTCGCTGAAGAGAACGTCGACCCCGACCAAGCGTGCCTTGCCCAGGTACCGGATCACCCTGGCGAAATGACGGCGCGGCCAGCTCTGAAACCGCCCCAGTTTCTCCAGGCTGCGCACGTCAATGTCGACAATCGCGATGTCCTCGTAGTTCTGCCGGCGGATGCGAAAACCGTACCGGATATCGTAGGTTTTGTTTTCGAAATCTAAATAGAAGGGTTGGTAAAGAGTCACCAGGACAACGGCCAGGAAAGACCCAAGGGTAAGCAACAACCCGGGGACAAACCTCATAGCATCTTCGAGTATTCCCGCAGAAAGACCGCTGAAACCGTCGGGTCGAACTGCTGACCGGCCAGGTCACGAATCTCGGCCATCGCCCGATCCAGGGGCAAGGCCTTGCGATAGGGCCGGTCCGAAGTCATCGCATCAAAGCAATCGGCCACGGTGATGATGCGCGAGATCAGCGGTATCTCGCCGCTTTTCAATCCCAGCGGATAGCCGTTGCCATCGTAGCGTTCATGATGGTGGAGCACGTTGGGCACCAGGTCCTTGAGCTTCTCAATCGGCTTGATGATTTCCGCGCCCATGATCGGGTGTTTCTCGATGTAGAAACGTTCCTTCTTCGTCAGCATCCCCTTCTTCCCCAGAATCCGGTCGGGTATGCCGATCTTCCCAACGTCATGGAGAATCGATGACAGTTCAACTTGCTTCAGGTCGTCAAGCCGGAAGTCCATACCCTTGGCAATCATCATGCTGTACTCGACGACTCGCTTGGAATGACCCTCGGTATACGGGTCCTTGGCGTCGATCGCGGCGACGATCGACTTGATCGATGACATGAAGAGCTCGTCCAGCTCTTTATAAAGGTTGGCGTTCTCCAGCGCGATCGCGATCTGACGCCCCATCGCCTCGAAAAGCTCCAGGTCTTCCTGGGTGAAGGACTTACCGCCCCGCTTGTTGAGCACCTCGGCAACACCGATCGTCTTGTCCTTCACCTTGAGCGGGACGGCCAGAATTGACTTGGTGATGAATTTGCTCTCCTTGTCGACAATACCATACCAGCGCGGATCACTGCTGACGTCCGCGACCAGTAGAGGTTCGCCGTGCTCATAGACCCAGCCTACAACGCCCCGGCCGAACGGCACCCTGATCTTTTTGACCTCCTCGGCCTTGTGGCCGGTCGCAAGCACAAAATACAGCTCGCGGTTCTTCTCGTCAACCTGGAAAACGGAAGAGGCCTCGGCTTCCATCACCTCTTCCGCCCGGCGCAGAATGATGTCGAGCAGCCGCTGCAAGTCAAGAATCTGAGAAAAGTGAAGCGATGTTTCAATCAGTGCCTCGAGCCGCCTGATCTTGTCGTTCATCTGATGGTAAAGTTGAAAATTCTCGAAGGCACTGGCCATGTCCGAGGCAAAAATCTCGATCATCTCCAGGTCCTCGTCATTGAAACTGCCTTCCTTATTGGAAAGCTCGAGAATTCCCACGATCCGTTCTTTGTAGGTTATCGGAAAAACCACCATGTTTTTCTCGTTGAACAAGTACTCCTTCAGCTTCGCTTCGCCGGATGGCTGATTGCTCATGATATGGATTCCGGTCTTGAATGTCCACTCGATGAGTTTCCGCTTGAGCTTCTCGTCCATTTCGCCCCGTCGCACTTTGAGGAGCAGGTTGCCTTCCCCGTCCGACATGAAGACCGCGCAGTTCTTTGCCTCGGTGACTTCGATCACCAGATCGGCGAGCTGCTCGAGGATGATATCGAAGCTCAGACCGCTCGTGACGACGCGCTCGGCTCGCTTGAAGATCATGAATTTCGTGCGGCCGTCAACCATTTAGTCAGCCTCCTTAATTTTGTACACCCGCTCACCTAAACCCGCGGCTTGGCCCTCGCCCAGCTGGATTTCCGGATCGATATCCGGGTACGCACGCCCCAGGACCTCCCTGGTCATGTCCCAGGCCGCCTGATCAACTGCCACCGGGTCGTTCGAAGCCATGATGCCAATGTCCTCGGTGAGTTTCGGCTCCCGGGTATGGAAACAATCACAATCGCGAGTGATATTGGTCAGGAAATTTAGGTAGACATTCCGTTTACCTTTCACAATCTCCGCAGCATAGTGCGCAATTTTCTTCTGAACATGATCCGATTCTGAATCCCAGGAGAAGGCAACAGCTTTTTCCGGACAGATGCTCATGCAGCCGCAACAACCCGAACACTTTTTCGGGTCAATGGCGCAATGCTTCTTCGATTTACCGATCGCCCCGAAGCGGCAGTAGTCATAGCACTTGAGGCAGAAGGTGCATTTTTCGGAGTTGACGTACGGTTTGGATTCGGAATGCAGATGAAGCTTACCCCCTTTTGATGCGCAACCCATGCCGATATTCTTGATGGTCGCACCAAAACCGGTAAGGAGATGTCCCTTGAAGTGACTGACAAAGACCAGGGTATCGGTCTTGTCGATTGCACCGGCAACCTTGGTGCCGTTCTTCTCGACGTAGCTCTCGCCGATCAGGCCGTCGGCAATGACAACCGGGCAGAAATCGAAGCCGTGGTCTTTGGCCAGCGCAAGATGGCTCGGTGCGTTGGACCTTCGGCCACCGTAAAGGGTGGTTGTATCGGTAAGATAGGGCCGCCCGCCCCCGGCTTCAACCAGGTCGGTAACGACTTTCACGTATTCGGGACGCACGTAGTTCACATTACCTTCCTCACCAAAATGCACTTTGATTCCAGTTATCTCTTTCGGCTTCACAACGCCCATTAAATCAGACCTTTTCAGAAAACTGCCCAGTCGATTGGTGAAGCTGTCCCGTTTCTTCTTTCTTAAGTCGAGAAAGAAAACATCGGACATCTTAGGAGATTCTATTCACTTTGGTTGAATAGTCAACACCAGAATCGCATTTTGCAAAAAGGCCAAAATGGTTGGGCGGGCCGAACCATTTTAGTGTTGACTTGATTATCTTTAGGCATAGACTTGCTACTCCATGGGTCAGACGATCATTGAGAAAATTCTTTCTCGGGCGGCGGGCCGGCGGGTCCGTGTCGGTGAGCGTGTCTGGGCAAGACTCGACTTGGTTGCAATGCGTGACTTCGGCGGGCCCAACGTAATACAGGAATACCGCGAGAATTTCGGGAATAAGCGAGTCTTCGACGGCCACAAAGTCGCGATAACCTTCGACCTTCACGTCCCGGCCCGCGACGAAAAAGTCGCCCAGAACCAGAAACTCTGCCGGGAGTTCGCCCGAAGGCAGAAGGCCCGCCTCTTCGACGTCAACACCGGCGTCGGCCAGCATATCCTTTTTGAGAGCGGGATGGTCCGGCCCTGGGACGTCATCATCGGGACCGACAGTCACATGAATCTGCTTGGCGTGTTTGGTGCTCTTGCCACGGGGGTCGGAACCACCGACATCGTCGCCGGCATGGCCTATGGCAAGCTCTGGTTCAGGGTGCCCGAGACCATCAAAATTATCGTCCGCGGCCGGCTGACCGGATGGACTTTAGCCAAAGACCTCATCCTGCGCATTCTCAAGACTGTCCGCACCGACGGGGCCATCTACAAGGCGATTGAGTTTGCCGGACCAGCCATCGACGCACTGAATCTTGCCGGTCGGATCACGGTCGCGAGCATGGTCACCGAACTGTCGGGCAAAATCGGCTTCATCGAGCCCAATGCCACCATCTATCGTTTCTTGCGCCAACGTTCGGGTTATCGCATCAAGCCGATCGCGGCGGATCAAGATGCTCGTTACGAAGAGATGCTTGTCTTTGACGTTTCTAAGCTTGCACCGCAGATCGCCTGCCCCCATGCGCCGGACAATGTCAAGAATGTGTCCGAAGTCGCCGGGACGACCATCGATCAGGTTTTCATCGGTTCTTGCACCAACGGACGGCTTGAGGATTTGGAGGTCGCGGCCCGGATCCTCAAAGGCAAGAAAGCGAAAGTGCGAACCATAATCGTCCCCGCAACAATGGAGGTCGCCCGGCAGGCGGTCCAGGCCGGGCTTTACGACATATTCTTAAAGGCCGGGTGCGTACTGACCAATCCGGGCTGTGCCCTGTGTACAACAGGCCATCCCGGCATCCTTGCCCCGGGTGAAGTCATGGTTTCGACCTCCAATCGAAACTTCATCGGCAAACTGGGCAAAGGCGCCCGGGTCTACTTGGCCTCACCGGCTACCGCGGCGTTTTCGGCAATAGCCGGCGCAATCAGAAACCCGGTCGGCCGGCGGTAAGAACCGCCTTCCTACGCCCCGAGATAGTTCTCATTTTGTTGCGAAACCGATTGACAAGGAAGCATACTCACATATAATCACGGACTATGAAATACTGGCGCAAACCGCTTGATGCGGATAAAATAAAAATTCCGAACGGCGAGGTTCACATATTCAATGATCGATGCAAGGGATGTAGTTTTTGCGTTGAATACTGTCCGCGCGATGCCCTGGAGATGTCCCCGGAATTCAACGCCAAGGGTTATCATCCCCCGCGGGTCAAAAACCCGCAAGCCTGCCTCGAATGCCACCTGTGCGAGATGCTCTGTCCGGAATTCGCCATCTACGTGACGCTGAAAGAAGACACCGAACCGGTGAAAGCAGCCACTGATAAGAAAACGTCTTGAAGGACATCAGGACGCGGTGATCAGGACGTCAGCGCAACCGTAATCACATCCTGATGTTTTCACCTAACCAGGAGCGAAAAACATGAAAGCTGATCCTAAGGGCGTGCTGACTGGCGCCCACTATCTTGACGGCGACTACGCGTGCGCCGAAGGGGCTTTAGCAGCGGGCTGCCGGTTTTTCGCCGGCTATCCCATTTCCGTAATCGTCCTGGTTTCCGACCCAAAATCATAGGCCGGATGCAGAATGTGGATCTGGTCCCGTTTTTTCCGCTCCTCAAGCCGACCCACCAAGTGGTCAAGGTTCCTGGTCAAGGCCTGGAGGTATTTACGGTAGTGATTGCCGAAATCGCTGGTTCGCTCAACCAGACTGGCAAGAAAATCCCTCACTTCGTCACCTTAGTTGCTCCATCGCGAAAGGTGAAGTCGGCATGTCACCATAGCCAAGTTCGTCTTTGAGTTCGAAAATCCGCAACAGGTTCCTCTTAAATTGCCGTTCGAGCTGAAACCGGCGCGCCTTGGTTACAATCCTGTCCCAGAATTCTGCCCGCTCCTTCTCTTTTTGGTAGATCAGGAAGATGTGCCGGATATCGACGCTCATGTCGATTTTCAGCTCGATCTCCCTTTCCGTCCTTGGTGAAGTCGCTTTCTCCAGGAAAATATCCCACGGGTGGGCGAGAAACAGCGAGATCTCGAAGCTCTCGTTGTCCAGCTTGATGGTGTCCCGGTAGATCTCCAGGTCGTTCACATTACTCGCGTAGAAGTCAAACAGGTTCCCTTTCAATATGTAGTCGACATTGAACCAGCTCTTATAAAAAGACCAGGCGGTGTGAAAGCTGGTGATATTCTCGCTTGTCATGAAATCATCGTCATAGTTCACCACTTTGAGACCGGGCGCTTTCGGCTTATCGACAAACCCGCGCAGGTGGTTGCTGTCTCTGAACAGCAGATCGACATCCCACTGGACGACATAGGGAAGATAGCCCCTGACCAACAGAGGAATGGCGCCGATAATAATGAAATTGGGGTTGTTCTTGTCCTGTGCCTTCGATAGCTCCTGGAAAACCATCAGGAGATTGCGACGCCGCTTGGCGTCCACGTACTGCAACCATTCTCTTTCCATATTCTTGAATTCTATTTCGATTCACAACAAAGTCAATACGCAGTCACATCCATTCCCGGCGAATAGCTATTGACTATTCCGAGATTCTTGCTATAATATCCCGGATGCCGTCTGATACCCAAATCAGAAAATTCGAAGTTCTTATTAACGAGACTTGGTGCAAAGGCTGCGAGATCTGCGTCGCCTTCTGTCCCAAGCAAGTGCTGGCTATGGACAAAGACAAGGCCCGCATCGTTAAGCTCGAGGCCTGCACCGGCTGTCAGCTCTGTGAGATTTACTGCCCCGATTTTGCCCTGAAAGTGGAACGCAAGGAGAAGAATAGTTGAATAGCTTGATAGTTGGATGGTTGTATAGTTTTGGAACTGAATGATTAAGAACCATGAAACCATCTAACCATAAGACCATAAAACCAAATAATGTCAAGGTGATGACCGGCAACGAGGCCTGCACCGAGGCCGCGCTTGTTGCCGGCATGCGATTCTTCGCTGGCTATCCCATTACCCCATCTTCCGAAATCGCCGAGAGTGCCGCTCGACGCCTGCCGCAGATCGGCGGTGTGTTCATTCAGATGGAAGATGAGATCGCTTCCATGGGTGCGCTTATTGGGGCCTCACTGGCCGGCGTCAAGTCAATGACCGCGACCAGCGGTCCCGGCTTTTCGTTGATGCAGGAGAATATTGGGTATGCGTCCATGGCCGAAGTCCCGGTCGTCGTGGTCAATGTGATGCGCGGGGGACCGAGCACCGGACTACCAACCCTGCCCTCGCAGGCCGACATCCAGCAGGCACGATGGGGCACGCATGGTGACCATCCGGTCATTGCCGTCTGCCCCTCAACCGTGCGCGAGACCTACGACTGGACCATCAAGGCCTTCAACCTATCCGAGCAGTACCGCGTCCCGGTGATCGTGCTGCTCGATGAAGTACTCGGTCACCTCAACGAGAAAATACTCATTCCCGGCCCGGCGGAAATCAGCATCGTCGACCGCGCCCGAACGACCGAGTCCCCGGAAAAGTACATACCCTATCGTTTCACGGACAATGACATTCCGGCAATGGCCGATTATGGCTCGGGGTATCGCTTCAACGTGACCGGTCTCAGTCATGACGAAACCGGGTTTCCGACCAACGACCCGGTCAAGATCGACCGGCTCTACCGCCGGATAAACGGTAAGATCGATCGGTACCGGAATGACATCGTCTTTTTTAGAGAAGAATCACTTGAAGACGCCGATATCTGCATCGTCGCATTCGGTACGTCGGCGCGCTCGGCGCGCCGGGCGATGCGCGAAGCCAGGACCCTCGGCATAAAAGTTGGGCTCTTTCAGATCTATGTGATGTGGCCCTTCCCCGATGTCGAGCTGGGCCGGCTCGCAACGCGCATCAAGCATTTTGTGGTACCAGAAATGAACCTCGGCCAGATGGCGCATGAAGTCGCCTGCGCAACGAGACAGACACCGATCAAGGTGAATCGTGTTGACGGCAGCCCGCTGACCCCGGACGAAATACTGGAGAAGATCAAGAATGTTCCCTTATGAAAAATACTTAAGACAGGATAAGTTCCCTCACATCTGGTGCACCGGATGCGGCTGCGGCATAATCGTCAAGGCCCTGCTGAGGGCCATCGATCGTATCAAGATCCCAAAAGATGACATGGCCATCGTCTCAGGAATCGGCTGTTCTTCGAGGACGCCCGGGTATCTTGATTTCAACACCCTTCACACCCATCACGGGCGGGCTATTGCTTTTGCCACCGGCCTTAAAATGGCCAAGCCGAGATTGAAAGTAGTCGTGATCAGCGGCGACGGCGACGCAACCGCGATCGGCGGCAATCATTTCATCCATGCGGCCCGCCGCAACCTTGATCTCACCGTCTTGATCTACAATAACCATACGTACGGCATGACCGGGGGTCAAGTTTCGCCGACCACACCGTTCGGCATGCGGGCCAGCACCGCACCCTACGGCAGTGCCGAGCCTGCTTTCGACATCTCCGGACTGGCCATCGCGGCCGGAGCATCATTTGTCGCGCGCAGTACTTGTTATCACGCAACCCAGGTTGACAAGCTGATCGAAAAGGCCATCGGCAAGAAGGGCTTCTCCCTGGTCGAGGTACTATCGCCCTGTCCGACGTACTACAGCCGGCCCAATCGACTCGGTTCCGCGGTCGATATGTTGAAGTTTTACAAGGAGAACAGCATACCGATCGAGACCGCCCGCAAACTGCCCGAGTCGGACCGGACCGGCAAAATCGCCGTAGGCGTCCTCCATGATATCCAACGACCGGAATTTTGCGAGGAGTATTTTAAGCTCGTCGAACGAGTTAGAACAAAATAGCGGAGTCAGCGGCTCTGCTTCGCCGACCCGCCGACTTCTGCAGGAGGTCAATGTGTCTTTCAGGTATGAAGTCAGACTGAGCGGCTCCGGGGGCCAGGGATTGATCCTAGCCGGAAAGATCCTGGCCGAGGCCGCGGCAATATACGACGGCAAGAACGCCACCCAGAGCCAGTCTTACGGTCCTGAAGCCCGGGGCGGCTCGAGCCGTTCCGAGGTCATCATTTCGGATGAAGAGATCGATTATCCCAAGGCCGTCAACATCGATTTTCTCCTGGCGCTGACTCAGGAGTCATGTGATAAGTACAGCAAGGACTTGAAAGAAAACGGCATCCTCCTGGTCGACTCATCCTACGTCGCTAAAATGCCCCCCGGTAAATTCAAGACCTATGCCCTGCCGATCACCGAGACGGCGGAGAAAGATGCCGGACGCAGTCTCGTCGCCAACATTGTCGCCCTCGGCGTCATTGCCCAGCTGACCAACGTCGTCTCAAAGGAGTCGATTGAATCAGCCATTCTCTCGAGGGTTCCCAAGGGTACCGAGGAACTCAATGTCAAAGCCTTCCGAGCCGGTTTGGCACTAGCCCAGAAAGCCGGTTAGTACGCCGCCCGCTTCAGGGCCGCATCTGCCACCCGACCTCCCTGGAGGCAAGGTGTCGATTTCATCAACCCTGCCGACCTCTTTGGAATCAGCTTGCTGCTCGATATAATACCTTATCGTAGCTCTCATCCGTCGCCCTTGACACGCGAGAATACCTGCGTATTATTGGGCAGAAGAAGGATCCCATAATAGTTGTCATTTTCTGTCTTCTCGCCCAGCCGGGCTGGCAGCAGCACGTGGCGTATCGAATCGAGGTTGTGCTCGATACCACGGGCCATGCACTGTCAGGATCAGAGCGGCTGGTTTACCGCAACAACTCACCCGACTCCCTCCGTGAGATCTGGTTCCACCTCTACCCAAACGCTTACCGGGACCGAAACTCGGTCTGGGCCAAGGAGCTTGAGAAGACAAAGCGTTTCAAATTCTCCTGGTCGGCCAGGAGGGACCGGGGCTACATCGATATTCGGTCGTTTGCAATTGACGGTCGACCGGCACGGTATGACGTCACCGACACCCGCCTTCAGGCATGGCTTGATGAACCGCTTGGGCCCGGCGACTCTTTGGTCGCGGATTTTGAGTTCTTCGTCAAGGTCCCGAAAATCTTCTCGTGGGGACGGCTCGGGCGCAGCGGCCGGCACTACGAAATCGTCCAGTGGTATCCCAAGGTCTGCGTCTACGACCAGACCGGCTGGCATGCTGAAGACTACCATACGGTCGGCGAGTTCTACGGCGAGTTCGGTTCGTTCGACGTTGAGATCACCCTGCCCCAGGAATTCGTCGCCGGTGCAACCGGCACGCTGATCGAGCCCGGCGAGGAAATCGCCCGTCTCGATCGCTATGCGGTCACCGGCCCGGCCCTCGACAGCCTCAAACGAGGCGACCGGGTCGCAAGAAGCTCACTGGAAAGCGGCGGTTTCAAGACTTTGCGTTTCGTTGCCGAGAACGTCCATGATTTCGCCTGGGCGGCCGACCCAAGGTTTCAGCTGATCCGCGATACCGTTGAGAATGTCAGTATCGACGTCCTGTACTTCCGGAACGACAAGGAGTGGCGTCATGCCGCGGACTATGCCCGTGACGCCGTCCGCCACTACACCAAATGGTACGGTGCGTACCCTTATGAGCATCTGACCGTGGTCCGCGGCCTCTCCGCATCGGGCATGGAGTATCCGAACCTGGTCGTCATTCCCAGCCGCGGTTCGGCGCTGACGCGCGGTCTTGAGCACGTGATCATGCACGAAGTCGGCCACCAGTGGTTCTACGGTGTCCTGGGTTCGAACGAGATGGACGACGCCTGGCTCGATGAGGGAATCAATACGTTTGCTGAAATCAGGTATCTGGAAGAAAAATACGGGCGCGAGGATAACTACTTCAAGAGCCGGTTTCTGCCCCCGTTTGACATGCGGACCTATCATCAAGCGCTCTACTACATAGCGGTCAGCAATGACGACGAGCGGCCGATCCTGACCAAGGCCTCCGAGTTCGCCGACGAACCCGGGCTGGTCAGCTACGCAACCGCCGCCTACTCAAAACCAGGGCTCGTAGTTGACATGCTCCGGCAACAGATCGGCGAGGAGGTCTTTGACCGCGCCCTGCGGCGCTACTATGCCGAGTACAAGTTCCGTCACCCCTCGACCGCCGACTTCATCGCCGTCGTGCAGAACGAAAGCGGTCAGGAGCTGACGCCGTTCTTTGACGCCTGGCTTAAATCTACCGACATCTGCGACTACGCCGTCAAGCGGGTGCGCCGCGCCGGCAACCGGACGTTGGTAACGGTTGAACGTAAGGGCAAGATCGTCATGCCGGTCGAAATCATGGTGGAGGACGGTCGGGGATTGAGCATGGTCAAAGAGATCGCCGGCGACAGTGCGGAAACCACGGTTCCGTTTACTCTCGCCAAGGCACGCCGCGTTGTCCTCGATCCTGACGAGAAACTGCTGGAGCCGGACCGCTGGAACAACTTCTATCCCCGCAAGGTCCGGTTGAGCCCGGTGATTGACGTGCCCTCGCTTGAAGCCTATCAGGTTTTCTTCGGCCCTTTCCTCAACTATGGCAGCAAGACCGGCATCACCCTGACCGCGTGGCTTCAGGGGCGGCGTTTCTATGACCAGGACTTCTTCGTCGGCCGCCACCAGTGGAGCGCGAACATCGATTACCGCCCCAAAATCGACCATGTCGGTTATGGACTCGGGTATGTGACCCCTTTGTACATTTCGAAAGGAATGAAGACTAGGCTCAACGTCGGGCTTTCAAATGGTCTCTGGGAGAACAAGGCGCATGCCGGTGTCACTACAAAGATTAAGCCGTTCCCCCTCTCGTCCGACGGCCACGAATTCTATTCCGGGATTGGCCGCCGGCAAGTGGAGACAATCGAGTATGTCGACGCGCTCGACTTCGAGGCGGGCACGGTAACCGAGGCTAAGCTGGGCTACAAGTATGCGTTGCAGAAGAGGCAGGTTCGGACCCGCCTTGATCTTGCAATGCAGAGCGCCAAACAAGTTCTTGGGGGCGATTATGATTTCGACAAGTTCTCGCTGACCGCGCGGCCGGAGATCATCATCAGTCCGGATTTCAAGATCAACTCCCGTCTCTTCGCCGGTTTCATCCGCGGCTCAGCACCCCGCCACGAAGAGTTCTTTCTAACCGGATCGGTGCGCCTTTCCGGGCTGTCCTCCATCCTCTTCAGTCAGTCCGGTACTCTCTCCCCGCAGCAGCGGGTCCATTTTGACGGCGGCGGCAATGCGGTCGGCTACCACGGCCGTCACCTGCACACCTCGCAGATCACCGCCCTCAATATCGAAGCGCAGGTTTTCAAAGCACCGCTGCGGCCCTTCTTTGACGCCGTCTTAATCGGGGCAATGCCTGACCCAACCGACAACGGCTTCTATCTCGATGCCGGCATTAGAGCCAAGTACGGACCGGCCGCAGTCTATTTTCCCTTCTGGGTAAGCCGTCCGGAAACGGGAGTCGGCAATATCGCGCTGCGCTGGGTGCTCGAGCTCGGCATATGAAGTAGTCCGCCTGGAAAACAGCAGGGAGTAACAATCTCTTCGGTGCACCCCAGAGAAGACCCGGCGGGTAAAAGGTAAGGTTTTCCCAAAAATCTCTCTCCCCTTACGGGAGAGAGAAGGGTGAGGGGTAATAAATGCTAAGATTTCACCCCTACCTCAATCCTCCCCCGTTCTCTCTCTTCGTTACGAGACCTTCGGCAAGGGGGAGGAAATCGAGAGGGGCGATCCGCAATTCTTTAGAAACGCTTCCCTATTACGGACCGTGCGATTCCGCCGGCTTAAATCGACCGGCGGTCCAGGTCTCTCACCTTTGAATTCTAACGGACTGACCTTACTAAACGGGAACGCAGGCGGCAACCGGGCAGACTTCGACGCATTTCGGCGAATCGAAGTGACCCTTGCAGTCAACGCACTTCTTCGGATCAATTTTGTAAACCGGATCAGCTTCGGTGATGGCCTGTACCGGGCACTCGGGCTCACAAAGCCCACAGGCCGTGCAATCATCGGTAATCTTATGCGGCATCGGTGTCACCTCCTTTTGCGACCTTGAAAAGAGGCAGATTATATTCATAATGACACACCCGTCAACCCTAATGTGCGCGAACATCAGATTCTTTCAACGCCATTAACGTTCTGACGATCCCAACGCTCTTAACGCTTTAAACGTTCTCCAGTAAATACCTTTCGAACTCCCTTATGTTCAGTGTGAAGAACTTCTTTATTCTCTCCCATCGCCACCCGGCGGCACTCTGCAATAAAATGGGAGAAGGTTCCTCCTCCGCGTCGTCAAAATACGCCAGGCTCTTGAGAACGTGATAGGCGTTAACGCCACTCTTGCCAAACCTCGTCTTGAAAACACCGCAGGCGTCACGTATCGATAGTCTATCCTGCAAGACCGCATAGAGGTCGTAGAAGTCCTTCTTGGTCCCTCGATCAGAGATAGCGCGGAATTTTTCCGCGACAATATCGCGCCAATCGGCAATCCTGATTCCACGCCAGATCACCGCCCTATGAATCAGGGGAGCCTCGAAATACAAGAAAGAAAATCTGATCCGGTTGATAACGGTATGGACCGTTCCTTCGCTGACCTGGATAATCCTATCGGGACACAGGCGTTTGACGAGAATGTGCACGTTGAACAGTCGTGGTGAGAAGAAATCAAAGTCCCGGGATCTCCTGTGGCCCAACTGCAGGGCCAAACCCGTGCCGCCCGCAAGATAGAAATCCGCTATTTTCGAGGAAATCTTGCCTATTACCTTGAGCGAATTCTTCGGTGCTGCTTCTTCAAACATATGATTTCCTCCTGGGGAATGCGATAATAGGCGGCCCAGAACCTTGCGGTTCTCCGGGAAATGCCGCGCCGCTTTTTGAGTGTTTGTATGATCATTCTCGCCGGATATAACTCTCGGAGGCGCTTCAAGTCTGCGGCGCCACCGAAATCCAGGATCCGTGCGATAATCCAGCCGGCATGTTTCTGCATATCGATTTCATCCGCATCCCAGAAAAGGACCGGGTCGAACATCGATTTTGGGTCTTGATGCGTTCCCGTTGCCATGTCTTGATTATATCCACCCGGCGTGCTTTTTCAACATCCAATTCGCCCTCGGTTGCTCATTGTGGGAGCGACATCTTCGTCGCGATCCATCTGGTGCTTTCCACTGCCTGCCCCGTTGGACACGGAGAGTCTCTCTCCGAGACACAGTCGTATAATCGGGGTCATTGCAAACAATCCCTCGGAGGCACCGCAGCGGCACACCTCGTCCACCGACCCAACATCTGCAACCCCTCAGCGGCTCAGTCCTCTCCTTCCAGAACTCGCTGGAACTTCTTTCTTAGAGCCGCCAGTTCGTTCTTAATAACAAACCATATAATTCCCAAATCCACATCAAAATAATCATGAACAACTCGGTTTCTAAGGCCGACTATTTTATGCCATTCAACATCGCTGTGTTTTGCCTTCACCTCATCCGGAATCCACTTTGCGGACTCACCAATGATCTCCAGATTTCGCACCACGGCATCGATCAACATCTGGTTTTGTGCGAAATCATCGAATTCGACACCTTTGATGTATTTCTCGATGCTCTGAGTACATCCAATAATGTCCTCGAGCAGGAGACGCCAGTCCCGCTTAGGCATATATCACTTCTTTCTCAACCAACGCATGAATCTTCGGTTTTCGTGCCAGCGCACCAACTGAGACAAGGTCAACCTTCTTGCCTAACACTGACTCAAGATACAGCGCAAGCTCAACGAAATCCAATCCTATCGGTTTCTCAAATGCCACCAGCAGGTCAATATCGCTTGCTTCATTCTGGTGTGCTCTGGCATAGGATCCAAAAATGCCGATACTCTTGACGCCGAATCTCTGCCGCAGTTCATTCTTATGTTTCCGCAGGGTATCCTGTATCTCATGCAATGTCATTTCTGGTTGCCTCGCATTCTATGCCTTGCGCAGATGTTCCCGGACAAACCGTTAATACACCGCCCACGAAAGCAGGACACTTTAGAAAGATATCCGGTCAATCCCACGCGCCAAACATCGTCTATGCCCAGTTAGTATATCCATGATTCTATGGGTTGTAAAGCGCCTCTTTTCAACCTGCACGACTCTCTCCCCAACCTATTGATTCGTTATCGGCAGTTTTTGGCCTGTGCGAGGGGCGACGCCGTCTCAAAGGCTTGCCCCTGCCCTGGAGCAGGGGTTTCAATCCACGCCCCCGTACGAGGGGCGACAAAATCATATAGAAAACTATGTCAGCGACTCAACGCGTGTCAGCGTCTGAATTTCGTATTGAAAAACACCTTTGGATCAACTATAATACTTCCGGATCATGAAACAAGGCAACTTAACCATCAAGGAGTTGGCCGGAAGCCAGCGGCTTTTTGATTTTCAGACGCTCCACAGCCTGCTGGAATTCGTCACCACCTATCTGCTTGAATTGAGCCGGATGCAACGGGGCATAACAGTCTGCTTTGAGCGGCCGGCCCTCGGGTCAGCCTGCGTTGCCAAGAAGATCTCCAGGGAGGACCTTGATTCGCCGGCCTATGAGTCTATCCGGGATTCTATCAACCAGGCGGCCGCATCGAGGAAATTAATTTACCAGCCCCGTTGCCGGACAAAGCACCCCGGGTCCGCGCAAGTTACCAGTTTCATCTGCACTCCTTTCGCCACCAATCACGAAGTATTCGGTTTCTTCTACGCCGAACGTCATGATTCGGCCAAGCCCCTGACCAGGCATGAATTGGCCCTGATTCAGAACTTCGTCCTTCAGGCAACCCTCGGCATTGAAAATCGCATCCTCCACGACTCCAACGTCAAAGACCCGATGCTCGGCATCTACAACCTCGAATATTTCAAGAAACGGCTTGCCGAGGAACTCCAACGCGGTCTGCGCTACAAGAAACCCATTGCGGTGATGATGGCCGATATCGACGATTTCGACCGGATCAATAGTGTCCTCGACCATACCCGAGGCGATCTGGTTCTGCAGGAAGTCAGCGCCGCCATCAAGGCCAGCATAAGGGCCACCGATATATTGGCCCGGTTCGGCGGAGACCGTTTTGCGATTCTCTTGCCCGAGACCGATCATGCGGCGGCCCAGCGCGCCGCCGAACGCATGAAAACCCGAGTCGAGGCCAAAGCTTTTGGATCGGGTGATAGAAAGATCAATCTCACTATCGGCGTCGGCCTGGTCTCATCCAGTCTGGCGCCACCGACCACGGCCGAGGCTATTATCAACGAAGTCGAAAACGCCCTGACCGTTGCCAAGGAACGCGGCCGAGGCCAGATCGCTTCCCTGCAGAAAGAACCGGACGCATGCGGTAGGGCACCCGTGCTGATCGGCGAGTGTCCCTCGATCAAGAACATCTTGTCGATGGTCGGCCGGCTTGGCTCGGTCGATGCCACGATTCTCATAACCGGGGAAACTGGCACCGGTAAGGAAGTGGTCGCCAAGATGATTCATCACAACAGCACCCGCCGCGACAAACCTTTTGTCGTCGTCAACTGCGGCGCGATTCCCGAAAATCTGATTGAAAGCGAGCTCTTCGGTCATGAACGCGGTTCTTTCACCGGGGCTTATACTACACAAAAAGGCAAGTTCGAACTGGCGCACGGAGGGTCGATCCTCCTTGATGAAATCGGCGAACTGCCGCTCCACCTCCAGCCCAAGATTCTGCGCGCCGTGGAAGAAAGACAGGTTCAGCGCATCGGCGGGAAGTCCCCGATCCCGCTCAATGTCCGAATCCTTGCCGCCACCAATAAGGACCTCGAGGCGACCGTGCGCGAGGGGCGGTTCCGTCAAGACCTCTTCTACCGGCTGAACGTCATATCGATCCACATACCCGCGCTGCGCAACCGAGACCGCGACGCTTTGATCCTGGCTCACTATTTCGTCCGTCAATACGCGGCTGGCTACGCTAAGCCGGTCAAGCAATTCACGCCGGATGCCGAATCACTAATCCTCAAGTACCACTGGCCCGGTAACGTACGCGAACTTGCCCACTTAATCGAGCGCGCCGTCATCATGGATCAGGATGGCACCATCTGCCCCAAGGATCTTGATTTGAAACCGATCTTCACTAGACCGCAGAGGCTGAAGGATATCACCGGCGAGGCGGAAAAGGATGCCGTGCTCAACGCACTGGTGCGTAATCGCGGCAACATCAGCCGGGCAAGTCGTGAGCTCGACATTTCAAGGGTTACCTTTAAGAATATGATCAGGAAGTATGGTTTCAAACCCCACGACTATCGCGGTGGTTAGAGACTGTCCGGCATAAGCCCTGCGAAAAGATAACTTGTCACCTTCGATCATATTCTTACCACTTTCGCACCGCAGGCCCTCACGAGCCTCTCTCTAATCCCTAAAATAACAGGACTTATCTTTCGTCGTCCCCGGCACGGTTCTTGCATATATTATGTATGATGTAAGCCGCGATGCCGGTAGGGGATTTGAGGGGCTATTTTTTGTAAGGAGCGACGGTGCGCATGCAACTCCCCGATTTCCACAAGAAATCGGGGAGTTTTTTTTGATTCGAACTGACCACTTGACACAAATGCCGGAATAGCTGTTGAAAGTAAATCGGGATTTGATATAATGAGTGCGTCCAAAAAAGATGGTGCCAGGTTCCTGGCATCTTAGAGGAGGTCATATGGTCAAGCTTGTGTTTTCAATAATCCTGCCACTTCTTATCTTCGCTCAGGTCCGGCCGGCTCGCGTCGACGTTTATTACGACTCCCTGACCGGCACGGTCAGTCAATACACCTTTGGCAGCGGCGACGAGACAGTGGAGAATTTCTCGATGCCCGGCATTGATACGATGCTGAGCAAATCCAGTATCTCATTCCTGCGCATGGGTGGCTTCTCGGCTGACTACTATGACTGGGAGGCGTACAACTACGACGGCGCCTTCTACCTTGACTGCCTGGATACGCTCATTCTATCCCTGCCGGTGAGTTTTGGGATCGACAGCCTGCTTCGGCTGGCCGACCGGATCGGCTTACCCGTTCTGCTCACCGTTAATTTCCAGATCAATGATCCGCGCAAAGCGGCCCGAATGGTCGAATACTGCAATGGTGACACCAACACGCCGATGGGTCGCATACGTCTTCAGCGCGGCCACGCGGCGCCTTACAATATTACCTACTGGGCCATTGGCAATGAACCGGACATTTCGGGTCTGTTCTTTCCCGGCTGGAACATAACCTTCTGCCGCCACTTCGGCATACCCTTCGCTCGCTGGCACTGGCGAGACAGCGTTTTCGTCACACCGTCGTTGTTTGGAAATCTGGTTCGTGATTATTGCGACAGCATGCGTGCTCATTCGCCCATACCGCTCAAGATCGTAGGCGCCTCCCTGGCCAACAACCTGGCCTGGATCGGACCGGTCGTCGGCCCGAACAATACCCGGATCAACCTCGTCGACCTGCACTACTATCCCAACTATGACACGCTGGCCGACTCGGCCCGTTACGGACTCTGGCTGGCGTCGCCCGACACCTCAACCCCATGGCGGCCGGCTTTTGAGCCCTGGCTTGATCAAGTCCGGGATTCAATCCGGCGTTACAGCGGCGGCAACCAGATCGACCTGGCGATCTTCGAATACAACTCGGGCATCATATTCGCCGAAGATCCAGTCTGGTGGAATTATGTCAATTGTCTGTTTGTCGCCGATGTGATCGGCCACATGATGTGTAAGAGCATCTCGATGGCCGGAGTCTACTGTGTCTACGACAAGCCCGACACGGCGTATTACCCGACCTTTTCCATCATCCGCGGTGATTCGCTTTCGCATCGCGCCGCGGTCCACGTGATAAGACTGTATCGTCAAACCGTTGGTGCCAATGTCCTGAAAACCGTTTCTAATGCAGTTGCCAATGGCCGGGGCCTGGAAGTATATGGCTCCCGCCGCGTCAATGGCGACATCGCCCTCGTATTCATCAACAAGGACCCGCACAACGCCTACGCGGCAACCATCTATCATCGGGGATTCGTTTCGACCAAGCAAGCCCGCAAGTGGACGATCACGAACGATGCGCCGCTGCGTGCGCCCTGGAACGGCACAACCGGGATTGTCGACCGGGGCTATATCACCAGCTCTGATTCAACGACGATCACGGACACGATACCTCGTTACTCGGTTACCGCCCTCGTCATTGAGCGCCGGACCGAAATCGCCGAAGATCCTGCGGACCCATCACCTTCGATCATCAATCTATTCATATCGCCCAATCCGTCGCACGGCAAGGTTATGTTCCGGGTCGGTATCCGGGACACATCGCCCACGGGCATATCCCTGGCGATTTATGATGCATCCGGCCGAATGGTAAGGATCCTGACCCTGGGTGCGACGCCTTGCGCCCTTGATGCCGTCTTCTGGGATGGGCTCACGGGCGAGGGCAGGATTGCGCCGGCCGGGGTCTACTTCGCAAGATTGCTGGGTGGGGCCCACTCGGCAACGAAATCCTTCGTCAGAATTGCTCCGCCGTAGTCCGTCGCCTTGGGCGGTCCCGGCAGATCTGCGGTTGTCAACCGAGGCACTTGAGTAGTTTCAAGGCTTCGGGTCATGGTTTGGCGGGAAATTTCCGGGACACGGCGCCGGGGTTGAAACTTGACTTTCGGGGAATTCCCGCTATAATCTTTGTCTTGGCTTAGAAAGGAGCATCGATGGATCGAATTGCGTTGTTAACACGGCTGACTGAAGCATTCGGCATCTCGGGATTTGAAGGCCCGATCGCAAAGCTCATGGAGGAATATCTCAAAAAATTCGCCGTCGTCACCCGCGACCGTCTGGGGAGCGTCATTGCACGTAAGGCCGGCCGGAGTGAACAGCCCAAAGTCATGTTCGCCGCCCACATGGATGAGATCGGATTCCTGGTCAGGACCGTCACTAAGACCGGTTTTATCAAGTTCCTGCCGATCGGCGGCTGGTGGACCGGCAATCTATTGGGTCAAAGAGTAAGGGTTCTGAACAAGAAAGGCAGTGAGATCATCGGTGTCATCGGCCATAAGGCCATCCATGAAATGAAAGAAGACGAAAAGACCAAGATGCCCGATATCGAAAGCCTCTACATCGATGTCGGCGCGACGGCTGCCTTCAATATCAAGGAGCGGCTTCAGATCAGGCCCGGTGACCCGATCGTACCCGATGCCCGACTTGAAGCCATGGCCAATTCGGATCTGCTCCTGGCCAAGGCCTGGGACGACCGGATGGGCTGCGCTTTGCTGGTCGAACTGCTCAACAATATCGCCGCCGTTGAGCACCCCAACACCGTCTATCTGACCGCCACCGTCCAGGAGGAGGTCGGCCTGCGCGGCGCGCGGACCTCGGCCCACACCGTTGCACCCGACGTTGCATTCGCTCTCGACGTCGGCCTGAGTCGGGATACCCCCGGCTATGAAGAAGAAGCGGAAGAACGGCTGGGCAACGGCGTATCGATCCTGATTTATGACCGCACCATGATTCCGCACGTTGGGCTCAAGGATTTCGTAATCGAACTTGCCGAGATCAATAATATTCCCTTTCATCTCACCACAATCAAGGGCGGTTACGACACCGGGATCATCCATCTAAATCAGAGCGGCGTACCATCGCTGGCGCTCGGCATACCGACCCGGTATATCCATGCTCATTACGGTATCATAAATCTCAATGACTACGAGAACCTGTTGAACCTTATCACGCTCATCACCAAGAATCTCGATGAGGAAGCGCTGAACAGCATCCAGAAAGGGGCCTAGCGTGTCAGAAAAAGTACGCAACATCGGATTCTTCGGTCATGGTGGCGCCGGCAAGACTACGCTTTGCGATGGCATACTGTTTTTGACCAAGCCCAACAGCCGGCTCGGCCGGGTTGATGAAGGCACCAGTGTCTTCGACTATGACGAAGAAGAGATAAACCGGCGCTGCAGTCTGAATCTCGGTCTGGGTTACGCCGACTGGAACGGCTACCGGTTCAACATCATCGATGTCCCCGGTTACACCGACTTTGTCGGCGAGGCAATCAGCGGGTTTCACGCCGCGGATACGGCGATCCTGGTCATCGATGCCTCAAGCGGTGTTGAGGTGGGCACCGAGCGCATGTGGCGGGAGGCCGAAGCCCTGAGCCTGCCCCGGGCAATCTTCATCAACAAACTCAAGAAAGAGAACACCGACTTCACCAAGAGTCTTCAGGAGGCGGTTGAAGCTTTCGGCCGTCGCCTGTGTTTATGCCAGGTTCCGATTGGCCAGGCCGAGAGCCTTACCGGATTGGTTGACGTGCTCGAAGAGAAAGCCTACGCCTTCCAGGATGGCAAGGCCAAGCCAATCGATATGCCTTCCGAACTTGTGGGCCGGATGCCCAAGCTCAAGGAACAACTGGTCGAAGCTCTGGCTGATGCCGACGACGAACTGATGAACAAATTTCTCGAAGGCCAGGTGATCACGCCCGAGGAAATGAAGAAATCATTGAAGAATTCAATCGCCCAGGCCAAGGTATGCCCGGTGCTGCTCGGCGACGCCCACAGCCTGATAGGAATTGAGAATCTGCTTGGTTTCGCCATGGCCTATTTCCCTTCCCCGCTCGACTTACCCGCGGTGACGAGCGGCGACAAGAAAGTCAAGCGCGATCCGGCCAGCCCTTTTGTCGGTTACATCTTCAAGACTGTTTCCGAGCCGCATCTCGGCGAGCTTCTCTACATCCGCGTTTTGTGCGGCAAGATCGATGCCGGCAGTGTAGTGATGAACACCTCTCAGGGACGTGAGGAAAAAATCAACCAGATCTATTTCATTCGAGGCCGCGAGCGCGAAGAAACCAAGACGCTTGCCACCGGTATGATCGGGGCGCTGGTCAAGCTTAAGCTGAGCAAGACCGGCGATACGCTGGCGGCACCGCACCAGACCATCGTCTTGCCCAGGATGCCTTTCCCAGCCCCTTCCATTTCGATGGCCATCATGCCGAAGACCAAGGGTGATGAGGAGAAAGTCTCCAGCGGACTCTCCCGGCTGCGTGAAGAAGATCCGACCTTTGCCTTCCACTTTGACCCCGAGCTCAAGCAATTGCTCATTTCGGGTATCGGTGAGTCGCATCTCGAAGTTATTCTTAGCCGCCTTAGACGCAAGTTCGGCGTCGAGGTCGAACTCCACCGGCCCCGGGTTCCCTATCGAGAGACATTCACCAGGAAAGCCGAGGCACAGGGCCGATATAAGAAGCAAACCGGCGGACGCGGCCAGTACGGTGACGTCTGGCTGCGCATTGAACCGGTGGCGCGAAGTGCCGGTTATGAATTTAAGGATGAGCTTTTCGGCGGCTCGGTGCCGTCTAAGTATGTCCCCTCGGTCGAGAAGGGTGTTGCCGAGACGCTGGCCGAAGGCGTGTTGGCCGGTTATCCAATCGTGGACATAGTGGCTACGATTTATGACGGTTCCTTCCATGCGGTTGACTCGTCGGATATCGCATTCAAGATTGCGGGCGGTATGGCCTTCAAGGCCTGCGCCGAAAAGGGCGGCATGATCCTGCTCGAACCGATCGGCGAGGTGGAGGTCGTGGTGCCGGAAGCATTCATGGGCGATGTCATGGGTGACCTCAACTCGCGCCGCGGCAAGATTCTCGGCGTGGACTCTGAGGGCCGGCTTCAGAAGATCAAAGCCCTGGTGCCGCAGGCCGAGATGTACAAATACTCGACTTCGTTGCGGTCAATGACCCAGGGCCGGGGCTTCTTCTCGATGAAGTACCATCACTACGAAGAAGTGCCCAAAGAAACGGCCGCCAAGATTGTCGAAGACGCCAAGAAGGCCAAGGCCAGCGGCTAATTCGGCCGCCGGTATCCTGTCATAGCTGATGCGACTTCCCTTGAAGGAATCGGTGAAAGCGGTTTTTTTCGACTTAGACGGCGTTCTCGTCAACAGCTATGACGCCTGGTTCAGGCTCTTCAACGATACGCTGCAACACTTCGGCTATCGCAAGATCACCAAGAAGGAATTCAACCGGGAATGGGGGAAGAGCACGAAAGAGGATGTTAAGTACTTCATGCCCCGCCAGACCGTGTCTGAGGTCCGGGCCTACTACAGCAAGGCCTTCCCCCGGTTCATCCGCTACGTCAAGGTCACGCCTGGGGCGACCCGCGTCTTGGCCGTCCTTGAGAAAAGGGGCTACCGGCTCGGCTGCGTCACCAACTCGCACAAGGATATCACCCGGCAGATGCTCCGACAGGCCGGCATCGGCCGGTATTTCGACCTGGTGATCTGCGCCGACGAAGTGCGCCGGCCTAAACCGGCGCCGGACATGCTCAACAAGGCCAGGAAGTTGATGGGGTTGAAGCCGGACGAAGTAATATTCATCGGCGACACCAAGACCGACCTTATCGCCGGCCGCCGCGCGGGCTTACTGACCATCGGCTACCGCATCAGCTGTCGCCGTCCAATCCGGTCCATTGCTGAGGTCGTGTCCGTCTGCGGTCCAGCTAATCGACCAGGAGGATCTTGCCGGTAATCGAGCGGGATTCCGTATCGACTTTCACGAAGTAGACTCCGCTCGCCACCTCGTAACCAGAATCATCGGCACGATTCCACACGGCCTCAAATGCACCCCTGCTGGGCCTCGATACCCGGATTGTCCGGACCACAGCCCCTAACGCATCTAGGATAGTCAGCTTGCCGCTCCTGCCATGCGTTAGTCCGGTAAGCCTCATCCGGACCGACCGTGTTGCCGGATTGGGTGTCAGGTTCAGCACCACATTGATCAGGTCTTCAGGCCTCGTCTCCGATATCTTGACACCACCTCTGTAAATAGCATAGAGGCACCCATCGCCGGAACCGATATACAGCGAGTTACCTGGGCCAATAGATGGTGATGAGTTGATCGCACCAGCCGTTCGGAAACGCCACCTGACATTGCCATTGCTGTGAAGAGCATACACGTATCCGTCAAAGGAGCCAACGAACACAATGCCCCCGCGATCGATGCACGGCGATGACATAATACCGTCGCCAGTCTTGACGCGCCATTTGAAGGAGCCGTTGCTCCTTACTGCGTGAAGATAGGTATCATACGAACCTACATATATCGTTGTGTCCCTGCCTATCGCAGGCGATGATCTGATGCCGCTGCCCGTAGGGTACCGCCACTTGATCGTACTGTCAGGCCTGATCGCATTCAGGCAGCCATCAGATGAACCCACGTAGATAATCCCGCTATCGTCGACCGCCGGGGAAGACAGTACACCACCGCCCAGCCGGCAGCGCCACTTGCATGAACCATCAGGGCGCAAGGCGTACAGCGAACCATCATCCGAGCCCACATAGATCGTTGTGTCTTCCCCGATTGCTGGTGATGACGTAACCACGCCGCCTGTCTGGTACCGCCACTTCAAGGCTCCGAAGTGTCTTAATGCATAGAGGTAGCCTTGGTCGGTACCAACGTAGATGACGCCACTATCGTCAACTGCTGCCGAAGAACTTGTCGGTCCGGCCAGCGGATATCGCCACAAAAGCCCACCGGTTTGAGCGTCGAGCGCATAAAAGAACCCATCGAACGACCCGATATGCAGAACGCTGTCATTTCGCAGACAAGGCGTGGATGGCACATTGCTGCCGGTGCGGTATTGCCATTTCAGGGAACCATCAGAGTAGGTTGCGTACACATAGCCATCGTCCGATCCGAAATATATCCCCCCTTGGCTGTCAATACAGGGAGATGAGTAGATGTTGCCACCCGTCGGATAGATCCACCGCTGCAGACATGTATCAGGGCCGATGAGCGACGTACGTCCAGAATGCTTGCAGTCGTATCTGAACATAGGCCACGCCGATCGGCATATTCCGACCTGCGGCAACAGGGCCATGAGGCCAACAGTGACAACGGCTTTGATTACAGCCATGCGTCGGAGGAATCAGTTCGCCTAAGGTAGAACTACGATTTTCCTCGTTGCCTGCCTTTCGACGGACTCAGTTCGTATGAAGTAGACCCCCGGCACCACGACAAGGCCGTTATCGTCTTTCATATCCCATCTCGGTTCGGCGGATCCTCTCGGAACGACCACCGTTTTCACAAGCCGGCCCGCTTGATTGTAGATTCTCGCGGTGACCGGGATCCCGCTGACCGCGGCACTTGGCGTGCCTAGAGGGACCTGATCACCTCTCTTCAGGACCTGGGAATTGACTGGACAGCCGTCCCGATCATCAGGAAGGATGACACATACCGTATCTACCCCCGCAAACGGTGTGCCGTCCTGGAGCTGGCCGGTCAGTCTGAAGGGAACGGCTTCGCCCGGAAGCACGCCGACAAGATCCTGGATGTTGAACTTAGCGATCAACGATGTGGCAGTGAACATGCACTTTACCAGTTTCGCACCTTCGCATTGAACAGTACTCAAGCTGATTTCTGATGGCTCATGGCCAGTCGGCAGAGTTACCGTACCAGTGAACCGGCCCCGGCTCTTCAGGTTTATCACTTCGGGCTCAATCTTGAGATCAGCGGGCAAACCCGCAGGCGCATGCCACAGCGCGATCGTACGCTCAACACTGGGAGGGGGCAAATACTCGCACGAAAGATCGCTCGGTCTCGGCAGATGGAGCATACCCCAGATGGCCGTTGTGCTCGGTCCCGTGTAGTACCCGCCATCCCAGCCAATGACCCAGTAGTCGTCGGAACGGAGAACATAATCGTCGAAAACATACTTGATCTTGAGGGTGTAGTCACCAGGTCGTACAAGCCCGGGTATGCTGTCGCTGTAGACGGCTTTGTACTTCGCCACCTGACCTTGAACATAGGCCTTTGCCTGCTCAATAG
>CAYGYG010000004.1:131738-138607 GCA_964354155.1 uncultured bacterium | reverse complement strand
CTACAAACGGAGCAATCGCCAGAGTAGCAGTACCGAACCAGCCGACAGGGTTGATAATCCCAGAATCAGCCAGAAGGCATGGGGCAGATCTTGTGGCAGAGGTAATCTGACATTCATTGAGAAAATCGAAACAACAAGAGTTGGCACCATTAGCGTAATGGTTATTATGTTTAGGACCTTGATCAGAATGTTCAAATTATTACTCACAATCGAAGCCCGGGCATCCATGAGACTTGCAAGAATATCCGAGTAGATCTCGGCCTGTTTGCAGCACTGACTATTCTCGACAATGATATCGTCGACCAAATCTATCTCATTTGCAGTAAATCCTATTTTACCTGAATTATGTTTGAGTCTCTCGAGCAAGGCACCGTTGGAATTGATTGCTTCAACATAGTAGACGAGGCTTTTTTCAAGGGCAAAGAGATTTATTAAATGTCTGTTCTCCATCGCCCGGTTGATCTTCTGTTCGATTTCATCAGTAATCATATTAATGACCTTGAGGTGTTCCATAAAATGGTGTATTGAGCGATATATTGTTTTCAGAATCAATTCTCTTAATGAGCCAACTCGGTTGAAGAGCTTGCCCTCAAACAGATTGACATTCTCGGGTAAGACAATAATCAATTGTCGCTTGAACAAGAACATACCTACCGTACATGCCCTGAAGAGAAGCTGGTCTTTGGCCGAATAGTTCCTGGGTCGTTTGAATATGACCGCGAGATGCTTGCGTTCGACCTCAAGCCATGAAAGCTCGTTGGGATCTAATGCCGACTGCAAGGTATGTTCATCGATTTTGAACTTCTCGACCAGCATCTGCCTTTCCATGTCGTCCGGGCTTATGAACACCAGGACCGGGCAGTCGTCGATATTGGTCTCGACAATCTTGTTGTGAGCCAGAAGATATCTTTTGACCATGATGGTTAATGCGCAGCGAGCTTCTTCACTTGTGCCTACGTGGTCCTGACGACCCGTCGACCGTCGATACGGTACTTGCCGGATAGAATCAGTTGTATTGCTTCAGCGTAGATTCGGTGCTCTTCCTTGAGGATCCGCTGGGCCAGGCTTTCCGGAGAGTCATGATCCAGTACGGGCACGACCGCCTGGGCGACAATCGGCCCTCCGTCTACGCTCTCGTCGACAAAGTGGACGGTGCAGCCGGCGAATTTCACACCGTACTCGAGCGCTTTGCGCTGGACGTCAAGCCCGGGGAATGCGGGGAGCAGAGCCGGATGGATGTTGAGAATCCTCCCGGCAAAGGCATCGAGCAGCGGCTTCTTGATGATACGCATGAAGCCGGCGAGGATTAGGAGGTCGACCTGGTGCTCCTTGAGGACTCTTACCCACTGTTCTTCAACTTCAGGGATAAGGAAGGTCTTTTTGGGCCCTGGATCAAGATGCAGCGCCTTGACGCGGTGTTGCTTTGCCATCTCGAGAACCGGTGCATCCGGGCGGTCACTCAACACAATCGCGATTTCCGCGTCCAGACGTCCCTGTTCGATGTGCTCCATCAATGCCGCGGCATTTGAGCCGCGACCGGACGCAAGGATTCCAAGTTTTCCTTTCATGGGTCAATGATATTCATTGCCGCTCGAAAGTCAAGCTTGTTATGGGAGAGGGAATCAGTAAGAGTGGCGAGTAGTAAGAAGGAGAGTAGCGAGAGGGGACGTGAGGATGTGGGACGTGGGAGGTGCGGACGAGGGATGTCAAGGATGAAAGAATGCGGGGGTGCGGAGGAGCAGAGGAGCGGGGGTGAAAGGACGAAGGACGCAATGACAGACGGAATACTGGAATGGTGGAATGATGGAATTTTGGAATGATTGTGGAAAAAGGTGGTTTCGAGTTGCAGCGCCGGGTTTGGACCCGGCCGAGGCCTTGTCACTCTGAGTCCGCCTGAGGCGGGCGAAGAGTCTCAAGTAGATCTTTCTTCCTCAATCAGATCCTTCGTCCCGGACGGGACTCAGGATGACAGTCGGCGGCCGAAGGTCTCTCAAGGTTGTAACGAATGAAACGTTCTAACGCTCCTAACGATATATTGACAAGGCGGGGAGGGCATACTATAATGCGCCGAAGAATGCATTGGAAGATACTGTCCGGGTTGATGCTCGTCGGCGGGATTGGACCGCTGGCAAGCGGTGCGGATCTGGCTTTGGTGAAGAAGATTCTGCTTCCCGGCCGGTTCAACCAGATGAGACTCAGGGGTGATAGTCACTATCTTCTGCCCAGGATCGGCAATCACGTGGTCGAAGTTGATTCTGATTTCCAAGTAAAGAGCGATTTTGTCCTTCCCGGCCCGCCCTTTCGAAACCTCCGGGACTTCGTCGTGGCCAACGAGTCGTTTTTCATTAGTGATGGTGATTCGATCTACCGCTACTTCCCGCGTTTTGGGCGGTTTGAGGCCTTCTATCCCTCCGGAAGAATCCAGGCCATGGCGGCGAGTGAAGAAGGGGAGTTGCTCGTTGCCGCCGACCTGGGCCGCCGGCTTGTCCTGCTTGATAACTCAGGACGGGAGAAGCTGGCTCTTACGCGGTACCGGCCAAAGTGCCTGGCCGATGGAGCCCGGGGCTACTGGGTCGGTGAGGCCAACCGCCTGGTGAAGCTGGATGAATTCGGGAACGAGGAGACGAGCCATCCGATCAACTCCATCCGGCGGATCAGCGCCGACGGAGAGTTGGTTGCTGTTCTGCATAAGAATGGCCTCAAGCTGAGCGTCGTGCAGGGCGACACGGTTGCTCGCTTCGAGCTTGATGAGAGGGCGCTCGATCTCACGATCAGGGGCCGGAGCGTATTCTGTTTGGGAACCGGCGGCGATGCCGTATTTGAGTATCATATTAGTCCTGAGTAGTCTTCCGGCTTCATCGCTCTTCGATTCGGTCTACTGCCGGTACCGGGCGGTTGCCGAGTCGTCGCGCTTTGAGCAGGTCGCGGCCGACACAACGGTTGACGAGGGCGACATCATGATGAGCGGGACCAAATCATTCGCCGTCGATTTCAAGCAGGGGACCGGGACATTCGAACAGGGGCTTCTGGTCAACTTCACCGGCCGCCTGGCCCGAGCCCGGGTCGAAGGTAATTTCAGCGACCAGGGGATACCGTCTGAGACCAGAGGAATCACTGAAGTTGATAAGATGAGGCTTGGATTCTACACCGACAACTTCGGCGCCGAGATCGGTGATCTGGACGTCGTTTACCCGTTCGGCTTGACGCGCGGCGTCGCCGGCGGCAGCGCGTTCCTCGAAGTCGACCGGCAGCGCGTACGGGGTCTCTACGGACAGAGCAAAGGCCGGTTCTCGAGCGCATCTTTGGCCGGGGTCGAAGGCAAGCAAGGTCCGTACCTGCTGATTCGTGAAGGTCAGATCGTGGTCGAGAGCGAGAAGCTCTATCTGAACGGAAGCCTGATGAAACGGGGTGATGACTACTACATCGACTACGAGACCGGCGCGGTGACATTCGCGACCAGGAATCTCGTCACCAACCGCTCTAGGATTGAAGCCGACTTCCAGTACAGCCGGTACGCCTATCCCTTGCTGACCAATTCCATCGACGGCATCTACTATGCCGGGCCGGTCAAGACTGGGCTCTTCATGCTGCGTGAGTATAACGACCCCAGCGAGCCGCAGTTCTTCACCCTGACGCCGGAGGAGAAGCAGAACCTGCGGATCATCGGCGACGACAGCACCCGTGCCTTCCGTTCCGGCGTCGATTCGATACCAGGCGACTACCGGAAAATCGACGACCATTTCGTCTATGTCGGCGGCGACAGCGGCAACTACAAGGTGACCTTCGCCAACGCCGGCGCGGGGAACGGATCCTATACCTATGACCGCGCGATCCATGCTTTCCGGTACGTAGGTCAGGGGCTGGGCAGTTACGAACCGAGACTGCCGATTCCCTTACCGAAGAAGACCGAGCTGTACGCGGCGGAGGCTGGATTCGGTGATGCCGCCCGGGTCGAGTACTACGTCTCGCGCAACGACCGCAACCTTTACTCAGGCCGGGATGATCAAGACAATTCCGGCCAGGGCGGCGAGGTGAAGCTTCGTCTGGACCGCAAGCAGTACTTCTTAAACGCGAGTCAGCTTCTGCTGGATGACAACTTCGTCTTCCCCGGGCGAAAGTACGACATTGACTACCAATACCATTACAATATTAATGAAGAGATACGCCGGAAGACCGAAATCGGCGCCGGCGTGTCCCCGCTTGACTATTTGAGGCTCGTGGGCGGGTACGGCCTGGTCAACAGCAGTTTCCGAAGAATCACCGGCGGTGTTAACTTCTTCAGTGCGGGATTCGGCCTGGAAATGCTCAACACCATGCAGCGGTACCAGGTGGTTGTCGATACGACCGTCAAATGGTTTGGGTTTAAGATCGAGTATGCACGCGAGGTCTACGACTGGCGGACGGACCGCGCCTGGGATTCGGACAACCGGATTACAATCAGGCCGGTGAAGATCCTTGCGCTGCGGGGCGGGTACCGATATGAACATGACACGATGGGTATCGGCCGGACCAGGCAAGCCGGTCTGTCGATCGGCGAAGCCCTGGAAGTCGATGCGGGCTTGCGGAATTTCGCGCGGGACGAGTATTTCTTCGCAAATGCGCGGACACGTTTGGTTACGGCGTACCTGTCGCTGGGCGGTGCGTTCGAGAAGACAAACACGGCGATCCAGGAACTTGATGAAGTATTCCGGAAGGTTACGCCGGGACAGGGGAATTATGTCTACGACCCGGTCCAGGACGAGTACTTGCCGAAGCGCGGCGGCGACTACGTGCGCGAGGTCGTCAGGCTTGACGAGTTCAAGAAAATCAGCGCCTACCGTTATAGCCTTGACGCCATGCTGACTCCGACCGAGGCGCTGGAGCTCGCCGCCCGGATTGACGGCGTCGATGAAGAGCTGTTTGTGGAGCAGAACATTGCGCCGACGTTGACCGTACAGGCCGGTGACATGCTGTCTTTTGACCTTGCCGCAAGCCGGTCAAACTCCTTAGACCGGCGCTACCTTGGGGCGTCGGAGCGGAATGCGCAGAGCCTCGCGTTCGAGCCGCGTTACCGGGGACTTAAGGGACACACCGAGGCCTGGTCCGAGCAACTGAGTGAGAACGATATCACGGAAGAGCGGCGATCGGGATACCGGAACTGGTTGATTCAAGACTTGAGGCTCAAGCTTGACTGGTGGGTCAAGGCCGGTTATAATCATGAGGCGATCGAAATGGACTACTACTATCCTGGTTTAGGCCGATTCTTGCTGTACGAACCGCATACTGGAATTGGTGCCGGTTGCGCGGTGGGCAAGGTCGGCCGGATCGATGCCGGCACCGAGTTCCTGTTCCGCCGCGCCAGCATCGACTCGCTCCCGTTCAGCGTCGAAGTCGGATCGCCGCTGGGTTTCAATCAGGATTACAGTCTTACCGGCTCTTACAATCTGAACAGCTACACCGTGGTTTACGCGCGCTATCATGGGGAAAAGCGGCCGGATGAGAAGGTCGCCCATGATTTCCGCGCCGAGTTGAAGTTGAGGTTCTAAGGAGGTCGCTTGGCGAAGTCGTATCTTATAACCGGCGGCGAAAACGCCTGGGGTCAGCAGCTCATGACAAGAATCGTCGGAACGGGCAGTACCGTGCATGCACTCTTCAGTTCGCCCAAGCTCGTGCCGATGAGTCTTCTGGGCAAGATAAACCTCAAGTTCTGTTTTCTGGACTTGGAGCACGAGACGCATATCGATAAAAGCCTGCCCCGGATGGTTGATATCGTCTACCATGGTCACACTTCGGACCTGCGGGGCAAGCCCAACCGAGAGGTTTTCGCCGGGAACTCCTTCTCGACGATGCAGCTTCTGGATTGGGCGAAGAAGGTTGGCGTCAAAGAATTCGTTTTGTGCTCATCGGGCGCGGTCTACGGCGGGGGCGATACCGCGTTTTCCGAGAGCGATCGGCCCCGGCCCATGAGTTTCGCCACCTCGACCAAGTACATCGCCGAGATGCTAGCGGGTTTCTATCAGCGCCATTTCAATATCAAGATTCTGCGGATGTTCTGCCCGTACGGCCCGGGTGTTGATCACGACGCAGTCTACGATATCATTTCGGCCGTCGGGAATGATGCGGACTTCGAACTGCCCTACCTTAAGCTGAGCCCGATCTACGTTGATGATATCGCGCGAATCATGCTCCGCATCGTTGAGGTCGAAGGTTCAATGATTCTCAATCTCTGCGGGTCGGAGGTCGTCGAACTCAAGTCGGTGGCCGAATCGGTCGGGGAGCATTTCGGCAAGGCGGTGCGGATCAGGGGCGAGCCGAGACAATCGCTCATCGGCGACAACCAGAAACTCGTCGATTTGTTGCAGTACAGCTTCAGCACTTCGTTCGGAGAAGGTCTGGCGAAGATGCTGGCCGGTGCGGAGGGCCCGGAGCGAGGGTAAAACCGGCTCGGTGAAAACCTGATGCTACGGTGATGAGCAGGAGCGGCGAGATGGGATGGAGCGTGATGGACGCCGAAGACACGAGGGACGATAAGGAAAGTAGATCAGAGCATCAGAAGATCAGTGGGAAGCACATCAGGAGATCAGTGGACCAGTGAAAGCCGGAGGATTACCCATAGCGTAGGGCGGCATTCTACATGGCTCTCGGGAACTCGTGACCCTCGGCTGATTCATTCGTAGGGCGGGATTTTATATTTCTCTCGAAAACTCGAGACCTTCGGCCGCCGATCCCTCGGCCGCCGGGAGGCTTCTGATTTCCCGGTCTGAGACGCACCGCTCGCCACTTTTCTTCTTCTTGCTACTTGCTACTTTTCTATTATTCTCGCTACTCTTCTCTTAGCCGTTTTCCCCTCGCTTCTTGCTACTCGCTACTCTCTACTCTTCTTCTTACTA
>CAYGYG010000004.1:103136-131638 GCA_964354155.1 uncultured bacterium | reverse complement strand
ACTCGCTACTCTCTACTCTTCTTCTTACTAGTCGCTACTCTCTTTTTCTTACTACTCGCTACTCTTCTTTCCGCCACTCGCTTCTCACTACTTTCTACTCTCTACTCTTCTCTAGCCTTTGACACCTCCACGATATTGCCTTCGGGGTCATCGATGTAGTAGGTCATGTGGTCCTGACGGAAGGTTTGACGGACACGACCACCGAGTGATGCTGCGAGCTTGATAGTATCCTCAGGGTTTGGTACCCTCAATGCGAGGTGGTGGATTCCTAAGTGGAATGAGGGTGTTGCTGCCGGCGGTCCGAGTTTCAGCTCAAGGAACTCAAGTTTGATGCCGTCCCGCTCAAGAACGATTGCCTCGGCGCTGGTTTCGATCTCCATAATTTCCTTCATATTCCGGGCCGGAACGCTGAAACTATACGCCATCTCGAATCCCAAGACTTGCCGGTAGAAGTCGGCCAGGGCATGCCGGTCTTTAACCAAATAGCCAACGTGGAATTGCATGTGTCGCCTCCAGGTTCAATCAGGGCAGATACACCGGTGAGAATGCATTTTTCAGCATCCCCATAGCCAGCCCTTGTCATTATAACGCGGGGCCGATGTTTCGTCAACGACCGATCGCGAGGGGCCCAAGGTGCTGGTGGGGCAAGACAATGGGGTTGACTTTTCACCGATTCAGACTAAGATTACGCTTAAGGAGGTAAGCCATGGGTTTGTACGTATTTGTCGTACTTTTTTTTCTGATCATAGTTTTCAGCGCCGTCAAAGTCCTGAGGGAATATGAGCGGGCGATCGTATTCCGGCTCGGCCGGTTCATCGGGATCAAGGGGCCGGGCCTGGTTTTTCTGATACCGCTGGGTGTCGACCGGATGGTGAAGGTCAGTTTGCGCATTGTCACGATGGACGTACCGCCCCAGGATGTCATCACCAAGGACAACGTTTCGGTAAAAGTGAATGCGGTCGCGTACTTTCGTCCTTTTGACCCGGGTAAGGCGGTGGTCGAGGTGGAGGACTATCTTTATGCCACCAGTCAGATTGCTCAGACGACGTTGCGGAGCGTCCTGGGCGAGTACGAACTTGACGACCTGTTGTCCCAGCGCGACAAGCTCAACCTGCGCCTGCAGAAACTGATTGACGAGCAAACCGAACCGTGGGGTATCAAGGTCGTGATGGTGGAGATCAAGCACGTCGACCTGCCGCAGGAGATGCAGCGCGCGATTGCGCGTCAGGCCGAAGCCGAACGGGAAAGAAGGGCGAAGATCATCCATGCCGAAGGCGAACTGCAAGCTTCTCATAAGCTGCATGAGGCGGCGGTGATTCTTGGTCAAACAGTGGTCGGGATTCAACTCCGCTATCTGCAGACATTGACCGAGATTGCCACCGAGAAAAACTCGGTCACGATCTTCCCGGTGCCAATCGACCTGCTCTCAGCTCTTACCAAGAAATAGTGGCGGCGCCGATAGAATTGTGCTGGGATTTGAACGGCGCTTCCGCTTCAGTACTCAACGAGATCGAGGATGCTCTGCACCGGGCTTATGGCCTCGGGGTGGAGAAGCGGGGCAGTTTCACGATTGCCCCCGGCAGTCTCGATTCGGTGCGGAAGCAGTACCCGGCCGGGATGATCCTTGATCAGGTTCGCCGGCCGACCGCCCGGAGCACGTACTGTCTGGCCGTCGTCGACGTTGACCTTTACACGCCAGGCCGGAGCTTTGTTTTCGGGCAGGCCAATCAGCTTGACCGGACGGCGATCGTTTCGCTGTCCCGTCTCAAGGGAGATCGTTTGATATCGAGAACGCGAACCGAGGTAGTTCATGAAGTCGGCCACCTGCTTGGCTTAGGCCACTGTTCGGCGCGGGACTGCGTCATGTTTCTATCAAACTCGATTTCCGACACGGATCGAAAGGGCGAGGCACTATGCGCAAGCTGTCACGGGAGGTTGTCTGAGCGCCTATAGGCTGTTTACGCCCGGGCCGGTCGACGTCCCGGATGATGTCATCCAGTCCCTGACCCGGCCGCTCGTTTACCACCGGCGGAAAGAATTCTCCGAGATATTCAATCGAGTGCGCGAGTCCCTCAAGCAGGTCGTGGCAACCTCGGGCGACATCTATCTTTTCGGGGCATCGGGGACCGGCGCCATGGAGGCGGCCGTGGTCAACATGATCTCGCCGGAAGAGGACGTGCTGGTGGCGGTTTGCGGACGCTTCGGCGAGCGGTGGCTTGATCTGTGCAAGCGGTTCAAAGCCCGGCCGGAATACCTATCCGTGCCCTACGGAGAATCGATTCCGCCGGCACGAATCGAGGAAGTCCTGATCAAACGCCCGGAGATCACAACGGTCTTTACGACCCTGACCGAAACGTCGACCGGGGCGGTCATGGACGTCAAGGCAATCGGGGCGGTCACGCGCCGTCTGAACCGGATTCTGGTCGTCGACGGGGTTGCCGGGCTCGCCGCGGATGAGTGCTACATGGATGATTGGCAGATCGATGTGCTGGTCGGTGCGTCGCAGAAGGCCTTGATGGCCCCGCCCGGCGTTTCCTTCATCGCGCTTAACGGGCGTGCCTGGGAGAGGGTGCAGGCGGCACGGATGCCGCGCTTTTACTTCGACCTTATCGCTTGTCGGAAATATGGGCAGGACGGCCAAACGCCGTGGACGCCGCCGATAAACGTCTTTGTCGCCCTGGATCAGAGCCTGGGCCGCATTACCCGAATGGGCATGGCCAAGGTATACGAGCATCACCGGGCGCTCGCGCGAATCATGCGCGACGGCATCAGCCGGGTCGGGCTTGATCTTTTCCCCAAGTCGCCCTCCAACGCTCTGTCGGTCGCGGCCATCCCGAAAGACTATGATGCAACCAAAATCGTTGCCTACGTGTTGGAGAAGCACAGCATCCTGTTTGCCAATGGCCAGGGTGAGATGCGGGGGCGAATCGTAAGGATCGGCCACATGGGTGCCTACACGGAGCAGGACATGCATATGGCTTGCGAGTGCTTTGCCCGTGGCTGTGAGTCAATCGGCCTTGAGGCAAGAAAAGGGGAACCTCGTGATACCGTGAGGAAATCGCTATGAAGAGATACATAAAACTGGGCTACGAAGGGATTGAGCTTGAGTTGCCCGTGCACGCGGTCTACCTGTACCGCACACCTCAGCAAATGGTGGACAACCTGCAGCCGCTGCTTTCCGCGGGCATAAAAGAGAACGAGAAATGCGTCTTTGTCGGCGGCAAGCGGGAGAGCCTGCTTCTCAAGAAGGCCTTGCGTTCGTCTAAAGTCGACTTCGTCTACGAAAAGAAGCCGACCCTTGACCGGCTGCTGGCCTGGCACAAGAGCAAGTTCGAAAAGACGATCGGCGAGGGCTATGACGGCCTGCGCCTCTTCCTGAATCTGAGCGGCAAAGAACGGACCCATGATTTCGAATCGATGGCCGACGATTTCTACTCGGACCCCAGCTCGGCCGGCCGTCAGGTATTCATGCTGTGTATGTACAACATCTCGGGTTTGTCGTCCACGGACTTACTGGACATATTGAAGCTTCACCCCTTCGTTTTTGTTGAGCAGCTGCTCCATCCCAATGCATTCTACAGTCGAATCAAGCATACGGTCTGGACGGACGCGTTGACCGGTGTCTTCAACCGGCGGTATTTCGACGTCCAGCTCAAAAAGGAGCTAGAGCGTTCAACGCGCTACATGCGGCATCTTTCCGTCGTCATGGTCGATATCGACCGGTTCAAGAGAGTGAACGATGAATTCGGTCACCAGATCGGCGACCGCGTTCTGACCCACATCGCCAAGGTGTTGGAGCGGAACACGCGAGGCGTCGATGTTGTTGCGCGGTACGGCGGCGATGAGTTCATCGTCGTCCTGCCCGAGACCAGAAGGCGGGGTGCCTATATCATTGCCGAACGTCTGCGCAAGATGATATTCGACTTCGACTTCTTTCAGAATGAACTTACCGTCCGGGAGATCGCGGTGAGCATCGGGGTGGCATCGTTCCCGGATGATGCCGGGACGACGACCGATCTGATCAAAGTCGCGGATGAGGCCTTGTTGCAGGCCAAGCGGGAAGGCGGCAATAAGGTGATTGCCGCCGGCCAGTAGCGCTGATAAGATAATAGGGCGCCTAATTTAGGAGGACTGTCTGTACGAGCGTTTTACCGAAAGAGTTCGCAAAGTAATGCACCTGGCCCGGGAAGAGGCGGTCCAGATGCAGCACAACTATATCGGCACCGAGCACTTGTTGCTGGGATTGATCAAAGAAGGGGAAGGGGTGGCGGCCATGGTGCTGGTGAACCTCGGTGTTGATCTCCAGGAGCTGCGCAAAGCGATCGAGACTTCGCTGCGCGCCGGGCCGGACAAGCTCAGTGTCGGCGAGATCCCGCTCAACAGCGAGGCGCGCATGGCCTTGAACCATTCGATCGAGGAGGCCAAGAACCTGGGCCATTCTTACGTCGGCACCGAACACCTGCTCATCGGATTGATTCGCGAAGAGCAAGGCCTGGCATCTCAGGTTCTGCGCTCCCTGGGTCTCGATACCGAGTTGATGAAGAACGAGGTGGCGAGGTTGCTCAAACCGGAAAGCGTGGCCGCGGGCAAGGACAAGCCGAGGCAGAAAGGGATGGTGCTCGAGTTCTTCACCCGGGATTTGACCCAGCTCGCCCGGGACGGTAAGCTGGACCCGATCATCGGACGCGAGAAGGAGATCGAACGGGTCATCCAGATCCTGTCACGGCGCAAGAAGAACAACCCGGTGCTGATCGGTGAGGCCGGGGTCGGCAAGACCGCTATCGTCGAAGGTCTGGCGCAGCGCATCGTGGCCGGCGACATTGCCGAGTCGCTCAAGGGCAAGAAGGTACTGGCGCTTGACATGGCGGCGATTGTTGCCGGAACCAAGTACCGGGGTCAGTTTGAGGAGCGGTTGAAAGCGGTCATTAACGAGATCGTCCAGAGTCACGAAATCATCATATTCATCGATGAACTGCATACGATCGTCGGCGCCGGCGCGGCCGAAGGGGCAATCGACGCCTCGAACATCCTTAAGCCGGCCCTGGCGCGGGGGGAACTGCAGTGCGTGGGGGCCACCACGCTTGAAGAGTACCGGCGTTATATCGAGAAGAATGCCGCGCTGGAACGCCGTTTCCAACCGATAATCGTCAATGCCCCGAACGTCGAAGAGACAATCGCGATTCTACGCGGCCTCAGGGAAAACTACGAGGATCACCACCACGTTTCCTACAATGAGGAGGCGCTGGTCGAGGCGGCCCGTCTTTCCGATCGCTATATCAGCGACCGGCATTTGCCGGACAAGGCGATCGACGTCATCGACGAGGCCGGGGCCAAAGTGAAGCTGTCCCATTCCCAGCTGCCGCCCGAGCTGGCCGAGATGGAAGCCCGGCTGAACGAGATCAGAATCAAGAAGGAACAGGCGGTCAAGAACCAGGAGTTCGAGAAGGCGGCGGCCCTGCGGGACGAACAGCATAAGCTGGCCGACCTTCTGAAGAATGGGCGCAAGGGCAGCGAAAAATCGCAGAAGAAGCCGGTCGTGACGGTTGAGGACGTCGCCTCGGTCGTGGCCACCTGGACCGGCATACCGGTCGCGCAGATTGAGGAAACCGAATCGGTGCGCCTGCTGCGCATGGAGGAGGATTTGGCTAAGAAGATCGTAGGCCAGGACCATGCGATTGCAGCCGTGGCCAAGGCGGTACGGCGCAGCCGGGCCGGCATCAAAGACCCCAGGCGCCCCATCGGCTCGTTCATTTTTTTGGGGCCGACCGGAGTCGGCAAGACGGAAATGGCCCGCAAACTCGCCGAGTTTCTTTTCGGCGACGAAGATGCGTTAGTCCGTCTGGACATGTCCGAATACATGGAGAAGTTCAATGTTTCGCGCTTGGTCGGCGCGCCGCCCGGCTATGTCGGATACGAGGAAGGCGGTCAGCTGAGTGAAAAGGTACGGCGTAAACCCTATTCCGTGGTCTTGTTCGACGAGATTGAGAAGGCACATCCCGACGTCTTCAATATCCTGCTTCAAATCCTCGAAGATGGTCAGCTTACCGACGCCTTTGGGCGCAGAGTAGACTTCAAGAACACCGTCGTGATAATGACCTCCAACATCGGCACCGGCGAAATCAGGAAGAGCGAGGGCATCGGATTCGGCCGGGGCGGAGCCGATGAATCGTACGAAAAGATGAAGGAGAAACTGCTGGCGGACCTGAAGAAGGTTTTCAATCCCGAGTTCTTGAATCGGGTTGATGAGACGATTGTGTTTCGGGCGCTGGGTCGATCGGAAATGGAGAAGATTGTCGATATCATTATCAGCGAAGTCGAAGCGCGCCTGACCGGCCGGAAGATGACGATCCGGCTTGACGATATGGCGCGGAGCTTGCTGGTCGAAGAAGGCTTTGATCCGGAGTTCGGGGCCCGCCCGGTGAAGCGGGCGATTCGCCGGCTCTTGGAAGACCCGCTGTCCGAAGAGGTGCTGCGCGGCAAGTGCAAAGAAGGCGGCCTGATCGAGGTGACCCGGACCGGCGACAAGCTTAAATTCGCGCTTGCACCATGACCACGGGCCTACTCTCATTAATCCTGTTTGGACAGATAATCGTGGGCATTGACACGCGCGCTAAGTACATCGACCCCGCGCTGCTGATTACGACCTCGGGCTTGGCCAAGGGAATGGCCTACGATCCGAAGACGATCGCCGGCGCAGTTCAGAAGCTCTTCAATCTTGGTCTTTTTAACCAGGTGACGATCGACTCCACCTGGCTGGGCGATGGTATCTTCTTGACCATTGAAGTGAGTGAGAACCCGACCCTGAAGAGCGACGTCGTTTTTGTCGGCAACAAGAAGATCAAGAGCAAGACCTTAAAAGAGAAAGTAAACTTACGGGCCGGTGAGAACGCATCACCGAAGAAGATCTTTGATGCCGGCCGGACGATTATCGGGCTGTACCGGGAGAAGGCTTACTACCTGACCACGGTGCGCGACAGCCTCAGTCCGCCCGACAGCCTTAATCGGTGCGGGTTGGCCTTTATCATCGATGAAGGCAAGAAGGCCAAGATTCGGCGTATTGAGATCGAAGGCAACCAGGCCCTGACCGACAAGCAGATAAAGAAGAAGCTTGACAACAAGGAGAAGGGGTTTCTCCGGTCGGGTAAGTTCAAAGAGGATAAACTCCCCGAAGATCTGGAAAAGATCGTCGAGGTCTATCAGGAAAAGGGCTATCTTGATGCGAAAGTGGTGAACAAGGAAATCAGCCAGGACGGTATATGGCTGGTCATCACGATCAAGGTGGACGAGGGCCGGCGTTACTATGTCGGGAAGCTTGATTTTGACGGTTCGGTCAATGTAACCACCGACGCGATGCGCAAGGTCCTGAAGATCAAGAGCGGAGAACCTTTCAACCTCAAGAAAGCAAGAGAATCGGTTGATGAGATCAGGTTTATCTATATGGAGGACGGCTATATCTATGTTCAGGTTGTTCCCGAGGAAACGATAGCCGGCGACACGCTCGATGTTATTTACCGCATCAACGAGGGCGTGCCGGCTCACATCAACAAAGTGGTCATCGCCGGGAATGAGAGGACAAATGAAAAAGTCGTCCGCCGGGAGATTGTGTCGATGCCGAGCACGATTTTCCGGCGATCCGAGATCATGCGCAGCCAGCGCGAGATCTTCAACCTTGGTTTCTTTGAAGACGTCCGAATCGACCCCCGCACGGCCAATGATGCCGGTGACGTTGACCTCATCTACACGGTAAAGGAGAAGACGGTGGGTTCGATCGGGGCGGGCATCTCGTATTCAGCGCAGGACAAGATGACCGGTTACATCGAGTTCATGCAGCCCAACATGCTCGGCCGCGGCCACCGCTTGAGCACCAAGTTTGAGAAAGGCGGGCGTCTGACCAATGTTGAGCTTGGGTACAATGTCCCCTGGCTCTTTGACACGCGGGCATCGGCCGGTGCCGACATCTACTACACGACGCGGTTCTGGGACTACTACTACAAGCAGGACCGGGGCGGCGTGCTGAGCGTGTCCAATCCTCTCTGGCTTGACTATACGCGCGGCTACTATACGCTTCGGGTCGAGCGAACCAGAATCATGAACGTTGACCCGTACTACCAGCCACCGGCAAGCGGTTACGACATCCGCCATGATACCGTCCCGCGCACGATGCTGGTTCCGGGTATTGGCCTGACCCGCGACAGCCGTGACTACATCTTCAATCCGACGAGCGGCACGTATATCAACTACGCGGTCAACTGCGGATTCGTGTTCGGGGACACCGCGTACAATAACTACTTAAAACAGGTTTTCGAAACCAGGCTCTACCTGCCGGTTTATTGGAAATTCGTTCTGATGGCCAAGAGCCGGCTGGGCCTTGTCGGAAGCTCGAAGCGGGTTCCAGTCTACGAACGTTTCTACGGCGGAGGTGTCGGTCCGGACGGGGTGCGGGGATATGACGACCGGTCGCTCGGTCCGCGGGAGGGGAGTTTCAACATCGGCGGCAAGGCCCTGTTCACCAACAGCCTTGAACTGAAGCTGCGGCTAACCCAGGGTTTTGCCATCCTGGCTTTTGGCGATATGGGCGATGCCTTCTCGAGCATCCAGGACATCAACTTCCACAATTTGAAGAAGGGTGCCGGCCTCGGCGTAAGACTCGAGGTGCCGATGATGGGGGTGATCGGGTTTGACTTCGCCTACGGTTTTGACAAGGACCGCCCCGGGTTCCAACCGCATTTCCAGATCGGAAGGAGTTTCTGATGTCGAACATCAAACGTATTCGTAACCTCAAGGAACTCACTGCTGAAATAAGAGGGATCGTTGCCGGACGGATTGATCTGGATGTACGCTTTGAAGCCGAAGGCCGGGGCGATGTCGAGGAGCTGGCGGCCGGCCTCAACGAACTCTTGGAAAAAATTGCCGGTGTTATCAGGGAGTTCCAGACCGACGTTCCCCAGTTCAGCTCGATGTCCGAGTCCCTGGCGGCCACTTCCCAGGAACTTAGCTCATCATCCGAAGAGATCTCGAGCACGATCCAGCAGATTTCGCAAGGATCCAGTCTCCAGCTTGACAGCCTCAACAAGTCGGTCGACGTGGCCCGCCAGACATCCATATTGACCGCCCAGACGAACGAAGTCGCGGCCAGCAGCGAGAAGATCGGCGGCACGATTCTGGAACTGTCCCGGGCCGGCAAGGTCGAGTCGGAAGCCGCCATCACCAACGTCGACAAGATTGTGGCCGGAATCGACGGTTTACGCGAGAAGGTCGACATTGTCAATCAGCAGGCGAAGAGGATTTCGAAAATCACCGAAACGCTGGAGTCAATCGCCAGCCGGACCAACCTGCTGGCCTTGAATGCGGCGATCGAAGCCGCCCGCGTCGGGATCGAAGGGCGCGGGTTTGCGGTGGTGGCGGATGAAGTGACGAAACTGGCCGAACGCAGCCGCAAGGAGGCGGGCGACATCGGGGCGATCGTAAACGAAATCACCAAATCAGTGAAGGAGATGGTGGATGCGACTCAGCTGACCTCGGCCGAAATCCGCAACTCCCGCTGGGTCCTGCTGGATGCGGCCACCAGGCTCAAAGAGATATCGGACAAGATCGCCGAGTCGGTATCGGGAATCCGGCGGATTTTCGAACTCTCCAAGAAGGAAAAAGAGTCGATCAACGAGCTGGTTGGGATTCTTGATGTCGTGGCCCGTACGGCGACGGAAAACGCGTCCCGGGCCGAAGAAGTGGCCGCGGCCGTGGAACAGGAGACGGCATCGATCACCCAGCTCACCGAGACGACCCAGAACCTCTCTGCGATCGCGGTCAAGATCAAGGGTGTCCTCGACCGCATCGAGACCACCTAATATACTGCCGCCGAGGGTCGGCCCATCTGTGATGAAGCATCCAACGCCGCAAGGCACTTGAGCACTTGAGGGCATTCACTTGAGAGGGAGCATCCTATCACTGCCCGAAACCGAGGCGGTCATTGATAGAAGCTCTTCAAAGATACAACCTATCTGTGCGCCGATAACTCACAAATTCTTATTGACAATTTTAAGAAAAAGAATACGATTTTAGGTTCTTCCGACTTTGGTGTTGGTCTTCTATAGCCTATTTTTGCTCTAAAATGTTGATTTGACGCCGTTTCAAGCGTTTTCAACATGATGAAAAACCTGGCTTGTTCCCTATGAGCATATTCATTCTGTAGGTTTGTATCATATGTGTTGATAAAGCCTGTCAATACTGGCATTCGCGCAATATTCCCTAGCGTCAGAGAACTAAAAGGAACATTTAGCACCCACAGTAAACCCGGAAGAGCCAATCATCAAAGCCAGACCCGGTCAAGATGCTTGGCCTTCTGATATAGGTTTAATAAGGTAGTGCGCTAATCTGTAAACCGGTTGTTGCAGCGGCTGACTTAAGATGGTGGTGGTGCTACTTCCTTTGAGCCATAAGGCACGCTGAAATTCCGACCTCATTTTGTGCTTGACAGGAGATCGCAAATGATTAGGATAAATCATGCGGCAATTTCAACCAAGACCTACGGTCCCGCAGGGAAACGGGAGGCTGCCTTGGAACACCAAATGGTTAGGAGCCATGAAAAGTAGTGAGGAATCATGAGGCAGAAGATTTTCGTGTTATTCGACATTTTCCTGACAGGACTAGTTTTGCTTATTTTAGGGTGTCGAAAGCCTCCAGAGATCGAAAGACCTATCATCGAGTTGGGCGAGCGTGAGCCGGTCTTTTCACTTGACGGTAAATTTATTGCATATGTTGATAATAATGATATTAGTAGAATCTGCCTATTGGAACTAGAAACAGAAAATGTCATAAACCTAACTTATGGGTGGTCGCCTGATTGGGCACCCGACGGCAAATGGATAGTCTATGTCTGGGCTCGTGATGTGTATAAGATAAATATTGAGACAAAAGAGATTAAGCAGTTGACGACATGGGGCGCTTGTTTCTTCCCAGATTGGCATCCGAATGGAAAGCGTATCGCCTTTGATTTTTCATATCACACTGCAGGTTTTGACTCATTCGGGATTTGGATTCTTAATTTAGATGACAATTCTGCAAAACATCTCGGTGGAGGTCGTGAGCCAGATTGGTCATCATCAGGAGAAAGGTTGGTTCATATTAGATATGTTGCTGGTGTGACCTTCCCAGAAATTTTTATCATGGATTCTTCTGGAAATAATAGTGTAAGATTAACTAATAATCAAGTGGACGATGATAGGCCTGTCTTGTCACCCGATGGTTCAAAAACGGCATATGTCAGCGAAACTAAGAAATATTACAACATTTTTTCAATTAATACTAACGGCACAAACAAGGTTCAATTGACATCTGAACCTGAAAGTGATAATGGATATATGTCATGTGAGCCTGCGTGGTCACCCGATGGTCATAAAATAGTATATGCACATGTTGAATGGTTTGAGGACGAACATAGAATTGACCTCATAGGTCATCTGTGGATTATGGATGCAGATGGTAAAAATAAGAAGCAATTAACTGGCAAACAATAAAGAAAGGACTCAAGCATGAAGATACTATCGTTGTTGGCCATACTGTTTATGGCTTCAATTGAAGGTAACGAGCTGTATTATTATGGGGGTGGAGAAAAGATATATCTCCACCCTTATAAAGATAGGATTTCGGTTAACTGGCAAAAAGGTGTGACAACTGATGACAAGGAGGATATTTTACAGTCCAAGCCGGGGATAAGATCTTGGTATAACATTGAAAGATACGAAGTGACGATTATAGAAGTCGACACGACAAAAGCACAGACTTTGTTAGACCAATTATCCTTACTTCCACAGGTGGAATTCACAGATTTTATGCTACATGCAACTCAGAATGATTCTTTGATTCTTACGAATGAGTTAGTTATCAAGTCAGACCTCGCATACCCAATGGATAGAATTGAAAGACAGTATCAAGTAGAATCAATACGACAGGACCCTTTTGATGACGGATACCGAGTTCTAAAAACTCATAGGAATGGCCAATTAAATGCTCTGGAAATTGCGAACATATTAACCGAAGAAAAAAAAGTTACTTATGCTTGCCCCAATTTTATTAGCAGGATTGAGCTGCATAGAGAACCGGATGATGGTTATTATTCTAACCAATGGGCATTGGCCAAAATCGGAATGCCTTCAGCCTGGGACTATGGGACAGGCAGTTCGGCAATTAAAGTTGCGATTTTCGATCTGGGTGCAGATTTAGATCATCCTGATCTGAAAAATGCAATTGTAGTTGGATATGATGCGGTAGATATTGATTATGTACCACAGTGTAAACCTGAGGATGGTCATGGCACGTGCTGTGCGGGTATTGCAGCCGCTATCACACATAATAATCAAGGTGTAGCCGGAATAGCAGGGGGATGGGGTGTCTCTGGCGGTTGCAGAATTATGCCTATAAGAATTGGGACACGTTGGGTATCTGATGATGATATAAAATATTGTTTGGAATGGGCGACAAACGAAGGTGCAAAAGTGCTTAGTAATAGTTGGGGTTATTTGGGTTACTCTTATAGGACTCCTGTTCACGAAGGTATTAAATATGCATTTGATCATGGGAGTTTAGTTCTCTTCTCTTCTGGAAACGAGAATACTTATCTTCGCTATCCGTCCGCTGACGAGTTTGCTATGGCGGTTGGCGGCACAAACTACAATGATGAGAAATACAGCCATGGCAATTATGGATATAACTTAGATATTGCCGCACCGACTCGCGATGAAGGTTTGAGTGGTATCTACACCACTGATAATAGAGGCTCGGGGGGTTATGGGCCGGGTGACTATTATTCTTCCTTTAGCGGTACTTCTGCATCCTGTCCTCATGTTGCTGGCTTAGCTGGCTTGCTCTTTTCTGCCAATTCAAATTTAGAACACTTTGATGTTGAGCGGATTATAAAGATATTTGCTAGGGATCTTGGTGCTCCCGGTTGGGATCCCCTTTATGGTTATGGCCGTATAGATGCTGGCAATGCTATTAAACATGTTATTCTGCCTTATGAGTTGACAAAAGCCTATGCTTCATCGCCCACATTAATAGCAAGTGATGTTTGGCGTTCTTTTGTGAACAGAGCACGACCCGAGATGGCAGCAGGCTCGTATCGTTGTGATGTATATAAAGTTGAACAGACGGTTACTTTTGCAACACCGTACGCTGAGCCACCGTGGGGATGGTTCAATTTTACAGGTTACTCACAGGCAAACCCGAACGATTGCACAGAATACCTTTATAGAGATGTAACAAATTATACTATGACCCTGCGGACATATTTTTATTATATCAAGTATGATGCAGTGGGTCAACCAATTAACAAATGGGCACCAGCAAATCCGTATCAGTATGCAAATGAATATTCCGTTCTTGGTCGAAAGCCAATAAATGCACCAACAAGTCTTCAAGCCACAGCCCTCCCAGGTAACATTAAACTCACATGGGTTGACAATTCAGGCAATGAATTGAAATTCAGAATTGAGAGAAGTACTAACGGCACAACATTCTATTTATACGATAGTGTTACCCAAAACATAACTCAGTTTAACGACTATAATGTGGTTGTAGAACGACGATATTGGTACAGGGTTCAGGCGTGGGCGCAGGAATACTACTCAGATTATTCAAACGTCGATGATGCTATGGCAGCAGGAGTAGCTTCGCCTACTGCCCTCTGGCTTGAGCCTGTAGCGCTTTCCAATATCCGGCTTCACTGGACTGACAATTCTCAACGTGAGGATGGTTTTGAGATTTGGCGGGCACTAGAAGCTGGTGGATTTGTTCTCCATAAGACAATAGAGCAAGCCAATGTGCAAGAGTTTACCGACCAGAATCTTGAGACGGGCATCCTCTATCGATATAGAGTCCGTGCTTATAAGGGAACTGAATATTCAGATTTCTCAAATGAAGTTTCAATGTCGATCGGAGGCGTAGCTACTTCCTGGGACAGTCTTATGACGCCGTTCAATAATGGCAGTCGAGTGGCAATAGGTTCGGATGGGACAATTCATCTAGTCTATTCGGTGAAGATGAGTGAAGATGCATATCAAGGATACTATCGATACTCAACTGATGGCGGAATCAGCTTTTCAGCGCCTTATCCCTTGATTGATGCTTCTATTTTTCCACTCTCACAAGAGCCACTCTTCCCGGTCATAACTATAGATGCTAATAATAACCCATATATCGTCTGGGGATATAAACGCCTGAAGGCGGCGTGGATGATTACTTACAACCATACTTTCAGACAAGATGGCCAATGGAAGATATCCGAACTCAGTACGTTCACGGCGTCTACAAGTATCACACATCCGCTTGTATGCCCCCTGTCAATTGCAATTGCCAATGACAGCGTATTTATGGTTATAAACCGTTATGACGAGCCATTCAACAAGTGGCGGATTCGTGTTGTGAGTAAGGGCCTTTACTGGACTGGACCGGAGGTGCGGTATTATGAATTCAATCGTTCTTTTGATGACCCCTGTCCACCGGCAATTGTTGCTGACACACTCAATAGGGGCGGGCGATTGGTCGTTGCCTTTGGCAGTAAGCAGACAGGCACAGGCATCCTGTATGTCTATTACCGGGGGCTCGCACCGTCTTCAGTATGGACAGAAGCATTCGTTTATGGTGACTTCCAGTATCCCTCCCTATCTAGTGATCGACATTATGTATATCTTGCGGTTAAGGAATACAACAGCAAGAGCCTGTACAATGTTGTTCTCAAGTGGAACAAGCTCTCCCAGCGATATGATGAACTAACCTCTGAACAGGTTGAACCCCCTTTACCCTCAGGGGAGCATGGTTATCCTCAAAATCTTGCCAACAGAGTTTATATTTTTCAAAGGGACAATCAGATTTACTGTCGAGCACGGCATGGTGATGAGTGGGGCCCGCGCATAAGAATCTCCCCACCGACAACCGCGCTCCACTTGTTTCCCCAGGCTGCCCTATCTCAAGACCAAAACTGGCTCCATGTTCTCTGGACAAGATACCAAGAACCTTTTGGCAGTGATGCACTTTTCAAGAAAGTCTACACTCAATCCTGGCCTACCCCTTTGACCGCAACAAATAATTCTCACAAGGTGTTGAGAGACAACGACGGCAGTCTGCACCTATCATATCTTGACTACCGGTCGCCTGGTGATACAATACCAATTTCAATCTATTACTCAAAATCAACTAACAATGGCCAGACCTGGCAGGAAGAATGGGCCGGGGAGGGTAAATATCCAGGCTTAGCAATAAGCGAAGATGGTAAAAAATCTGGGATTGCCTGGCTTGAAGAGGGGCGAGAGTATCTTCTATATTCTTACCGAGATTCGCTTGGTTACTGGGCACCACCCTGTACTATAATTCGATACATCTGGCCGCCGCGCATCTTTCCTAAGGCATATTCACCACCGAGTATCGGCTTTATGAGCGACACAATCCATCTGGTTTCGCGGATGAGATCAAATCTCTGGCCATCTGAAATTCAATATCATATACTCTACTGGAAATTTCCCTTTGATCGACCAGGGGAACGGACAATGGAGATTGTTGATCGATGGGTTACAACTTCAATAGTTCCTTTGCCCCCTGGCGAGCCAGAACCAATACCTCTCTGTCCATCACTTGCCTTAGATTTCAACCGAATACCGCACATTGTCTGGGAACGACCACCCGGAGATTCAATAATATACCCGCCAATTCCGCCTGATGATATCTACTTTGCCTCAAAGGCCACTAACCAGTGGACCAGATCTAATATCTCAAACTCACCCGACTCGTCGCTCAACCCATCCATTGATTGTTATGGCGGTAATGTGAGTGTTGTCTGGCAAGAGAAAGTAAATGGCTATGCAATTTATTTAAGAGACTTAGGCTACATTGGCCAGGCTGATTGGATCATAACCGATACTGTCCGATTTTGCGAATTGAGCGCCAAAAATCCAACGGTAAGAAAAAACCATGTCCTGTGGCAGGAAGAGAATGGTGAAAAAATTCAGGTCCTAGGCAGATTATGGCATGGCGTCGAGAATACGTGGGGAAGTATTGAGGCATTGAGTGGTCCTGATTACACCTCGGTGTTTCCGCACAGCGAGGTCTGGCGGGATGCAGGTAATGCATACTTCTTCAGCATCTGGACAAAAGTATCCAACACCATGACCTTAGAATGCAGATTAAGACAAGAACCGGTTGCCGGGGTTTCGATTCCCTATTACTACCTACAATTGGGTGATTCAACACCTTTTACCGTTTATCGTGAGGGTGGAATGGTGGTTGATTCTCTGAAAGTGGATTATGGCGATAGTCTTGTTTATTTCTTGCCTTATGTTGACTCGGTTGCCAAGTGTAAGCTGATTGTTGAGCTATATTGTCCAGCGGATAAGGCGGGAAATGGAAACAGTATGATTATAGACGAGATTGCTTCGCTCCCTTCGGTCTCTCGCAATGACAAAGAAAACGAGGCTGTCTTTCGTGCTGACGAAATCAAAGAAACGTCAGATATTTCTGAGACCGAAAAAGGTGGCTGGCGGGTGAGGCTCGAGGTTGACGGCATAATGCATCGGAACTTAAAGTTAAATCCCGGTCTAAATCGTTTTGACTTCTGGGTGCCGGCAGCAGTTAGCCATGACAAAGAAGCAACGATAACCTTTGGAAAGATTTCTGGCGGAAAAGTCTATTGCCACCGGATTCTCTGGGAGCAGTATGAAAGAATTGAAGAAGCAAACCTTGCTGGTAACAGTGGAGTTCAGTCAAGTGAAGCTGGTGAGATTCCATTGCGATTCTATCTGAATCCAGCCCTGCCCAATCCTTTTAACCGGTTGACTGTCATTGAATATGGTCTTGCCCATCCCAGTAAAGTAAGAATCAGAGTATATGACGTCACTGGTCGAGCTGTTGCTACCCTAAAAAACACGTATCAAGCTGCCGGCGTTTATCAATTAACTTGGGACTCTAAAGGTCTGGCTAACGGTGTCTATTTTGTAGAACTCGAGGCTCGTAAATATCTAAGCTGCAGGAAAGTAGTGAGATTGAAATAGCATAAAGCCAGCGATATCGAGCCACCACTTCAGGTTAGGCCGAAAGTGTAAGGTTTCTTAATAAAAGCTTAATATTAAAGGACTTAAAAGTGGTAGTTCGTCCGTAATTACGTAAAACATTTATGATTAATAATCAGAAAGTTTCTAATATCAGTCGGATTGGCGAGTTGGGTTTAATCGAAATCATCCGAAAACTTCTGAGGACAAAAAGCCGAATTCTAAAAGTCGGTATCGGCGATGACTGCCTGGTGCTCAGGGACGGCACCGCCGTAACCATCGATTCCTTTATTGAAGGCATCCATTTCGACTTAGACTATTTTGATTTCCGTGCGCTGGGACACCGGTTGATGGCCGGGACATTGTCCGATTTGGCCGCCATGGCGGCCCGGCCGCTGGTCAGTCTTGTATCCTTGATGTTGCCGCCGCACGTGCGCGTGCGGCAGGTCGAGGATTTCTACGCCGGTGCCCGCAACCTGGCGCGAAAGTTTGACTGCCCGATTGCCGGCGGCGACACGAATGCCGCACCGGTGCTTGCCGTAACCATTGCCGCCCTCGGTCGGGTCCGCAGACCGGCGTTGCGGTCTGCGGTCCGGCCCGGGGACTACATTTATCTTACCGGGTATCCGGGACTGAGCGAGACGGGCCGGCAGGCGCTGAGGTGGGGATGGAAGAGGGCGGGTTTCCGGGCGGCCGTCGAGAAACACTTAAGGCCGATCCCCAGGATCGACGAGGCGCTCAGGGTCAAGCGGCATGTTCACGGGATGATTGACACCTCAGATGGTATCTCGACTGATGTCAACCATCTTGCCGAGGAGAGCAGGGTGAGGATCGTAATCGATCGCGGGCGGCTTCCGGTTCACGAAGAGGTGGTCAAGCTTGCGCTTCGGATTAAGACCGATCCGATTCGATTCCTGCTGGGCGCGGGTGAGGACTTTGAACTGCTCTTCTCATCCCGGGCCAATCTGCCGGAAAGACTGGGTGACACGCCTTTGTTTCGGATCGGGCACGCTGAATCCGGTCGGGGCGTTTTTCTCGATGAGGGGCGTGAGCGAATACGGCTGAAACCAGCCGGCTACGAGCATTTCCGGGACTGAACCGTGCGCCCCCGGGCCTGATCATCCTTGATCATAGTAGTAGATTCCGTCAGCAATAAAGCGAGCCGGGCCCTCCAATGTGATGTCTTTGTATTCCAGTTTTGTCGACGGTTCAGTGCTTCTGTTAAAGGATATCTTTAATATACCGCCTTTCGAAACAACTTGCACCGGCGAGGAAATCAAGTCATGGCTTGCCGCCGATATTGCCGCGGCAATCGATCCGGTGCCGCACGCCAGAGTTTCACTCTCAACGCCGCGCTCGTAAGTGCGTATCTTCATCTGAGCTTTCAGGATCTCAATGAAGTTAACGTTCGTTCCGTCTGGGCCAAAGGCCGGGGCCGACCTGATTCTGCGGGCCAACGGCTTGAAGTCGAGCGCATCGATTTCGTGCCCGGCGATCACGAAATGGGGAATGCCCACATCGACCAGGTCGCCGGTCAGGGTCTGTTCCGCCAGAATGACTTCCTTGCCGGCTTCGGTGATGCACGCCCGGCCGATGAAGAGACGCACTGAGTCGCCGATGATTTCGGCCCGGTGAGTGCCGCTGGCCGTTCTAAACCGGCAGGTATCATTGATCAGTCCGAGCCGCCGGGCGAAGCGTACCATACAGCGGGCGCCGTTGCCACACATGCTCGCCTCGTCGCCGCCGCGGTTGAAGTATCTCATGAAAAAGTCCGTCTCCTTGTCTTTCTGGAGCAGGAGTACGCCGTCGGCACCGATGCCGAACCGGCGATTACAGGCCTTACCGACGAGATCGCCAATTTTGACCCGGTCGAGAAGACCGCGGCGGTTGTCAATGAGCAGAAAATCATTGCCCGTGCCTTCCATCTTGGTGTAGGGAATCGGCTTCATCGTCTGATTTTGGCGATATACACCCGGAGATAGCCAAGAAACGAAAGCGCGAGGAGCCCCGCGGTGAGCCAGAGGAGGGGTACTTTCATGAAGTCGATGCCGGCGATGTAAGTCATGACGAGCGCGCCGAAGACGAAGCCGGTGACTTTCCCGGGCAGGTTCGACGGGAAGACCGCATCGATTCTCTTGATGAGAACCAGACTGCCGATGAGAATGCAGAGGTCGCGCACTACGACCACGAGGACACACCAAAGCGGAAAGGCATCGGTAAAATAGAGGGTGATGAGGATGGCGGCCAGATTGACCTTGTCGGTAACCGGATCGATGATCCTGCCCCAATACGTCTCCTGGTGCATCTTCCGCGCGAGATAGCCGTCGAGCAAGTCAGTGAAATAGGAGACGGCCAGCAGAACCAAGGCGGCCCAACGAACACCGGTCGCCAGGCAGTAGACGATGAACGGAAGAAGAACGAAACGCGAAGCACTGACGAAATTGGCCGCGGTGAGAATCTGACGATCAGCGTCTCTTGCCATTCAGCAGCTCCCGTGCATGGGCGATGGTCTTGTCGGTGATACTTTCGCCCGACAGCATGCGCGCGATTTCCATCGTTCTTGCCGGGCGGTCCAAACGCCGGATCCGCGTGTAGGTACGGTGTGCCCTGACTTCCTTGCTGACCAGGAAGTGCGCGTCGGCATACTTGGCGATCTGAGAAAGATGCGTGATACAGATGATCTGCCGCATCGACCCGAGGTGCGCCAGTTTTTTGCCCAGCGCTTCGGCCACCTTGCCGCCGATTCCGACATCAATCTCATCAAAGACCATGATCGGCACCTGGTCGTTCTCGGCCAGGACTGTTTTCAAAGCGAGCATGATGCGCGAAATCTCTCCGCCCGAGGCGATTTTCCGCAACGGTTTGGGTTCTTCACCAGGATTGGGGGCGATGTAGAATTCGATATTATCGATGCCGGTGTCATTGACGCGGAACCCGCCCGGGTCCGGTTCCGGGCGATTGACCACCGTGAAGCGCGCCTTTTCAAGACCCAGTTCCTTAAGTTGCCCTTCGATTGCCCGGGTCAGGGCGGCGAAGGCGTTGGTGCGCTTCCCGGACAGAATCGCGGCCCGCTGCGCCATTTCGGTTCGGGCCTGGGCAACCCGGGCGCGGAGTGCCGATACGCGCTCCTCGGAATTGTTGATCGCGGCGAGTTCCTCACGCGCCTGCCGGGCGAAGCCCTGCACGGCTTCGATGGTCGGGCCGTATTTCTTTTTGAGCCGGGCGATGAGGTCGAGTCGCTCAACGACTTGCTCGAGCTGCTCGGGGGCGAAGTCAACATGATCGCGATAGCTGCGCACCGAGCGATAGACATCATCGAGCTCGGCCCGGGCCTTATCAACCTCGCTGCCCAGGTGGTCCAGTGCCGGGTCAAGACGAACCAGTTCGGGAAGCCCTTTGAGGACTGGTTCGAGGCGTTCGAGCAGGGAGTTCTCGTCGTCACCGAGAAGGCGCGACAACTGGTCGGCCAGCTGTTTGCGTTTTTCCGCAGAATCAAGCTGGGCTTTTTCCCGGCGCAAGGCCTCGTCCTCGAGCGGTTCGATCCGGGCTTTTTCGATTTCCGCCGCCTGGAAAGCGAGAAGGTCGGTCCGATTCTTGACCTCGTCGAAGCCCTTCGTTGCACTATCGAGCTCGCGCGTCGCCATCCGGTATTGCTGGAGGGCCGAGCCGAATGCTCTTCGGTCGGCTTCCAGCCCGGCAAAACTGTCGAGGAGATCGACATGATTGGCGACCTTGAGCAGCGACTGGTGTTCATGCTGGCCATGGAGATCGACGAGTTGTTCGCCGGCGGTCTTGAGGTCATTTTGCGCGACCAGGCTGTTGTTCATATAGGCGGTCGACTTTTTCGAGCGGCCGATGCGCCGCTTGATTACGAGTTCGTCGGTAACGTCAAGCCCGGCCTGGCGCAGTTTTGCGGCCATTTCGGCGCTGACGGCGAAGAGGCCTTCGACAACTGCGGCGTCGGCGCCGGTCCGGATCACGGTCTCGTCGAGCTTCTCGCCGAGCAGGGCGCTGAGGGCTTGAATGATAATGGATTTACCGGCCCCGGTTTCTCCGGTCAGCGCGTTGAGCCCTGAGTCCAATTCAATCTCCAACGACTCCATCAGGGCAAAGCTGCTGATCCTTAATGACTTAAGCATCCTCCCGTCCGCCCCATTTCATTTTCTTCCTTAAGGTGTCGATGAAGGAGTGGGAATGGGCCTTGACCAGGTAGGCTCGGTGCTCTGATTTCTTGAATGCTATTTTCCGGCCGCGGGCGAGGCGCTGCCGCAATTGCCCGTCGGTGACCAGCACTGCTTCACCCTTACGGCCGACCTGGACTTCGAAGACGTCGTCCTCGTCCAGGACCAGTGGGCGCACCGACAGGGTGTGGGGACAGATCGGGGAAATGACGATGGCCCGCATCGTCGGCTTGATGATCGGTCCGGAAGCGGCCAGCGAATAGGCCGTGGAACCGGTCGGCGTTGCCACGATGATGCCGTCGGAGACAAACCGGCACAAGTACTCGCCATCAATTGCGGTGAGAAGCTCAACCGACCGACCCGGGACATTGGTCGTCACGACGAAGTCGTTGAGAGCGAAAAATCGGCGCCGCCCGATATGGCACTCGAGCATCATCCGGTCTTCAATCGTGTACTTGCCTTGTACCAGGTGACCGACAACGCGGTCCAGCTCATCAATGCCGATGTCGGTCAGAAAACCAAGTCCCCCCGTATTGATCCCTAAGACCGGCGTCTTCCTCGGTACAACCGACCGGACCGCTTTGAGGATCGAGCCATCGCCGCCGAAGGCCAGGACGATATCCTCGCCCCGTCCGACAACCTTGACGCACCTTGCTTTCAGTATCCGATCGATGAGCCTCAGGTTGGCCCGGGATTTGGGCTTACTCAAATTGAGACAGATTCTGACTCTCATTGCGAATCGATGACAAGATAACGGCTGCGACCGGCCAGATCGCGTTCGAAGCGATAGCCGGCAAAGCGCGGCAAGCGGTTCAGGTGGTTCTTGAGCAGGTCGGTGGTGCCAGGGTCGATCTCGAGCGCGATGCGGAAGTCGGGCTTGAGAAACCCGGATGCGCCGTCAAGCAGCCGGCGGATGAAGGCGGTCCCGTCAGGGCCTCCGTCGAGCGCGGCCCAGGGCTCAAACGATCGCACGGAGTCCGGCAGGCCGGGGATATCTGCCGTCCTGATGTACGGCGGATTTGAGATCAAAAGATCAGCCCGGACTCGTCGATCAAGACGCCCGAACAGGTCGCTCTTGACCAGGTGAATCCTTCGGTCCAGTCCGTGCGCCTTTACGTTCCGGGCGGCAACGGCGAGGGCAAGGTCCGAGATATCGATACCATAGATCTCGGCATTGGGAAAAAGATGCGCTAGGGCGATGCTGATGCAGCCGCTGCCGACACCAACGTCGATAATAACGCCCGGTGCCGCTTTGGGCGCCGGGCCGGCCAAAAAGACGAGTCCTTCGGTTTCCGGCCTGGGGATGAAGACGCCTTCTTCAACATACAACTCGTGTTCAAGAAATTGGGCTTGCTTCAGCAGGTATTGGATCGGTACGTTCTTCTTGAGGAGCTTGACCAGCCGGAGAATCTCCTGGTATTGATCGTCGCGTACTTCGCGCGGCTCAAGATAAAGACGGTGGCGCACGGTCCGGAGACGAGAGCACAAGAGCGTCTCGGCTTCGCTGGTCGTGAGCGCGTGAATCCGGGTCAGTTCGCGCAGCAATTCGTTCGTTCTCGGCATGGTCGATTATAACGATTCTTCCGGCAATAGCAAGATGATTTTGGCCGGCCGAAGCTTTAGCGATTAGAGTGATAAGACTAGTACAAACGCATTAAGTGTCATGACCGTGTCATTATGAGCGACCGATAGGGCGCGAGGCAATCCCCCTTTACTTCCCCCTTTCGTAAAGGGGGATATAGGGGGATTTGAGATTGCGGAGACTGTTCCGAGCGTAAGCGAGGAATCTCGCTCTTCGGAATGACAATTTAGCTAATGCATTTGTATAATATGGCAACAGCCGTCAGGCCTGGCTAACGCCGGGGCATTCAGCCGCCGCCGCCCGTGCTTGCCGGCGCGAAATCAGTCCAACCATCGCTGCCGTCGTTCGACACAACGCGGACCCGGTAGCCGACGCCGCAGGTCAAGGTCGACTCGGTATTGGCGATCCTGGTCACTCCGGTCTTGATCTGGCCGTGAAAATACGGAGAGAAAATGCTGTTGGCCGTGCCGGCGGTCACGCCCCATACGATGCGGGCGGTGTTGGAAGTCCGCGCCACGGTCAGGGAACAGACGCCGGCATCCCAGTAGTAGGCCGGGTTTGTTCCGGCGCCGGCGTCAACCGCGATGGCGCCGCCTCCCTGGTCCGGCAGGTTGCAGGCGGCAACCAGAACCACAAAAGCCATTAGGGGTTTTATTCTATTCAGTTTCATTGTAGGAGCCTTGCCTGATCCCTTATCTGACCACCCTGTATTTCGACCGCCGGCTGAACCGAAGGTCTATTTGATCTTCACTATCTTACCGGTTATGGTCTGCCGGTCAAGTACTATCTTGTAGAAGTAAACGCCGGCCGGCAGCCGCCGATTGCCGGCATTGCGGAAGTCCCAGCCGATGCCGGTACGGCCCACTGATTCTATTTCCCTCAGCTTGGTCCCGGCAATGTCGTAGAAAGAAATGCGGAAGTCATCGGTCGGGGCGGCGACGCGAAATGCACCGCGCACCGGGTTGCCGGACACGACGATCCGGCTTCTTGCCGCGCGGGCCGCTTCGGCCACCGCGCCGCCGGAGCGATGGAAGACCCGCATCACGAGGTCCTGATTGGCGATTTGAGTCCAGGTGGCACCGGCGTTAGATGAGAAGTACGAACGGCCGTTGATTGGGGCGGTCGTATCGGCTCCGATCGAAGGCCCGGACCCGGCCGAGTGATAATTGGCGGTCAGCCATTGGTCACCGGCCGGAGATCCAACCAAGAAAGAAACGTCGATCCAGCCGGGCGCAGTCGGCGCTTGGAGGTTGTTCCACATCATATGAGGACGAAGTAGATTGGGCCGGCCCGATGAGTCAGGGCAGAGCTTGACGTTCTTCAGTGCGGCGGTTGAATTGACATAGATGCGGAATCGGACGTAGTCGGCAAGAGTGAGATAGGGAGTGAACTTCACGGCAAGATAATGGTTTGAGTCGGTAGGCAGTCCGACCACGCGCCATGTCTCGGGAACGAAATCATCATAGGCAATTTCACCCGGCCCGTACGAGAAGATCCGAACGCCCAGTGAGTCGTTGGTCCGGTCATAATCATTCGACAAGTCGGTGCGAATGGTTACGGTGAACCGGCCGTCATAGACCTGCGGCATCCAGTTAGGGCTGAAGGCAATCTGAAGGTTTGTACCGGCCGCGTGATTCGTCACTTGATAAGTGTCGGTGAAGACCGGGAATGTGTCGGCTCGTCTTATATAGCAGTAAACCGGATAGGAAGCGGGGTAGAGGCCCTGGTTCCTGATTGTCGCCCGCACTTCGTATGACGTATCAACCCAGACTCCGGTTCCGGGACGATCGACCGAAACCGGCGTCACGTCGTAGTTCGGCCGGCTTGCCAGAATCCGCATCAGCAGATCCATGTTGGTGAGGGTGATCCACCCGAAATCCTCAGAATACCACGCCGAGTTGTTGTTGATCGGGAAGCTTTGGTCACCCCCGATTCCCGGGCCGCCGGAGCTGTTCGGCCAGCACATCACGAGCCAGGTATACTGGGTGTTGATACGGCAGAGATTCGAGTCGAAGTTGACGATGGTCCAGGCCGGTTGGGCCGCCGTGCTCACATTATCGATACGCTGATAGACCCCGCCCGGGGTTGTGTCCGGCTCGGAAAAACTCCCGCGGCAGAGCAGGACGTAGCCGATGGTGCCGGCCTGGTCAAACATGATGCGGGCCCGGAGAATCCGGCAGGGCGGAACGAGTACCGGCGAAGAGAAACGGACCGCAGCTTTGTCGTTATTGTCCCAACCGGGCGTATACCAGGTTTCGGCACCCCCGTCGTCATACCGGATTTCAGATGTGTCAAATGGCTCGGGCTGACCCAAGGCGGTGTTTGCCGACAAGAAGCCGCAACAGGAAAGAATCAATCCAAGAACCCTCATAGTATCCTCCCTACAAAAAAAGGTTGTTCCTCAATATCCCCAGACTTCGTTCAGATAGACCGACCGGCGGCAAGCCGGGCAAAGAAAGCGCTGCTGGTCGGACCGGTATGCCCCGGTGTTACCGCGCGAAGGGACCGACTCATCGCTTAAGTCTTGAGCCAGCACGAGCGACAGGGTCGGATTGGCGTAGGCCAGTTCGCCCACCCGGTGCGCGATCCAGCGCAAGTGGTCCCGCGCGGTTATGACTCCGCCGCAGATCTCGCAGAGCACAAGCTCCTTTTCAATCGCGTTTTCATAACCTTCGGTGGTGACCTGGGCAAGGTCGTACTCCTGGGTGTGCCTGATGCCTTCCTTGGTCGTGCAGTAGGTCACGCACTGTCCGCAGTAGACACACTTTTCCTGGTAGTGGATGTTCTTGCGCAATCTTTTCTCGACGTCATCGGCCAGGGCACGGGCATTGGCCGGGCAGACCTCGACGCAGGCACCGCACATGATGCATTTTTCGAAGTCGAACTCAATCTTGCCGCGGAAATTGGGCGCGGCCGGAGAGGGGGCATGGGGAAAGCGGCTGGTAAATGGCCCCAAGAAAAGTGCCCGGATGGCCTCACCAAGTTCGCGTAGTTTTGGTTTCCTCATGCCGTGAATTATATTCATGGTCCGGAGGTTGTCAAGAGATTCGTCTCGGCGCTGGGACTAGTGGTCAGTAGCGTGAATTGAGCCCCATCGGGAGCTGGCGGCCGAAGGGTCGGCGGGATATAAAATGCCGCCCTACGTTACAGTCAAATCCTAAATCCTAATCTCTAAATCATAAACAAATAACAAATCCTAATGTCCCAAACAGTACACTACAGTTTGAATATTGGGATTTAGAAATTGTTTATGCCTCATGTCGAGATGCGACAGAGTCTCAGGCACGAGACGGTATTTAGTATTTCGATATTGGGATTTCCGGTCGGCCCCGGTAGTAGTAGATATCCTGGAGGAATGCCGGTTCGTAGCCGAAGGCGGTGAAGATGCGCGCCATGGGTTCATTGGTAACGCCGGTGGAACCGATCACGGTTCTGACCTTCCACTCAAGCAGTTTCTGGACGGCGTAGTAGTGCAGGGCTGATCCAAAGCCTTTGCCGCGCTCGCCGGCAACGATCCCAAGATAGAAATTGCTGCCCGTCATATTCGCGCGGTCGTGACGCTGAGGCATGGTGATACCGATCGGTTGGTTTTGGACGAAGGCAGCAAACCACGTATTAGGGTCAAAGGCGCCGGTATTGACCGCGAAGCTTTTGATTTCGGTAAAGTCTTCCGCGGCGGAGATCTGTTCCACGCTAGTCTCGGGGACAAATGCCTGCGTGTAGATCTCGGCGAAGCGTTCCTGCCCGAGATTGTGAAGCGACTCAAACCGGATCTCGTCGAGCCGTCCCGGCCTCGGCACGGCGCACGGCAGCACGAGCCGATAGACGCGTTTCGTCATCGCAAGACTGAAGCCAATCGCGGGCAGGGACCGGCCCAACTCACCCTGACCGGGATTCGATCCGAAGACCATGAGACGGACTTTCGGTAAACGCGCTTCACGGGCAACGGCGAGACCGCGGTCAACCAGGCCTTTCAGTACCGCGCCCGGTGCGATACTTGTACGAATCGTGGGATTGAGCAGCACCGCGACCAAAGGGGGCTCCAGGGCCAGTTCCATGCCGCCGATGAAACGGCCGCCTTCTTCAGCGACGATGTGGCATCGCGGGTCGAAGTCCGGGTCGCGGGTCAGCCCGGCTCCGGCCTCGCCCAGGCATTCAAACCATTGAGCGTCCTCGCCGGGCCTCAAGAATCGAATTTCCACACGATCACTCTACGTCGTTTTGAGCACCTGTCAAGAGCGCCGTGGATCCGAAATCTCGACTTGACTTTCGGTGAAATCCCTCGATAATAAGGTAGTCTTAAGCATCGGTATGAGTGGTATTCGCCGTCCTTAATACTTGGCTAGTGCCCCGCCAACTAGTAGGTGCGCGTAGCGTAATATTCACCTTCTCCGAGGGGCACTGGTCAATTGCCACGACATTCGAATCCTATCATACGTCATTTCGATTTTTGTTGGGAATGAAGTTTTCTATGCTCTTCGCTGAAGGCGGAAGCCGGCATAGGACAGCTTCGGGCTTGCAGTAAGGAGGTTTAGCTATGGGCAAGACCTTGGCCGAGAAGATCCTTGATGAAAAGTGCGGCGGCGCAGCAAAGGCCGGGCACTTGATCCTGGCCAAAGTTGACGTGGCGGCTTTCCAGGATGGGACCGGGCCGCTCGGTGTCAGGCAGATGACCCAGATGGGGATCGGGAAGATAAAAGCGGAAAGGTCGATACTCTTCATCGACCACGCCTCGCCCAGCCCCAGGAAAGAGCTTTCCAACGATCACAAGACAATCAGAGAATTCTGCCGCAAGACCGGCGCGATTGTTTCCGATGTCGGGGACGGCGTAATTCACCAGCGTCTGGTGGAATCATATGCCCGGCCCGGGGACGTGGTGATCGGGGCCGACTCGCATTCCGTCACTTCCGGCGCCTTGGGTGCTTTTGCCACCGGTATGGGCTCAACCGACGTGGCCGTCGGCATGGCGCTGGGCAGGACCTGGTTCAAAGTGCCGGAGACTTTCCGAATCCAAGTCAGCGGCAAGTTCAAGAAGGGCGTCTTTTCCAAAGACCTGATACTGTATCTTATCGGCAAGATCGGGGCGGACGGCGCAACCTATAAGTCACTCGAGTTCGGCGGTGAGACGATCAAAAACATGTCGCTGTCCTCAAGGCTGGTTCTCTCGAACATGGCGGTCGAGGCCGGCGCCAAAGTCGGCCTGGTCGCCTCCGATGATGTGACGAAAGACTACTTGAAGCAGATGGGCCGGCCCGGGGATTTCCGGCCGATTGAAGCGGACAAGGATGCGGCCTACGAGAGGGTCATAAAGATCGAGGCCGGTGACTTGGTGCCCCAGGTGGCCTTTCCGCATACGGTCGATAACACCAAGCCAATCGACCAGGCCAAGGGCATCAAGATTCACCAGGTTTTCATCGGCACGTGCACCAACGGGCGACTCGAGGACCTGCAAGTCGCGGCCAAGATACTGGAAGGGCACAAACGTCATCCGGACACGCGGCTCATAGTCTGCCCTGCATCCCGCAAGGTCTACCTTGAAGCCCTGCGCCACGGTCTTCTCGAAATTTTGGTGGAGGCCGGGGCGGCGGTCATCAGCCCGGGGTGCGGACCGTGTGTCGGCGTGCACGAGGGCATTCTCGGTGACGGCGAGGCCTGCCTTTCGACCGCGAACCGAAACTTCAAAGGCCGGATGGGCAATCCCGAGGGATT